>DASQDI010000154.1:0-12925 GCA_035634255.1 Blastocatellia bacterium
CAGCCTGCCCAACATATTGGCGGCCCGCGACCTGAAAGAGCTCGCGGGCACCGTCAGGGAGGCGAAGCGGCGGGAGCGCGCGATCATCGCGGGCCTCGGCGGCCACGTCATCAAGACCGGGCTCGGCCCCGTCCTCATAGACCTGATGAAGCGCGGGTTCATCACGGCTTTCGTGATGAACGGCTCGGCTATGATTCACGACTTCGAGATGTCTCTCGCGGGCGCGACCTCCGAGGACGTGGACGCGACCATCGGCTCGGGCGGGTTCGGCATGGCGGAGGAGACGGGCCGCATAATAAACGAGGCGATCAACTCGGGGGCCTCGGAGCGCATCGGCATGGGCGAGAGCCTGGGCAGGCGGCTTCACATGATGAGCCCTCCGCACGCGGACAAGTCTCTGCTCTACGCCGCCTACGACGCGCGCGTCCCGGTGACGGTCCACGTCGCGGTCGGCACGGACATCGTCCACATACATCCGGGGGCCGACGGCGCGAGCATAGGGCAGACGACGCACGACGACTTTCGCCTGCTCTGCTCGATAGTGCGCGGGCTCGACGAAGGGGGCGTCTACCTCAACCTCGGCTCCGCGGTGGTCCTGCCCGAAGTCTTCCTGAAAACGGTGACGGTCGTCCGCAACCTGGGGCACGCCCTTAAGAACTTCACGACGGCTAATTTCGACTTCATCCAGCATTACCGGCCGCTCACCAACGTCGTGCGCCGGCCGGTCGCGGGGAGCGGGCGCGGCTTCTCCTTCACGGGCCACCACGAGTTGATGATACCGCTGCTCGCCGCCTCGATCTTAACCGGATAGGGGGTACAGAAGTAATGAGCCGACTCTCGTCCAAACGATTTTTGCTGTTCCTGGCCGCCCTCTCATGGGCGCAGCTTCGGTGCGACGCCCCGGCGCTCGCCCAATCGGAATGCGTTGACTCCGCCGCGGCGGGGGGCGTTATCGGCGCGTATTTTCGAATAATATCCGGCCCCCCCGGCGACAGGGATTGGGCCGGGTTCAACTCCCTGTTATTAGAGACCGCGCGATTCGACGCCGTCGGCATCAACGAGAAGGGGGAGAACCAGTTTTTCCCGCAGTCCCGCGACCAATATATTAGGCATGTGTCCGAGTACGTGAAGGGCCAAGGGTTCTTCCAAAAGGAGGTCAGGCGCGTCACGACCTGCTACGCCAGAATCGCGCACGTATTGAGCACCTACGAATCGCGCAACGAGGCCGGGGGCAAGACAATAGACCGGGGCCTGTTGAGCTTTCAGATGATCCATGAGGGCGGGCGCTGGAAGATAGCGCACGTGGTCTGGAACAGCGAGACGAAGCGGTACCCCTTACCCGCGGAGTTTTTAAGGTGAGTCGAGCACCGTTCAGAAGGATTTCTTCACGCTCTTGAAGAACGAGCCGAGCACGTCCGTCGCCGTGTGGCTCGCGGCCCCGACCCACAAGCCTATAAAAGCCGCGACGAGGTAGTCCCGCCTGACCGGAGCGATCACCTCCCAGACGCGGACGAATGCGTCGGAGACTTCCGCAAAGCTCGGGGCCGATTGACGAACCCATGCGTCGCGGGCGTAGAGGGCGAGGGCGAGCAAGAGCACGGAGACCGCGAGGAAATAGGCTATTCTAATAACGGTGCCGAAGAGTATTCCGTGCGACCAGCGCGAGCGGTGCGGCAGCGCGACCTTGTAAGGCCACCAGAGTATTCTGAGCGGCCCCCACCTCATGTATGGCTTGCTCTGCGTGTCGAGGTCGGGGCCGAACATCAACCCTCCGAATAGCACGGTCCCGCCCACAACGGCGGCCAGAGCCCAATCGCGAGTGAAGTAATAAGCCGCCCCCGCCGAAGGGATGGCGAGCCACAGGCTGACAAGATCGTGCGTGCGTCCGGAAGGCATAGATAAACGCAGGGGCCGGTGTTCAGGAGTCAGGAGTCAGGGGCTAAGGAAGAAGCATTTCAGACTCTATTTATAGAACCCCTTTCGAGTAAATCGAAACCGCGGGCGGCATCCCTGAACCCTGACTCCCGGCCACTGGCCCCTGATGATTACATCTCCGCTCCCGTCACGCGCCGGCGGTCGCGCAATTCGGCCAGCCGGCCCGCGTCCCACGAAGAGGTGTGGCCGTAGCGGTCGCCCGCGTAGGCGAGGCCGTCCACGCGCTGGGAATTGCAGGCCGGGCACTGCGAGTGCAGCCCGCGCTCGCTCGCGCCGCAACTGGAGCAGATGGTGAACTCCGGGCAGAAGATCAGGCCCGCGCATGAGGACTGGTAAAACGCCTGAGAGATCAGGCGGCCCAGGTCGTCAGCCTGCGGCTTGACTTCGCCCATCCATATTTCGGTGGTCGCGTTGATGAAGCCGAACTCGTGGAAGACTCCCTCGGTCCGCACTCGGTCGAGCACCGAAACGTTGCTCGTGGCGGGCAAGCGAACCCCGTCCGTGTAGTACGAGGCGTCGCTTTCCGAGTCGCCGCAGGCCGCCGCCGCCGCCGTCTCCCCGAAGAACCGCAGGTCGAGCCGCGCCAGCCTGTGCGCGGTCACTTCGGTCGATTGCCCGCTCAGGAGGAACCGGACTTTGTGCTTGTTCGACAGGCGCTCGGCCTCGCGCTTCAAATGGGTCAGCACCTTCAGGGCGAACTCCATGGCCGCCGCCGAATCATGCAGGTCCGTTTGCAGCACGGAGCGGCAGAGCTCGTTCAGCCCGACGGGGGTGATGGCGTGAATGGCCCAGTTGAGCTTCAGGAACGGCGCGCCGCTCGCCCGAGTGGTCAGGGTCGCAAGAGGCCCGCGCTCGCCCAGAGCGAGCAGCTTCTCAAGGAAGACGCGCTTCTCCAGATGGGCCTGCGCCGCGGTCTCCATCAAACGGGTCAACTCTTCGAAGACCTTCACCTGATTGCCGCCCGCGAGATAGCCGACGCGCGGCAGGTTCAAAGAGACGATCTGGAACTGGGCCGAGCGCAACGCATGGCTGTCGGTGCGCGCGAGGGCCTTGTCGTCCGCGATCCCGTAGCGGCGGTAGAACGTGCCCTCGTCGTCGCGGTCGAAGGCGATGGAGAGCCCGCCCCGCTCGACCGCGAGGCGGCTCGCCAGCTCAAGCACCCCCCGGTAGCCGGGAATCTCGTTGAAGTGGCGGTTGATGTGGAGTATGAGGCGCGGGGTCAGGAAGGCCCGGCCCGACCCATCGCCTTCTATGAACACTTCGAAGAGGGCCTGCAGGAAGCGGTGCGCCTCGGCGCTGAAGTCCCCGTAACTCTTGTCGAGCGGCTGCCCGCCGGGGCCTATGGCCGGGCGCGATTTCATGTAGGAGGGCGCGTCCCAGTCGAGGTGAAGGTCTGAAAAGACGATTTGCCCTCCGCGCGCGACGGCGGGGGCGGAGAACTCGAAGACGAAAGTCTGAGCCAGTTGTTTTATCGTGCGGTCGTCCGCGCCCACGAGGAAAGGCGCGACGGAAAAGTTAAGCGAGTCCCAGACGGCGGGGCCGGCCAGGTAGCCTTGCAGGGCCGCCGACAGCTTCACGATGTGCGCGGCCAGCACCTCCGCGCGCTTCGCGGGGCGCGAGCTGGAGAAGCCTTGCGGCAGTATCAGCCCGAACTGCTTCACGTAATCGACGGCCGAGATGAGGGAGTAAGGCCGGTCTATCGCCCCTATCCCGTGCACGTGAATGTCCCCGACGAGGTGGGCATTCGCGATCTGCTCTGAGAATACGTTCAGGACGGCGTACTCGCGCTTGATCGATTCGGCCAGCACGAGGCTCGTCCCTTCCGGGCCGTAGGGCTGCGCGCCGGACTCGCTCACCGAGCTGTGAATGATGCGGTCCACGTCATAGAAAGGGACCCCGAGGCGGGTGTGCCAGCGGTGCGCGTCTTCGAGGCCTAGCTCAAGGAGCTTGGCGTCGACCAGCCCGCGGATCAGCGAAGAGCTGAGCGTGCGGAAGCCGAGCTTCTGTATGAACTCGCGCACCTCGATGCCGATCTGCGCGGCGAGGTCGGCGTCGATGTTCGCTTCGCGCACGAGGGCTTCGACGATCCTCTGCGAGTCGAAGAGGGCCATGTCCTCGTCCGACCGACGCACGAGCACTTCGGGCTCACCGGCTTCGTCGGGTGAGGTGTCCGCTCTATCGTTTGGAGGAAGCTGGTCGGGCTCCATGGGCGGATAAAAGATACTTGTTTTGCAGGCCGGAAGCAAGTAATGCGTTTTGGGAGCCTTGCGAGCGCGCGGGCGTTGAGGTATTTTCCGCCCCGTATGGCAAAACCGAAAATCGGCATATTGATCTCGGGTCGCGGGTCCAACATGATCTCCATCCTCGACGCGATTGACGAAGGCCGCCTGAATGCGGAGGCGGCGGTCGTCATCAGCAACGTCGAGTCAGCCGCGGGGCTGGCGAGGGCGAGCGAGCGGGGGGTCGAGACGCTCCTAATAAGTCACAGGGGCAGGGGGCGGGAAGAGCACGACCGCGAGGTAGTGGCCGAATTGAAAAGGCGCGGCGTGACGCTCGTATGTCTCGCGGGCTACATGAGGCTGGTCAGCGATTATTTCGTGCGGGAGTTCGAGAACCGCATCCTCAACATCCACCCTTCCCTGCTGCCCGCTTTCCCCGGACTCGCCGCGCAGAGGCAGGCGCTCGACCATGGGGTGAAGATCAGCGGGTGCACGGTCCACCTCGTCGACGAGCACCTCGACCACGGCCCGATAGTTTTGCAAAGGGCTGTCGAGGTCCGCGAAGACGACTCGATTGAAACTCTCTCCGAGCGGATCCTGGAACAGGAGCACCGGGCATATCCGGAAGCGATATCTATAGTGCTTGGGGAAGGGTTCAGGACCGAAGGGCGGCGCACTTATTCAAAGCGCGGCGGGCCATCATAAGAATTATGATGGCAGTGACCCGAGTGTCGGACTGCCTCGAAAGGATGATTCTACCAGCGTTATTATCGGGTCACTGCCTATCGATTAGATTCATCAACACCCCCCTTCGCGTTGCCCGCGAAATTTTTGTTTGATGAATCCCGCCTCGCGAAGCGGTTAAATGATTACCTGTAACGGTCAGACCTGACGGAGAACTGTATCGGCTCATTAATGATCATGCCGAGTTCCGTCCCGCTCTTCACTTCGGCCTCGTAGCCCTTCTTCAGCATGCTCCCGGCCACGCCCGCGCCCGCGCCGATGATCGCGCCTATGGCCGCACCTTTCCCGCCTCCGATGGCCCCGCCGAGGACCGCCCCGCCCACGCCGCCGCCCCCGACGAAGATGATCTGGCGGTTTTCAGACGAGCGCCCGGTTATGTGATTCTCCTCATCGACCTCGCCGCCCTTCTCGTCCTGAAGTTCGGTCATCGCACCGTCAATCGCGTGCTTCGTCCCGTCGGGCAGGAGGAGCGCGTCGAAAGCCACGGCAATCTGCCCTTCCCGCCCGCGAGAGCGCGCGGGCGTCGCGGAGACGACGCGGCCCTCGATGGTCGAGCCCGCAGGCACGACCTCGATCCCGCCCACGTAAACGGGGGTCACGACCGTAGTCTTGAAGCGGTCGCCCGCCCGTGCCGTCTCCGAGCTAAGCCTTTGATTCATCCTCAGCCTGAAGTACTGGTGCTGAGGCAGGGTGTAAGTGACGAAGACCGGGCCGACCACTTCGGCGCTCGATCCGCTGTCCGAAGGCGTGGCGCTGACTCTCTTTGCGGCCGCGCCGGTGCGGGCCGTCGCCTTCGCGCGCGTGGCGCGAGTCTTGCGCTTCAGGGCGGGCTTGCTGCACTTGCAGGAGCTTTTTTTCTGGGCGGCCAGCGCCGCCGGTTCGGCCGCGGGAGAGCCTGCGGCGAGGGCCATCCCTACGATTGCGAGCAAGCTGATAAATCTTCTTTTCATCTCCTAATTCCTCTTTTTCGCGGAGTGGTGTCAGATACGGAGGTGGGATGTTTCAGGCTGGCGGTCGCGTTGCCAGGGGCAGGCGTCAGGGGCCGGGGGCCGGGGGCCGGGGATGCTCCCGAGGGTTTCGATTTACTCGAAATGGGATTCTATAAATAGAATCTGAAATCTTCCTTCCTTAGCCCCTGAATCCTGGCCCCAGGCCACTGACCCCTTTATTCTTAGATATCGAAATACATCGAGAACTCGACCGGGTGCGGGCGCATGCGAACGGGGTTTATCTCGTTCTTGCGCTTGTAGTCGATCCACCGCTCGATCAGCCCTTCGCTGAACACGTCGTTGTGCAGGAGGAAGGCGTGGTCCTCTTCGAGCGCGCGGAGCGACTCTTCGAGCGAGCCGGGCATCGAGGGGACGTTCTTCAACTGCTCGGGCGAAAGGTCGTAGATGTCTTTGTCGAGCGGGTCGCCGGGGTCGATCCGGTTCTGAATCCCATCGAGCCCCGCCATCAGCATCGCCGCGAATGCCACGTAAGGGTTGCAGGACGGGTCGGGCGGGCGGAATTCGAGCCGCTTGGCTTTCGGGCTCTGCGAGTACATCGGGATGCGCACGGCGGCCGAGCGGTTCCGGCTCGAATAGGCCAGGTTGACCGGCGCTTCGAACCCCGGCACGAGGCGCTTGTAGCTGTTCGTCGTCGGGGCGGCGAAGGCGGCGATGGCCCGCGCGTGCCGGAGCAGCCCCCCGATGTAATGGAGCGCCATCTCCGAAAGCCCCGCGTACCCGTCGCCCGCGAACAGGGGCTTGCCGTCTTTCCATATCGACTGGTGGCAGTGCATGCCGTTGCCGTTGTCCCCGTAGATCGGCTTGGGCATGAAGGTCGCGGCCTTGCCCGCGCGCAGGGCCGCGTTCTTGACCGTGTACTTGAAGACCATCAGGTTGTCGGCCGTGTGCAGGAGGTTGCCGAACCTGAAGTCGATCTCGCACTGCCCGCCCGTCGCCACCTCGTGGTGGTGGCACTCGACGCTGATCCCCGCGCCCCTGAGCAGCTTCGCGATCTCCGAGCGGAGGTCCGAGATGGAGTCGAGGGGAGGCAGGGGGACGTAGCCCTCCTTCGGGCGGATGTGGTAGCCGTGGCCGTTCGTGCCGCCGCGCTCGGAGGAAGTGTTCCAGGGGCCCTCCATCGAATCGACCGAGTAACCGGATGTATGCCCTTCGTTGTGAAAAGATACTTTATCGAATATGAAGAATTCGGCCTCCGGGCCGAAATAAACGACATCGCCGATGCCAGTGAATTTAAGGTAACTCTCCGCCCTCTGCGCCACCGCTCGGGGGTCCAGCCAGTACCCATCTCTGGTGATCGGGTCGAAGACGCTCGCGATGAGGCAGAGCGTCGCGGGCCGCATGAACGGGTCTATCCAGTAGCGGGTCGCGTCCGGGACAAGGATCATGTCCGACTCGTTGATCGCGGCCCACCCGCGCAGGCTCGACGCATCGAACCCCACCCCGTTCTCGAAATTCTCGGGGCCGAACTCCTCGATGGGGATGGTGAGATGGTGCCACTGGCCGAGCAGGTCCGTGAATCGCACGTCCACGAATTCGGCTTTGTGCTCGGCCGCGAATTTCAATGCTTCTTCTCCGCTCATCAGTTTGCTCCTTTCGGTCGTTGGAATTCGAACACCGAGGCCCGTCGCCGCGGCTCGCGCGGCGGCGAGGGGTGCGCTTATTCTTCATCCGGGGGATGGGTGTTAGGGCGCGGCGCGCTTTGAATGCCGGCCCCGACTTTGCCACCCGCATGTTCTACGCCCACAGTTGAGATTTGTAAAATCTATTCTTTTTATGCTAGTTATAAACGCTGTTTATCGTTCAGGAGGCTCCCGTAAAATGGAATTCTGGCAGCTCGAAGTCTTCGCGGCGGTGGCCGAAGAGAAGAGTTTTTCGCGCGCGGGCCGGCGGATGGGGCGGACGCAGCCTGCCATCAGCTCGGCCGTGAAGCTGCTGGAGGACGAGCTTGGCGAGCGACTCTTCGACCGTCTGGGCAAGAGCATCCGGCTCACGTCCGCGGGCGAACTGCTCATGGACTACGCGATGCGCCTCGTGCGCCTCAGGGACGAGGCGCGGCTCGCGATGGGCGAGCTCCGCGGCCTGAGCCGGGGGCGGTTGACTCTGGGCGCGAACGAGACGACCTGCCTCTACCTGCTGCCCGACGTGCTGGCCTCGTTCAAGCAGGCATACCCGCAGGTGCAGGTGGACATCCAGCGCGCCATCTCGCGCAACATCACCGAGAAGGTGATAGAGGGGTCGCTCGATTTCGGCATAGTCACCCTGCCCGTCCACGACCCGCGCCTCGAAGCGATAACGATTCACGAAGACGAGATGGCCCTGATCGTCGGCCCCGGCCACGCCCTCGCCTCGCGCCGCCGGATCAACATGTCCGAGCTCGAAGGCGAGCCCTTCATCCTTCATAACGTCGGCACGACCACGCGCGAGCTGATGGTGCGGCACTTCGGGGAGGGCGGGGTCGGCATAAAGATCACGATGGAGCTCGCTTCCATCGAGAGCATAAAGCGGTTCGTCTCGATAGGCATGGGCATCTCCATAGTCCCCCGGCTCTGCATAGAAAAAGAGATCGCGGAAGGGAGCCTGAAGGCCATAGACATCAGGAGCGCGCGTTTCCGGCGGCAGCTCGGGCTCGTCTACCACAGGGAGAGGTACCTGTCGCAGGCCGCGAGAGCCTTCCTCTCTCTGATCACGGACTCCCGGCAGCCGCATTGAGAGCGAAGGCCGCCGAGGCGAGCGCCCCTGATAAAAACGCAAGCATATGTTCTCCATCGACCCTGAAAAACTGAATGAAGTCGCCCTGCGGCACCGGGACCGGTACCGCGAGGCCGCGCCCTTCCCTCACGTCGTGCTCGACGGCCTCTTCCCCGAAGAGATGCTGAGGTCGGTCATCGACGAGTTCCCCCGGCCCGGCGAAATCGACTGGGTGAGCTTCAGGAATCGCGAAGAGAGGAAGCTGGCCTCGCGCGACGAGTCGCAGATGGGCGAGGCGACGCGCATGGCCCTTTATCAGCTCAACTCGTCCGCCTTCGTGACCTTCCTCGAAACCCTGACCGGCATCGACGGCCTCATCCCCGACCCGCACTTCTGGGGCGGGGGCCTCCACCAGATCGAGAGGGGCGGGTACCTCAAGGTTCACGCGGACTTCAACCGGCACGAAAGGCTGCGGCTGGACCGCAGGCTGAACCTGCTGCTCTACCTCAACGAGGGCTGGAAGGAGGAATACGGGGGCCACCTCGAACTCTGGGACCGCGAGATGAAGAAGTGCGAGAAGAGGGTGCTCCCGGTCTTCAACCGGTGCGTGGTCTTCAGCACGACCGATTATTCTTTTCACGGCCACCCCGACCCCGTGACCTGCCCCGAGGGCCGGACGAGAAAATCGCTCGCGCTCTACTACTACAGCAACGGCCGCCCCCCGGAAGAGCTGTCGGGCGAGCACGGCACCCTCTTCAAACAGCGCCCGAACGAGCGGCCCGCGAACAGGATCAGGTCGGCCCTGAAGAATCTCGCGAGCTTTCGCCGGAGAGCGTGATCCTGTTAAGATGGACCGGCGAGCGCGCGGGAATGGTCACGGGTCACGCCCTCCGGTCAGGTTGCATGTTAAGGAAGTTTAATGAGCCTCAACCTCAAAGTAATCTTCGGGATGAAACTCAGGCAGTACCGCGAGCAGGCGGGGCTTTCTCTAACGGACTTCGCGGCGCAGACGGGGCTCTCGAACTCCTACCTGACGGAGATCGAGCACGGGAAGAAGTACCCGAAGGCGGAGAAGATCGCGCGGCTGGCCGCGGCGCTCGGCAGGAACTACGACGACCTCGTGTCGATCAAGCTCGACGAAGAGCTGAGCCCCCTGGCCGGCTTCCTCTCGTCCCCCCTGCTCCACGACTTCCCGTACCACCTGTTCGGCATAAGCCCCGCGCAGGTGGTCGAGCTGATGACGAGGCAGCCGGCCGAGGCGAGCGCGCTCGTGAACGCCTTCCTCGGCATCGCCGAGCAGTACAACATCGGGGTCGAGCACATCTTCCGCTCCGCGCTCCGCTCCCACCAGGAGCTGAACGACAACTACTTCCGGGAGATCGAGGAGGCGGTCGATGCGTTCGTGCGCGACGCGGGGCTCGCGTCGGACCCGACGCCCGGCTACTCGGACATCCGCGCGATAATCGAAGGCCGGTTCGGCTACCTGCTGGACGACGAGAAGCTGAGCGAGCGCCCGCGCCTTCAGCACCTCCGCTCCGTGCTGGTCGCGAAGAAGAAGCAGGCCCCGCGGCTCCTGATCAACCCTCTGCTGTCGGAGCTTCAGAGGAAATTCATACTCGCCCGCGAGATCGGCTACCAGGTGCTCGACCTCAAGGAGCGCGCCCTGACCTCCGCGCCCGAGCGCGTCGATTCGTTCGAGCAGGTGCTCAACGATTTCAAAGCCTCTTACTTCGCCGGGGCCCTGCTGATCAACCGCGAGCGCGTGCTCTCGGACATGAGGGAGTTCTTCGCGCTCGACTCCTGGCGGCCGGAATTATTCCGAAGCTTCCTCGGCCGCTACGAGGTCACGCCCGAGATATTCATGTACCGCCTGACGGAATTGCTGCCGAGGTATTTCGGCTTCAAGATGCACTTCCTCCGCTTCAACCACGAGAACGGAAACTACCGGTTGGTCAAACACCTCAACATGTCTCAGATCCTGATCCCCGGAGGCACGGGGGTCAACGAGCACTACTGCCGCCGGTGGATCGCCATACGCATACTCCACGACCTTGAGCGCGGGCGACTGCGCGGCGCGTCGAACGGCGACCGCGACGAGCAGCCCGTCGTCGACGCGCAGCTCTCGCGCTACGTCGACGGGGACGGGCGATTCCTGTGCATAGCGATGGCGCGCCCCCTGGCGCTCAACCGCTCGGCCACCTCTTCCGTCTCGCTCGGCTTCCGGGTGGATGAGAATTTCGAGCGCACGGTCCGCTTCTCGAACGACCCGGCCATCACCCGGTGCGACATCGACGGCACCTGCGAGCGGTGCCGCCTGACTCCCGAGGAGTGCTCGGACCGGGTCGCGCCGCCTTACCTGCTTGAGCTTCAGCACGCGCGCCGCAGCGTCGAGCAGGAGCTGAGTTCTCTTTGAGTCCGCGCGCCCGAAGATTTCTTTTCGTCTCGCAGGCTTACAGCCGAACGATACTCTTGAAACGCCCCCGACTTTAAGGTATAAGCAGAGCTTGTCAATCTCAAGAATTTACCGGGAGACCTACGTCACGACACCTATGCAAAAGATTCGGATAGCGCTCCTGCCTCTCTTACTCGCCCTGGCGGTCGTCGCTCCCCAACCGCGAATCTCGCAAGCCGGAGCCCCGAGGGAAAAGGACTCCGGGGCGGCCGGCGAAATCGTCGTGAAGCTCAAAGAGGGCGCGCGCGGCTCGACACTGTCCGGGCCGCAGGCCCCCGGCGGGCGCGAGCCGATGCTGGCGCTGGCCCGGGAGGTGGGCGAGCGCGCCGCACGCAGGCCCGCGCGCTCCGCCGAGCCGCTCGTCGCGGGGGCGGCGGACCCGAAGCTCGCGGAGATAATTTCGCGGCGCGGGCTCGACCGCGTATTCGTGCTCAGGTTCGGCGCGGATTCGGATGTCGATTCGATCATCGCCGGACTGAAGGCCGACCCGGAGGTCGAATACGCCGAGCCCAATTACAAGGTGATACCTGGCTCCGTGACCCCCAACGACCCCGAGTTCGAGTTTCAATGGGGGCTCAAGAATCTGGGCGTCGGTGTGGCCGGGTTCGACTCGACGAGGAACGCGGACATCAAGGCCACGGAAGCATGGGAGATAACGACCGGGAGCCCCGGCGTGATCGTGGCCGTCACCGACACGGGGATAGATCGCACGCACCCGGACCTCGCCGCCAACATCTACACCAACGCGGGGGAGGTGCCGGACAACGGCATAGATGACGACCGCAACGGGTACGTCGACGACGTGCATGGGTTCAACCTCGCCCTCGACAACGGCGACACGCGGGACGTGCTCGGCCACGGCACTCAGATGGCCGGGCTCATCGCGGCGGAGATGAACAACAGCACGGGCATCACGGGCGTCGCGCAGTGCAAGGTGCTGCCGGTCGTCTTCTTCGAAAGGATCGGCCCGTTCCGCGAGGAGGTGGAAGCGACCGTGGTGGACGCCTCCCGCGCCCTGATCTATTCGATAGCCGCGGGCGCGTCCATAATCAACGCTAGCTGGAGGACCCTGCTGCCGGTCGACGAGGTGACTCAGGCGGAAGCCAACATGCTCCGCGACGCGGTGGCGGCCACGAGCGACGCGGGCGTGCTGCTGGTATGCATATCCGGGAACGAAGGCTACGACAACGATTTCAGCAAGGTCTATCCGGGCGAGTACCAGATGTCCAACCAGATCGTGGTCGGGGCGTCGGATTACAACGACCGGATCATCAGGGGCTTCCCGTTCGACTTCGTCTCTGGCGTCGGCCAGAGGACCGTTCACCTGACGGCCCCCGGCGCGAACGCGCTCACGACCGTCGCGCGCGGAGACTGCCTGAACTGCACGGAGTCCGAAGACCCCGACGACTGGTACGCGCAGGTCGGAGGCACCTCGGCCTCGGCCGCCTTCGTCTCGGGGGTCGCGGCCCTGATCAAATCGAAGTACCCGAACGACAGCGCGATCATCATCCGGCGGCGCATACTCGAAAGCGTGGACGTGAAAGAGCAGCTCGGGCTTTACGTCTCGACCAGCGGGCGGCTCAACGCCGTGGCCGCTCTGAACATCGAGATCACGGTCTCCTCGCCCCTCTTCACGCGGTTCCAGTACAAGCCGGGGGGCGGAAAGCTCTTCGTCTTCGGGGAGGGCCTGCAGCCCGGCTTCATAGTCCTCGTCGGCGGCAAGGGCTACGCGCCCAAGCTGAAGGGCGACAAGTGGCTCGTCAAGGTCCCGCAGTCCGAGCTCCCGCCCGGCACCCCGGTTGAGATCAGGCTGAGAAATCCTGACGGAGGGGTCAGCCAGGCCCTCACCATCACACGGTAAGAGAGAACCTTTGCCC
>DASQDI010000155.1:0-43993 GCA_035634255.1 Blastocatellia bacterium
ATGCGGTCACAGAATCGGCAGCGGAAGCGTTGGCTGCCGCTGGCATTTAGACCGGCTTTAATTTGTTGCTCAGTAGCTTTGCAGTAGCGACATTGACTCATTCATTCTTTATACACCAGCTACCTATGTTTAGCCACTCCCTATACAAGTCGAGTAACGGAGTGCGGACAGCTTTTAGTTCGTTGTAGATTCCGGCGAGGTTTGTTTCTCTGGGTTCCCACTTCAGTTCAATGTGCTTTGCGCCGATTAGTTCAGAGGTAACAAGGCAGAGCATCGACAGGTCAGGCCGCGCTTTGGTTTTTCCTTTTTCATCCATCTAATCGTGTTCATCGAGTCTGTGATAATCGTATCCCCTGGATTACAGATAGCAGCAGCATACGCGACACCCAGCAGCTCCCCTTCGTTATTCGTGAACCCAGGCTTTTTCATTTCCTCGCGCCGGACTAAGACATTGTACTGATCCACCACCCAGAAACCACCACCTGTAGGGAAGGGTTTTTGTCTATGGTGAATCCATCAGTGTAGTAGGTCATAGTTTTCCTATCTGTTCCCTTGCCTCTAAGAATTTTTTATACCCCTTACTTCCTTCCTTATCTTTACTTAACTTACTTACTTTAGCAGGCACTTGCCCGTCACTTGTCTGACATTTGCCGCACACTGGGTAGGAACTTGGCTGTCTTCGGTCTTCCCGTTGGTTCTGATACTTGTCCCAATTCAGTAAATGCACGAAGAATTCCCCCTCTTTCTCGAAGAAATGGAGCGTCTTAAATGTCTTCAATTCACCTAACCATTGTTCATCATCGGTATCATCAAAGCCGAAAATAAGTCTTCTAAGGCTTCGATAGTCGCCTCTAAGGTAGCCGTCATCATCAGCGTTGGAGATTAAGCCGATAAAGGCCAGTCTTGCTTTAATTGATAGTCTGTTGAACTCTGGATCTTCCCAGATAGTGGGAGTAATCATTCTTTTGCGGGCCATATATTTGTGAGAAAAATAAAACCCCTCGCACAGCGGCTTGGGGAAGCAAGCCGACTATGCAAGAGGCACTATTTTTCTTGCGCTTCCCCGCAAGTGTTTTTATGGATGTTTTGTAAGGTATCCCCCAGCGGATTACTGGTTGGGGTGTTTGTATAGGCAGTATATACCCTACACAGAGCGTGTCAATGGGTAGTTATCCACAAGCTCTAATCGGGTGGATTATCGTCATTGTCAGATGGGTACTTATCAGTTACATTCCCAGGCCCAGCTTTTATGCTTGTCTTAACGTTGGGAAACTCTTGACCCTCAAGAAATCTCGCAAAGAATGGTTGCTCTTTTTTCGTATCCATTGTTACCTCCTGAGCGCAAAGATACTCTCTGCATTACTGCTATGTCAATTACTTTGGCAAACTGGTCTTAGGTGTCACTGTGGCTAACTCCCCGCGACAATACTCCTCAGGAGGAAGGCATATGGTTGCCGGGTTGCAATACCATTGACAATCTGTATAAGCCGCACAACAGCTAGCCTCGCCACGACCAGACCCCATGCAATCCCAAAACTGTGCTTGGCATATCTGGCAACATAGATTAATACTCTCAGGGGCAACGGCATTAGACTTGGACGCTGAAGCAAAGATGAGTAGACCGAACAGTGCTACAAGGATAAGAAGTCTGCTGATTTGCTGTCGCATAAGCACCCCTCCTTTTGTATGCAAAGATACTCCTCGCCTTCGTGGAATGTCAATTACTTTACGTGCCTCTAATGCAGCAAGGTTATTGGGGTATTGAGGAAATATCCACAGGGTATGACTTATCTCTTCTGAATGTTTTTTGGAATCCTTGTTTTACTATTTCCTTATCCTTTTGGATTATCCACGTATAACGAGACTCATCGGATTTGATTGCATTAAATAATATCCGAGTTTGCACCTTTATATACGCCTGTACTAATTTATCGCTCCATCCTTCAAGCTGTCCTTCTGCACCCTGATTGAAAACCTGTTCGGTGTAGCATTCATAGAGGATGTCCCACAGTTCTTCGTCTGTCACCATTACAAGCCTCTGGCACGGTTATTTGTTAGGGTTTTTAGGAGTTATCCACAATCTTAAGAAGGAATGTCATATATAATGAAAGATAATATCCACTTGTGAGCCCTCTCCTGCTTAGGACCGGGCGGGGAGGATTGCCCCGCCCGGTCTAATGCCCTCTGCTATTCGTAGCGGAGCGCGATCATCGGGTCCACCCTTGTTGCCCTGCGGGCCGGGATGAAACTCGCTACCACGGCCACCAGAGTCAGCAGCGCGGAGATCGCGACGAAGGTGACGAGGTCGGTCGCGCTTACGCCGTAGAGCAGAGCGGTCATCAATCGCGTCAGGAGGAACGACGCGAGGATGCCGATCCCTACACCTACAGCGGCGAGCGCGATGCCCTGCCCGACGATCATCTTTACTATGTCCATTCGCTGCGCGCCCAACGCCATGCGGATGCCGATCTCGTGCGTGCGCTGAGTCACCGAGTACGCGATCACGCCGTAGATGCCGACCGACGCCAGAATCAAAGCCACTCCCGCCAGTATCGCGAACAGCAGCATGTTCAGCCGACGCTGCGCCATCATGTCGCCTAACAGCGCGTCCATAGGCTTGACGGTGAAGACCGGCAGGTCTCCGTCGAGCGAGCGGACCGCCTCGCGCACCGCGCCCGTCAGGCTCGTGGGGTCTGACGTGGACCTGACGGCCAGCATCATCCCTCTGGCGGGGGCCTGCCCGTGGGGGAGGAAAGTCTCCGGCCGCACCTCCGCGTCAAAGCCCGTCCGGCGAACGTCGCCCACTACGCCGACTATCGTCATCCACTGCGGGTCGCCGTTGCCGGGGGAGCCGTACATGAACCGCTTGCCTATGGGGTCTTCGCCCTGCCAGTACCGCTTCGCCATCGTCTCGTTGATGATGACGACATCGGGCGCGCCGCTGGCGTCCTGCGGCGTGAACTCACGCCCGCCGACGAGCGGGATACCCATCGACTTAAAGAAGCCCGGCGTGACGATGTCGACGGGCACTTCGACCTGCTCGTTCGGCGCGAATGGCGCGCGGCCTTCGATTGTGAAGTTCGTGGAGTTCGGCGTCTTGCTCAGAAAGAGCGTTGATATCGCGCTGGCCGACTCGACCCCCGGCATGGCTTCGATGCGCTCCAGAAGCTGTTGGTAAAAATTCGTGGCCGTCACGTCCTCCTGGTACTTCGAGCCCGACAGCTGCAACCTGACCGTCAACAGCCTGTCAGGGTTGAATCCCAGCTTCACATCCTGGAGGTTCATGAAGCTCTTTATCATCAGCCCCGCGCATATCAAGAGCACGAGCGCGGTCGCCACCTCGAACACGACGAGCCCGCTGCGAATCCGCTTGCCCTGTATCCCGCCCGACGAGCCGCGGCCGCCCTCCTTGAGCGATTCGGTCAAGTCGAGCCTTGACGCCTGCAACGCGGGGACGAGCCCGAAGATCAGCCCCGTCAGTAAAGATACCCCGAGCGTGAACCCGAGCACGCGTCGGTCTATCGTGATCTGGTCGAGTCGCGGCAGGTCGGGCGGGCTGATGGCGAGCAGCAGGTCGAGCCCCCAGAAGGCGATCAGCAGCCCGACCCCCCCGCCGAGGAGCGCGAGCAGCAGGCTCTCCGTGAGCAGCTGGCGTATGATCCGGATGCGTCCCGCGCCGAGCGCCGTGCGGATCGCGATCTCTCTGGCCCGCGCGGCCGCCCGCGAGAGCAGGAGGTTCGCGACGTTCGCGCAGGCGATCAGCAGCACGAAGGCGACCGCCCCCAGAAGGGCGAGCAGGGCAGGGCGGACCGACCCGACCACCTGGTCGTGATAGGGCACGGGGTTGATGCCGTAGCCTTCCTGATTCGGGTTCTGATTCAGAATCCACCTGTTGACCATTTCGAGGTTGGCCTTCGCCTGCTCGAAAGTGACCCCCGGCTTAACCCTGCCGATCACCTGGTAAGAGATGGCGTTCCGGTTAGCCATCTGTTGCTGAGTCAGCGCGATTGGCACCCACATCTCCGAGTCCTTCGCCGGGAAAGCGAACCCCTGCGGCATCACCCCGATCACGGTCCGGGGGGCGCCGTTCAGCTGGATCGACTGCCCCACGATATTCCGGTCGCCGCCGAACCTCCTCTGCCATAACCCGTGGCCGAGTATGACCACCTGATCCTTCCCCGGCTGCTCCTCTTCGGGCGAAAAATTCCGCCCGAGCGCCGGGCTCACTCCGAGCAAGGGCAGGAGGCTGCCGGTCATCCACGCGCCCTGAACGCGCTCCGGCTCGCCCGACCCCGTGATGTTGAAGCTGCGGTTGTTGAAGGCCGCTATCGATTCGAGCACCTCGTTGTGGTCGCGGTAATCGGTGTAGTTGGGGAACGAGTGCCAGTCCTCGGCTATGTTGATCCGCGAGTTGTCCATCCAGATCATCACAAGCCTATCCGGGTCGGCGTAAGGAAGCGGGCGCAATAAGACCGCGTTGACGACGCTGAAGATGGCCGAGTTCGCCCCGATCCCCACCGCAAGCGCCAGCACTACCACGACCGTGAAAGCGGGCTTTTGCAAAAGCATCCGCACGCCGTAACGAAGGTCCTGCATAAGCGTTTCCATAAAGCCTCCTCTGCCGAATCGAAATTGACCGTCTCCGGTCCGGGTACTATCAGGAAACTCTTATGCCACACAGTAATTCGAAATTTCCATCAATCACCCGACCGGCTTAAGAGCTAAACGGCCGGACGGAATGGGTTTATCACGCCCCGGCTCGTCGGGCCGACCGGCTTAAAACCCGAGACCTGTTCGCTTTTGGGAAACGGCCTTCCCAAAAGCGAAGCGGGCCGGGGGCCGGGACGCCCCCGGACGGACTGCGCTTTCCTTGACACCATTTCCGGCCGTATGTTAATTTTCGTGGCTTGAACTGGCGGTAAATTCCTTATAAGGGAGTCCATACTATTGCTCGCGATGATCGCTCTCGCTGCGGGCGAGGGCAATATCATTAACCCTGATTTTTCGCTTGTCGTCATTCTCGTCCTTTTCGCCCTATTCGTCTTTCTGCTGAACAGGATTCTGTTCAGGCCGATCAGCCGGGTTCTCGACAAGCGGGAGGCGTTGACCGAAGGCGCTACGGCCGAGGCGCGCGCGGCGGCCGTCCAGTACCACGCGCGGCTCTCCGAGTACGAGACCTCCATCAGGAGCGCGCGCGCCGAGGGGTACAGGAAGCTGGAGCAGCAGCGCAGCGCCGGGCTCGAACAGAGGCGCGGGCTGATCGAGCGCGTAAAGGGGGAGACCTCCGCGGAGATCGAGCAGGCTAAGTCGAGCATAGCCCGGCAGACCTCCGAGGCGCTCGCCGCGCTCGAAGCGGAGTCCCGCCAGCTGGCCGGGAGAATCTCGCGCACCGTGCTCGGTCGCGAACTGGGAGGTGGGGCCGATTGATCTTCATTTCATCCATAATGCTGTTGCTCATGGCAGCCGACTCCGCCGCGTCCGGCGGCTTCCTGTGGAATAAGGACATATGGAGGGTGATCAACATCCTCATCTTCGTCCTCTTCCTCGCCTACATCTTCCGCAACAAGATCAGGATCGGGCAGGTCTTCGACGACCGCGCCGCCGCCATACTGAAGGACCTGGAGCAGGCGCGCCGAGACAAGGAGCAGGCCGAGGCGCAGCTCGCGCAGGTCGAAGAGCGGCTGAACCGGCTGGACCAGGAGATCGCCCAGATCCGCGCCGAGACCGAGCGCGAGGCCGAGGCCGAGGCCGAGCGCATAAGGCTTGCCGCCGCCGCCGACGCCGAGAAGATCAGGCAGACGGCCCACCGCGAAATCGAGGGGGCGATGAAGGCCGCGCGCATGGAGCTGCGCGCGTTCGTCGCCGAGCGCTCGGTCGAAATGGCCGAGGCGATGATCAAACGCGACATCCGCCCGGAGGATAACCATCGAATGGTGACAAAGTACGTCGACGAGCTGCGCGAGGTGAGTAGATGAGCGTTACGGCCGTGGCCCGGCGCTACGCGGAGGCTATCGCGGATGTCGCCATCGCGCACGATCTGGTGGACCCGATTGATTCGGACTTGCGGACGTTCGTCGACATGATGTCGCAGAGCCGCGAGCTTCATCACGTCTTCGCGAGCCCCGTCATATCGATGGACGAGAAGGCGCGCGTCCTCGACGCCATCATCGAGCGGGCGCGCCCCAACCGGATGTCGGCGAACCTCTTCAAGACCCTCCTCCGCCATTACCGCCTCCATAACCTCGACGCGGTCTACGAGCAGTTCCGCCGCCAGATGAACGAGCGCAAGGGCCTGATCCTGGCCGAGGTGACGACCGCCTCTCCCCTCAACGCGGAAGACCAGGCGGCGCTCGTCCGGAGGCTTCAGGAGATGATGGGCCGGCAGGTCGAGGTCAGGTACGCTACCGATTCGTCTCTGATCGGGGGCGTGGTGACGCGGATCGGGTCGGTCATCTACGACGGCTCGATTCGCACGCAGCTTGAGTCGGTGAAGAACCGCCTGAAGCAGGGGCCGGGGGGCCTGGACTGAGGTGGACCGGGCGGGGATTGAAACCTAATATAAAAGAGGAAGGTTAATAAAACACGGCCTGGCAGATACGGGAGAAAAGTAATGAACGGAATCAAAGCAGACGAGATAAGCAAGATCATACGCCAACAGATTGAGGGCTTCGATACGGGCGTCGAGGTCAGCGAGGTGGGGACGGTCCTGCAGGTCGGTGACGGGATCGCCGAAATTTACGGGCTCGAACGAGTGATGGCCGGCGAGCTGCTCACCCTCCCGCACGACGTGGCGGGCATCGCG
Source organism: Blastocatellia bacterium (assembly GCA_035634255.1). GTDB lineage: Bacteria > Acidobacteriota > Blastocatellia > UBA7656 > UBA7656 > DATLMR01. The sequence continues at coordinate 6,803 of DASQDI010000155.1, forward strand.
CTCAACCTCGAAGAGGACAAAGTCGGCGCGGTGCTGTTCGGGGAGTACACCAAGATCAAGGAAGGCGACACGGTCAGCCGCACCAACCGCATCATGTCCGTGCCCGTGGGCGAGGAGCTCCTGGGCCGGGTGGTCGACCCCCTGAGCCGGCCGCTCGATGGCCGCGGGCCGCTCGACACGGGCGGCAAGTTCAACGAGATCGAGCGGATCGCGCCCGGCGTCATGGACCGCCAGCCCGTGCGCGAGCCGATGTACACGGGGCTCAAGGCCATCGACTCGATGGTGCCCGTCGGGCGCGGGCAGCGCGAGCTGATCATCGGCGACCGGCAGACCGGGAAGACCGCCATCGCCATCGACGCGATCATAAACTCGAAGGGCAGGGACCTGATCTGCATATACGTCGCCATCGGGCAGAAGGAGTCGACCGTGGCGCAGGTCAGGAAGACCCTCGAAGAGAACGACGCGATGGACTACACGATCATCGTGGACGCTTCGGCCTCCACGCCCGCGGCCATGCAGTACATCGCCCCTTACGCCGGGTGCGCGATGGGCGAGTACTTCCGGGACCGCGGCCAGCACGCGCTCTGCATCTATGACGACCTCTCCAAGCACGCATGGGCGTACCGCTCCATATCGCTGCTGCTCCGCCGGCCGCCCGGACGCGAGGCGTACCCCGGAGACGTTTTCTACCTCCACTCCCGCCTGCTCGAACGCGGGGCCAAGCTGTCGGACCTGCTCGGCGGGGGGAGCCTCACGGCCCTGCCCATCATCGAGACGCAGGCGGGCGACCTTTCGGCTTACATCCCGACCAACGTCATCTCGATCACGGACGGGCAGATATTCCTCGAAGCGGACCTCTTCCACTCCGGGGTCCGGCCCGCGATCAACGTGGGCAACTCGGTCAGCCGCGTGGGCGGGTCGGCCCAGATCAAGGCGATGAGGCAGGTGGCCGGGACGCTGCGGCTCGACCTCGCGCAGTACCGCGAGCTGGCCGCGTTCGCGCAGTTCGGCTCCGACCTCGACAAGGCGACACAGGCGCAGCTCAACCGCGGGAAGCGTCTGGTCGAAATCCTGAAGCAGCCCCAGTACTCGCCGATGCCGGCCGAGCAGCAGGTGGTCGTCATCTGGTCCGCCATCAACGGCTTCGTCGACGACATCGCCGTCGAGGACGTGGGCAAGTTCGAGCGCGGGCTGCTGAGCTTCCTCGAAAGCGCCTACGGGTCGCTGCTCGTCAAGATCCGCGAGAAGAAGGTGATCGACGACGCCCTGCGCGAAGAGATCAGCGCGGCGGTCAAGGACTTCAAGGAGCGGTTCACCGCGGACTCCGGCAGCGCGTCCGCCCCGAGCCAGGTGGCGGCGGACTGACCTGAAGGTCGATCAACGTTAACCGGCTTAACCAGACGGGCCGCCCGCGACGGGCGGGCGGCCTCCGGCTCATAACTCATGGCAAACCTTCAAGACATCAGGCGGCGGCTCCGTTCCGTCCGCAACATGCAGCAGATCACCCGGTCCTACAAGATGGTGTCGGCCGCGAAGCTGCGCCGCGCGCAGGACCGCCTCGTCGCCGCGCGCCCCTACGCCAACACGATGATGCGCGTGCTCGGGAGGCTGGCGTCGCGCGCGGGCGATTACAAGCACCCCCTGCTCGAAGTGCGCGGGGACGAGCGTTACGTGCTCGCCCTGGTCACCGCCGACCGAGGGCTCTGCGGCGCGTTCAACACCAACCTCATCAAGGCCGCCCAGAGGTTCGTCAACGAGAACCGGGACAAGCGGGTTGAACTCGTCGTGATCGGGCGGAAGGGGCGGGACTTCTTCCGCCGCCGCGACGTACCGATAACCGCGGAATACGTCAACGTCACCGCGCGCACGGTCGATCACGCGGACGCGGCGGAGATCGCGCGCGAGCTGATGAGGATGTACACGGAGGAAGGCTCGACCGTCGACAAGATCCTGGTGCTTTACAGCGAATTCAAGTCGGTGCTCTCGCAGCGCGCCGTGGTCAAGCAGCTACTCCCCATCGCCCCCGAAGAGCTGTCCGGCCAGACGGAGGCCGCGCCTGCTCCGGGCCGCGCGCAGGAGAGCCCCGAAGTCCTGATCGATTACCTGTACGAGCAGCCCGCTGGCGACATCTTCGGCAACCTCCTGCCGAAGTACGTGGAGACTCAGGTCTTCTACTCGCTCCTCGAATCTGTCGCGAGCGAGCACGGCGCCCGCATGACGGCGATGGACTCCGCCTCGAAGAACGCGGGCGAGGTGATAGAGACGCTCACCCTCAACATGAACCGCGTGCGGCAGGCGTCCATCACGCGAGAGATAATCGAAGTCGTGTCGGGCGCGCAGGCCCTCCAAGGGTAGGAGGATTCGCCCGCCGACCTTGAGCCGAAAGCCATCCGAGCCCCGCTCTATTTAAAGGCGCGGGGCTCTCTTCTTTGTTATGATCTATGGACGATGGCGGAGAACATAACGACAGCCGAAAGCTCCGTCGCGAGCAGGATAATCAGGTACTGGCTGCCGGTCGCCATAGCGCTCGGCGGCATGTATTATTTTTCCACGGACATCTTTTCGGGCGATAATACGCGCAGTTTCATCAGGGACCTGCTCGAACGGTTCATGCCGGGGGTGAGCAGCGCGACCGTCCTGAAGGTCAACTACGTCGTGCGCAAGTGCGCGCATTTCGTCGAGTACGCCGCCCTCGCCGCGCTCCTCTACCGCGCGTGGCGCGCCGACAGCCTCATCAACTGGAGGCCGCGCTGGGCCATCTACTCCTTCGCGATGGTCGTGGTCTGGGCGCTCATCGACGAGTACCACCAGACCTTCACGCGGTCGCGGGGCGGCTCCGTCTTTGACGTGATGATAGACACGGCGGGCGGACTGTCGGCGCTCGTCCTGATCGCCCTCTACACGAACTCGCGCCGCCCTTCGAAGGGCGGGAGCACCTGAAACTCAGGCCCGGCGCGCCGCCGCGTTACTTCCCGTAGCCTACGACGCCGATCTTTTCCAGCACCCGAAGGTAATCCACAACGTCCTCCGTCGCCACCGGCCCGTAGGCCGCCGAGATGTAGTCGCGGATGTCGGAGACGGTCCGCTTCCCGTCGACCAGGTTCAGGATCTCGTAGGCGATCACGTCCCCGCGCGGCCTGCCCGTGACCCGCTCGACCACGCGCATGTCGTCGGAGCCCGCGCGGTCCGCCACGTAGTCGTAATAGTAAACGTTCATCGGCCCCATCACCCTGCGCGCGGGCACCCGCCTCAGGTCCGCGGCCGCGGTGCGCGGTCTGGTCGCTTCCTTCGGGTTGCTCGACTTCGGCTGCTCCTTCGCCTCGATGGTGAAGATTATGCGGTTGCCTTTGCGCTGCTCCGTGAGCTTGCCCGTGAGCAGCAGCCACGAGCCGCTCAGTTGATCGACGAGGCTCGTGACCCTCGCTTCGAGCGCGCCGTCCTGCGGCGCGAGCGCGAGGACCGTCCCCAGCGCCTCGACCTCTCTTTCGAGGGACCGGGCTATTATGTTGCGCGCCTCCTCCGGCCCATTGCCCCCCGCGGCTTCGAGCAGGCGGGCGCGCTCCCTCTCCTTGGGCACCCGCGCGAGCGCGCGGGCGAAGACCTCCGAGGCGAGCCTCCCGGCGTCGTCGGAAGTGGCGCGGGCGAGGAAGTAGCCCGACGCGGCGGCGATGAAGGTCGAACGCTTGATCTTGGTCGGGTCTATGTTGGCCGGGGTGTCGTTGTTGGTGTGGATGAATACGTCGGGCCAGTCGCGCAGGTAGATGGTCGGCACGCGGAACGACCCCTCCTGGTAGACCTCGTGGTCCGAGCCCATCTCGAAGGGCGTGACGTCGGCGACGAGGCTGTCCTTGCTCCCCTCGGGGGAGACGAGCGCGTCCTCGAAACCGGCTCCGGAAGCCCCTTTCAGGCTCCCGGCAATCGCGTACTCGGCGAACACCTCCGAGACGGTGTTGACCGCGCTCGGGAGCGAGGCCGGGGTCTGCGTGACATGCAGGACCGACTTCGTTACCGCGTAATTGCCGCCGACCATGTCGCAATGCACGGCGGCCTTCATGCGCCGGACCACCTCCGGGTGCTCGGCGAAGTAGGCGAGCGTCCCGTTGATCTCGGGCGGCCAGATGAAGCGGATGGTGCGGCGCGGGCGGGCGATCTCCCCCCTGCGGATCAGGGTGCTTATCGCGCGGGCGGCTTCGAGTATCGCCGCCGCGCCCGAGGCGTTGTCGTTCGCGCCGGGCTTCTGGTGGCAGAGGTGGCAGGTGAAGATTATCTCTTCGTCCGAGAGGTCTGAGCCCGGTATGACGGCCGTCACGACATCGTAGTAGCCGGGCCGCATCTCCGCCCTGACCCTCGCGCGGAGGGTGATCTGCTCGCCGCGCGCGAGCCGGTCGCGGTACTCCCTGGCGCGCCGGAGCGAGATCATGAAGGCGAACCTGTTCGCGCCGTCGTACGGGGAGAGGTGGCCCCACCGCACGTTGTCCGCGTAATCGCCCGACCAGCCGGTTGCCTGATTCTGCTGGTAGCTGAGTATCCCGGCCGCCCCGCGCTCCCGGCACGCGCGGGCGTGCACGGTCGCGACGTTCCCGCCCGCGAGCACTATTCGGCCTTTCACGTCCCGGTTCTCGTAATCCTCTGGCGAAGTGCCCGCGCCCACGTCGACCAGTGCCGCCGTCACGTCCGCGCTCTGCGAGTAGTCGGCGAGCGCCACGCTCATCTCCGAGTAGTCCGCGATCTTAACGCTTCGCGGCCCCGCCTCCCACAACTCGCCCGCCTCCGCGTCCCACCCCGGAGTCGACTTCAGGGTGTGGTAGGTCTTCTCCCCGTCGGCGGCGAACCGCTCGACCCGCACCTGTTCGAGGCCATACTCTTTGGCGCGGGCCGCGATGAACTCGGCCGCGCGCGAGAAGCCCTTCGAGCCCTGCACCCTGTGAAAGCGGCACAGCTCGACGACCGAGTCCTTCGCGACGAGGCCGCTGATTTCCGACCCGAGCGCCGTCACCTCCCTGTCCGACAGCAGGGGCGTCTTGTTGTAAACCGGGTCGCCGTTCGCCGGGCGCGCGTCCGGGACCGCGAACAGCTGCGGCTGCACCAGGAGGGCAAGGATTACAGAGAAGGGCAGGAGCTTCTTCATGATCGTGCCTCGTTTTGACTGGGTTGGAAAAGAATGTGGAGTCAGAGGAGGGGGGGCTTCAGGGGCCCCGCCCTCCCGGTCGAACTCTCAGTACAAATTATCTCTTCGACTTCTGATCGCGCCGCATCTTCAGGCCGCTCTGCGCAATCGACATCACGGTCGCGTAGGCGTAGCCGAACAGGTAGATCATAAGAAACGGGATCGTGCCGAATATGCGGGTCTCAATCGCGTACCAGACCGTGAAAATGAAATAGAGAGTGAAGAGCATTTCGAGCACGGGCACCTTGATCCTCCTGGGCACGTAGCTCTTCTTCACCCACGTCGTGTCGCTGGTCGCTTCGATGCGGTACTTGGGAGTCCGCACGAAAGGCGACTTGACCCCGAGAAGGGCTTCGAGTACCGCGCGCGCGTTGGAGAACGTGAGCGCGATGCCCATGCTCATCACGACGGGCAGGTACTTGAGCGTGCTCTTCCACGTCTCCGGGTGCAGGTGGCGCTGGGAGACGACGTAAAAGGCCACGACCGAGAGGGTGGAAAAGGTCAGGATCGGAACGTCGAGCACGAACAGGTGAAAGAACCCCTGGTTGTAGCGCACGATCAGGATCGGCAGGTTTATGAGCGCGAGCACGATCACGAGTGGCGCGGCCAGGTTGCCCGTCAGCCTGAAGAACTGTTCGAGCTTCACCTGAAACGGGAGGCGCGGGTCGTGCCAGATGCGTTTGAACATCTTGAGGCCGACCTGTACCACGCCCTTGGCCCACCGCTTCTGCTGCGACTTGAATGCGTTCATCTCGACCGGAAGCTCCGACGGCACGTCCTCGTCGGCCAGGTAGACGAAGTGCCAGCCCATCAGCTGGGCGCGGTAAGAGAGGTCCGTGTCCTCGGCGAGGGTGTCGTGCTGCCAGCCGCCGGACCACTCGATGGCCTCGCGCCTCCACATCCCGGCCGTGCCGTTGAAGTTGAAGAAGCCTCCGCACCGGTTGCGCGCCGTCTGCTCGATGGTGAAGTGCGCGTCGAGCATTATGGCCTGCACCTTCGTCAGGAGCGAGTAGTCGGAGTTGATGTGGCTCCACCGCATCTGCACCATGCCGACCCGCTCGTCGGTGAAGTAGTCGATCATCTTGCGGATGCAGTCGGGGCGGGGCACGAAGTCCGCGTCGAAGATGAGCACGAACTCGCCGGAAGATTTCCTGAGCCCGGCCTCCAGAGCGCCCGCCTTGAAGCCCTCACGGTTCTCGCGGTGGTGGTAGATGATGTCGTAGCCTTCGTCGAAGTACTTCCTGACGGCCCGCGAGGCTATCTCGGTCGTCGCGTCGGTCGAGTCGTCGAGCACCTGAATCTCCAGAAGCTCGCGCGGGTAGTCGAGCCTGACGACCGACTCTATCAACCGCTCCGCCACGTACATTTCGTTGAAGAGCGGCAGCTGGACGGTGACGCGCGGCAGGCGGTTGGGCGCGAAGACGGCTTTCGGCTTCGGCCCCTTATCCTTGTAGCGGAGGAAGAGGTAGACCATCCGGTACCGGTAGACGCCATAGACCGACAGCAGCCCGAGTATGCTGAAGTAGGTCCACATCAGGTAGATGTCGAGCGCGTCGTTGACGTTCAGGTAGCTGATGTTGCCCGCCGGGTAGCCCCCGCCCTGGGGCGCGGACGAGGCGATGAACTTGTCGACGGAGTCATTGCCCGTCACGCGCACGGGCGTCGTCACCAACTCCGCCTGCGCGACCAGCCCGGCTCCAACCCGCACCATGCTCAGGGCCGGCTCGATGCCGGGGTATTGAGTTGATAGAAGGTAACGGCCCGGCTTCACGTCCTCGAAAACGAACGCGCCTTCCGCATTGGTCTTGGTCTGGTACTCCTGCCCGGAGTCCATGTCGCGCGCGGAGACGATCACCCACGCCCCGCCTACGCCCTGCAGGTCCAGAATGCTCCCCCGAATAGACCCCTGCGCGGCGGCTAAAGCGGCCGCGGCCGAGATCATCAGGCAGAGAGCCGCGGGCAGCGCGGATTTGAATAGCTTCGTCATAGTTTGCGTCACCTGTACCGAGCGCTTTGATGCGCGCGAGTCGGCTGAAGTTGGTAATCAGCCAAGCGCACAGTATAGGGGTGTGACGCGCCCATTTCAAGATGAGAGGCGCCTTTCGCGACGGCCGTTTCCCGCGCACTCGGCCGCGCGTTCGGGCCGCCGGGATCAATACGGGGGAGGCTGACCCCCTCCGTAAGGCGGCTCGTTGGGCGGAGGCGCGGGCGGGCCGGGGGGAGGCGCGGGCGGGGTGAAGCCCGGACCCGGACCCGGATAATAGCCCGGCGGATAGCCCGGCCCGCCCGGAGGCGGCGTCTGGCCCTTGCGCTTCTCGAACAGGGCGACCCCGATGATGCCTCCGAGCGTGGAGAAGGCGACCATCACGACGGAGAACCATGCGAATTGGAGCAGGCCCGCGAGCAGCTTCTGAGTGAAGGTCTGATTCTCCATCTGCTGGATCATCTGCCTGAATGTTTCGCGGAGCTCCGGGTTGTTAGAGCCGTCGGCCACCTGTCGCATGATGTCCAGGGATATTGACTGGGTGAGAATGCCGAGCGGCACCCCGAGCACCAGGTAGACCCCCGCGCCGACCAGGCCCGCGAGCGCCCCGGCCGTAGCGCCTTCGCCCGAAGTTATGGGGAGGACCGGCGACCGCTTTATCAGCATGCGCGCGGCGATCACCCCGCCCAGCACGATCCACAGGCAGCAGCAGGCGTTGAAGAAGCTGATGACCGGGATGGATGAAAGCAGTCCGCCGATGAGACCGCCCACGATTGCGGGCTGAAGCTTGCTCGGTTTTTCAACCATTACGATTCCTCCATTGCGACGTTTCGAAGAGGCAGATGAGCTACTGCTCCGGCAACGCCTCGCGGCGCGGCCGCACGGCTCCCGCCGCGGGGCCGGAGCGACCCCAGCTCAAGGTCATGCAAATCAGGCCCGGCATAATGTAAAAAGCGCCCGCCGCTCCCGCGAGGGCGCCCGTGATCAGTCGTGACGCATGCGTGTTTTCGAACGCCCCCGTGAGCCCGCCTAAAAAGTCTATGCTTACCGGCGCGAGCGCGAGGATCAGCCACAGACGCCGGGGCATGTCCGTCCGCGCGAGCGAGCGGACGAAGGGGTAGATGATCAGCCCGAAGAGAAACCCCGAGTAGATCCCGAAGCAGCGGGCGCACACGGCCAGAGGGTATCCGTTTATGTGAAAGGCTCGCTCGGAGAGCTGGTGGCAGGCGGGCGCGTACGCATGGTAAAGGGATGCGACGACCGTCATCGATGTCAAATCCGGAGGGGCGGAATCACTCGGCGCGGGCGCGTGGGGGTCGCCGAGGGCGCGGCTCGCGAGGACCGGGGCCAGCAGGGTGCCGCCGGCCCAGACGGCCGCGAGCGCGATTACGGCGGCGCGGGTCCACTCGAAAATTCTTGCCTCATGTCTTCTCATCGATCAGGTCTTCGATGGGGCGGTCTCTTCGGGCCATGACTTCTTCAGAATCGGACGACCGTGTTCGGGCCGCCTTCGACGTGCACCGTGTCGATGAAGCGGATGCGCTTGGTGCTCTCCGTCGCCATGATGATCGACGAGGTGCGCGTGCCCGCCCCGAAGAACCTGACCCCGCGGAGGATCGTGCCATCGGTCACCCCGGTCGCCGCGAAGATGATGTTCTCTCCGGGCGCGAGATCATTCGTGTCGTATATCCGGGTCGGGTCTTCGATCCCCATCTGCTTCATGCGCTCGACCGCGCCTTCGGGAATCTTGTTGCGGTCTTCCAGGTCTTCGAGCTGCTCTCTGAGCACGAACCGCGCGAGGATCTGGCCGTTCAGGCACTTCATGGCCGCGGCGGTCAGCACGCCCTCCGGGCCTCCCCCGATGCCCATGACCGCGTGGACGCCCGAGCCCGCGACGGCGGCGCTGATGCCCGCGGAGAGGTCCCCGTCCGAGATCAGCCTGATGCGCGCGCCCGCCTTGCGGATGTCGTCGATCAGCTTCCTGTGGCGCGGGCGTTCGAGCACGATGACGACGAGGTCGTCGATGTCGCGGTTCAGCCTCTCCGCTATATTCCTGAGGTTCTCATGCACCGGGGCGTCGAGGTCCACCGCGCCCTTAGACGACGGCCCGACGACCAGCTTCTGCATGTAGAGGTCGGGCGCGCGCAAAAGCCCCCCTTTCTCCGAGCAGGCCATGACGGCGATGGCGTTGGGCGCGCCCGTCGCGCAGAGGTTGGTGCCTTCGAGCGGGTCGACCGCTATGTCGACTTCTGGGAACCGTTCGGCGTCCGCGATGCCTTCCTTGTAACCCGCCCCGAGCTTCTCTCCTATGTAAAGCATGGGCGCCTCGTCGCGCTCGCCTTCTCCGATGACTATCTGCCCGCGCATCGGGACCGTGTCCATCACCTCGCGCATCGCTTCGACGGCGACGTGGTCGGAGTACTTGCGCTTACCCTGCCCCATGGTCTTGGCCGCGGCGATTGCCGCGCGCTCGACCACGCGCAGGAAGTCGAGCCCCAGCTCTTGCTCCATCTGTCGGTCTATCATCTGAAATCCTCCGGTCGCTGATAAGAAAGAAGCTTCTCGCCATCCATAGTCATGGACTGGGAGGTTGATAATGATTCATCCATACTCTTTTTTCAAGCGACGGACAGGGAAGAGCGCTAAAACCATGTTGCTTTTAAAGCGGAGTGGAATATACTAGCCCCGCATCGCCGGCCGATTCGCTTCGGCCGTTGTTCCGCGATCTCTCGGCCCGATAATCAAACCCCAGGTCGACCCATTCCCAGGTCCTGAATTTGTCCACAATCCGATTCGATGGAGCCCCGCCATGCGTGTAAAAAGCGTCCACCTTCTATGCCCGTGTCTACTCTCGCTCTGCCTCCTGTCCCTGCCGCTCGTCCTGAGTCACAAGGCCGCGCGCGCGATTGAGGCAGCGCCCCTCGTGATAAATGAATACCTGGCCGACCCTCCCGATGGCCCGCCCGGAGACGCGAACGGAGACGGCGCGCGCGACTCGACTCAGGATGAGTTCATCGAGCTGGTCAATGCCAGCGACGCCCCGCTCGACATCGCGGGCTTTACCGTCTCCGACGCGGCGCAGGTCAGGTTCACCGTCCCGCCGGGCGGGGTGATCCCGCCGCGCGAGGCGGCCGTGATCTTCGGCGGCGGCAACCCGTCCGGGCCTTTCGGGAATGCCTCCGCGAACAATCTGGTCTTCGCCGTCGCCGCTTCGGCGGGCCTGTCTCTCAACAACGGCGGCGACTCGATAATCATTAAAGACCCTGCCGGCAACGAAGTGGCGAGGCGCGACTATCCCGGATCGGACGGCGGCGCCAACCAGTCGATCACCCGCAGCCCCGACGTGAGCGGGGCATTCACGCCGCACCTTTCAGCGCCCGGCGGCGCGGGCAGGCCCTTCTCCCCCGGCACCCTCATAAACGGCTTTACCTTCACGACGACCGACCCGATCATCGACCTGATCGCGCCCGCTTCCGTAGTCGCCGGGATCGGGCCCGCGCTAGTTTTGATCACGGGCGCTAATTTTCAGACGGACTCTCGGGCGCGCATCGACGGGGAGCCCCTAGATACGGCCTTCGAAAGCCCGGAGAAATTGACGGCCCTCGTCGGGCCTGCCGTCACGGGAGTCGCGGGCGAGCATTCTTTAGTTGTCGAAAACCCCGGCGGAGCGGTCTCGAATCCGGCGGTCTTCACGGTGCTCGGCGCGGTCGGGATAAACGAGTTTCTCTCTGACCCTCCGGACGGGCCGGAAGGGGACGCCAACGGAGACGGCGCGCGAAACTCATCGCAGGATGAGTTCGTCGAGGTGATCAATCGTTCGACCGCCCCGCTCGACGTGGGAGGCTTCACCGTCAGCGACGCGGAGGGCGTCAGGTTCGCCTTCCCTCCACAGACCCTCCTTCCGGCGGGCGAAGCGGCCGTCATCTTCGGGGGCGGCAGCCCGCGCGGGGAGTTCGGCAACGCCGCGGTCAACGGACTCGTCTTTACCGCGAGCCTCTCGCTCAACAACGGGGGCGACTCCATAACCTTGAAAAGCGCTTCGGGAGCCATTCTTGAGTCGATCACTTTCGGGGCGGCCGAGGGGAGCGCGGACCAGTCGCTCAACCGGAACCCCGACTCAGTAGGCTCGCGCTTCATCCCGCACTCGGTGATGGACGGCAGCGGCGGGCGGCTCTTTTCTCCCGGCACACGCGCCAGCGGTTCCGAGTTCAGCCCCGCACCGCGCATCTCCGGCATCGCGCCGGAACGGATCGACCTTGGCGCTCCCGCCTTCGATTTATCTATTCGCGGGACAGGGTTCGAGCCCGGCGCCTCCGTCTTCGTCAACGGGGCGCAGATAGTCTCCCGGTTCCTGAGCGCGAGCGAACTGTCGGCGCGCGTGCCCGAGAGCCTCACGGCGACTGCCGGGAGTCGCGGCATTAAGGCCCGAAACCCCGGAGGGAACCTGTCGAATTCCGCGACGCTCGCGGTGATAGCGCCGCCGCCTCGAATCTCTTCGCTCTTTCCGCGGTTCGTTCAGGCCGGGGCAGGGCAGTTCACCCTCATAATTTCGGGCGCGAATTTCAACCCATCGTCCGCGATCCTCGTCGAAGGCTCCGCGCTCGCGACCTCTTTTATGAGCGCGCGCGAGATCAGGGCGATTGCCCCGGCGGGCTTCTCCGCCTCCGCGGGCGAGCGTTCGGTCCGGGTCCGCAACTCGGATGGGCAGCTATCGGCCGAAGCGATCTTTGAAGTGGTAGGGCCGGGCCCGCGCATCGAATCGATCTCGCCGGACAGGGCGACGGCAGGAGGGCCGGGCTTTACGCTCACGATCCGGGGGGCGAATTTTCAGAGCAGCGCTTCGGTCTTCATGAATCAATCACGCCTCGCGACTTTTTTCGTCTCGGCGGCTCAGTTATCGGCCGAGGTGCCGGATGCGCTCGTGTCGGGCCCCGGCCTGCGCGCGGTCGCGGTGCATAACGGGGATGGCTCGGTGTCGAACGAGACTCTGTTTCGCGTCGTCGCGGACCCTCCTTTCATTCACGCGATTGATCCGCGAACGGCCGCCGAAGGCAGTTCCGACGTGGTGGTCACGATCAGCGGAGCTAACTTCAAGCCGGGCGCGAGAGCGCGCGTCACCGGACCATCGGGAATAGTCGAGTCGTCCGAGGCCAGCTCCCTCGATGAGTCGCGGCTACAGGTCGCCCTGCCTCCGTCGCTCCTTCAGAAAGCGGGCAGGCTGCTCATCGAGGTGGAGAATTCGGATTTCGGAGCGTCGAACGCGGTCCCGTTCGACGTTCTGATAAATGACCCGCTCGTGATTAATGAATTCCTCGCGGACCCCCCGGCCGGGCTCGCGGGCGACGCCAACGGGGACGGGTCGCGCAGCACTTCGCAGGACGAGTTCATAGAGCTGGTGAATCGCACGGCGCGGCCCCTCGACATTTCCGGGTACAGGCTGTCCGACTCGGAGTCCGTGCGCCACGTCTTCGCCGGGGGCGCGGTCCTGCCGCCGTTCGAGGCGGCGGTCGTCTTCGGAGGCGGCGCGCCGTCGGGCCGTTTCGGAAATGCCTCGGCCAGCAACACGGTCTTCAAAGCTTCGACGGGCGCTCTCTCTCTAAACAACGGGGGCGATACGATCAGGCTCGAAGACAGAGACGGAAGAACCGTGCAGGTTATTCACTTCGGAACGTCGGAAGGTAACTCGGGCCAATCAATGAATCGCGACCCCGACGCGGGCGGCCCGGCCTTCATCCCACATTCGACCCTTGGCGGTGGCCGCCTCTTCTCGCCCGGCGCGAGGGCTGAGGGCGGAACGTTCACGACTCTGCCCCTGATCCGCTCGCTCGCGCCCGCAAGCGTGCGCGTGGACTCGGGCGGGTTCGAACTGGTCGTCGGCGGGGAAGATTTCACGCCGGGCGCGACCGTCCTGTTCGGGCAGGACGCGCTCGAAACCTCGTTCGGGTCGAGCACGCAACTGCGGGCGGGTGTAGGGCGTGAGCTTCTGGGCGGTCCGGGCGCGCGCGACGTGCGTGTGCGAAACGCGGGGGGTGAGTTATCGCCCGCGGTCAGGTTTCTCATCATCACCGATCCCCCGCGCATCGCCTCGCTCGCCCCGCGAGTCGTGGGCTCCGGCGCGGAAAGTCTTGAGGTAATCCTCTCGGGGGAGCGGTTCGAGCCGGGAGCGAGGGTGAGGGTGGAGATCAAGGGGCGCGCGGACGCCTCGGAGACGGAGGCGAAGTTTATAGACCCTTCGTCGATCACGGTCGTGATAGCCGAAAGATTCTTCGCGCGGGCGGGGGAGCTTCTCCTGCGAGTCCTCAACGCGGATGGGAACCGGTCGAACGACTCGGCCCTCGTCGTCGAGAACGGGCCTTTGATCACCAGACTGAGCCGCTCGCGAATCAGAGCAGGCCGGGGGGAGGTGGATTTGAGGGTAGGCGGGCTCGCTTTCAGGCCGGGCGTGTCCCTGGTCGTGAATGAATCGGAGGTCCCGGCAATTTTCCTGAGCGAGGAGAGCCTGTCGGCGCGACTGCCGGGAGAGCTTACTCGCAGTCCGGGCCTTCTGGTGCTTCAGGCCCGCAATCGGAACGGCGGGCGGTCGAACAGGGTGACGCTCCGGGTCGTCGAGTGAGACGGCCGCAGGTTTTTGCGGGCGAGAGTCAGGTGATAAAATCTTCACTGGTAAATCGAGGCCGTTCGTTCTTTAGTTTTAAGGACGCCATAAATCTTATAAGGACTCGCGAATGATAAAGACCAGAATAGCGATTGCTCTCGTATTGACCGCCTCCCTCTTCGCCCCCGCGTGCTCGAAGCGCGAAGCGCCCGGCGGGTGGTCCATTTTAGACACGGGGACGGGGGACGCCTTTTACAGCGCCAACTTCGTCGATGAGAATACGGGGTGGCTGAACGGGCACACGGACCGCACTTTCGAGACGACGGAGATAGACAGAAACGCGAACGCCAACGCTAACGCCAACAGGAACGCGCGGCCGACTCCCACCCCAGAGAAGACGCCCGACCCTCTGAAGGCGAATCAGGGATTCGAGGTGTTGCAGACGACCGACGGCGGCAAGACGTGGCGTCAGATCCCGGACCAGTTCAAGCACAAGATAAGGTCGGTCTGGTTCGTGGACCCTCAGCAGGGGTGGGCGCTCACGATAGATCGCGACATCCTGAACACGACGGACGGGGGCTCCACCTGGGCCTTACAGCGCAAGGCGGGCAAGGTCCAGCTCAAACTGCTGCACAACAGGCGCGAGCCGGTCGTGGAGCAGCCGGAGCAGATCGATTACATCCGCTTCATCGACCCCCTGCACGGCTGGGCGTGGGGCGGGGGCCGCAAGGACAATTACTCGGAACAGCCGGGCATCTTTCTTATAACCAGCGACGGCGGGAAGAACTGGAGCGAGGTGGCCTACCCATTCGACCAGAACGTCTGGGGCATCTTCTTTCTTGACGCGAAGAATGGGTGGGCGAGCACCGAAGGGACCTTTTATCGGTCCAGGGACGGCGGGGTCAACTGGGCGAAGGTGGAAACGAAGCTGCCGGAGCAGGTCTTCAGGTCGATCTTCTTCGTCGACGAGAACAACGGCTGGGTGGTGACTCGCGACGGCCGGCTGGCCAAGACCTCGAACGGCGGGCGTACGTGGACGAACATTTACAAGATCAAGCTCGAGTACAAGATGCGCGACGTACACTTCTGGGACGAGGACCGCGGCTGGGCTGTGGGTGATAACGGGGCGATGCTATACACGCCCGACGGCGGGGACACGTGGGTCGGCGCGAGCACCGAGGTCGGGGGGCAGTTGATCGACGTAGCCTTCGTGAATGAGAAGGTCGGGTGGGCGGTCGGGCTAGGGGGGGCCGCCTTCCGCTACGAGGCTTCAGGAGGCGCGGAATGAAATATTGCGAAAAAGCGATAACCGCACCTGATTTAACGGGTCAGGCATCTAATTCACCCGCTTGGAGCACTAAGCTATGGCAGTCATGACAAAAGTATCTTGCAAGCGCGGCGGGCCGGATCATTCTAGGGTTGGGGATTCGTAAGGTCGGGATCGACGTCCGCCCAGCACACGAGATTGCAACAATACAATTGCAACGAGCCATAAAGTTGAATAACCTTGACACCGAAGAGACCGTCAAGTGACAATATATCGGACCTGCCTTCGCTCTAATAGTCAATCGAAGGCCGAGCAGGAACAGAACAGGTAGAGAGGGCCCGCCCTCTATAACCTCTGAGCCCCGATTCATGCCAGCCGTGCTCGGGTAAAGGCTCTGGGAGGGATAAGATGCAAGAGAAAGCTTTATTCGCAGACGCTTTCCTGATTCAGCCGTCCATAATGAAGCGGCTAAAGGATGAGTCCGTAGAAGCCAGCCGCGAGTTCCGAGAGAACCCAAAGGCTTATATAAACAGCGCATTTAAAGGCGACGGCATTGGGGGCCATCGCAGGAAGATGCTCTTCCGTTTCGGCATGGCTATCGCCGTGCTCGTATTTTCAACCATCTTTTTAGTAATCGTCGGCCTCGGCTCATTCACCGGCAGCGCGAAGGCGAAGGTCAACGAGAACCTTGAAGTCAAGATATATGTGAACCCCGAGGACTTCAAGGAGCAGAACATGCCCGAGATGCCGAAGGCCGACAAGAAGGCCGGCGGCGGCGGCGGCGGCGGTCGCAACCAGCCGACCCCGGCGTCCAAAGGACAGTTGCCGAAATTCTCCCTGGCACCTCCCATCATCGCGCCCACTACGAGGGAGACGCTGAGGCCTCCCGTGTTGCCCGTGATGGAGACCGTGCAGGTCGACCCGAGGCTCGAGCCCAAGCGCGACGAGCTGGCCGTGACGGGCCTGCCTAACGGGGTTCCGGGTCCGCCTTCCGATGGGCCGGGCTCCGGCGGCGGGATCGGCTCGGGCTCCGGCGGCGGCGTGGGTTCCGGCTCCGGCACGGGCGTGGGCCCAGGCTCCGGGTTCAATATGGGCGGCGGCGCTGGCAACATCGGCGGCAGGCCCGGCGGTGGCGATGCCACCGGCCCGGTCGATACCAAGCCCGTCCTCCTGAACAAACCGCGGCCGAACTACACGGAAGAGGCCCGCAAGAACAAGATTCAGGGCAGCGTCTCCGTGAGGGTCCTGGTCGGGGCCAATGGCTCGGTCAGACAGGTGAAGGTCGTTCGCGGGCTGCCGGATGGGTTGAGCGAGCAGGCCATACAGGCCGCCTACCAGCTCCGCTTCAAACCGGCGATGAGGAGCGGCCAGCCTGTTGAGTACTGGCTGACGGTGCTGATGGATTTCAACCTGATGTAACTTTCTGTCGATCCGGTGAAGGCTGCAATCATTCGGTTATACCTGATTGCAGCCTTCTTCCGTATCAGCAGTCCCTTCCGCAGTGTGGCTCACCTTAAAGATGGCTTCTGTGACGACAAGCGAACTGGTTGTAAATCGCAGGGGAGCGAATGCCCAGCCTTTTTCCGTCATCGAGCAGAAAGGTCTGCTCGCGCGCCTGGGCGAAGAACTGGCCCGCGCCGCGGGCGACCTCAGCCGCGACCCGTCAGGGTTCATCCGCGCCATCTTCTCTCCCGACACTAAAGACCTCAGGAGGAGCCGACGCATCCGCGTGGGGCTGGCCTGCGCGCTCGTGGCTCACGTAGCTTTACTCTCCCTGGTCATCTTCGCGAGCTGGAATCGCGTATTTCAAAAGGCCGACAAACCGACGCTTGAGGTAACGCAGTGGGTGGGAAGGACTCTGGATGGCGGCCCCGAAGCGCCTGAGCCGCCGAAGGCCGAGACGCCCCGCGGCACGGGGGGCGGGGGGGGCGGCGGCGGGCAGAGGGCCCCTCTGCCCGCGACCAAAGGCGTGGCGCCGATGATGCTGCCCACCGACCCGATAGTCAGGGCCAATCCCCCGACCAACCCTGACCCGGCCTTACCTGTTATGCCGAATATTGTCGGGCCTGAGAGCCCGCCTCCGCCCCCGGAAGCTCCTGTCGGCGTCCCGAACGGCAAGCCGGGAGAGTTCTCTCCGGGAACCGGCTCGGGCGGCGGCGTGGGAGAAGGTAAAGGGGCGGGCGTCGGGAGCGGCACGGGCGGCGGCGCCGGGCCGGGTGGCAATGGGGGCACGGGCGGCAATAACGCGGGCTCCCCCACGGGCTCTCCGGGCGGCGTCCCGGAGGCGGTCGATTTCAACAGGCTGAAAACGTTCCCCGCCAGCTCGGGCGTCGTATGGATTCACCGCCCCAGGCCGATAGTCACCCCCGAGGCGCAGCAGAACAAGGTCATCGGGACGGTGATGTTGAGAGCGACTTTTCGGTCCGACGGCACCATCTCGGATATTGAGGTGGTGAGCCGCGTCGATTTTATGACCGAATCGGCCGTCGAATCTCTGATGAAGTCGAAGTTCCGCCCCGCGACGATCAACGGCGTCCCCATAACTCTGCGCAGAGTCCCGGTCAGGATCGACGTGCATTACTGAGGGTCGGTGAGAGCCGGAGCCGGAGCGGCCTTTCTTTAAGCCGCGATCTCGCGGCGGAGGCTTGCGACCGCCGGTTGGATTCGATGGATAGCCTGCCCGATGTTGGCCGAGGGTCTCAGCTCAAGGAGCAGAAGGTAACCTCGGTCCAGCTCTTCCACCACGAAGCGAGCCCCATCATATTCTAGAATCAGCGAGCTGATATTCCCCGCCTTCAGGCGGGCCGCCGAGTCCCTGCATGCCCTGAGCATGACCGAGACGTAGGCCGCCCTGAGGCAGAGCCGCTCCCCGCTCGTGGTGGTGAACCACTGCACGGCTTCCCCGTCAGAGTCGAGAAAGATAGCTCCTTCAGCGCCCTCCACGCTTGAGACCAACTCCTTGAGAAGCGAAGCAAATGGCACGCGCACACCTCGTTTAAAGTGATTTCGGCGACTGCGATTCGCAGAATATACCACATCTCTCGTTTCAAGTGGACAGGCCCCGCGACTGGCCTCGGTTCTTTTTCCGACTTTTCCGGCCCCGGAAGAGTCTATACTACTGAAGCGGTTGGGGGGCTATCTTCGGCAGGCGGCGCGAAAGAATTTGGAATTGAATGACGCTCAGATCATTGAACGGACGCTCGGCGGCGAGCCAGAGGCTTTCAATATGCTCGTCCGGCGCTGGGAGCGTCAGATTTACGGGCTGACTCTTCGCATGCTCGGCAGGGACGAGGAGGCCAAGGACGCGACGCAGGAGACTTTCCTGTCGGCCTATCGCAACCTGTCCAAGTTCAGGGGGGAGTCCAAGTTCTCATCATGGATTTATAGAATCGCGATCAACATATGCAACACGAAGCTCAGGAGCCGGCCGAAGGGCCTGCTGTCTATCGAGGAGCAGAGGGACGTGAATGGGTTCGAGATCGCGGCCGACCTCGACGACCTGAGCGACAACATTCAGCAGGAGCAGATAGCCGCGCACGTAAAACGCGCCCTCCAGGGGCTGCCGCCGGAGATGCGGCAGGTGATCGTGATGAAGGAGTACGAGGGGCTGAAGTTTGTCGAGATCGCGGAGATTCTCGGCATACCACTTTCGACCGTGAAGACTCGCATGTACACCGGCCTGTCCGAGCTGCGAAAGAGGCTCGAACACCTGCGCGAGGCGGTGTGAAGAGCAGAACCTGAAGCGATTTTGGAGAGAAAATCATGGAAGCTGACAAGACCCCGGATTGCCCGATGCACGAAGCCCTCATGTCTTACCTATATGACGAGGCGACCCCGGAAGAGTTCGGGCGCGTGGAGAATCACCTGGCGGAGTGCGCGGCCTGCAAGCAGGAACTCGCCGCCTTCGGGCAGGTGCGAGGCCTGCTTCAGCAGTGGCAGGTGGACGACCTCCCGTTCGTGCGCATAGCGACGCCGGGCGAGCGTGACTCGCGCCACTCGGTACTTGAAGCGTTCAGGAATCTATTGTCCGTGACCCCGGCATGGGGGAAGGCCTTCGGGGCCGTCACGCTGGCCCTGCTTGTGCTCGCGGTGCTGGGGACGGAAGTGAACGTCGGCCGCGAGGGGGTCTCGATAAAGGCCAACCTGTTCAGATGGAACAACGCTCCGCAGGTCGCGGGCCGCGCGGCCGTGGGCGGGGACGAGGCCCGCCTGGAAGAGATCCGGGCCGAGCTGAAGGGCGTGGTCAATTCCATGATCGCCGACAACGAGCGCCAGCAGAGAGAGGAGATGAGGGCGCGCCTGGTCAGTCTCGAATCGCAAATTCATACAGCGCGCGAGGCGGACCTCGCGAAGCTCGCGGCGCGCATTCAGGAGCAGAGGGCGCGGCTCAAGTCGCTCGAACGCGACATCGACCGCCGCGAAGGGACCGCGCTCAGCGACATCCTCTTCAGCGAAGTCGCGCCGGACCCGAGCGGTCGCCGGGCTCCGGAAAGGGGCGGTGACTGATCGCCCCGCGTTTTACGATTTCACGGGATACCGCAGCGCCTGTTTGCACGCCTGAAGATGGGTCCGCGAGAATTGGGGAGAGTTCGCGCGTGGTCTAAAACTCGGACGTTCGCATCAGTCGCTGCGGTTGTATGTTTGTAGTTACGCTTTTCCGCTCCCCGCCTTTCTCGCCCGCGTGGTAAAAATCGGTTAAACTCTCTCTTCGATTTCTTCCCGGAGGTCCGACCGTAAAATGCAGGTGCTTGAACGCCTTCGAGCGCGAGCCGCCGCCGATCCCAAACACATAGTCCTGCCGGAAGGCGAAGACGAGCGCACCGTCCGCGCCGCCTCCATGTGCGTCGCGGAACGCATCGCGCGGATCACCCTGATCGGCAGGGAAGAGGTGATACGCGAGAAGGCTTCGAAACAGGGCAGCGCCCTCACGGGCGTTTCGATAATCGACCACAGGCGGTCGGAGGACCTGGGGCGGTACGCCGCGGCCTACCACGAGGCGCGCAGGGCGAGGGGCGTGACCTCGGACGAAGCGCGGCAGCAGATGCTCGACCCTCTCTACTTCGGCAACATGATGGTGCGCGAGGGCCGCGCCGACGGCAGCGTCTCCGGCGCTACGCACACGACTGGGCACACGGTCAGCTCCGCCCTGCGGTGCATAGGCCCGAAGCCGGGCCTGAGGGTGGTCTCAAGCTTCTTCGTCATGGCGGTCCCCGGCGGGCGGTTCGGCTCGGACGGGGCCCTGATATTCGCCGACTGCGCGGTGGTGATCGACCCTTCGGCGGCGGAGCTGGCGGAGATCGCCCTCGCCTCGGCGGATTCCGCGAGGGCCATACTTGAAGCCGAGCCCCGCGTCGCGATGCTCTCCTTCTCGACCAAGGGCAGCGCGCGCGCGCCAGTGGTCGATAAAGTGATCGAGGCGACCCGGACCGTCCGCGCGCGCGCGCCGCAGCTTCTCGTCGACGGCGAGTTGCAGGCGGATGCCGCTCTGGTGCCCTCCGTGGGCGAAAGCAAGGCCCCCGGCAGCCCCGTGGCGGGCCGGGCAAATACTCTAATCTTCCCCAACCTCGAAGCGGGTAACATAGGCTATAAGCTCGTCGAGCGGCTCGCCGGGGCCACGGCGGTCGGCCCGATCCTGCAAGGGCTGGCCCGGCCCGCCAACGACCTGTCGCGCGGCTGCAAGGCCGAGGACATTCGCGACGCCGTCGCGATCACGGCGGTCCAGGCGCAGGCCCTCGGCGTTCCCCGCCGATAATATCTCGCCGTTTATAATCAATGACTGTTGACAGCGCCCCCGCCCAAAAATATAATTAGCAGTCTCATTGAGGGAGTGCTAGCCAGCCTATAGTAGCGCATCATAATTAGTGCGGGCGTCATTCAAAAAAACGGAGCATAGGAGGAAATATGGCAACTATCAAACCGCTTCACGATAGAGTGATCATCAAGAGGATCGAAGAGCAGGAGCAGGTTCGGGGCGGGATCATCATCCCCGACACCGCCAAGGAGAAACCGCAGCAGGGTCGAGTTATCGCTGTCGGCAGCGGCAAGCGCGAAGGCAACGAAGTTGTTCCCCTGGACGTGAAAGAGGGCGACCTGGTCCTTTTCGGCAAGTACGCGGGGACGGAGATCAGGCTCGACGACGAAGAGTACCTGATCATGCGCGAAGAGGACATTCTCGGCGTGCTTGAGGCTTCCAACGAGTCCTCAAAGGCGAAGGGAAAAGGAAAGTAAGAGATTTCTAGAACAGGAGAATGAAGAAATGGCTAAACAGATTGCATACGGCGAAGAATCTCGCCGGAATTTATTGATGGGCGTGAACCGCCTGGCCGACGCCGTGAAAGTGACCCTCGGGCCTAAGGGGAGGAACGTCGTCATCGAGAAGAAGTTCGGCTCCCCGACCATCACCAAGGACGGCGTGACGGTCGCCAAAGAGATAGAACTGGAAAACAAGCTTGAGAACACCGGCGCGCAGATGGTGCGCGAGGTGGCTTCCAAGACTTCCGACGTTGCCGGGGACGGCACGACCACGGCCACCGTGCTGGCGCAGGCCATCTTCCGCGAGGGCGTGAAGACCGTGGCCGCGGGCGCGAGCCCGATGGCGCTCAAGCGCGGGATCGACAAGGCCGTCGAGAGAGTGGTCGAAGAGATACAGCGCCTGTCCAAGCCCATCAAGGGGGACGCCATCGAGCAGGTCGGCACCATCTCCGCCAACGGCGACGCGACCATCGGCCAGCTCATCGCGGAGGCGATGAACAAGGTCGGCAAGGACGGCGTCATCACCGTCGAAGACGCGAAGACGCTCGAGACCTCGCTCGACGTGGTCGAAGGCATGCAGTTCGACCGGGGCTACCTCTCGCCTTACTTCGTCACTGACCCCGAGAGGATGGAAGTCTCGCTCGACGACCCGTTCATCCTGATCCACGAGAAGAAGATCTCCTCGATGAAAGACCTGCTGCCGCTGCTTGAGCAGGTCGCCCGCCAGGGCCGCCCCCTGCTGATCATCGCCGAGGACGTTGAAGGCGAAGCTTTGGCGACCCTCGTGGTCAACAAGCTGCGCGGCACCCTGAACGTCGCGGCGGTGAAGGCGCCGGGATTCGGAGACCGCCGCAAGGCCATGCTTCAGGACATCGCGGTCCTGACCGGCGGCAAGGCCATCACGGAAGACCTGGGGCTCAAGCTTGAGAACCTTCAGGTTCAGGACCTCGGCCGGGCCAAGAAAGTGGTCGTGGACAAAGACAACACGACGATAGTGGAAGGCGCGGGCAAGAACGCCGACATCGAAGGTCGCGTCCGCCAGATCCGCGCGCAGGTCGAAGACACCACTTCGGATTACGACCGCGAGAAGTTGCAGGAGCGCCTCGCGAAGCTCGTCGGCGGCGTAGCGGTGATCAAAGTCGGCGCGGCGACCGAGACCGAGCTTAAAGAGAAGAAGGCCCGCGTCGAAGACGCGATGCACGCGACGAAGGCGGCGGTCGAGGAAGGGATCGTGCCCGGAGGCGGAGTGGCTTTCATCCGCGCGCAGAAGGTGCTCGACGGGTTCACGGCCGGTAACGAAGACGAGAACATCGGCGTGGGCATCGTGCGCAGGGCGCTCGAAGAGCCCATGCGCCAGATCGTGGTCAACGCCGGGCACGAGGGGGCCGTGATCGTGGAGAGGGTCCGCTCGGAAAAGAGCCCCAACTTCGGCTTCAACGCGGCGACCGAGGAGTTCGGAGATATGGTGAAGATGGGCGTCGTCGACCCGACCAAGGTCGTCCGCTCGGCGCTGCAGAATGCATCTTCGATAGCCGGCCTCCTGCTCACCACCGAGGCGATCATCTCGGACATCCCGGAAGCTGAGAAGGAAGCCCCCCAGATGCCGGGCGGCGGCATGGGCGGCTTCTAAACCGAGTCCGCAAGACTCGTCGGTAGCTCGAAAGGGCTCCGCCTTGATCAAGGCGGAGCCCTTTATTTCTGTCCGGTCACTGCGAGCGGAGCGTGGCAAGAGGCTTCTTCGAGATTACGTCGAGGGTGGAGACCGCCCCGACTACAGTGACGAGGGCGATGGTCGCGACTATGCCCGAAAGGTTGATGACGGGCGTGAGGCTCCAGGGGATGTCGAAGATGTACTTCGCGGTGGCGTACGAGAGGCCGATGGCCGAGACCGACCCTATGAGCCCCGCGACGAAACCGAGCAGGCCGTACTCGCCCAGGAGTATCAGGAGAAGGGTCCTGCGCTTCGCCCCGAGCGTCTTGAGCACGGCGGCTTCGTAGACCCTCTGAAACTTCGTCATCGCGATTGAGCCTATCAGGATGAGCGCCCCGCTCAGGAATACGAACCCGCCGATGAACGTGACGGCGAGCGTGACGTTATCGACGATTCGCTTCACGGAGCGGACGATGTCCGTCACGTCGATCATTGAAATATTGGGGTACTTATCGAGCAGGGCGCGCTGGAACCGGGACCGCTCGACTTCATCGACCGGCCCGTTGATGGCCCCGATCAACATCTGCGGGGCGTTCTCAAGCGTGCCGGGTCGGAAGACTACCATGAAGCCCGTGCGGGAGTTGCGCCAGTCCACCCGCCGGATGCTCGTGACGCGGGCCGGGATCTTGCGGCCCTGAATGTCGAAGGTGATCGTGCCCCCGATGTCGAGCCCGGCCATCCCCTGCATGCTCTCTTCAATCGACACCTCCGGCCCCGAAGACGGCTGCGCGTCCCAGAACTGTCCGCCGATGACCGTCTCGTTCGGTTCGAGGTTCGGCCTGTAGGTCAGCACGTACTCGCGCCCGAGCCGCCCGCGCTCGCGCCTCATGTCTTCCTGCTCCATGTCGATGTTGCGGTCATTTATACCTACGATTCGCGCGCGCACGGTGGGGATGAGGACCGGGGGCTCGCCCGTCGCTTCCGCGATCAGGTCCTTCACCCCCTGCTCCTGGTCTTTCTGTATGTCGATCAGGAACATGCTCGGCAGGTTGCCGCGCCGCCCGAGGTCGAATTCCTGCACGAGGTTCGATTGCAGGGATTGCGTCGCGATCACGAGAAACACTCCCAGGCCGACCACCATCACGATCACGCGGGTCTGGTTGCCCGGCCTGTAGAGGCTGTTGATGGCCTGCCGGAGCTCGAATGACGAGACGTGCCGCGCGCGCCGCACGAGGGCTATGAGCAGCATCGCCGCGAGGTGCAGCACCCCCGCCGTCAGCGCGAGGCCGACGAGAAATATGGCCCCCACGCGCAGGGAGCCGGCCTGCCAGGAAACGAGCGTGAGCAGCCCCGCGACGACCGCCGCGACCATCCCCCACCGCGTGTAGTCGAAGGAGCGGCGCAGGCCTTCCGCGTCCTCTCTTAGCAGGACGTTCGGCTTTATGTTCCGGATGCGGAGCAGCGGGAGGGCGGAGAAGAGGATCGAGATCAGGATTCCCACGCCCAGTCCTTGCGCGATGGCTCCGGGCCGCAGCCCGTAATTCATGTTGGGCGGCAGGCTCTCCGCGAACTTGAACCCGATGTAATAGAGCGCGAGTTTCGCGAGCAGGACCCCGAGAATGCTCCCCGCCAGCCCCAGGGTGAGCACCTGCCCGAGGTAGGCGACGGTTATCTTCCCGCCCGACGCGCCCACGCATTTCAGCACGGCGATGGTCTTCTTCTTCTGCTCGATGAAGACGCGCGTGACGTTGGAGATGCCGATGCCCCCGAGCACGAGGATGACCAACCCCGTGAGCGACAGGTAGTTCTCCGTGCGGGTGAACTGCTCGTTGAGGTTCTCCTGCGAGTTCTTGTAGGAGCGCACGTTCACGAGGTTGTTCTTGAGCGCCTCGCGCAGTTGCCGCGAGAGGTTATCGACCTGCCCGTCGGGCGTGAGGAACTGAATCCTGCGCCGGGCGCGGCTGCCGAACCCGGTGAGGCCGGTCGCCTCGACCGCGCTCCGCGCTATGAAGACCCGCGGCCCGAGGCGGAACCCCCCGCCCCCGCCTCCGGGCTCCTGCCCGATTGCCCCGCGGATCTGAAACGTGGAGTTGCCGATCCTCACCTGATCCCCGACCTGAAGGTTGAGGCGGTCGAGCAAAGCGGGGGAGACGACTGCGCCGTTATCCGCGACGAGCGAATAATCGAAGAGCTCGCCGCTCGCCAGCCTGAACTCGCCGACGAGGGGGAAGTTACTCTCTATGCCCTTCAGTTCTATCATCATCGCGCCTTCGCGCGCCGGGTCGGCGGGCCTGATCATGGTGGCCGACTCGATGGTCTCCGCCCTGCCCGCCACGAGGGGCGGGCGCGCTATGCGGTCTATGATGGCGAGCGTCTCCTCGCTCCACGGGCGGTCGGAATCGACCTGCACGTCGGCGGTCAGGAGCGCGCGCGCTTCGGAGGCGACGGCGGCGCTCGCGTTCTGGATGATGGAGCGCAGGGCGACAATCGAGCCGACGCCAATCGCGATGCAGAGGAAGAAGAAAAGCAGCCTGCGCCACGAAGACCGGAGTTCTCGCGCGGCCATCTGTAGAACGAATTTCATATCTGCGTCGCCTCCACGGTGGCCTCTTCGGAGGGGGCGGCTTCCGCCAGACTGTCGCTGACTATGCTCCCGTCCCTCAGGGCGATGCGGCGGTCCGCGAGCGCGGCCAGCTCGTGGTCGTGGGTGACCAGGACGAGCGTGGCCTTCCGCCTGCGATGAATCTCGACCATAAGGTCGAAGACGTGCCGCCCGTTCCGCGAATCGAGGTTGCCCGTCGGCTCGTCGGCCAGGAGGATGGGCGGGTTGTTCGAGAAGGCGCGGGCGATGGCTATGCGCTGCTGCTCGCCGCCCGACAGCTGCGAGGGGTAGTGGTGCCCGCGCCCGGTGAGGCCCACGTCTTCGAGGAGCTGGCGGGCGTGCTCCCTGGCCCCCTCCGCGCCCGCGATCTCCATAGGCACCAGTATGTTTTCGAAGGCCGTGAGGGACGGGATCAGGTGGAACGATTGAAATATGATGCCGATCTTTTTCCCGCGGAGCTCGGCGAGCCTGTCCTCACTCATGCTGGTGATCGACTGGTTGTCGATGCGGATGTCGCCCGAGGTCGGCGAGTCGAGGCCGGCCATGAGTCCGAGCAGGGTGGACTTGCCGCTGCCGGAAGGCCCGACTATCGAGACGAACTGGCCGTCCGGGATGACGAGGTCCAGCTCTTTGACGATGGTGAGCACTTCGGTACCTGAGGGAACTTTTTTCGAAACCTTGTATAATTCAATCATGAAATTTTTTCTTCTCAGCTTAATCTTTATCGTGATCACAGGCCTTGCGGCCTGCGGCCCCAAAGAACCTTCGGCCCCCGCCGAAGCCGCGCGGCCCGAGCCGCCGCGGGCCCCCGACGCTTCCCCTAAAAGTGTAGCGAAGATCGTGGCTTTCGGCGATAGCCTGACCGCGGGGTATGGCCTCCCGGCGTCAGAAAGTTACCCGGCGCTCCTGCAAAAGAAGCTGGAAGCCGACGGGTTTAACTACGAAGTGGTCAACGCCGGGGTTTCCGGCGACACCTCCGCCGGGGGCCTGAGGAGGATCGACTGGGCTCTGGAAGGCGACGTGAAGTTCGTCATCGTCGAGCTGGGCGCGAACGACATACTGCGCGGGCAGCCGGTCCCCGCCATGAAGAAGAACCTCTCGCAGATCATCGAGCGCGTGAAGGCGCGCGGCGCTCAGGTGGTGCTCGCCGGGATGGAGGCCCCGACCAACGCCGGCGTCGAGTACAGGAGGGAGGTGCAGGAGGCTTACCGCGACCTGGCGCGGCAGTATCAGGTCCCCTACATACCTTTCTTCCTTGAGCGCGTCGCGATGGTCGAGTCCCTGAACCAGGGCGACGGGGTCCACCCCAACGCCGCCGGGACGAAGATAGTCGCGGAGACCGTCTACCAGACTCTGCGCCCCCTGCTCGAAGAGCAGAAATCGACGGGCAGCTAATATATTTAAATAAAGTTGCGGGGCGGGGTACCCGCTTGAGGGGCGCGATCCCGCGTTATCCGCCGGTACGGCGGGCCGGCTTCGCCCTTGGCCGTTACGCTTCTGCAACTTTTCTTCACGGGTGGCGTTCCTTTATGTTAGATTTATTTCGCGCCTTTAAATGAGAGTGGAGACCGATATTAGTGATAACCACCGCCGGTAAGATCGAACAACTCCAGTCAACAATCGAGAGCGTGATCCGTGGCAAGTCCGAGGTCGTGGAGCTTGCCCTGGTATCGCTGCTGGCCGGCGGCCACCTGTTGATCGAGGACGTGCCGGGCGTGGGCAAGACCACCCTGGCCCAGGCGATGGCGCGCAGCTTCGACTGCTCTTTTCAGCGCATACAGTTCACCTCCGACATGCTCCCGTCCGACATACTCGGGCTCGAAGTCTACAACCAGCGGCAGGGTACCTTCGAGTTTAAGTCGGGGGCGATTTTCGCCAACGTCATCCTCGCCGACGAGATAAACCGCACGACGCCCAAGACCCAGTCGGCCCTGCTCGAAGCGATGGCCGAGGGGCATGTGACGGTCGAGCAGTCGACCTATCAGTTGCCGCGCCCGTTCATGGTGCTCGCCACGCAGAACCCCATCGAGCATCACGGCACCTACCCCCTGCCCGAGTCTCAGCTCGACCGCTTCCTCATGCGCCTGCGCATGGGGTACCCGGACCCGGAGAACGAAAAGGCGATCCTGCGCCAGCAGACGCTCAACTCCCCTCTGGACCACATAAACCCCGTGATGCACAGCGATGACGTGCTGGCGCTGCAGACGGAAGTGCGCGAGGTCTCCGTGGACGATTCGCTGATCGATTACCTGATCCGCATCGTGCGCGCCACGCGCGAGGCGGAGATACTCGATCTCGGCGTCAGCCCGCGCGGGAGCCTGGCCCTGCACCGCGCCTCGCAGGCGCTCGCCTTCATCGAGGGACGGGACTTCGTCATCCCGGACGACATCAAGCGCCTTGTCGTCCCGATCTTCGCCCACCGGATCGTGGTCAACTCGCGGTACTCGACCGGCCTCCGCCGGTCCGACGAGGCCGAAGCTGCCCTCCAGGAGATACTCAAAACCGTCAGCGTGCCTTTGTGAGGTGTCATCATGAACTGGCAGGCATGGCGTGACTTCCTCATAACGGTCTTTTTCCTCGGCGTAGCCTTCGTCATCGCCCTGCTCAGCTCCATAGCGGCCGAGCAGCGCAAGGGGGAGATGGCCGCCATCGCCGCGGCGATCTCTCTCGTCATGGCCCTGCTCGGCGCGCTCTACATCGTGCCGCGCCTCGCCCGCAACGTGCGGCTCGAGATCCTCCGCTTCGCCGTCCGGACCACCGTCACCGTCGAAGGGCTACTCTTCATCGTCTTCTTAGTGGTCATAGCGTTCGCCGCGTGGAACACGGGCAACAACCTCCTTTACATGGTGCTGTCGGTGATGCTCGCCTTTCTGGTCGCGGCGAACCTGATCGCGCGCCTTTCGCTCGTGGACGTGTCGGTGCAGCTGCGATTCCCCGACCACATGTTCGCGGGCGAGCCCGCCAACCTCACCATCACCCTGATGAATCACAAGCGGGTGACGCCGAGCTACAGCATGATGGTCGAGGGGCTGACGGACGCCGACGAGGGGGACGAGGACGACGAGGACGGGGAAGCGCCGGCCAGGACCGGGAGGCGCGGCAACGCCTCTTCGGCGCCGGTCAGGAATGGGCTCGGCAAGCTGGCTTACTTCGTGCTGGCCCCCGCGCGCTCAAGCGTCCGCCAGCGCGTCGAATACACCTTCGAGCGGCGCGGGTGCTACCCCGTGACGGGCTTCCGCCTCTCCACGAAATTCCCGGCCGGGTTCTTCAAGAAGAGGCGCAGGATCGACGCCACGGGGGAGATCCTCGTCTACCCGAAGCCGCGGCCCCTCGACGATTTTTATCACGCGCTCCCGATGCTCTCAGGGCAGGTGCAAAGCCACGCGAAGGGCTCGGGCGACGACCTCTACTCGATCCGCGCGTACCAGTCGTCTGACCACATGCGGCACATCGACTGGAAGGCCACCGCCAAGTCGAGGCAGATGATGGTGCGCGAGCACATGCGCGAGGACGAGTGGCGTCTGACCATAGTCTTCGACACGACGCGGCCGGACCGCTCCGGTAACCCGGAAGACCCTTCGCGCGAAGAGCCGGATGGGTTCGATGACAAGTTCGAGCGCGCCATCGTCATGGCCGCCTCGCTCGCGAACCACTTCATCCTTGAGCGCGCGGAGGTCGAGCTGATAACCCCGAACGAGGGGCACGACGTTCGCTCCGGCACCGGGCACGATCACCTGTACAGGATTCTGCGCTCGCTCGCCACGCTCCAGCCCTCGCGCGAAGCGCCGGCGAAGGCGGCCCCGGCGCGGGACTCGGGCGCGGGCGGCGAGCCGCGCAGGCGCCGCCTTTTCAAGCGCAGGCCGCGGCCGTCGGCCGACGAGCGCGGTCAGGCCGCTGATGGCCGCGCGGCCTCCGGCTGGAGGCTGCTTGACGAAGTGCCCGTGCTCGCGGACGAGCGGCGGTTCAAAGTGCTCATAACGTCGGCGGCGAAGGGGACGATCCCCGCTAACGTGTGGCGCAGCTCGCACGTGGTGTTCATCGACGACGTGTGAGCGGAAAGACGGAGAGGCCGCAGGGCGGCAAACTGTCGCGCCCCCTCCCCATCTCAGGGTTGTAACTTTGGATAATTATTTTAGAGTAACTTCATACGGGCTCATGGCGACGGCCTTCTTCGCGCTTGCGATGACGGGAGAACTGGACCTCGTCTCGATGCTGCTCTTCCCGGCGGCGCTCGCGGCCTGCTTTTACGCCGACGTGCGGCAGGTCACCCGCCTGCGCCTGCGCGAGTGGATGTGGCGCGTGCTCGCACTCCTCTACATCCCATTCGCGTTCTTCGACGCGACGGTCCTGTCGTCACACATATCGGCGCTCGTCCACATGACCCTGTTTCTGTCGGCGGCCAAGCTCTTTCAGAACAAGCGGGACCGCGACTGGGTCTTCCTTTACCTCATCGCCTTCTTCCAGATGCTGCTCGCCTCGGGCATGACGTTCAGGCCCTCGTTCGTGGCGTCGCTCGCGATCTTCCTCTTCTTCTTCATCTCCGCGCTCGCCGCGTTTGAAATACGCCGCGCGCGCCAGGAGATAGACCCCGGCGAAGAAGAGATAATCCCCCGCTCATGGTCCGAGAACAGAGGCACGTACCGGTCGAAGGAGAGTCACCCGTTCAGGCCCCGGCGCGGGGTGCGGCGCGTGCCTTACCTGCTGGGCGCGTCGCTCGGCCAGGTGCTCCTGGTCGCCCTACTCACCCTGCCTTTCTTCTTCCTGATCCCGCGGTTCGGCGGGGGGGGGATCGCGCGCGGCTTCGGCGACTCCGAAGCGCTCACGGGCTTTTCGGAGACCGTGAAGCTCGGCGAATACGCTTCGATCAAACAGAACACCCGCGTAATCATGCGCGTGGAGCTTGACCAGAAGCCGCCCGGCTACCTTCGGTGGCGCGGCGTCGCGCTCGACCTCTACGAGGATAATGCGTGGTCCGTCACCGAGCGCCGGGACCGCATGCAGACGATCCATCAGGAGGTCGCGTACGGCGGCCGCCCGCCGGCCGACAACGCGGGGGTGACGCGGATCCATAACCTGAATGAGAACCAGATGACGCGCGCTCGCCTGGGCTCCCATAAGACAATCGAGCAGAAGATCGTGCTTGAGCCGCTCGACTCTCCGCGCCTGTTCGCGGCGAAAATCCCGATCCAGTTCCGCGGCCCCGTCACCACCCTTTTCCGCGACCGGCTCACCGACGCGCTCTCGGCCCCTAACGTGAAAGGCCGCCTCTCTTACTTCGTGAGGTCGGACATCAGCACCCCGTCGGAGCAGGAGTTGCGCGCCGATAAGACGCCCGACCCTTCGGGAGTGGACAGGGACGAAGAGGCCCTCCTTGCCCTGTACACTCGACAGCCCGACCTCGACCCGCGCGTCGCGAAGCTCGCGCGCGAGATCACCCGCAACGCGCCGACCTCTTACGACAAGGCTCGGGCGCTTGAGCAGTATTTGAAGAACGAGTTCACCTACAACCTCGACGCCCTACCCACGAAGAGCGACCCCCTGGCGGAGTTCCTGTTCGACACCCGCACGGGCCACTGCGAATACTTCGCGACGGCGATGGCTTTAATGCTCCGCACCCTGCACATCCCTTCGCGCATCGTGAACGGCTTTCAGATGGGCTCTTACAACAGCATCAGCGGCGTCTACACCGTGCGCGCGAGCGACGCGCACTCGTGGGTCGAAGTCTACTTCCCCCAGAGCGACGCCTGGGTCGAGTTCGACCCGACGCCCGCCGCCGGGCTCAACGACTATTCGGAAGATGGCCTCATCGCCCGCCTCCGGGATTACCTCGACGCGGCGGAGGTCTTCTGGCTCGACTACATAGTCACGCTCGACGGCGACGAGCAGGCCACCATAATGGTCGATCTGCAGCAACGCCTGCTCAGCTTCAAGGACCGTTCGCTCGACTACTACTCGGGGGTGAAGCTCTGGGTCAAAGAGAAGGTCGGCTCCCTGCTGGTCGAGCGCGACTGGAGCATGAAAGACGCCCTGAAGGCGGCGGGCGTGTTGGGCATGCTGCTCGTCTCGATTGCGGGGGCCTACGTCCTGATGGCCTTCAGGAAGCGCCGGGGGCTGGAGCCGACCGGCTACGGCCCGTGGTGGCACAGGCTGTTCGTGCTCCCCACCTGGCGGAGCAGGCGCATGGTAAAGAACAACCACCGCGCCTCGGCCATACTCTTCTACGAACAGATGCTCGCGCTCGCTGCCCGCGCGGGGATGATGAAGCGGCCCGACCAGACCCCCTCGGAATTCGCCGCGCAGTCCGGGGTCGCTCAGATCAAGGAGATCACGACGGTCTACAACCGGGTGCGGTTCGGGGGCGCGCGGCTGGACGAGACCGAAGTGCGCCGCGTCTCCGCCCTGCTGTCCGAGTTGAGGCAGACGGTGAAGAGCCTCTGAAAACCCCTCCGGAAGACCGGGCCTACGGGCCTCGCACGCAACCCGACTCTTAAGCGAGAGGAGAGCCGCCCGCGAATACCGCGGTTGCAATTTGACAATTGCGCGCGGGCGGTCTTAGCATACGTCGAACAAAGAAAGGTCGTAGGGCATGAAGATTTATGATGTAACGGTCCCGCTCTCCAAAGAACTCGTCATCTACCCCGGTGACCCGCCGGTCAGGATTGAGCGCAAGAACGTAATCAACAAGAACGATTCCAAGTACAACGTCAGCCGCCTCTCGTTCGGCTCGCACACGGGCACGCACATCGACCCGCCCTTCCACTTCATCGAAGATGGGGCCACCGTCGACAACCTGCCGCTCGAAATGCTGATCGGCCGCGCCCGCGTCGTGGAGGTGACCGCCCCCCGCATAGACGAAGCCGTCCTGGAGGAGTTCGACTTCACGACCGACGTGAGGGTGCTGTTTAAAACGCGCAATTCATACCTTTGGAGCAAGAAGACCTTCGTCGAAGACTTCGTGTACATAACGCCGGGCGCGGCCCGCGCCCTGGTCAACGAAGGCATAAAGGTCGTCGGCATGGACTACCTCTCCGTGGAGAAGTTCGGCGCGGAAAAGCCGGAGACTCACCTGACCCTGCTCAGGGCGGGCACCCTGATCATCGAAGGGCTCGACCTGCGCGAGGTCGAGCCCGGAGATTACGAATTGATCTGCCTGCCCCTGAAGGTCAAAGACGGAGACGGCGCTCCGGCGCGGGTCGTGCTGCGGCAAAGCTGAATAGACCGCAAGGCTCCTTTGGAAATTCTCTGGAAATTCTCTACGAGAGCTGGCGATGAACGATGCTGATCTGATCAGGATGATAGCGGCTAACAGGGTCTTCGCCGTGGTGCGCGCGCCCTCCGCCGAAGCCGCCCTCTGCGCTGCGGAGGCGGCGATAGTCGGGGGGGTCAAGCTGATCGAAATCGCCCTCTCCACGCCGGGCGGCTTCCGCGTCATCTCCGACCTGCGCCGCCGCTTCGGAGACCGGGTCTGCGTCGGGGCCGGGTCAGTCATGCATTACGAGCAGGTGGACCGCTCGATCAAAAGCGGCGCGCAGTTCGTCGCAACCCCCCACACTAGCGCGAGCCTGATCGAGTTCTGCCGCAGGCACCGAATCTCGATACTGCCGGGCGCGTTCACGCCTTCGGAGGTGGCCTCGGCCTGGTTGTTCAACGTCCCCCTGGTGACGCTTTACCCCGCCGTCTCGCTCGGCGGCCCGGAGTACGTCAAAGAGCTTATTCTGAGGATGTCGGACATCAGGCTCGCGGTCGCGGGCGGGGTAGGGCCCGAAAATATAGCCGAGTATTTCGCGGCCGGGGCCTTCTCCATCTCGGTCGGGCGCCACCTCTTCACGCGCGGCGATCTTCAGAACGAGAATTACGCGGCCATAGCCGAGCGCGCGCGCGGAATGCTCAGGCTGGCCGGGGTCGGCTGACGGGCGGCCGGCCGCCTACGGCCTCCGGAGCCTCAAATCCTCGTCGGTGAGTCTCGGCGTCCTGCTCCGCCCCCTGCCTCGCGCGGGCCCCGTCACACTCCCCCCGCTGAGAGAGGCCGGGTTGCTTTTCGTCATCGAATTCAAAGCCATGAAAGCGAAGCTCACGGGCACGCGCATCTCGAGCATGATCCCGTCCTCGTCGTGCTTCATCGACACCGCGAGCGGGGCGCGCGCCGGGGCGGAAGCCTCCGCCAGCCCCGGATACAGCTTCGCCGCTTCGGTCTGCAATACCTCCTGCAACTTCCCCGACACCCTCGACGAGACGAACACCTGCATCATCGACGGGCGAGGCTCCCCCATCGCGGAGCGGAACTCGGGCGAAGAGCCGAGGGACGTGCCGAGCGCGCGCGCGTCGAGCGCTCGGCGGATGTCGTTGAGGCTGCCCCCGGCTATCAGGAACCCGCTGCTCACCGTGTAGGCGATGTCGTTCCGGTAGTTGATGCGGGCCCCCCTGTGATAGGCCTGCGCGAGCGGCCTCGCCGCGCCGCCCGGAGGGTTGATCAGTTTCGTGATCAGTTTCTCGAACCTACCCGGGTCTTTCAGCGCGAGCATGAACATGAAGCGGAACGGCTGAGCCTTCGACCGCGCGCGCGCGCCTTTGGGCGCGGGGGCGATGAGGCCGTCGAGGTTGCTCAGGCTGACGGCCACCTCGTTGCCGAGGGTCGGCAGCAAGTCGTCCCTGATACTCAGCCCGAGCGACGCCTCGATCATCGCGAGCGGGTCGGCCGATTTTAAGGCCTGCGCCCCGTCCGCATGCGGGGAGGGCGGCATCGCCGCGCTCCCGAGCGTCAGGAAGAAGGACTGCATCATTTCATAAATCTTCTCCCAGTCGAGCATCGCGTCGAGGAAGATGTCGCTGTCCGACGTTGCGAAGCTCTCGGCCGAAGACATGCCCATGCGGGTCGAAGTGAGCAGGGATGAAAAAATCCCCTTCTTCTGTTTTCGGCCGAATAACATCAACGCCCGCAGGCTCGCGGTCTCCCCGCGCAGGGACCCGCCCATGGCCACCGCGTAAGGCATGCCGTTTATCGCCGCGAGCGCCCCGGCCACGTAAGCCGGATTCTCCGGGCCGTCCACCCCCGCGGGCCACGGCCCCGCCACCGAGCCGAGTTCGATGAAAGCGAAGAACGGGTCCGCGCTGAAACGCGAGCGCGCCTTGAGGAATTCCTGGTCCTCCGCGAGTGTCGAGCCGCCTCCCGCTTCCGTGATCCGCGCGACCGCCCCCTTCGTCCCCGCCGTGACGATTGCCCCCTGAACGCTCACGTCCATCTCCGCCGAGCCCGCGAGAAGGAGCCGCGAAATGTCCGCCCCGAGCTTGTCTGCTTCCGTCGAGTTCATGGCCTCGATCAGCAGGGCCGCGCCCCCGCCCCCATAGCCGGCCACCGCGAGCCGCGAGCTTGAAAGCCGGGCGAAGTGGGCCATCACGAATCCCGAGAGGTCGACGCTCGCGATGCCCTTTTTCCCCGGCGCGATCATCTTCGCGAAAGGGGCCAGGGCCCCCGCTGACCGGGCCAGTTCGCCCAACCCTCCGTTGCGGACCTCCACATAAAACGAGAGGTCGTCGCGCGCGATCATAGAGTCCAGCGTCGTCGGAGCCGCCAGTCCCGAGCCGCTTTCCGGGTAGACCGGCGCGGGCTCGGGAGCCGCGGCGGCGCTTATTCGGCGCGGGCGCATTTCCAGTGATTGAGACATCGCACTTTGGGCCGGCAGGGCGACACATAGTGCGAGAGCTATGAAGGCGGTCATGGCTTTCATCCCGGTTCTCCTAATGAGGCATGGGGTATCGATTGATTAATCGATGATGTGATCGTTGATCGAATGGAGGGGCAGGACGGGAAGCTCCGCGACATCTATTCAAGTGTCAGGCCGGATAATATCACAAGCCAAAAAACGGCGGAACAGTAATCTACCTCCTCACCTTATGGTCTGCGAAAAACACCAAATGGTTCGTAATTCATCAGGCAACGTTTGGCGGGAGTTTCGTAACCTGCTTTCATTAAAAGCATTCCTGCCCGAGGGGTGAATCGAGGATCGCCGGCACGCCCGTTGCGGTTATATTATGTCGCGGCCCGAAGCCGCATAGCTCATTTGACGAACGGAGGATGGGAGATGCTAAGTCTTAATAAAAAATTTTTTGCTATGACTCTGGGCCTTCTGTTGATGTTTGCAGCCGCGATGCCCGCGAGCGCGCAGTGGCGGAACCGGGAGTGGCGCGACCGGGGCCTTTCTAAGAAAGAGAAGGCCGCTATAATCGGCGGCGGCGCGGCGGCCGGCGTGGCTCTTGGCGCGCTGCTCGGCGGCAAGAAGGGCGCGATCATCGGCGGAGTCCTCGGGGCCGGCGGGGGCACTGGCTACGTAGTGCTGAAGGACAGGAATGACGACAGAGACCGCGATGGCTACTACGGCCGCGGTAATTACCGCTACCGCGACGGCTACCGCTCGTCCCGCCGGGACCGGCGCTGGTAGTCTCTAAAACAACAGAGTTCGGGCCGCGCACGGCAAAGACGAGTCGTCTTCAAAGAGACGCATCGAGTGCGCGGCCCCTCGTATTTTCAGGGGCGGGGGCGACCCAGAACAATCGTCCTCAGGAGCAGGCTCTTGAGCCTCACCTCGTCGTCGCTTTGAAGCTCCAGCCGCGCCGCGTAGATCGGCACTTCGCCCGGCTCGATCCCCTCTAACCTGATCGCGTCTTTCTCGGTCGTGACTATCAGGTCGGCCCCCGCGTCACGCGCCCTTTCGGTCACGCGGTCTACGTCTTCCTGAGCGAATGCGTAGTGGTCGGGGAAGAAGCTCTCCTCCACCACGTTCATCCCTATCTGCACGAGGTCGCCCGCGAAGGCTTGCGGGTTCCCGATGCCGCAAAGCGCGACGGCGTTCCACCCGAGGAATTGACTCGGTTCGTACACCTCCCCGGTCTTCAGATGGCGCAGGCCGGTGATCGACGCGGAGAAGTAGAGTATCGGAATCTTTTCCCCGCATGAGTACCTGATGATGGCATGCAATTGCCCCTGATCGAAAGACCGGTCGGCCCGCGTGACTATGACCACGTCGGCCCTCCTGAGCCCGTAGAGCGGCTCTCGCAAGCGCCCGAAGGGGACCATCTCGAAGCCTCCGAATGGGTCCGTGGCGTCGAGAAGCAGGATGTTCAGATTGCGCGCGAGCTTCAAATGCTGGTAGCCGTCGTCAAGGATCAGCACGTCCGACGAGTACTCGCGCTCCGCCCACGAGCCGCCCGCCGTTCGGTCTTTATCTACGATCACCGGGACGCCCGGAACAGCGCGCGCGAGCATCACCGGCTCGTCTCCGAACTCCTCGTACGAGGGGGCCGGGGCGGCCGGAGCCCCCTGCCCGCCGGCGGCCCCCGAGTTGAGCAGACGCCGGCCTTCGGACTTGCGCCCGTAGCCTCTGGTCAACACGGCGACCGAGTGGCCCTCTTCTTTCAGGTACCGCGCGATGTACTCGACGAGAGGGGTCTTGCCCGTGCCTCCCACGGTGATGTTGCCGACGCTAATGACCGTGCCTCCGAGCCGGGCGGGCGTCAGGTAGCCGGTCTCGTAGGCGGCGACCCTGAGGCGGACCAGCAATTCATAAAACTTCGCCGGGAACCACAGCAGAGCCCGCTTCAACTTTTTTTCTTTCCCGATCAAGGATTTTCGCCCCCGACTCGATTGAGGGCCTCGCGAATCCCCGCGACCGCGCGCGC
>DASQDI010000156.1:0-13591 GCA_035634255.1 Blastocatellia bacterium
GATGGCGCCGGTCGCGTCCATCGTCCCCGTGCGCAACTGCGCGATGGCCGCGTCGACGTTCGAGCTGAGCGCGGGAGCCACCGTGAAGTCGGCAACGACGGTAGCGATGCGGCAGCCATTATCGATCAGGCCCGGCTGCGATATGTCCTGCCCCGCCACTGCCCGACCGGAAAGACCCATGACGTGATTATTGCTCAGTATGTATTGGTTTATACCGTCCGTCATCAGAGCGCCAAGGGTGCCGCTGCAACAGAAGCGCCTGGTGGCGTCATTAACGTTCCCGCCCGACACGCCGAAGCGCAGGTTGCGGACCCTATGGTTCGGGCCGTTGTCGGCCTGCGATGACGGCCCCACCTGTGTCGCCGATGCTACCATCAGGATCACAAGGACCAGAGACACCCATGCAAAGCGGCTGGAAAGCGCGATTCTTTTCATTCGTTCCTCCTAGGTTACGGTCGTTGAATGAGCTTCGCATCTGAGAGCTGGCAGATGCGCAGAGAGAGATAGATAGTTCGATTTCCCGGCTCTAGAGCGCGCCGGAGACTACGTTCGACAATTGATCTCAGGGCACGGGTGGCTGAGAAAGCCGCCCGGCCTGTGTGTTAAGAATCAGAATATAGACTGAATGCCTCGGAAAATAACCGGAGAATTCTACACATGCAGAATGTGAATAAAAGTGCGTCGCTAGAATCGAGGCGCGGGTACTCTACCAACGTTCCGTCCCGGTGTCAATCGTTACATTTTTTTTTTCGGCGCGGCCCCTACGCGCGCGGGAGCCGCGCGTTCAGCTTAACGGTCTTGTTGGCTTCGACCTTGACCTCTTTTTGATAGTGCTTATGGCCCGTCTTTTCGAGGGCCACTTCGTAAGCTCCGGGTTTTACCGAGAGCGTCGTGGGGGTCGAGCCTTTAACCTGCGGAGGGCCCGCGAACCCATCGCCTATCTCTATGAGGATGACCATCGCACCCGGAGGCGTCGACACGATCTCTATCTGCCCGTTGGCTGCGGTCTCCTCGGCGGCGCCGGGAGGGGAGGGGGCGGGCTGCGCGGCGTTGGAGTTCGCGGCGTGCTCATTGCCCGAGTTCGTGCGCGTCCTGTCGCAGGCGGGGGCGCTGAATAAAACGGAGACGAGGCAGATGAAGACCGGGAGCCGGGATAAAGCCGAAGCGTGAAATTCTCTTCTCATATCTCCCCTCGAAATCATGGGTAAGTGACCGACCGCCCCGAGCGCCCGGCGGAGCGCATAAACGATACAACAGACGGGGCGGGCACGAAAGCCCCGAGCGCCCGGATGCGGGTTTAACGCGGCTTGTAATGTAACCCTCGGCCGTAGCATACTCGTCGTTGTACCGGATAAAACGGCTTCGGTAAATCGCCCCCACAGGACCAAACGAATGCAAGTGACTATGCGTGATCTCCTCTTCGCGAATTATGTCGTGCCCGAAGCCTTGGTGCGCCCGCTCGTCCCCGCCCTCTTCGAGCTGGACACGGTGACGACCGAAGACGGGCAGGCTTGCGCGGTCGTCTCGGCGGTCCCGTTCCGCGTGGTCGATTTAGCGTCGAGCAGCCTGCCTTTCCAGTACCTCCGCTTCAACCAGATCAACTACCGCGCGCACGTTAGGGACTCCGGCACTCGGGGCGTTTACTTCTTCGGGATGAGGCTGAACTCGCGGATGATCACGGCGGGCGCGAGCCTCCTGCGCCTGCCGCTCCTTTACGAAGAGATCGAGCTTGAGAGGGCGGACGATGAGGCGAGCGGCACGAGGCGCGCCATGAGGTGGGCCGGGCCCGAAGGGCTGGTGATAGATTTTGAGACCGGGGACCACTCGGCCGCCCCGGACGGACTGATCGACGCGGAGTTCTTGACCGACCGCCCCGCGGGATTCATCAGCACCGGGGCGGGCGGCATATTCAGGGTCGAAGTCGAGCACGGGCCGATGGAGGCTCGCCCGGCCCGCATCAACCGGGCGAGGGTGCCCGTCCTTGAGTCTCTCGGCCTCCTGCGCGAAGGCTCGGGCGCTCTGCCCCGCTCGGCGCTCTACGTGGAAGAGACCGTCTTCCACGCGCGCCAGCCGGTGAGGTGGGGAGGGTGATTTCTTTCCATTTTGTTGCATTGCCGATATCTCCGGCATAATCATTGAGCCCCGGATCGTATGCCTTTATAATCAAAGACTACATCGATCATCATCGATCAATTTTGCGGTTAAAAAGGGGTACACGGATGTCGGGCAAGAGGGTATATCTGGGGTTGGTAGCGGTCATCGCGGTGGGGCTGGTCATGCTCGGGTTCAGGAGCGGCATCGCCGGCCAGACGGGCCGGCTTGGGACCGCCTCCGCCGAGCAGAACGAGGCGGCGGTCAAGTCGCCTGCCAAAGCCTCCGCGCCTGTCACGGCCGCGCCCTCAAAGCCCGAAGCCTCGGCGGTGAGCGCGCCTGCCTCGGTCAGTCCTTCGGCTTCGGCCTTCGCCCCCGCGGCGCTTGAGAACGCGCAGCTTCAGGCGAATCTCAACTGGACCTTCGGGGGCAAAACGCAACGCGGGTGGCGGCTCTATCTCCCCCTGATCTCTGCCACCATCTCCACCGACAAGGACTGCGAGACGGGAGACTTCGCGCACGCCCTTTCACTCTGGCAGAAAGAGCGGGGCATCGGGGCGCATGGCGTCCTCGATGATGGCACGTGGTCGCGGATGATATCGATCTGGCAGGCGGACCGGATCAAGGACCGCGCCTACCCGTCGCCCGAAGAACTCGTGACGGCCCCCTCTTCGATGTTCTTCGACCCTTCGAGGCCGGAGGAGCTTCGGAAGGTCGAGCGCCGCGCTTACGACGCTTACACGCGGATGGTCGCCGCCGCCGCCTCGGACCCTTCCCTTGAACTCGGCGTCACCGAGGGGGGCGATCTGGCCCCGTCGGAGAAGTATTTCAAGATAATTTCCGCGCACCGCTCGCGCGAGTATCAGGACCAGCTTCGCAAGCAGTCGCCCAACAGCGGGCGCGCGGGGCTCGCGGTCAACAGCCCGCACTTCACGGGCCGCGCGCTCGACATATACGTGGGCGGGGAGCCCGTCAGCACCAAGGACGAGAATCGCGCGATACAGGTGCGGACAAAAGCCTACCTCTGGCTCGTGAAGAATGCCGCGCGCTTCGGCTTCCGGCCTTACTTCTACGAGCCCTGGCACTGGGAGTACGTCGGCACGAAGTAGACTCGGAGCCGGATTCAAAGAAGCCGGTCCGCAAGCTTCTTCAGTGAGCAAACCCTTCGAAAAAGTCTCGGATTTTCTAAACCTCCACTCGATGCTCGAAGGCGCACGCGGGGTGGTGGTCGCGGTGTCCGGCGGGCCGGATTCCGTGGCCCTGCTCGACCTGCTGCTCCGCCTGAGCCCCCTACCTCTTCACGTCGCCCACCTCGATCACCGGCTGCGCGGGGCGGAGTCCGCCGCCGACGCCGACTTCGTGCGCGGTCTGGCGGCGGGGTTGAAACTCCCCGTCACGGTCGCCTCAATCGACGTGCTCGCGGAGGCGCGGGCGCGGGGGCGCGGGATCGAGGAGGTCGCGCGCGAGGCCCGGTACGGGTTTTTATTAGAGACCGCGCTCGCTTCGGGCTGCGACCGCATCGCGACGGGCCACACGATGAACGATCAGGCGGAGACTTTCCTGATGCGGCTCGCGCGGGGCGCAGGGCTTCGCGGGCTGGCGGGAATGCGCCCCGTGGCCCCCGCGCACCTGTTCGACCCTTCGCGGGATTTCGACGAATTCCCGCGCGGGCCTTCCGGTCTTCCCGCGCGCCCTTCCATCATCCGCCCTCTGCTCTGCCTGACTCGGGATGAGGTGGAAGGGTATTGCCGCGATTACAACCTGGCCTTCCGGACCGACCAGAGCAACGCGACGGCGGATTACACGCGCAATCGCGTGCGCCGCGACGTTCTGCCCGCGCTTCGCTCGATCAACCCGCGCGTGGTGGAGCGGATCAGCCGCGCGTCGGAACTCATAGCGGCCGACCACGCCGCGCTCGAAAAGATCGCCGCGGATTATCTCGACGGGGCTCGATTGGGCGGGAGGGAAGTCGAGGCCGCGGGGCTCACGCGCGCGCTCGGCATCTACCGGGCGTCGGCCTTTTCCGATCAGCCCTCCGCCTTGCGCAGGCGGATGATCATCAAGGCGTTGGAGCGCGCGCGCGCTGGCCTGCCGCCGGCCGAGCGCCGGGGGGAGATCACTTCCGTTCACGTCGCGGCGGTCGATGGCCTGCTGGAAAAGGGCGCGAGCGGCAGGCGCGTGACGCTTCCGGGCGGCCTTGAAGTCTGGAGAGATTTCGGCGCTCTGGTTCTCAAGTCGTCGAATCTGAGAGCCCCGGATGAGAGCCCCCGCGAGTGTGAGATCAGTTGCGACAGCCCCGAGGCGAGGGCGGGCGGGCTCAGGATCACCCTGCTTTGCGATCAATCCCGCGGGCTGCTGGAAGCCAGCCTCGCGGAGGCGCGGCGCGAGCGGGAACGGGGAGGCCGGGACTGGATGACGGCGGTGCTTGACGCGAATGCGACGCCTTCCCGCCTGATCGTCAGGCCGCGCGTGGCCGGGGAGAGGGCCCGAGTCCTGGGCCAGCGCCAAATAAAGAAGTTGAAAATCCTGATGATTGACCATAGAATCCCTTCCAGCCTTAGAGCCGCCTGGCCGGTCATAGCGACGCCGGACGGCAGATACGTCTGGTCACCTGGGCTGCCCCCATCCGTTGAGTTTGCCGCGCATGACGAGACCTCCGGACTTGCCATCCTGCGGGCTTCTGGTATCTGAGTTCTTCTCCCGAAAGTCGAGCGGCCTGATACCCTGGAGTTATATGGAAAAGACTATTCGTGTTGTTCACTCGAAAGAAGAGATAAGCAATCGCGTAAACGCGCTCGCCGGCGAGATAAGCGCCGCCGCGCCCAACGACCTTACGGTGGTCGGGATACTCGACGACACGTTCGTATTCCTGGCGGACCTCGTC
Organism: Blastocatellia bacterium; assembly: GCA_035634255.1. Classification (GTDB taxonomy): domain Bacteria; phylum Acidobacteriota; class Blastocatellia; order UBA7656; family UBA7656; genus DATLMR01. The sequence goes on from DASQDI010000156.1 coordinate 4,976, forward strand.
CGCGCGTTCGAGTTCCCCCTGAGCTGCTGTTTTATGAAGGTCACGAGGCAGAGGCACGGTGGGCAGACCGAGATCATGTACACGAGCGCCTTCGACCCGCGCGGGCGGGACATCCTGCTCGTGGAGGGGGTCGTCGCCACGGGCGTCACGCTCGACTACATCACCCGCCAGCTGTCGGACCGTGGGGTGAAGTCTTTGCGCACCTGCGTGCTCATCGACAAGCCCGGAGAGCGGCGCGCGGACGTGAAGCCCGACTTCGCGGCTTTCCGCGGCGACGAATCCTACGTCTTCGGCTATGGGCTGGGCCTGCAGAACCAGTTCCGGCAGCTTCCGCACCTGGCTGTCCTGGACTGAGGGCCCCTGCTTTCGCAATAAATGTATAACAAAGCCGCCCCTATCGCTTATTGCGCATCCTATGCTTGTAGGCTAGAATTTCATAAGGCGCAAAAGCGCCTGTCTTTATCGGAGGTACCAGGTTGAACTCAACAGTAAAGCAGATAATTTTTTGGGTCGTGATCATCGGAGGCGCTTTCCTTCTCTACAATCTTTTCGCCGGAAAGAACAACGTGAAGGAGACGACCCTCAGCTACACGGAGCTGATGGAGAAGATCAACGCCAAGCAGGTCAAGAAAGCTACCATCGAAGGGCAGCAGGTGACCGGCGAGCTGGTCGGCAACGAGGCGTTCAAATCCGACATCGGCAACGACGAGACGCAGGACAGGCTCTCCGAGGTGATGAGGGAGAACGGGGTCAACGTCTACATCAAGAGCGCGTCCTCCAGCCAGTGGCTTCTGGGCCTGCTGAGCTACGCCCCTCTGCTCATCTTCATCGGGTTGTGGATATTCATGATGAGGCAGATGCAGTCGGGCGGCAACAAGGCGCTCTCCTTCGGCAAGTCCCGCGCGAAGCTGCTCAGCAACCAGCAGAAGCGCGTAACGTTCAAGGACGTGGCGGGCGTCGAGGAAGCCAAGGAAGAGTTGCAGGAGATCATCGAGTTCCTCAAGGAGCCGCAGAAGTTCCAGAAGCTGGGCGGGCGAATCCCGAAGGGCGTGCTGATGATGGGCCCTCCGGGCACGGGTAAGACCCTGCTCGCGCGCGCCATCGCCGGCGAGGCGAACGTGCCTTTCTTCTCCATATCCGGCTCCGACTTCGTGGAGATGTTCGTGGGCGTCGGCGCGAGCCGCGTGCGCGACCTGTTCGAGCAGGGCAAGAAAAATGCCCCCTGCATCATCTTCATCGATGAGATAGACGCCGTCGGACGCCACCGCGGGGCGGGCCTCGGGGGGGGGCACGACGAGCGCGAGCAGACCCTTAACCAGTTGCTCGTGGAGATGGACGGCTTCGAGTCCAACGACGGGGTCATCCTGATCGCCTCCACCAACAGGCCGGACGTGCTCGACCCCGCCCTGCTCAGGCCCGGCCGCTTCGACCGCCGCGTGGTCGTCAACCGCCCCGACGTGAAGGGGCGCGAAGGGATCCTCGCGGTCCACACGCGCAAGATACCTCTGGGCGACGACGTGGACATCAACGTAATCGCTCGCAGCACCCCCGGCTTTACCGGCGCGGACCTCGCGAATCTGGTGAACGAGGCGGCCCTCAACGCCGCGCGCTACAACCGCAAGGCCGTGACGATGTTCGATTTCGAGTGGGCCAAGGACAAGGTGCTGATGGGCTCCGAGCGCCGCTCCATCGTCATGTCGAACGAGGAGAAGCGCAACACGGCCTACCACGAGGCGGGCCACACGCTCGTGGGCATCAAGGTCCCGAACGCGGACCCGATCCACAAGGTATCGATCATCCCGCGCGGGATGGCGCTCGGCGTGACCATGCAGTTGCCGGAAGCCGACCGCTACTCGCACACGCGCGATTACCTCGAAGGGCAGATCGCCATTATGATGGGCGGCCGTATCGCCGAAGAGATCTTCCTGAATCACATGACGACCGGCGCGTCCAACGACATCGAGAAGGCGACGGAGCTCGCCCGCCGGATGGTTTGCGAGTTCGGCATGTCTAGCCTCGGGCCGATCACCTTCGGCAAGAAGGAGGAGCAGATATTCCTGGGCCGTGAGATAGCGCAGCACCAGGACTACAGCGAAGACACCGCTATCAAGATCGATCAGGAGGTGAAGCGGATCGTGCTCGACCAGTACAGCCGCGCGCGCCAGATCATCGTCGAGAATAACGACGCGATGATCCGTCTGGCGGAGGCCCTGCTCGAACGCGAGTCGCTCGACTCGCTTCAGATCAGGCGTCTGGTCGCGGGCCTCCCTCTGGACGAGGACGAGCCCACTCCGAAGCGCGACGACAGGCCGAAGGCGGAGCCCAAGCCGTCGATGCTCAACCCGATCATCCCTCCGGTCACGGGTGACGCGACCGCCTGATGGCGGGCCGCCCACTACTAAACGTCGAAAGCCCCGGACTCGCGAGTCCGGGGCTTTTCTCTTTCCCGCCGCGCCCTCGTTCTAAAACGTCTTCCGGCTGTCGAGCAGGATGGTCACCGGCCCGCTGTTCGTGAGGCTCACTTCCATCATCGCCTGAAAGACGCCCGTCTCGACCCTCACGCCCTGCGCGCGCACCCGCTCGACGAAGTACTCGTACAGTGAGCTGGCCTTTTCGGGCTCCGCCGCGTCGGAGTAAGAGGGGCGGCGGCCCTTGCGCGCGTCGCCGTAGAGCGTGAACTGCGAGACCACGAGCATCGCGCCTCCCGTGTCGCCGAGCGACAGGTTCATCCTGCCCTGCCCGTCAGCGAAGATTCGAAGGTTGATTATCTTTTCGGCCAGGTAGTCCGCGTCCTCGCGCCCGTCCTCGCGCGCCACGCCCAGGAGCACCAGCAGCCCCTGGCCGATCTCGCCGACGGCCCGGCCGCCGACCTCGACGCGCGCCTCCGTCACTCTCTGAAGAATCGCTCGCATGTTCGAATGGGGTTACTCGGCCGAGTCCTGTTCGTGGTATTCCTGAAGGCTGCGGACCTCGACTTCCTCTTCGCGCAGGGCGTGGATCGCCGCGACGGTCGCCGTCGCCCCGGTCATCGTGGTCACGCAGGGGACGGAGTACTGGATCGCCGCGCGGCGTATGATCCGCTCGTCATAAAAGGACGTGCGCCCGAGCGGGCTGTTGATGATGAGTTGGACCTGCCTGCTCTTCACTAGGTCCGTGATGTTGGGCCGCCCCTCGTTCACTTTGTAGACGAAAGAGCATTCCAGCCCCGCGTTCCTGATCGTCCTCTGCGTGCCGCGCGTGCCGATGAGCTTGAAGCCCATCTCGTGCAGCTGCCGGGCGAGCTCGATCACGTCCCTCTTGTCGTGATCGTTGACGCTTACGAAGACCCCGCCTTCTCTGGGAAGGCTCGTGCCCGCGCCGGCCTGCGCTTTTAGAAACGCCCCCCCGAAGTTCTCGGCGACGCCCATCACCTCCCCGGTCGAGCGCATCTCCGGCCCCAGGATCGGGTCGACTCCGGGGAACTTCACGAACGGGAAGACCGGGGTCTTGATGTAGAAGCGGTCGACGGCCAGCTCCTCCGGGAGGTTGAATGACGAGAGCTTCCTGCCCACCATCAGGCGCGCGGCGATCTTCGCTAGCGGGACGCCCGTGGCCTTGGAGACGAAGGGGACCGTCCGCGACGCGCGCGGGTTGACTTCGAGCACGTAGACCGTGTCGCCAGAGATCGCGAACTGGATGTTGACGAGCCCCACTACCCCGAGCGCCCTCGCCAGCTCGCGCGTGTAGCGCCGCATCAGGTCGAGGTGCTCGCCCTTTATCCCGTAGGGCGGGAGCACGCATGAAGAGTCGCCCGAATGTATCCCGGCCTCTTCGATGTGCTGCTGAATCCCCGCGATGACGACCCGCTCTTTGTCCGCGAGCGCGTCCACGTCTATCTCCGACGCATCTTCGAGGAAAGAGTCCACGAGCACGGGGTGCTCGGGCGAGGCCTCGACCGCGTGCGTCATGTAATTGTCGAGGCTCGCCTCGTCGTAGACTATCTGCATCGCCCGCCCGCCCAGGACGTAGCTCGGGCGCACGAGCACGGGGTAGCCGATGCGCGCGGCGATTTCGCGGGCCGCTTCGTTCGAGGTGGCGGTGCCGTTGGGGGGCTGCGGGATGCCGAGGTCCGAGAGCAGCTTGCCGAACCTCTCGCGGTCTTCGGCGAGGTCTATCGATTCGGGCGAAGTGCCTATGATCGGCACCCCCGCGTCGAGGAGCTTCATCGCGAGGTTGAGCGGGGTCTGCCCCCCGAACTGCACTATCACGCCCTCGGGCCGCTCGCGCTCGACTATCTCCATCACGTCCTCGAAGGTGATCGGCTCGAAGTAGAGCCTGTCCGACGTGTCGTAATCGGTGGAGACGGTCTCGGGGTTGCAGTTGACCATGATCGTCTCGTAGCCCTCGTCTTTGAGCGCGAACGCGGCGTGGCAGCAGCAGTAATCGAACTCGATCCCCTGCCCGATGCGGTTCGGGCCGGAGCCAAGGATCATCACCTTCCTGCGGCCCGTGGGGTTCGACTCGTCCTCGTCCTCGTAGGTCGAGTAGAGGTAGGGGGTGAAGGATTCGAACTCCGCCCCGCAGGTGTCCACGCGCTTGAAGACGGGCGAGACTTTCTTCTCTTTTCTCACGCGGCGGACTTCCCGCTCGGTCGTCCCCATAATCGCCGCGAGCCTCTGGTCGGATAAGCCCGCGCGCTTGGCCTTCCAGAGCGTCTCGCGCGAGATCGTGTCGACCCCCTCGCCCGCGAGCTCGCGCTCATGCCGGGTGTGTTCGCTCAGGTTGTCGAGGAACCAAGGGTCTATGTGGGTCAGCTCGTGCAGCTCTTCTATCGGCCAGCCGAGCGAGAGCGCGTGCAGGAGGAAGTAGATGCGCTCGGCCGAGGGCACGACGAGCCTGCGCCTCAGCTCCGCGTCTTCGATGTTTTCAGGCACGCGGTACCCCCCGCGCACTTCGAGCGAGCGCAGCCCCTTTTGGAGAGCCTCCCTGAAGGTCCGCCCGATGGCCATCACCTCCCCGACCGACTTCATCTGCGTGCCGAGCGTGGGGTCGGAGGCGGGGAATTTCTCGAACGCCCATTTCGGAATCTTGACGACGCAGTAGTCGATGGTCGGCTCGAAGCTCGCGGGCGTCTTCCTTGTTATGTCGTTCGGTATTTCGTCGAGGGTGTAGCCGACCGCGAGCTTCGCCGCGATCTTGGCTATCGGGAACCCGGTCGCTTTAGATGCGAGCGCCGACGACCGCGACACGCGCGGGTTCATCTCGATGACGATGAGCTCGCCGTTCTCGGGGTTGAGGGCGAACTGGATGTTGGAGCCGCCGGTCTCGACCCCGACTTTCCTGATGACCTGTATGGCGGCGTCGCGCATGACCTGGTACTCGCGGTCCGAGAGCGTCTGGATCGGGGCCACCGTGATCGAATCGCCCGTGTGAATCCCCATCGGGTCGAAGTTCTCTATCGAGCAGATGATGACCACGTTGTCCGCGAGGTCGCGCATCACCTCGAGCTCGTACTCCTTCCACCCGATGATCGACTGCTCGATCATCGTCTCCTGGATCGGGGAGGCCGCGAGCGCGCGGGCGACGATCTCTTCGTACTCCTCGTCGTTGAAGGCGATGCCCCCGCCCGTGCCCCCGAGCGTAAACGAGGGCCTTATGATGGCGGGGTAGCCGACCATCTTAACCAGCTCGCGCGCCTCGTCGAGGGTCTTCGCGAACCCGGAGCGCGGCATCGCGAGGCCGATCTCTTCCATCGCCTTCTTGAACAGGAGGCGGTCTTCGGCGACCTTGATGGCGTCGAGCTTGGCCCCGATCAGCTCGATGCCGAGCCGGTCGAGCGTGCCGTCCTCCGAGAGCGCGACCGCGATGTTCAGGGCCGTCTGCCCCCCGACCGTGGGCAGGACCGCGTCGGGCCTCTCGCGTTCCAGCACCGCGCGCACGAAGTCGGGCGTGAGCGGCTCCACGTAAGTGCGGTCAGCCAGCTCCGGGTCCGTCATGATGGTCGCGGGGTTCGAGTTGATGAGAACGATCTCGTAGCCCTCGCTGCGGAGGGCCTTGCACGCCTGCGTGCCGGAGTAGTCGAACTCGCAGGCCTGCCCGATCACAATCGGCCCGGACCCTATGATCAGTATCTTGCGGATGTCGGTTCGTTTTGGCATTGGCTTTCAATGGGACACGTTCACCGGGTCTCTTCGGAGCGCGCCTCTAAAGAGAGTTGTCGCGCCCGCTCGTCGAGCTCTCGCGTGGTCTGCTCCGTGACCGTCGGCGGCATCGCGATGGGGTCGGTCGAGTACGCGCCCGGCCTCGACCCCGGCATGGAGATGGTCCGTTCGCTCTTCGGCGCTTCGATCTCCAGCCGCGCGACTTCCGCCCTGTCGGAGCGCCGCTTCTTCATCTCTCGGGGCGTGTAGCCGAGGGCCTGAATCTCCCCCGAAGAGTCGCTCCACTTCTCCACCCCCCACGCGATTGCGATAGCGCCGTAGATTATCCCGGCTATCGACAGGGCGTTCAAAATCTTCGGCCCGCCCACGAACTGGAGCAGAAGCAGTATCAGAGTCGCGGCGATGATCGAGAGGACCCCGATGAGCATGCTGAGCCTGCCGCGATAATAGTCGGTGAGGAGTTTGGTGTTCCGCTCGTCGATCTCGGACGACTCCGAGAACTTTCCGCTCAAGGCGTCGGCGACGATGCCCAGGTTGGTGCCGCAGCGCGTGCAGTATTTGGTTTCGGCCTGGTTGTTCGACCCGCAGTTAGGACAGTACATAACGCCCTCCGCTTCTCCGGCTCTCGCGCTTGTTAAGTGAGTCACTTTTGCCCGGCAAGCAGAGATATTACAGGTAACAACGCGCCCTTTCAATCCGGCCCCGCGCCGCTGATGTCCGCCCCTCTACTCGTAACTCAAAGCCTTCACCGGGTCCTGATTCGCGGCCCGCAGCGCCGGGTACAGAGCGCCGATCACGCCCGAGGCGAGGCCGATGAGGAAGGAGTAGAAGACCCACAGGGGCTCAAGCTCGACGTTCATAGTCGTCAGGCGCATGATGATGAACCTGCCCGCGACCGACAGGGCGAACCCCGCCGCCACCCCGAGCACGCTGATCAACGCCGCCTCCTTCAATATCTGAGACGCTATCCACCCCTTCGCCGCGCCGAGGCTCTTGAGCACCCCTATCTGCCGCGTGCGCTCGGTCACGGTCGTGTACATGGCCAGGAGGATCACCAGAGAGCTGACGATTACGGAGAGCGCGACGACGACCTTCAGGAAGGTCTGAAGCGCCGGGGTGCCGCGGGCGTACAGGATGGGCAGGTCGCGCGTGAGGCGCACGTCGTTCCTCGGGAACACCTCTTTGATTCGCGCGGCCACCTCTTCCGTCTTCGCCGGGTCGTCGAGCTTGACGAGGATCATGGAGCATAGGCCCTCCCTGTTCACGTACCCCTGAAGGGTCGGGAGGGGGATCTTGATGCGGCCCAGGGCTTCCGGCTCGTAGAAGCCGACGATGCGGAAGGAGCGGTCCAGGAGGCGGAATTCGTCGCCCACTTTCGAGTTCCGGCTGCGCTGAAATACCCGGTCAACTATGGCCTCGTCTCCGCTCTCGATGGGGCGGCCTTCGACGACCCGGAGCCCGGAGACGCGCGTGAACGGCCCGTAATCTACCCCGTCAACCATGCGGCCTTCGAGCAGGAGGTTGCCCACGGGGACCGCCTCGACGACTCCGGGTATCGCGCGGAGCTGCTCCGCCTGAGTCACCGGGATCGAAAGCGTGGTGGACATCCCGAGGTTGAAACTGCCCTGCGGGTGGAACATGATTTCGGCGGTCACGGCGGAATTGCGCCGCCCCTGCTCGTGCAGGAAGCCGTTGGCTATCCCGACCGTCAGCAGCACGAGCACGACCCCCAGCGCGACCCCCGCGACGGTCGTCAGAGTGCGCGTCTTGCGATAAAAGAGGTTCGAAATAACTAAATTATCCATCTTCTTAAACTGATGCTCCTGTCGCGCCGGCCCGCGAACGCCTGAAATAATACTGGAATAATCAACGGGCCCGGCCCATTCAAATCATTAATGATACAGTAAGCCGAGCCCGGCAGGCCAACGGGCATCTTTAATCTCGAATCACCCCGAGCGGTGCTGCCAGCAGCGGCCTCCCCCGCGCACCTTTCTTTTACACGGCCTGCCCGACAGGGTGCGGGCCCCGCACCTGGTTTCGCGCTCGGGGCTCGGGGGAGAGATCGATTGCGGGGGCTCTCGCTGCTCGCCCGCTGCGTCGGCGCGGTCTGTCCGGTCGAGCGGGGCCGGGCCGCTTTCGTGCGGGTCAATCGGAGAGCCGATAAAGTAAAAGGGCCTGCGCTCTGCCGTGTAACGCCCGATTGCGAAGCTCGCGAGCAGGCACGAGATCAGGGTAAGGGCCGCCAGAATGCGCGGGCGGCGGGAGCCCTCGGCGCAGTTGTCGCAGGCGTGAGTCGCGCGCAGGAAGCTTCTCTTCGCGGCCAAACGCTCGCCGCAGCCGGGGCAGAATTTCGCGCGGGTCATAGGCTGAATCTCCGGGGAGTCAGACTCGTCTTACCTGGGGACCGCGCCGCGAATAAGCAAAGGATAGCACGGTCAGGGGTCAGCGGTCAGGGGTCAGGATTCCGGGCAGGAGA
>DASQDI010000157.1:0-197553 GCA_035634255.1 Blastocatellia bacterium
CCGTCCTGGCCGCCACCACAGGGCATCCGGAGATCCTGGCCTCAAATGCTACGATTGCAACATACTCTCTGTATGAAGGAACAACAGTAACGACAGCGCGAGTATAAAGCTCGCTCAATGCCGCATTCTCTACCCTTCCCCAAATCAATATTCGATTCATCTGGCGGAGAGTTCTCAGGCTGGGGAGTCGTTCAATCATCCGGGAAACAACGCTGGCCTCTCTCGGGCTCCCACCTACTATCCATAGGGTAAACGTGGGCAACCCGGACAATGTTGTAAGTACCTCCGCAGCTTCAAAAAATAGGCTCAGGCCCTTTCGTGAATCCGAAGGTCTTCCTACGTACAAAATCACGCTCTGATTGAGGTCGCGGATAGAAAACATCTGGATCGACTCCATAGGGAATAATATAAGTCCTTGAAAGATCAACCTCCGGGTATAAACGCCTGAGGTCTTCATATTCACTGGGACAGACCGTAAGAAGGGCTTCAGCGGCATTGAACACGCGCACCTCACACTCTTCTCGGAGAGCACTGGTTTCAGTAATGGGTTCTCCTTTTTCGTGGTTGAGGCGACCTAGTGATAGGACTGAGTGAACGTGCCTTGTAGGATATTCGAGGCAGAAGCGACGAACTACTTCGCCGGCTATCCAGTAATGACTATGTACAGCAGTGAACTCCGACTTCTTAATCGCAAAGACTCTATTGAACTCGGATGAGAGGTCGTCTAAATAAAGGCCTACCGTAGTAGGAGGTAATTCTTCAGCAGGCCCGACTTCTAAACGGTATATTGAACACAGTGGCCCCAGCGCATCAAAGCATTTTTTTAATTTGCTATTTAGCCTCGTAAAAAATGTCACACGATAACCGGATTGGACAAGAAACCTACCAAGATCAAACAAGAAGAGGTGTCCACCACCAAATCGTTCATGCCCTGGCGGGTCAAAGGGATCAGCGATAAAACAAACCAGCCCAATGTGAGGAATTATCGAGTTCATATTAGGTATAATTCCTTATTATCTATACTCGCGAAGGTCTCAATTGAGGCTGTAAGTTATGACTTAAAATTACTTAAATGCTATTTTGAGTAAACTACGTTTACACTCGGGATGTCTAATTTTCATTTTCTTCGGGATGAGAAGATAAATCCCAAAACTAAATGAAGATTAACATAATTCGAAATTAGATTTCGTAATTTGAACCAAGATACAAGATGTGAGTTTCTTACGGAGGAGATCACAATTAAGAGGTTTAAGCCTTAGATCTATAATGTTAATTGAGATGCGATTTTCTCCTGGTATAGGCGCTCAAACTCCGCCATCTCTTCTTCATCCCTGCAATTCGAGAATAGATTCACCCACAGCTTTCCATCATCTCTCAAGACACCGTATTCGATCATATAAGGGTGCGCCGATAGTCCTACATAAAGTGGCCGCGAGAAGAAGTACGTGCCAGGCCTCTCATTACAATATCTCTCCATCGACCTAAACACTTTCCCCCTATCTGACCACCCCCGATTGATTTCGGCGCTCTGCGGAAAAACGTTGCTGTGGAGATCTCCTCCGAGAGAGAGTGCAATGAAGTGCCCCCTGTCGTACCTTGAACGGTGTGTAGGCTCGACGACTTCGACCGGGCCTAGCGGCTGCCTGCGCAGTATTGAGTCGTGGCGCTTGCGTCTGGTCGGCCGCGACCTCCCGTGTACTGCCACAAGGCGGTTCTCAACAGCCTCCTGCTTTTTGATTATGCCTTTGGCTACTAATTCCGAGGAGTGGTCGAACAAGTATTCAAACCCTTCAATATGTATACTGTCTATGTTGGATCGGTGTGGGGTCAGTCGCTTGTAAGAGTCCGACCACACATAAGGCAGTTCCTCTGAAAGGAAGCTGATCAACTCTTCTGGGTTGGCAGACGGACACTCTGAAACAATGGATTGATAATCTACCAAGCCTTCGCGGATATCCATCTAATTCAGCCCTCTATTTATTAAGCCACAAATGCTGAGAGCGAGACGAGAAAATGCTTACTTACCAGGCGAGCCTCTTCGAGTAGCTGGATTAATGCCAGCTACAATCGGGCGGGCGAATTTCGCGCAGAATTGGCTTATAAGCGTTTTTTGCTCCGGCAGGCCTCTTACCCCTGACTGCGACGAGAAAATCGATATTGTGCGATATTTTCGCCCGCCTTCGCTACCCAGGAATAGGGCCAAGAGTCAAAGTGCGCTTTGGCACCCTTAGGGACTGCCAGAGTCCGGATTTACTCACTGCTCACTGGAGGGGGCCGGCCACATCCATCTCCCTGAAAGCCCTGTCAGCGCTCTGGTCCTCATCTATGATCTCGTCGCAGATATCTATGCACTCACTACAGGTTTAGACCCCGCGTCGGACTTGATACTGGCGCACGGTATTCTTGTGTTAAGCAAGCGATGGGCTGGTACCTTAGATCTAGTGTTGATACCGCCCTGCTGATCCAGGACGCAGAAACAATATACTGCATCTAACAGGGCCATTATGCGACCCCTTTGACTATGTCTTCGTTAACCCTATACCTCACTGTTCTACAAGGGTACCATTCTTAGGTATCCTATCTCCGACGCTGGCGCTCGGCGGCTCCCCGCCCTCGGACTCAAATATGGACATCGTCTCGTTAGAATAAAACGAACGATTACCTGTGCCGAATGGGCCTGTTTGTAACGGCCTGGCTGTTACGTCGAACATCGCAGGCTCCCCCGCCTCGTACATCGCCTGCACTTCAAACCGGTAGCCGCCTTTCTCTCCGGAGGCCAGGCTTTTATCGATCAGTCCCCGATCTCCTAACGTCCGCAGGTCCGCAAACTTCCCTCTCCCACTGGTCACAGAATAAGTGAGTTGAGCTGTCCCGATAGACTTGATTTCCTGAATGGCCGCCGTCTCCCGTGCAGCTTGCTGGGCTGTGAGGAGATTTGGGATTGCTATTGCCGCAATTAATCCAGGGATCAAGGAGAATACGCTGGTGATGATTCCGGCGATGGCTAACCCCTTCCCGCCATATCGCGTAGGATTAGCCTTAGCGTTATTAAGGGCTATGATGCCAAGTACGCTGCCGACAATTGCCCCCACAGCAAAAAGCCCGCAGGTGAATATGCTCACGATTCCGATGATCAATGAAGCGAGGGCGAGCCCTTTCTTCGGAGGTTGTGCAAGCTGATAGTTCGGTTGAGTAGACATGGCCGAGGAATCTCCTATCCCTTAATTTGTAAACCTGTGCCTGCTACCAATGTGTAGGAGCATCTGCTGGCACCGACAAAGGCTGATGGGCTGAATTTCAGGGCGCAGTATGACACAGACCTGAAACAGGATCAATATAGCTGTCGAAGCGGGCAGGCGGATTTCGCGCAGGATCGGCTTGTAAGCGATTTTTGGTTAAACGGGTCTCTTACCCTGGATTGCCTCTCAAAAATCGATCTTGTCAAAGATTGTCAACATTGCATCCATATCTGTAAACCGGCCTGACTCTAAAGCGGGATTCGCCCTCGCCTTGGCCTATCTCGTCTTATTTTTTACCCTGAATCCTAACGTCAAGCCCGTTGGGCTCTTGCTAATCCTGATCACGTATTCTCTGGCCTGTGGGTCTGGAGCAGAGCTGCGGCGGGGCGGCTCAAGCATCACACGCTGACCACGTCTAGCTTAATTGGTATTTCATTTTAAAGCTGATCGAGTAATCCCAGTATCGCAGGGTAACTTTCTATAATCTCTCCAGGCCCGGTTAAGCTGATTTGCGCGCCTGTCCGCTTCGCTTCTTCACGCTCACCCTCTTGCTCTGAGTAGAAAACTATCGGTGTTTGCTGGTCGATGCTCCGTATCCGCCTACACAGCTCCAGGCCCGTCCCATCACGGTACTGGCCGCCTACTATAAATAAACCACATCCCATACACTCGACCAGCCTAAGCCCGTCCCGGATGTTGTTAGTGGCTATGGTACGCAAGCCCTGACCGTCGAGGAACTGCATCATCAATTTACAGGACGCTATATCAGCCTCTACACAGAGAACCTCTATTACTGCCGATTTCATCTGTGACCTCGCGCTGTTGGCTGCCTAAGTTACTTCAAGGAAAGTCTCTCGGGACGGTCGCATTATAACAGCTCTGCTCTTATTAGAATAATGAAATGAAACCACTGATACCAAGTGCGCCTTCACCCTGCTTTAGTTAGGGGGCTCGTTATTTAGGAATCTGCCTGCCTTACCGCCTCCAATGATCTGCTAGGTCCCGGCTCAACTCTGCAATGACCACGGCCAGCGGGCCGCTCGCTAATCTCTCACTGTCATAGCCCACGGCATCAAGCAGGCTAATATGGCACCCCTGCCTGAGCAGTTATCAAGGAATTCGGTCACCAGGGCGGCGCGAACATTCTCAAGAAGTGGGCCATACCAATCATGCTTACTTTTGACATTAGAATACGTCTATATTTTTAGGCTTTCGCACATCGCAGCGAAAGGAGAGCCTAAACACCAGATTATTAATCAGGACGCTGAGCGAATCGTTTCCAGTGTCGCTGACTAATAACAACAGCTGATAGGCTGCAAGCCTTGCAGCCTAATTAGCCCTGAACAAATTCGATAATTTAAATTCCGTGCCTTAAGGCGATAGGCGCTACCCCGCCGCTTCCGAATGAGAGGCCGGGGCTCCGCTTTAACCTGCCGCGGCGAAAAGGAGTTTCAACCATGAAAGGATTAATTAACCTTGCCAGTTCTATAAATTGCAAGATAAAAAATCGGCGGCGCTTCTTGGCCAAGGCGCTTGTCTTAGGAGCCCTCGTCTTTCTATTCAATACCCCTGCCGCGGCCCAGGTCTCAGTCCTCGTGGACGCCTCCCGTGATGGGGGGGCCTGGTGGTTTCCGCAAGCCGAGCCTTCTTTTGACCCGGCCCTGCCGCATCAAGGCAAAGCCCTCGCCGACTTCCTCCGAAGTCAAGCGATGACCGTCACGGAGTTACCGAGGCCGTCCACAATAACCTGTGAGCTGCTGAGCCGGTATCACCTGGTCATAGCTATCGATCTGTGCGGCTCCTACTCGGCTTCCGAGCTTGCCGCTTACACCCGATACGTATCCAATGGCGGGCGTCTGATCTTGCTTAACGATCACAAGCTGAACCCGGCCTGTGAGTTCGATTCACTGTCCCGAGCTCTAGGGCTGGATTTTAGCGGCGCGCTCACCGGAACTATCACGACGTTCAGCCCTCACCCGATCACGGACGGGGTCGCCACGCTACTTTTTGTCACTGGCAGTGCCGCCACTACCCTCCCCCCAGGAGCGACGATATTAGGTTCGCTCTCTGAGATGCCAGTTATGGGCATAATGCAGTTCGGGTCCGGGCAGGTCTTTTTCCTGGGGGACAGCAACGGCATCGAAGCCATACCCCAACCTTTCACTAATAATCTTTTCGGGTTCATGTTGGCAGGAGCTCAGCCGGTCAACGCTTGCCCTGTGCCGACGGTCGAGTCCGTGATCCGACAGGTCGCCGGGCTAGACCTGAATGCCGGGGATCAGCATAGCTTAATCAGCAAGCTGGGCGAGGCGGAGGACTCGATAGCCCGAGGGAACTCCGACGCTGCGATCAATCAATTCAACGCTTTCATCAACCAGGTGCAGGCCTTGCAACGCAGTCGGCGGCTGGATTCCACAACCGCCAATCAGTTGATCGCGGCGGTCCAAACGATCATCGAGTCGCTGTGAGACACGCGGCCCGCCCTGGCGGCAAAGCCAGAATGCTCGGTAGAGGTGACTACTCCGAAAGGATTCGATCTCGCTATTAGAGATTCGGTTGCCCTTCGGGCTGATCTAGCAGATGCCAACCTCGGCCAGGAGCTGGTAAGCACAATACGTAGAGGGGGAGCCATCAATCGCGGATAAAAAAGCGCAGGAGTGGCCGAGCTACACCAGCAGAATCAGTATATCCTTTCCCCCCTGTGATGGAACTTGGAAGTGGTTGATAGGGCGGTCTCTATGGTCAGACCGATTTCGCGCAGAATTGGCTTATAAGCGGTTTTTGCCCCGGCAGGCCTCTAACCCCTGCCTGCGACAAGAAAATCGATATCGTGCGATATTTTCGCCATTGTATAGCATCTTGCAAACGGCTCAGACCTCAATCTGGGCTCTGGCCGCGTCTGAGGCTGGCTGAGCCCCTTTTTGCTTCATATATTACCCGCCTAATCGAAGTCATCCGGGTCATCGCCCTCATCGGGCGGGTCGGGAGGTGGAGCGGCATCCTCTCTCAGGCACCTCTCGCAGCAGATTCCCGGCACCGGCTCTCTCATCACCACATCGACGGCCTCCCGCTCATTCCACGGCCCGCTCCTGCCTCGCATCAGCTCTTCGTACCTTTCCATCTGCTCCGGAGTGAAACTGGCCCTCGCCTTCTTGTAATCCCACGTCAGGTGGAAGTTGTCTCCCAGCCTCTCCCGCTCCTCGTCTGCCCTCCTCCTTCGGCTTGCCGCCTCCTCCTGCTTTGCCTTCTTCTCTTTCTTTAAGCACTCCTTGCAAGCCTTAGTTATCGGCCTGTCTAACTGCGAGGATGTCAGCTCCTCGACGTTTCCGCACTCGCACTTGCAGACCCACTTGCCTATGACCCTGCCAGGCCCTCTCCCCTTCCCCTCTTTAAACCCGAGTATCAGAAGTCTCCCGCATCTCTTCCCTGTCCGATCCACCAACATTGACATCCACACCTCTCCTTATCTCCCGGCTCCACGGCCCAAACCCGCTCACCCTCTCTGGGGATAAGCACACTTCGTCAAACTCTTCTCTCGCTATCGGGGGCCAAGGCTCTCGGCTGCCTGGCTGCCGGGATCACCGTGCTCCGAAGGCGAGCCTCTACTTCATTCATCCTCTTGAGCACCTGGCTCGACAGGCAGGTCGATTCATAGATGAAGGCCAGCACCAAGAACGTGCTCTCGAATCTCTGATCCATCCTCCTCCTGTCGAATTCAGCCCTCAACTTGAAGCTTCCCTCCTCCACCTCCTTCTCGCTCATATACAGCCCGACCTGCCGGCATACCTGCTTGCCTTTGTACTCCTTCAGGCCCTCCGGCTGAGTCTCTGCTTCCAGCCGGAGATTAGACTTCGCGAGTAGCTTCTCCAGTTCTCTCCAGTACCTCAGGTAGAAGTTCCTGAAGGCCTCCACCCCCTCCCCGGATATATCCAGGCTCAGCGCTACAGCAGGAGGGTTAGGCCCCCGCCTCCTGTAGAGCGATACCTTCAAGGCCAGCTCTTCATCTGGATATGTCGAGCTGAAGATCACCTCAGCTACTTGCGCACTCTTAGCTTTGTAGGTCAGTGTATGCCGGTGTGATTGCTTGAAGGCGGGAGCAGTGAACATCTCTTGATTGAAAGTGAGGACCAGGTTCTCTGCCTGCCGCAGCAACCTAGCAGCGAATCGAGCGGCTATCTCTTCGTACTCCTGCTCGGTCAGCTCCTCAGGCTTCCGCTTTCTGAATTCCAGGTCGAGCTCCTCAAGCAGTCGAGCCAGCATAGCGGTATCGGTCATCTCTGTCGTCATACCCGTTTTATCCTTATTAGTGAGCGATCCCATCGTCTACTGCTCATCGATCCCTGCTTCAGGCTCGCCCTACCTGCCTGCTATTTGCCTGGGATTGGCTCTTCATCAGATTTAGGCTCTGGCGAGGGCTCCTGCCTACCTTTCCTCGGGAATCTGAAGAGCCGGTTCTTTTTACACCTCCTGCATCTGAGCACTACCTCTCCCGAAGGGACATTTGTGCTCACACCCAGCAGCGCCTTGTCTGCCTTGCACCTCAGCTCTATCCGCTCTTCTTGCTTTGCTCCGCTCATATACCGACCTACCTCTCACCTGCTCCCTGCTGCCTGCAAAATAGAAAAGCCCGCCTCTCCCCTGCTCGGGGTAGGCGGGCTTCTGTGAGCCTTCTCATACTATTAAGGCGCTCTCAGGCGCTCAATGGTCTGTGCGGTGCCTGGCTTTACCTTGACCTTCGGCCCAGGCCCCCTATTCCTGTTTTACCCTCATTTTGAATGCGTGTGTAATCAGTTCGGCGCGCAGTATGCCATAGCTTTTCTTTTGGGGCAACATCCACAACTACTACTACGCCAACAAGCTTATGTCTCTGACAGGAGATTGTGTTAGAGACATAAGTATATATAATATGCGCACGTTGTATACCTCAATTTATGATTTACTCAAACCACTTTAAAAAGCTACCCATTCCTTGGCGTCGAAAACCACTCTAAAGGAGCTAGATTATGGCAATTAGCTTTATCTCGGAGCACTCCGCGGAATATGTTTTGGTCCCCAATATAGTTGCAATAATGAAGAGAGAATTCTCTACGGTTCTACCACTATATTTTTTATCTTCTCGGGAAGGTAGCTCTATCGCCCGCCTTTGTAATCCATCTCGAAACGTTCGCATCCTAAATATGTTTGCACGTCGGCCCAAGATAGAAGTCCCTCACCAGCCGAGTATTGAAATGAAGCTCAATAAATCCCTTTTCGAAATCGCACAGCTTTCAACCACATTGGGAATTCCTACATTTGCAGGGATACCACTTGTCTCCTCCATAATAGATTTTGGTCTTGATGCCAAATGTGTTTGGTTCAAGCTTTCAGGTGCTCAGAAAGAAGATGTGTTTTATAAGATTTCACTAGATAGCACAATACTTTCTCAAACACATAACAGCCCAGCAGTTGAGGGGCCTCTTAAAGAAACGGATATAATCGGAGAGGTGTTGCGAACCAGTTGGCTAATGATATGGGATGAAGCTCTTGATAATTTAAAAGCTATTCGGCGTGGGCCGGCACCTTATAATAATTTCTGGTTCGGACTAGGTGGAGGATACCACCCCTTCAACTTGATGATGTTTGATTAAAGAGCAACACGTAACAAACGAATCATTATGCTTTATAAAAGCCTATCCCAGTATCTCCGCAATAAAGGTCCTCTGGTATCACATAGGACGGCGAGCGCCGCTCTGTTAATATCTATTATCTCAGAAAAATCTCTTTGCTGTCCCTTCACCCCAGCTGATTGAAGCTGGTGAAGTATAGCTTCTGCATTATCAAGCGTTGCCTTATATTGATCAACAGTCTGATCAAACGTTGAAAGTCGTGCTGCTTTCACCTGAGCATGTAACGTAGACAGATAATGCCGAAACGCTGATTGCTCTGAAAAATCAATACTAGTTGGCTGAGGCCCTTGAAAGAGAACTCCTGCATAATCACTTCCGCTATCAGGGGAATTCTTCATGACATCTAACACGCCTTGCTTTTGGGCTATATCTAAAAAAGTAACCTTGTATTCTGATAAAGCTTGCGAACAGTAGTACCAAGTAGCGCGGTGCTTCACCTCATCCTCATACTGTTGATTGAATTTCTCAGGAGGGAAGGATCGGACATTCATCCAAGTCCCCGCTGCAATTGCACTGACCGAAGCGCAAGCCGCAATAAGCATCTGGTGGCTTGAGTATCCTATTATGACTTTTTTGCCTTTGAGCCGAGCCCCTGCTGCGAGATCAAGTATGTTAGCAAGCCAAATCGCATCCTGCGATAGATACTCCCCCTTAGGATGTTCGCTAACCAAGTAAATACCAGAGACCTGCCATTCTTCTAATCCTTCTAAAACTGTGTGGATCTGCTCCTCGCTTCTAGCGGAATCTGCACTAAGAGCCACAGTTGAAATGAGATTAAACTCGTCATCATTGAGCCTATTTGCCACATTAATAATAGCCTTCTGCCGATCAAGCCAGTCCGAATCTATATCTAACGCGAGTAAACCGGGAAGGAGGAAGTCTGCACAACCAAGATCCCTATTCAGTGATTGTAGATCAGAAATTAAAGTCTCTAAATCATTACCTGACCAGAATCCGCTTGTAGCGTATGACTTCGGCCAATACGAATGGGAGGATAGTCTTCTATGATCAGAATGAGGTAAATAAAACTGAGGATCTAGTAATACGTTGCCATCAAGGCGGCGGATTTTTTTCGATAATTTTTTCAATTGGCCGTCATCAAGGTCACGCGGGCTTAGAATTACTGATCCACCCTTCCACTCTTTTATCAATCTGGTGCAGTGGTCCATCATACCGTGCCCGACTTGTAAGAACATATCCATAGAAGTTACCTCTCTATATTGACATGCTTAACCTTAAACGAAATGAAAATACTTAAGACATTATCCTAGCGCTTCTTTGGAACAGATTTCCTTGATCCACAAATACCCTTCTGCGGCAGTAGGTAGACGGTGGTCAAGTTTGGTTCTTGTCATTGCCAGAACGAGATCTCTAAACGCTCCTGTTTCTTCAATGTTGCGAGAAATTGGAGGTAGTGGAACTGTTTCAACCCTTCTCAGCACTTCGCCTACGTCCCGTGCCTCTGATATAAAAGGATTATTGCCTTCAGCACACTCATATAAAGTCACACCTAATGCAAAAAGATCAGAGCGCGCATCAATATCAGGCTTCCTGTTTCTAAATTGTTCTGGTGGTGCGTATCCGGGTGTGCCTAAGCCAAAAGTGTCAGCAGTTGCAGTTAAGGATTCCTTACGCAAATGTCTCGCAATACCGAAGTCAAGCAGCCAGCAATTTCCATTCTGGTCAACTCGTATATTTTCTGGCTTCACATCTCTATGGGTGATGCCAGCTTTTTCGGCGGCAGCAAGCACTTCCAGAACTTGTAATGCCAGAAGCAATATAGCGTTACGCTTAAGTTTTCCGCGCGACAGAATATTCCGCAAGTCTTCGCCAGGAACATACTGCTCCCGAACCCACATAACATCCCCGAAGGGAGCATTTGTTGTTCCGACCTCTAGTATTTTAGGAACTCTTGCAGAACCAATATCTTGGACTGCTTGAACCTCTCGTATCGCTCGTTCAGGATCTACGAATATATGGAACAGCTTTAAAACAACTTTACCATCTCGGTTGTGATTCCCTGAAAATACGATTTTCTGACCACCGCGGCCAATTGGCTGTAACGAACTGATAGTTGGAAATACTTGAGCCAGCCAATCCAAATTCAAATTCATCTTAATTCCCTATGGGGTCAACAGACAAAACTATTCATCATACAAACCCACTCATTGAATAGCCAAGATGCATAAGACTTAGGTATCCGGTCACGCCGCGGGGCGATTTCAGAAGAATCTAAGTCTTGATGGCGAGATAAAACCCCCACTCCTAATTTAGTAGCCTCACCCATCAAGCTTGATCCCTTAGGTATTTGTGGCATGAGTAAGTAGGATTCAGATGAAAACCACGTATTTTGGTGAGCTTGATTAAGGCCCGTACGCCATTCGTCTATTTTGGCTTCGATAGCAATAAGTCGTCTGATTGCAAAAATATCCTCCAAAGGTTCGGTTTGCCACACCCCGGAATCATTCTTTATTAAGTTGGCATCACATAAACGAGTGAGCGAGCCCTCTATTCCGCTGGTGAAAAATGGTTTCATTTCGTCCAATTGAACCGGCCCGGCAATGGCAATATAATGAAGCAGCCGTATGTCATTTTTTCTCAGCTGGCTTCTGTGCTTAGATCTATTCTTAGCCACTACGTTATCCCAGTATATGATTACAATATCAGGAAAACATGAATTAATCTTCGGCTCAAGGAAAATAGTAATACTCTGCCCTTGAGGAATTGGTAAAAGACAAGATTGAATATATTCGCAAACAAATGTGAGTTCCGGGCCACGTTTTGGTGTACGAAATGAGAGGCCGATTTTATCCAGTGATGGGAAGCTATCTCTATTTAAAGCAGAGATCAAATTGAAGCATATTGCTCTTTTTCCTAACGAATTAAGAGCTTCATGACCCAACATTTCACTATGATCAATCATTCGCCGCTGTCCCTTCAGCTGGTAAATAAGGCATAGTGGTGCTGCCCTTGTACAGCTTTTAAATTATCCTTCAACTTATATAATTCATTAGAGAACCTCTCTTGGCTGAGAGTGTATTAAGAAGAGGGCAACTTCGAAGAACGTTTCTTTTTTGTCTCATGCGTTATCAAATCGCCTGGCTGGCATTCTAAAGCTTCACAGATTCGATCCAGAGTATCAAATCTTATACCAGTAGTTTGACCCGCATTAAGTTTCCACGCGGCACCCTGACTCATACCCGTTTGCTTTGCAAGCCAATATACAGACTTGCCCTTTTCTCCCAGAATCTCGCCTAAGCGAAACTTCAGCATCCTGCCTCCATTATAACGAGTACCGCGTCTATTATACGTTGAAGTTATATACTGTCAACATATATTAGTTTTACATGAATTACCTTTTAACATATATCTTTTTTACAGAGTACTTTGTTAAAGATAATTATTGTTAAGAGAGTATATTCGGATGTAAAACCTAATTATATGAGCAAAAAAGCCAGTGATTATGACTCCTTGTTCATGTATACCCTAACTCTGTTGCTCCATAGCGTTAAGAATCGACAATATCTTCCTGTTAGGAGCAATAAAATAAGGCCCGCCTTCTTCTTTCAGGCGGGCCTCTTTGCTCTTCTCTGCTTATTGTAAGCTCTGCCGCGTGCGTAAGCTACCAAGCCCTCATCTCAGGAGCATCACTCCTCTGCTCTGCTGTCTCATCCGGCTGCTTTCGCGGCATCGGGAAGTTGAACTTGAACTTCCTCTTACACCTCCGGCACTTGATCTCGATCTCGCCTGAGGGTATCTCCTTGATCCTGGCCATCAGGGACTTGTCGGCCCGGCACCTCAGCTCTATGTACTCGGCAGGTCGTGATTGTGTGCTCATCTTCTGCCTTCATTCAGCCTCGCCAGTTTCCTTCCTCCTGACGATCTCCTCTATCATCAGCTTGGCCGCCTCCCACTGCTGCCTCACCACCTCTGCCGGGGCACCTCCCACTATCGCAGTCATAACGACCGCGCTCTGGTGCAGGCACCCCGCCACCCCCTCCTTCCACTCCTTCTCGCTGAGCGGCTCCCTCACCGCTTTCGCCAGGAACTCATCCATCTTCGCCTGGTACCTGCTCGCCAGCATCTGCGCGCTCTCGGGCGAGTGGATCAGCATGAAGTCGAATATGCGGTCCACCCTCTCTATAGGATTAGGCGTCCCCGTAGCCCCCCTATTCTCCTCGCTCACCGGCTGCCGCTGCCACCTGAGCACCAGCGACTCACTG
Source organism: Blastocatellia bacterium (assembly GCA_035634255.1). Lineage (GTDB taxonomy): Bacteria > Acidobacteriota > Blastocatellia > UBA7656 > UBA7656 > DATLMR01. The sequence goes on from DASQDI010000157.1 coordinate 13,129, forward strand.
ATCCCCAGTATGTTGGCCAGCAGTCTGGCTTTGCCTCTCGGTACGCCCCTCGACAGTATCTCGTGTGGTTCCATCTTTCCTTCCTCTCTTTGGTTATGAAGATATGGTCAGATCGGATTCTGGCCTATGCCCAGCTTCCGCTTTATCGCCGGTATGTTTGCCACTATCTTAGGCTTGGGGATCTTCGTCTCTTCCCCGAAGACCTTCTTCAGGTCGTGGTGCGAGGCTATGTAGATCAACGTCGCCATCAACGAGTTGGCGTCTCCAGGCGAGAGCAGCCTAGGGTTAGTGCGGCCGTACCTCTTGGATATGAACTTCTCTGTGCCCTGCTTGCTCCACCCCAGGTAGCTCACCAGCTTGTTTATAGCCCACACCTGCTCGGCCCCCGCGAGGTGATGGATCTCCGCCCCCTCACTATCTACGGCTCCCCGCTCTACTGCTCCGGCCTGGCCACTAGCGCCCTCCCCCGCGCCTGGTGCTTGAGCAGTCTGCTTCGGCGGCAGCCTGTGCACGTTGCAGCCTGGCAGCGCCCCCTGCCTCCTCTCCGCCTCCATCGCGTCCAGCACCTTCCCCAGCTGCCTGTCGTCTAGCCTCTTCATAGACTCAAGCGGTGCCCTCAGCCCCAGCACCTGCGAACAGTAGTGCAGGCGCGCCTCCCTCAGCTCCTCCCTAGTCGAGTGCCGAAGGTCTGGCCGCAGCTTCGGGTACTGGATGTGGATCTTTGCGATCATCTTCTTGCGAACCTCCTTCTGGTGCTCGCTCGCCTCCTCCTGCTCTTCCTTCGTTATAGGTGCTCTCCTCTTCGCATACATAATGACTGCTCCTTGAAACTGAGGCGCGCGATCAGCCCTCCGTCCGCATCAGCCTGACCGCGAGCCCTGCCTCCCTACCGCTCACCTGCCGGGCGCCGCTTGGCCAGGCGGCGTCTGCCCTTCCAGCTTCGCCAGCAGCCCGGAGAGCGTCGCCTCTATCACCTCGTCAGGGGTGGAATCCATCAGCACCTTGGCCACGATCTGCTCCTGCCTCTTGAGCCGGGTATACTCCCTCCCCGTCTCCCCCTGACCCTGGCTCTGTTGCTCCCGCTCCCCCTCCACGGGCTGCGGCTCCTCCTCTCCGGCCCCGCTACGGCTCACTACCCTGGCCAGATACGCCACCTGCTGCTGCCTGCCGTGCGTGGTGAAGTTGTAGGCGTGTGACATAGCCACCTCGAAGGCCGTGTCCCGGTCCGCCCGGCCAGCCCCTTCCAGCACCCACAGCAGCCTCATCAGTTGGTCTGCCCTATCCACCCACGCGGGCACCTCAGGGTGCGCAAGGTCGTGCACTATAGGCGCGAGCCACCTCTCGTAGTCCGACTGGCTGTACCGCGGCCCAGTGATCTCTGCTAAAGTGGGCTCGTCATCCTGCTCTTTAGGGGCGGGTGATGGAAGCGGGTCGTCTGCCCTTCGAGAAGCTGCGGTCCGCTCCTTCCTCCTGTTGCACAAGTCTCTCTTAGCCTGCTGCTCGACCGCCCCTCCGGACTCGGCGAGCCTGGCTATCGCGTCCACTACCCCCAGGTGGCGCTCCCAGCGGCTCCGCTCTTGCCGGCTCGCCCCCTCTTCCGGGGCAGGCATCATCCCGTAGGCCAGCTCTATCAGCACACCGAGCATCACCTCCCGCTCTTCACCTCTCAGGCCGGTCACGAGCTCTTCGGCCAAAAGCTGCGCCCGCTCCTCAGTCAAGGGCGGGGCCTTGCGAAGCGCCCTCAGGAACCCTTCATAGTCGTCGAACATCGCGCTCATATCTTTACCTCCCGTGTTTCAAACTGGTGTTAGAGGCGGACCGCTCTCGCCCGCCTGTTGCCCGGCCCGGTCAGGCCCCCCGCTCCGCTATCAGCCGCTCAAGCGCCCCGATCACTTCGGCCCTCGCCTCAGCCTCAAGGCTGACGGCGCTGCCCACCCGGAAGTTGCCCCGAAGCCACCTCCGGTACTTGCTTGAGTCGTTAACCCCTTCCTTGCGCGTGATCAGCCCCGCCTCCCCGGCAAGCAGGTTGATCCGCTCAAGGTCCGCCTTGCGAAATGCCGCCTCCCGGTTCCTCACGCCCGGCTCACCGGCCCTTGGCTCCAGCTCTATCGTGCGCCTCACATAATTCGCGCTCGCGCTCATACTTAGTACCTCCCTTTTTACCTCCGGCCAATCCCTACAGGCGGCACGTCAAGCTATCAGCTTGCTGCACACCCAGTTGATGATCTGGATCATCTTCATCTCCCCGCTCTCAAGCTGCTGTTTGTACTTCTCCTTCGCCCTGATCACCCCAGGTATGCTGAAGTCCAGCGACCTGAAGTTCGCCCCCGTACCCTGGATCATCGCCGCCACCTCCTCAGCCGTTAGATCAGGCAGCGCTTTCTTGATGATCAGCGACGCCTCCTCAGTAGTCAGCGCCTCCAGCGCGAATTGCATCGCCACCCTTGAGCTCAGCTGCGCCCTCACGTCCTGCTGCAACTGCGACGACGTGAACAGCTCGTACAGGTCCTTCGTCCCCGCCAGCACTATTGGCACCCTCGCCAGCTCCCAGATGTAGCAGACCGTACCCAGGGACTTGTCATTAAGGTAATTAGCCTGGTCCACAAATATCGGCCTCGGCGCACTCCTCAACTTCTTTATGATCAGTTGCTCCAGCTGCGCCACCGGCCGTTTGTGATCAGCCCCCACTGCCACAGCTATCTCCTGCACGAAGTGCCTCAGCGTCACGTTCGGGCTGCACATGATCATCACCGGTGCAGTGGTCATCTTCCGCACCGAGTACTCCCTCATACACCTTGTCTTGCCTATCCCTGGCGTGCCGTAGATGATCACGATCAGATTCGATTCAATCGCAACCTTGCAGGCCGTCTGGAATTGCAACCACGCCCGGTCCTCTATGAACGATTGTGCGTAGCCGGTAGTCTGCGGGCCTTCGACCCGCTCCCTGTAGGACCGGATCGACGGCTCCAACTTAGACCTGAGAGGGTTTACTCCTTGCCCGCCTGACGTCTTAGGCAGGTAGTAAATCCCCTTGATAAATGCTTCGAGCGAAGGCCTGGACATGCCGATGTGCTCTTTGCGGGAAAGGACAGCTGTCGTAAGGTGCGGGTTCCGCTCCATGTGAGAGACGAGCCACTGCCGCAGCTGCTCGTCGCCGGTGGCTGGCGTGCCCCCGACTATGCGAAGGCGGCGGGAATCTTCCTGTTGATAATCGTCAGTCATTTCAATTATCCTCTCTGATTGAAGTGGACGTGCGAGACCTGTTTGGCTTATAAAGGTGGGCATCGCACGTTTCGGATGTGAGGCTGAGTTGTTCCTAGCAACTCAGCCTCAAGTTAGCTACCGGGGGCTGGTGTTACGCGCCAGCCTCTTGTCCTTGTTGCGCGGGATGAGCGTCTCATCTAATTCATTCAGAAGATCGCAGATCATCCCCAGGGCCTCGTCGTCGGCTAGCTCGGCCCCGTCCCCCTTCACGACGTAGGTCTTGCCGACGATGACTGCTATCCGCTCGGGCAGCTTGGCCAACTTCACTGCGGCTTCCTCCGGCACCTGTATCACCCCCTTCCTTTTATAGAGTCCTTCCCTGACTATCTGCGTAAGCAGCCTCATGACTGTGCGATTGCTCGCGTAAGGGGAGCGGGGCGGTATGCAGCCCCGCCTCCCTCCCCCGGCCTGCTTCCGCACTTTGGCGAACTGACGGAGGAAGCCTATGAGCTCTCGTTCGGGATCCGCCGCGCAGGCGATGCAGAGTCTGCCCTGCACGATCACGGCCCCGGCTCTCGGCTCAGCTTTCGGCTTTCTCCACCCCTTGGCTGGCATATGCTCCCTTCTGTCGTCCGACGGTCAGCACACTCTCCTCAGCCTATCTATCCTGAGGTTGAGCCGCTCGTACTCGTCGCTCAGCTCCATAAATCGCTTCGTGTCTTCAAGGCTGGCTGGCCCGGAGTTGATATCGTTCATCTTCACCAGCAGCTCCTCCGACCGCCGCATAGCCCGGTCAATGGCTGCCTGCCGCGCCAGCTCTTCGAGCTTGCTCAGCTCCACAGGGCCTACCGGGACCGTGCGGCGGATGAACTCCACAAGCACCCCCTTCGAATAACTTTCCAGTGATCTGGCTTCTTTTGCTCTGACTTGTTTGCTCATCTCTGTCACCAGGCGGCGATCAGCGTGGTTATTGCTGAGTCCAGGCATCCTGAGATCAGCGCCGTCACTACCAACTCCCACCCCTCAGCCTCTCTGCACTCGTGCCTCTTATTGGCTCCCGCCATCAAAAGCGCCACAGACAACACGGCAGGTACTACCCAGGCCCGCATCATTTCTTCTCCCTGCCTTTCACGGCTCTTGTTTCTGTCACCTTGCTTTTCGCTCTCGGTCTTTTCGCCCCCTTACTTTTCACAAGCTTTAGGTGAGGGTGCGCCTCCTCATCCACCCGCTCCCACACCCTCCCCCTCACGCTCACTATGAACTCGGCCTCCCCAACCCTCGCCCGCCCCACCTCTTCGCTCCCGACCACCCTCCTCTTGATCAGCCTCTTCCCAGCCTTCCGGAACTTCGGTCGCTCGTGCTCGAACTCCAGGTTGCATTGCTCCCCGAACGCCTCGCACAGCTTTCTCAGCTCCACCTCTTTGACCTGCAACAGCGACAGGAATAGGTAGATCAGCACTTTCTCCGCCGCCAGATTCCCCCGCTCTTCGGCCACGTACATCGCCGGCTCCATCTCCTCGACCAGCTCCCGGTTCTGTTTTCTGGCCTTCTCCCTTTGCTTCGGATCTATCATCATCTTTCCCTTCGTCAGTCACTCCCCCCTGTCAGTCATCCCGACGTGCTAGTCTTGCCCCAGGTCATAATCGAGGTTGATCAGCGGCCTCACCGGCTCCTCCACCTCGAAGAAGCTCTCGTCCATCACCACCTTCGCCACGTCCTCCGCCGTCACCCTCGGCTTCAGCGCCGCCCGCTCCTTCGGACGGTCGTACTTCGTCAGCAAGGTCACGCTCGCCCCCCGCTCCGCCCCTATCGCCTCCTCCTGCTCCCGCTCGTCTGCTTCCACCGGCTTGATGTCGTGCGTCAGCTGCAACCGCTCTTCTACCGACTCGCCCCGAAGCTGCGACTCCAGCGCCAGGCGGTAGGTCTTCTCCATATTCTTCTCTCTTTTGATCGTGCTCCTGACCAGGTCAGCCGTCTGCTTGTTCGGCGTCAGGTAGCCCGACTGCGGGAAGTAGCTCGCCTCGCACAGGTTCCCGTCCGGCAGCACCACCCACACCGTCCTCAGGTCGTTGGGGTCGTAGCGCACCTCCACCCTCTTGCCCTTGTAGATGCTCATCGCAGGGTGCTGCCACCTCCAGCTGCTCGCCCCGGCGGAGCACCCCACCCCGAGCTTGCCTATCGTCTTCCGCTCGGCCTTCATCAGGATCAAAGCGAGCGTCTCCTCCTTGATCGTGTAAGGGGTCGTGTAGAGCCGCTGGAACTCTTCTATGGGAACTACCGTCGCCCCGCCCAGCACGCTCCTGGTGTGCTCCTTGTGGTTGTAGTCCCTGATGAAGCCCGCGAGCGCTTCCACGTACTCGTCGAAGCCTATGAAGGGCGACTCCTTGACCCTGCCTTTGCCCTTGTTGGCCTTCAGGTGCTGTTCGTATAGCTTCCGCCACTTGTCAGGCCTGGTATCGGTACTGTTGCCGCACCACTCTTCAAACGTGTTCATCTCCCAGCGGGCTATGTCTGCGTTGGTGCGCTCTACGGGCTTCTCCTTGGCGTTCCTGGCCCTGGCGAACACCTGCTCTACGTCCGTGTCGTTGAACAGGCCGATGTGCTCGTGACGGCGGATGAACTCGATGCCTCCCTTGAGGCTTGCGGCCTTGTGATGGACCTCGATCTTGCCGTTCATGTGGCGGCTCCTGTAGTCCCTGCCGTTGTCGGTGTAGACGTAACTCTTGTAGCCGGTCTCGGGCCGGGCCGGGGGCTGAGCGCCGAAGTCCCTGACGCCGCGGGCGTAGGCCCTGCCGATCGTGGCGCTCGACGGGGTGACGTCTACGTGCCAGCCCCAGATGAGGCCCGTTCTGACATCCTGCCAGAGGGTGATCCAGGGCCGGAGCAGGGTCTTGCCGTCCCGCCACAGCACGCTCACGTCGCTCTGCTTGTGGTCCCCGCACAGCAGCTGAAGCGCCCCCAGGTCGCTGGCGTCGCGGGGTACGTAGGGTGCGAAGTTTGACTGGTAGTGCTTCTCGCCTTTGAAGACGAGGGAGTAGATGATCCTGGGGATCTTGCGGTACTGGCGCTGGAACCACTTGTAGCTGGGGATTGCCCAGCCCTCCTGCTCGGCCTTGTCCCTGACGCATTCATAGAGGGTCTTGGGGCTGCGCCTGGTGCGCCAGTTGGAGTTGATGAAGTCGGCGGCCTCTTTGCAGAGCCGAACCTTCCTGCGGTCGGGCTTATCGATAGGCGCAGTGGAATGAGAGCGGAGGAAAGCAATGAGGCCGTCTTCCCGATAAGAGCGGAGCCAGCGGGTGAGGGTGTGAGGGGAAGGGGGAGCGCCCCTTGAAGGAGTGCGAGCGAGGATGACCTGGTCAGTGCAGGCGGCCTCTCTGCACAGCTCGAACACTGCCTTGGTGAACACGAGTTCGCCGGAAGAAGGATGTTTTGTCTGCTTGGGTGAGAGGGAGTCGAACCGCTCTATGATGGCGGCGAGGCGATTGAGTTCCGAGATCCAGCGGTCGCGCTCGTCAGGAGGGATGCGGGCGAGGCCGCGCTCAAGCCTGGCGCTGCGCTCGTGGGCCTTTCGCTCCTCCTCTTCGGCTTGCCCGGGCAAGATTTCGGCGTTGAGCCTGTCTATATAGAGCTGCCACTTCATCTGGAGCTTGGGAGGTAGATCTTCGAGTAGCACGCATTTGTAAGGGCGACCATTTGGGGCACATTCCGTCAGGTCGGTGGCTCTCCACTTTTTCTCTTTGATCTTGCGTCGAATAGTCCGGTCGCTAACACCGGTCGCTTCGATTAGCTTTCTCACATCCACCAGCATATTCGCCTCAACGATTCAACCCTTAGCCTGTGAAGTTAATAAGCTCTGTTGACTGATGGTTACTCCCGCCTGCATCCAGAGATGGTCGTTTACTCATTTAGGCTTGCCCCCGCTTCAATTCCTGCTGCCGCTCATACGCTCTTTCCAGCAGCCGAAATAAGGCTCGCTCTCGCTGAACTATCCGTTCGGTTTTTTCTTCGATCTCAACGAGAGTGTTCCTGTCTAAATCTCGCCCTCCGTTAATTATGTCGAGCAAGTTGTAGTGGTGAGTGCAAATCTCACCCAGAGTCTCTATTGATAATTGCGGGATATCATCAGTATCAGAGATAACAACCGGCTGTTCCTTAATCTCGTCTTCGAGTAGATTCAAGAGCACGAGGCTGTTGAATCTCTTGCAGAGGACAGGAAGGATTGAAGAAGGGATATCCCATTTGCCGCTTCTGAAGTTATAAATCTGCCTGGTGGTGTATTCTGTCAGTATAGATACTTCGCTGACGAGTTGCTCCATAGAGATGTCTTCTGCTTTAGCAACTCTGTGGAATTCACTATCAAGGAGAAGAGCTAAAGACTTCATGAGTGTTCTCCTGTTAAGCTGCCTGTGCTTTATGTTTGCGCCCTGATTGAGGGTGTTGTATAAGCAGTTGTGTGATGTATTGTGTGATCTTTTGGCGAACTGCTAAGGAATGACTATGACCGTGAAGGACCATCGATGTGGTAGTGCGTTTTTCTCCAATGGCTTCGGCCATCATTGTAATAGTGACTCGTCTCTTGAAGAGTAGAATTTTGATGTCATCACTGGTCAGCCTGAGGGGTGTAGATTTAGTAGGCAGAGAGATTCTAAAATCTGTTGCCATCTGATATCCTCCTTTTGACGTTCGTCAAGGCAGAGAGAATGTATCCTAGTTGGATACATTAGTCAATAAGAAAGTGCCCAGCGAGGAAACTTGGCTAGTCAATTCGAACCCCAATCATTTCTGGCGCGTTTGAAAGAAGCTTTTGGAGGCATATCTATCGAAGTAGTAGCGGGTAGATTAGGGGTTAAAAGGCAAGCCGTATATAAATGGGGACGCGGTGAAACTCATCCTGACCTTGACCGCTTGTTACAGATTAGTGAGCTTACCGGAGTTTCACTTCATTGGCTTTTAACCGGAGAAGGACCCAAAATAGTAGAATCGGCAGAAAATCTTGAACGATTAAGAGATGAAATAGAAGAGCGTAAACTTGAAGTGATCAAGAATTATTTAACGAAACAATTAATAAGTTTATCAAATCGTGATAAGAAAAAGGCCGAATAAGTTGAACTGATCAAGTCTACGTAGTGCCCTTAATCCAACGGCCATCCAACGGCCAATCCAGCGGACAGCTTAAAAATCCAACGGCCATTCTTATAATCTCAAGAAAACAAAAAACTTGAGGCACTTTTCTTCGACAAATCACGAAGAAAATCCAACGGCCATTTTCCGGCTAAACTTCAATCAAATATTTCAATAAATTTTTTAATTTAAATTACTTGCGGAGAATTGCTCATATAAATCAGTTGAGCAAAATATGTGTCCCCGTTGAGCAAGTAATGTGTCCTTCTACATACAGCTACATTTGCCCCATTACCAGCAGCGGGCAAAAATGATTGACCGGGGCGAACTCGCGTGCTATTGTATGCATCTATTATTTGGTTATGCAGAATATATGCAGAGATTTTGCATATTTATTATGAAAAAGAAGAGGCAACAGGAGATCTTAGGGATAATCAGCGCCAGGAAGGTGGCTACGCAGCAGGAGCTCGCCGAGGCGCTTTCCGAGCGCGGGGTGCGGGCGACTCAGTCGAGCGTGTCGCGTGACATAGCCGAGCTCGGGCTTTCGAAGCCGGACGGTTACTACACGAGCCCCAAGCCCGCGCTCGCGGCGGCCGGGCCGGTGCTCGGCATCGACACGGCGGGGGACAATCTGATCGTCATCAGGACCGAAGTCGGGCAGGCTCAGCCGGCGGCCCTGGCGATAGACCGCGCAAACATCGATGAGGTCGTCGGCACCGTCGCGGGGGACGACACAATACTCATCGCGGTCAAGAATCTGCCCGCCCAACGCATAGCCATCAGGAAGATCGTCAAGCTCTTCACGCGCACGGGGCGCAAGCAGCGGCGCTCGGCGCGCGTTGATTCGAGGTCATCTGCCACGACCCTCTGGTCCTGGTGATTCGATCCTCAAGGCTCTTCGCCAACCCGGCCCAGTCGCCCGCGCGTCGAAGCAGGCCGGAGAGGCGGGGATTTTTTTTGCACTATTGCCGGTCCGGAACTGGGTTCAGGAGAGAGATGAAGACTGAAAAGATAAACAAGGTGGTGCTGGCTTACTCGGGCGGGCTCGACACGTCGGTAATCCTCAGATGGCTCAAGGAGACCTACGGGTGCGAAGTCGTCTGCTTCGCCGCGGACGTTGGGCAGGCCGAAGAACTCGGGGGGCTCGAAGAGAAGGCCCTCGCGACCGGGGCGTCGAAGATTTACGTCGAGGACCTGCGCGAAGAGTTCGTCCGCGACTTCGTCTTCACCGCGCTGAAAGCCAACGCCCTTTACGAAGGCGTTTACCTGCTCGGCACGTCTCTCGCCCGCCCCCTCATCGCGAAGAAGCAGATCGAGATCGCGCGCGCGGAAGGGGCCGAAGCGGTGGCCCACGGCGCGACGGGCAAGGGGAACGATCAGGTCAGATTCGAGCTAACTTATTACGCCCTTGAGCCGGACATCAGGGTGATCGCGCCATGGCGGGAGTGGGAGTTCAAATCCCGGTCCGATCTTATTGCTTACTCCGAGAGCCACTCCATCCCGATAGTCGCGACGAAAGAGAAGCCCTACTCGATGGACCGGAACCTGATGCACATCAGCTACGAGGGCGGCATCCTCGAAGACCCGTGGGCCGAGCCGCCGCCGGAGATTTTCATCCTGACGCGCTCCCCGGAGGACGCGCCCGATGAGCCCGTCTACGTCGAGATCGAGTTCGAAGAGGGGGTGCCGGTCTCCGTCGACGGGGAAAGGCTCTCGCCCGCTTCCCTGCTCGACAGGCTCAACCGGGTCGCGGGCGAGCATGGGGTCGGGCGCGTGGACCTCGTCGAAAATCGGTTCGTCGGCATGAAGTCCCGAGGCGTGTACGAGACGCCCGGACTCACCGTCCTGCAAGCCGCGCACAGGGCCGTCGAGTCGCTCACTCTGGACCGAGAGGTCGCGCACCTCAAGGACTCGCTCGGCCCGCGCGTCAGCGAGATGATCTACTACGGCTTCTGGTACAGCCCCGAATTCGAAGCCATTCGAGCGCTGCTGGACGAGACGCAGAAAGACGTTACTGGGGTCGCGCGGATCAAGCTTTACAAGGGCAACTGCATCGTCGCGGGGCGGCGGTCGCCCCGGTCTCTCTACTCCGAAGAGTTCGCCACTTTCGAGCGCGACACCGTCTACAACCAGCGCGACGCCGAGGGCTTCATCAAGCTGAACGCCCTGCGGCTGAGGCTCAGGAACAAGGCCCTGAGGGGTGAAAGGAGCGGGACGAAATGAACACGCGGGCGGCAGGAATTTTAGGATCAACTCTCGCGGTCCCCGAGACGAACATCTCGGTAGTGCGCGCGGACAAGATAGCCTCCTCGACCGTGAACCTTGGGCTCGCGCACGAGCTGGCGGTAACGACCGACTGCGAGGCGCGCGCGGGGAACGTGGTCGTCGTGCGCACCCTCACCGACAACGCGAGCTATAACACGCTCGAACTTGTCACGGGCCGCATGGCGAAGATCAACCCCGGAGACGTAGTGGTCGGGGTGCTCGGCTATCGCCGCGCTCTTAAGGGATTCGTGGGCGACGTGCCTCAAACCGTGAAGGCCGGGGACCGGCTTCACATCCTCAACCTGGGGGGCTTGATCGGCCAGTGCCTCGGGCACCATCACAGCCTGACCAGCGCCATCGAAGTCGAAGTGATCGGCATGCCCGTGCGCGACGGGCGGATACTAAATATATCGGAGAGCGCGGTCCCTCAGGTCGAATCGCTCGGGCGGACCGCGCCCCTCGTCCTGGTCGCGGGCACGTGCATGAACTCGGGAAAGACCTACGCGGTCACGGAGATCATCAAGCACCTCTCCCGCTCCGGCATGCGCGTCGCCGCGGCCAAGCTCGCAGGCGTCGCCTGCCTGCGCGACACGTTGAACATGCAGGACCACGGGGCGATCAGGACCATGAGCTTCCTCGACTGCGGGCTGCCTTCGACGGTCGGGGTCTCGGACCTCGCCCCCGTGTCGAAGGCCATCATCTCGAAGCTCAACGAGTCCGACCCGGACGCCATAATAATCGAGCTCGGGGACGGCATCCTTGGCGGCTACGGAGTCGAGACGATCTTCGAAGACGAGGAGTTGATGAGGGCGACGGCCGCCCTGGTCTTCTGCGCCAGCGATTTCGTCGGGACGTGGGGGGGCCGGGAGCTGCTATCGAGTCGCGGGGTCCGGATCGACGTGGTGTCCGGCCCGGTCACCGATTCGAAGATGGGCGCGGACTACGTCAGGGGCGAGTTCAGCCTCCCGGCGGCCAACGCCATGAACGAGGGCGAGCACCTCGCCAGCCTGATCAAGGAGAGGATAGCGAAGTGGTCAATGTAGGCATTCTCGGGGGCTCGGGGTACGGCGGCAGCGAGCTGCTCCGCATCCTGCTCTTCCATCCCGAAGTCGAAGTGAAGCTGGTCACGGCCGGAGAGCACGCGGGCAAGCGGGTGGACGCGGTCCACCCGAACCTCGCGAAGCTCACCGGCCTGAGCTTCAGCCCGATGCCCGGCCCCGACGAGATCGAAGGGCTTGCGGGGCTCGACTGCGTCTTCCTCGCGCTGCCTCACGGGCAGGCGATGGAGGTCGCCCCCCGCATCGACCGGCGCGTCAAGGTGATCGATCTTTCGGGCGACTTCCGCCTGAGCGACGCGCGGGCATTCGAGAAGTTCTATGGCCGGCCGCACACGCGGATGGACGCCCAGAGCGATTTCGTTTACGGACTCACGGAAGTCAACCGCGAGCGGATAAAGAAGGCGAGGGCCATCGCGAACCCCGGATGCTTCGCGACCGCGCTCGAACTGGGCCTCTACCCTTTCGTGGCCTCGGGCCTCGCATCGGGTAAGGTCATCGCGGACCTCAAGACCGGCTCGTCCGGGTCCGGCGCGAAACCGGCGGCCAACACGCATCACCCGAAGCGCGCGAACAGCTTTTACGCCTACAAGATGTTCGAGCACCAGCACCAGCCGGAGGTCGAGCAACTGCTCGCTTCGGTCAACAGGGAGTGGGCCGCGACCGGCAGCCTCGTGATGCAGACGCATTCGATCCCGGTGGTGCGCGGCATCTTCGCGACGATCTACATCACGACGGGCGAGCCCCTGGGCCGCGAGCGAGCGGGCGAGGTGATCCGCGAATTTTACGGCAACGAGTTCTTCATCCGGCAGGTCGAAGGCTCTCCCGACATCAACTGGGTTAAGAACAGCAACTTCGTAGACATCGGGTGGGCCGCGAGCCGCGACACGGTGATCGTCTTCGTGGCCCTCGACAATCTGGTCAAAGGGGCCGCGGGTCAGGCCGTGCAGAATATGAACCTGATGTTCGGCATCGAAGAGACGACGGGCCTGATCATACCGGGGAGCAATCCCTGATCCCGAAGCCCTGACCCTGAAGGAGAATCGCATTGACCTCTCAACCTAAGACCACGGGCGTATTCGACAGCGAAGACCGGTACCAGGTCGCGACCTACAAAAAATTCCCGTTCGTGATCGAGCGCGGGCAGGACGTGTGGGTCTACACGAGCGAAGGCGACCGCTACCTCGATCTATACGGGGGCCACGCGGTCGTTTCGACGGGCCATTCCCACCCTCGGGTCGTGCGGGCACTGACCGAGCAGGCGGGCCGCCTGATCTTTTATTCGAACCTCGTCTACAACGACGCGCGGGCGCGGGCGGCGAAGAAGCTCGTGGAGATCGCGCCCGATAAATTGAGCAAAGCTTTCTTCGTCAACTCCGGCACTGAAGCGAATGAGAATGCATTGAAGATCGCGCGCAAGATCACCGGCAGGGTGAAGATCGTCTCGTTCGAGGGCGGATTTCACGGCCGCACTCCAGGCTCGCTTTCGGCCACCGGGCTTGAGAAGTACCGGGAGGGCGTCTTCCCCCTTCTCGAAGGGCACGAGTACGCGCGGTTCGGCGACCTCGATTCCGTCTCGCGCCTGATCGACGACCGGACGGCGGGCGTCATCCTTGAGCCGATCCAGTCGATGGGCGGGGTCAGGATGGCGGGGCCGGAGTTTTACAAAGGGCTTCGCGGGCTGTGCGACGAAGCGGGCGCAATGCTCATCTATGACGAGGTGCAGACCGGGATGGGCAGGACCGGCGAGCATTTCTTCGCGGGCCGTTTCGGAGTCGTGCCGGACATGATCACGCTCGCGAAGTCAATCGCCAGCGGGGTGCCGATGGGCGCGGTGCTCATGTCGGAAGCGGCGGCCGGGCAGATAAAGACCGGCGACCTGGGCACCACGTTCGGGGGCGGGCCGCTCGCGGCGGCGGCCCTCGAAGCGACCATCGACATAATCATCGAAGAGAATCTGCTTGAGAACGTGCGCGCGAATTCTGAGTACCTGCATTCGGAGCTTGCGAAGCACCCGGACGTTGAAGAGGTGCGCGGGCTCGGGTACCTCGTGGGGATTAAATTCAAGGGGGGCGGCGCGAAGCCAGTGCAGCAGGCGCTCCTCGACCGGAAGATCATCACGGGGCTGTCGGACGACGCGACCGTCCTGAGGTTGCTGCCGCCGCTCACGCTCCGCAAGCCCGAGATAGACCTCTTCCTCGAAGAGCTGTCGGGTATAAAGCTGTAGAGTCGGGACGCGCGACTCCGCAAGGTAAAACCGTTCGCAGTCTGTTCAAAGGGTTAGGATGAATTTAAAGGGGAGAGATTTTTTGAGCACGGCCGATTTCTCGCGCGACGAGCTCACGGGCCTGCTCGACCTCGCGGCGAAGATCAAGGCCGAGGGACACGGCGAAACCCTGAAGGGCCGCAGCGTCGCCCTCGTCTTCTTCAACCCCTCCCTGCGGACCCGCGCGTCCATGGAGATAGCCATCCATGACCTCGGGGGCAACGCGGTGACGCTCGATGTAGGCAAAGGGACATGGAGCCTAGAACACCGCGAGGGCGTCGTGATGGACGGCGACAAGACGGAACACATCAAAGAGGCCGCCAGAGTGCTTTCCAGGTACGTGTCGGCCATCGGCGTCCGCGCTTTTCCGGAGATGCTCGACTATGAAGAGGAGATGGCCGACCCGGTCGTGCGCGGCTTCGCGCGGCACAGCGACGTGCCGGTCTTCAATCTCGAATCGTCCCGGCACCACCCCTTTCAGGCGCTCGCCGACGCGATGACGATGCGCGAAAAGATCGGCCCGTTCGGCGGGGATAAAGTGACCCTCTCGTGGGCGTATCACCCGAAGCCGCTCCCGATGGCCGTACCCAACTCTTTCGCCCTGGTGGCGGCGCAGATGGGGCTCGACCTGACCATCGCCTGCCCCCCCGAGTACGACCTCGGGGAGGAGGCCATGTCGGAGATCGCGCGGGCGGCCGAAGGCTCCGGGGGCCGCGTGCATGTCTCCCGCGACCAGCGCGAAGCCTGCTCCGGCGCGCGGGTCGTCTACGCGAAGAGCTGGGGCGGGAAAGAGTTTTACGGCAGGCCGGAAGAAGACATTCGCGTGCGCGCTAATTACAGGCAGTGGCGCATCGACGAGGGCCTGATGGGCCTCACCCGAGACGGGTGGTTCATGCACTGCCTGCCCGTGCGCAGAAACGTGGTCGTGACCGACGGGGTGCTGGACGGCCCGCGCAACGCCACGATTGACGAAGCCGAAAACCGCCTGCACGTCCAGAAGGCCGTGCTCGCTTCGATTCTTTAGAGGGTCGCCATGATGAAAGAGAAGCTCGATCTGCTGCGCGAGGCGCTGCCCTACATCCAGCGTTTCAAGAATCGCATATTCGTCGTGAAGCTTTCGGGAAAGATCACGGAGGATTCCGAAAAGCTCTACTCCCTCGCCGAAGAGATCACGCTCTGCCAGCAGGTGGGCATACGGCTGGCCGTCGTTCATGGGGGAGGCAAGCAGCTTACGGAAGTGGCCGAGCGGCTCGGCATCGAGCAGAGGATCGTCAACGGCAGGCGGGTGACCAGCACCGACACGCTCGAAGTGGCGAAGATGGTCTTCGCCGGGCAGATCAATACGGACATCCTCTCCGCGCTCAGGCGGACGGGCGCGGAGACCGTAGGCATGTCGGGGGTCGACGGCAACACGATTCAGGCCCGCCGCCGCGCCGTCCAAAACATTCACAACCAGGAGACCGGGGAGACCGAAGCCGTCGATTTCGGGCACGTCGGCGATGTCGTAGGGATCAACGGGCGGCTCCTCAAACTGCTCCTCGACAACGACTACATTCCCGTGATCTCGTCGCTCGGGGCGGACGAGCAGGGGAACATCTTCAACATCAACGCCGACACAATCGCCTCGGAAGTCGCCGTCCACCTTCAGGCCGAAAAGCTGATACTGATGACGGACACGGACGGCATACTCAGGAACGTCGAAGACCCGTCTTCAAGAATATCGAGGCTGACCGTCGAAGAGGCCGAGAAGCTCGTGCGTGATCGCGTCGTCTCGTCGGGGATGCTCCCGAAGATATCGGCCATCGCGCGCCTCGTCACGCGGGGGGTTAAGAGCGCGCACATCATCAACGGCTCGAAGCGCAACGCCCTGCTCCGCGAAGTCTTCACCGACGAAGGCGCGGGCACCATGATCACGGAGTAGGCCGAGGTTCCGAAATCCTCCCGCCGCCCGCCGTCGCCCATCATCGCCCATCGCGGATGGACGGTGGCGGGGCTGTTGGTTTATCCTTCCAGACTCAATCCTCAGTGGAAGATCGATACAGGAGAATAGGAATGGTTAAGCATCGACTGCCCTCGGTGTGTTTTTTAATTATTGCCCTGATCACCGCCGCGAGCGCGCAGAGCGACCGCTCGGGGCCGGCACTTGAGGGGAATACTTTCGAGCGCCTCGAATGGCGCAGCATCGGCCCTTCGAACATGGGCGGGCGCGCGACCGATGTCGAGGGCGTTCCCGGAAACCCAAACATCGTTTACGCGGCCACCGGGTCGAGCGGCCTGTGGAAGACCACCAACGGCGGGGTCACCTGGAAGCCCATCTTCGAGCGCCAGAACACCTTCTCCATCGGGGACATCGCGCTTGAGCCGAACAACCCCGAAGTCATCTGGGTGGGGACCGGCGAATCGAACACGCGCAACAGCGTCTCGTTCGGCGACGGGGTCTACAAGTCGAACGACGGCGGCAAGACCTGGCAGCACATGGGGCTGAAAGATACGGAGCGCATCTCGCGCATAATCATCCACCCCGGTAACCCCGACATCATTTACATCGGGGCCCTCGGCCACGCCTTCGGCCCCAACCCCGAGCGCGGGGTCTTCATGTCCACCGACGGCGGCAAGACATGGCAGAAGACTCTCTACATCGACCCGGAGCATGGGGTCGCGGACCTCGACATCGACCCCGGCAACCCCAACATCCTTTACGCGGGGATGTGGAGCTTCGAGCGGAAGCCGTGGACCTTCAGGAGCGGCTCGGAGAAGGGGGGCGTCTTCAAATCCATAGACGGCGGCCGCACGTGGAAGAAGTTGACCGAAGGCCTGCCGAAGATGATCGGCCGCATCGGGGTCAAAGTCGCCCCGAGCAACCCGAACGTGGTCTACGCCATCATGGAGGCGAAGGAAGGCACGCTCTACCGCTCGGAAGACAAGGGCGAGACGTTCCAGCAGGTGTCGCGCTCGACCAACATCGTCTCGCGCGGGTTCTACTACACGGACCTCAGGGTCGACCCCACGAACGAGAACCGCGTCTACGCGGTCGCGTCGATACTGAGCGTCTCGATTGACGGGGGGCGGACGTTCCGCGCGATCTCGCCGAAGACCCACATCGACTACCACGCGCTCTGGATCGACCCGAAGAATCCCAGCCGGATGTGGCAGGGGCAGGACGGGGGCTTCGCCGTCTCGCACGACCAGGGCGCGAACTGGGATTACATAAACAACATGCCGCTCGGCCAGTTCTATCACGTCTACGCGGACAACCGGCTCCCCTTCTACAACGTGATGGGCGGGTTGCAGGACAACGGGAGCTGGACCGGCCCGAGCCGGACCCGCGAGCCCGACGGCATACTGAACGACGACTGGAGGATGGTGAGCTTCGGCGACGGCTTCCGTGTCTTCAATCACCCGGACGACCCGGAGCTTTACGTCTCCGAGTCTCAGGGCGGCAGCGTCGTCAGGACCGACCTGCGCACGCGCGAGCAGCAGTCGACCGTCGTCGACGAGAGGGACGGGGGCGGCGGCCCCGCCGCGAACGTGAAATACCGGTTCAACTGGAACGCGCCGATTGTCCTGTCGCCCCACGACAAGAACACGCTTTATTTCGGGGGCAACGTGGTCTTCAAGTCCACGGACTTCGGGAAGTCGTGGGAAGCGATCAGCCCCGACCTGACCACCAACGACAAGGAGAAACAGAAGGACGCCGGGGGGCCCATCGCCCTGGAGAACACGACCGCCGAGTATTACACGACGATCATAAGCCTCGGCGAATCGCCCCTGCGCGCGGGCCAGATATGGGCCGGGTCCGACGACGGCAACCTGCAGGTGACTCCCGACGGCGGCAGGACATGGACCAACCTGACTAAGAACGTGCCGCGCATGCCCGCGAACTCTCCCGTCTCTCACGTCGAGCCTTCGCGCGTGAACGAGAACACGGCGTACGTCTCCTTCGAGCGCCACATGTTCGACGACTTCCGCCCCTACATCTTCAAGACCACGGACGGGGGGCGCAACTGGACCAATATATCGGGCAACCTGCCCGACAAGGCCTACGTGCAGATCGTTCGCGAGGACCCGAAGAACACGAATCTGCTTTACGCGGGGACCGAGCTCGGGCTGTACGCCTCGTACAACGGGGGGAAGAACTGGGTGCCCCTCAACCTGAAGAACCTGCCGAACGTGCCCGTGCACGACATCTTCATCCACCCGAGAGAGAATGACCTGATCCTTGGCACGCACGGGCGGAGCATCTGGATATTCGACGACGCGACGCCGATCCAGCAGATGAGCGAGACGGTGATGGCCGCGGACGCGCACCTGTTCGACATCCGCCCGGCCCTGCGCTACACGACGAGGTTCACGCGGTACGGCATCGGCGACAAAGTGTTCGCGGGGCCGAACCCTCCCGCGGGCGCTCTGATCACTTACCATCTCAGGAACAAGGTGGACGAAAAGACCCCCGTGAAGATTCAGGTGCTAGACGGCGGCGGCAAGGTGATCCGGGAGATCACTCAGGTGTCGAAGGAGAAAGGCTTCAACCGCGCGACGTGGGACCTGCGCTACACCGGGCCGAAGCTCAGGCGGCCGCCGGCCGCCGACGCCCCTCCGTTCTTTCAAAGCCCCGTGGGGCCGCAGGTCCTGCCCGGCACCTACACGGTCAGGCTGATGGTCGGGGACAAGAGCCTTGAGAAGCGGGTCGAGGTCAGGATGGACCCGACGGTCACGGTCAACGCGGCGGACTTGCAGAACGCGCACGACATGACGGTCAAGCTGCGGGACATGCAATCTACGACCAACGAAACGCTCCGCGCGCTCGACAGCGTCAAGGAGCAGATCGAGCAGATCGAAAAGACCGTGAAGGACCGCATGCCAGACGCCCCGAAAGAGCTGACCGACGCGCTCTCAGAAAACAAGAAGCGGGTCGACTCCCTTCTGAACAGCCTCGCGAGGCCGCAGGGCCAGACGCTCGGATTCAGCGGCTCGTCGCAACTGGCCGAACGCCTGAGGGGGCTGCTGTTCACGATTGACGGGACGAACGCGGCCCCGACCAACCCTCAGAAGACCCACTTCGCCGAGCTGCAAGCGGAGTTCAACCAGAAGGTCCCCGAAGCTACCAAATATATCTCGCAGGGCGTCCCGCAGTTGAACGAGACGCTGAAGAAGCACAACGCTCCCATCATAATCGCCGGGAAACCCGTCGAGATGCCGAAGTAAAGATCGAAGCGGTCCGCGATTGCGCCGAGGGCCGGGCAGTAATGTCCGGCCCTCGATCTTTTCTGTAATCAACCCCGCCTCGGCGCCCCCCCGCCCTGCTCTTAATTCTGGCGGAGGGCGGGCATCGGCACGGGGATGTTGTAGGTCGTCGCGCCGACCCCGACTCCGCCCTGGCAGCTGTTGGGAGGTGTCGTGCAGACGCGCCGGGTGGACGGGCACTCGGCCGCCCAGAACATGTAGCCGAGCATGCCGTTCGTCGTCCCGGCCCCGTTGGGCGCTACGGTCCGAACGTAGTTCCCGGTCGAGTTTATCAGGGAGCTGCCGAACGTCGTGCATTCGGGCGCGGCCCTCGTGCCCGTGACGATGTAGAGCGCTCCGGTGAACTTTGCCGGGGCGAGCGGAGGGATCGGCGGGTCGAACTGCGGCTTACCGTCAACGTGCTCCTGCCAGTTGGCTTGAGCGGTGGCGGCGTTAGTGGGCTGCTTGCTCGGCACCATCGCGTTGGCGTAGTCGAGCACGGGCGTGGTCGTGTTGAGCCAGTCGGCGGTGGCCTTCCGGGTCAGGGGGATCAGCCAGCGGTCCCCGGCGGCAAGGTCTATCGTCAGGCGCGCGGCATGGTTATTCCCGCTCACGTCGTATGGCAGGACCGAGCGGTAGGCGTCGATGAATGCCTGTAGCCCGTCAAGGTTAGGGTTCATGTTCTCTTCGTAATCGATTTCGATGCCGACGCCCAGACGTTGAGCCACCTCTGCCGCGTTCAACCCGAACTGCGTAGGGTTAATCGCCAGAGCTTGATTCCAGCCGTCGGTGTAGGTGATGCCGCCTATGGAGAGCATGACGCGGATGCCCCGGCTCTTAAAATAATTTACGACCTCCTGCGTCATCCCTCTCGGGACGCCATCCAAAGTCCCGGCGTCGGTCGTTTTATTGAGCAGCTTGAGCGGGTGGACGAAGGCGAGCACGACCAGATTGACGGACGGGCTGCCATTGCCTCTGTCGACAAGCCAGCGGTTTTTGTTGTCGAAATCGGTCATGTCCCGCACGCTGGCCCAGGTGCAAAAATCGTTGCCCGCATGCCACGCGCCGTAAACAGAAATCGGGGTGGCGCTCTGGGCACGCAGGGTGTTCGTGGGAAAAGAAGGAAGGGCAACAGTGAGCACGAGAATGCTCAGCAGTACCAGCTTTCTTAGCATAGGTCGCTCCTTTCTCGATGATTGGGCCAGTATACTATCTTACACACCCACTTCCTAAACTAATCGGAGCGTTATGCCGCCACCCTTATTTACCTCATCGCTCTTTCACAGATCGCCTTTGCGCATCTGGTCCGCAAGGTAATCGGTAGCCCGCCACGCCAGGGCCAGAATAGTGAGCGTGGGGTTCTTCTCTGACGCGGTCGTGAAGGCGCTGCCGTCCACGACGAACAGGTTCTCGACTTCGTGCATCCGGTTGAATTTGTTCAGGGCAGACCTCTTCGGGTCATCCCCCATGCGGCACGTGCCGTGCTCGTGAATGGCGGAGCCGTTCCTGTCGGTCTTCCCTCTCTCGAAATCAAACATCTCGGCCTTCGCTTCTTTTAATATCATCTCCACGGTGTCGTACATTTCGGAGACCATCATGCGTTCATTCTCGCCGGTGGAGTAAGAGATTCTGGCTATGGGGACGCCGTACTGATCGAGGGGAGAGCCCTCGGTCGTCACGCGGTTTTCGGGCCGAGGCAACGTCTCGCCGAATGGGTGCAGCTCCACGTACGCGGGGTAATGACTCCGAACGTCTTTCTTGAACTCGGGGCCGAACCCCGGCAAGTCATGCGCGAAGTGGCTCGCGTGAGTGTGCACGCAGCCCGTCCCCCAGAACTGTATGCCGAACCCGCGCAGGTAGTCCCGCTTTGCGCCCCGGTGGTTGAAGCGGGGCAGGTAGATGTGCTCGCCTCCGATCCCATCATCGTTGGTGGGCTGCCGCCCGTACAGGTCGGGCAGAAACGCCTTAACGTTGATCCGCACCTGCTCGCACAGGTACCTGCCGACCACGTCTGACCCGTTGCCTATCCCGTTCGGGAATATGTCCGACTTCGAGTTCAGCAGGATCCTCGTCGAATCCACGCAGGACGCCCCGAGCACGACCACCCGCGCGCGGGCCTGATACTCTTTTTTGGTGTGCCTGTCGAAGTACTGGACGCCGCTCGCTTTCCCCTTCCCGTCGACCAGAATGCGCGCGACCACGGCGTTGTTTCTTATCTCAAGCCTTCCGGTCTTCGACGCCGGGTCGATGAGATAATCCGCCGCGTTGAAAAAGCTGGACGTGTCGCACCCGTCGCCGCATCGCCCGCAGTAATGGCACCTCGCGAATCCATTGTGATGGCGCGTGAGCACCGCCCTTCTCACGTTGACTACGGGAATCTCTAGCCGCCCCGCCGCCCTCTTCAGCAGGGCCTCCCCGCATCGGAGGTTCGGAGGCGGCAGATGATACCTGCTCCCCGGAAGCGCGTCGGAGTGATCGTCCCCGCCGCACACTCCTATGAGCTGTTCGACCCTGTCGTAGTACGGGGCGACATCCTCATAGCTGATGGGCCACGGGATCTCCCAGCCGTCCCGCTCGGCGGATTTGAAATCGAGGTCGGAGTATCTGAGGCTCACCCTCCCCCACACGTTCGTCTTGCCGCCCGTCCCCCAGACGCGGACGAGGTCGAAAGGCCGGTCCGGGGAGCTGAGGTAAGGCTGCTCTTTAGTGTTTAAAAAGAAGTTCGGAGGGCGCTCGCCCCTGCGGATTCGCTCGCGGTACTCGTAGGGGAATACGTGCGTCCAGAAATCGGCCTTCTTAAACCGCTGGCCCGCGTCGAGCAACAAAACCTTTATGCCTTTCCGCGTGAGGTTCCATGCCGCCATGCCGCCGGATGCGCCGGACCCGATCACGATCACGTCATACGGTCCGGGCTTTCTGATTACCTGCATCGGGTCCTCCCTTTCTCGGCCGGCCGGCCTTTCGGCACGGAAGGCCGCGGGCCTGACGCCCGCACCTTATATCTTCAGCCCGTGCTTTTCAACCACCGCTCTGAGCTTCGCCTCGTCGCTCAGCACGGTCCGGTATATCCACTTGTAGAACCTCTTCGACGACGCCTCTATGACCTGCTTCGCCTTCTCATTCCCTACCAGTTCCTTCATTCCCTGATACTCAAGGTAGCACACGATCAGATGCAGGTAGGTCGAGTAGCTGTTCCTGGCCCCCTCCGGAGGGCCGCCCGGAGCCTGCGGGTACATCATCTTCAGTTCTTCGATGGCCTTCTCTACGCCCGCGCGATTGGCATCCCCGAACCAATGAATCTGCTCATGGATGAACGTCGCGAGCGTGCGCGGGTCGTCGTCCAGTTCATCAGCGTTTAAGGTCAAGACCGGGTGGCTGTGCGGGATGCCCGTTTGCTCATCGATCAGCACGCTTTTGGTGAAGAGCCATTTCGAGAGATCGTACTGCTTGAGCAGCCTCTCGATCTGGGCCTTCTTTTGATTCTCCTTTTCACTGCCACTTTTCAAAGAGATTTGCAAAGCCCCCTGAGCGTGAGCCAGGGAGACCGAAACGAGGACGAGCAGAGACGCGGCGAAAAGTTTCTTCATCTTTTATCCCTCCGATACGGCATGGGTATTTTTTTCTCACCCGTGAGGCAATATAGCTAATGTTACACAGTATGGCTTTGAGATAAATTTCACACATGAAGAGCGGGCGGTTCTGGAACCAATGTTGCAATAGCCGTGCTGCGTCATGAATGTCACTTTATTGGTTCAGAGATACGTCGAAGCCATCATACCCAAAGGGTATGGAATGCAGCAACGACATGACGAAAAAAGCTAAGCGCCCCTGAGTTTCGGCTCACATGTGCGAGCCTGTGGTAAGGCTGATTCAGGAATTCACTACTCACAAATAATCCGGTAAGCGATGAATGATTAATCTGACCCATTCATCTGAATACCGGCCACTCTACGAGCAACTCGGGTACGGGGAACTTCAAACGAACAGCTCCCGCTTCAGCAGGCTCGGCCTGTTCCGGGCGGGGTGTGTCTAAAGGCTTCCGCCATGGAAGGAGATAAGAGATGAGGTACTTGAAGCTTCTCACTGTGTTGATCTTCATAGCCACTTTAGTGACGCAGGCCGCCATGACCGGCACGGTCAGCGGCCAGTCGCTCGCCGAAGCCCCGACGGGTTTTGATAACGGGACGAACGGGCTCGTGGACCAGGCCACGCACGATCAGGACCGCGCCGCATTCGAAGGGCGCGAGGAGATAGCCGACGGGCTGGGGCCGACCTTCAACGCGCAGTCGTGCTCCGAGTGCCACCGCAACCCGGTCACGGGGGCGATCAGTCAGGTCACGGAGTTGAGGGCGGGCCACGTCGACCCGTTCGGGAATTTCGTCGCCGCGCCCGGAGGGTCAGTCATTCAGGACAACGCCATCAACGCGAGGGTACAGGAATTGGTCCCGCCGCCGACCAAGATGGTCTTCACGAGCACACGGGACGGCAACGGGGAGATATACGCGATGAACCCCGACGGTACGGGGCAGACCAACATAACCAACCACTCCAATCAGGACATCGAGCCGTCGCTGTCGCCCGATGGCAGTCAGGTCGTCTTCAGCAGCTTCCGCGATGGCAACGCCGAGCTTTACAAGATTTCGAGAGATGGCACGAACCTCGTGAGGCTCACCAACATCATCCTCGCCGACCAGCAGCCGAAATGGTCGCCCAACAACGATAAGATCGCCTTCACCCGTCTGGTGAACGGCTTCAATCAGGTGTTCACGATGGACACCAACGGGGGCTCGGTGACTCAGCTGACCACCGTCGGGAGGAACGCCCAGCCCGCATGGTCGCCCGACGGGACGAAGATAGCCTTCTGGAGTTTCCGCGACGGGAACGGCGAGATATACGTGATGGACGCGAACGGGGCGAACCAGACGAGGCTGACTAATAACGCCGCCTCCGAACAGACGCCCGCTTGGTCGCCGAGCGGGCAGAAGATAGCATTCGCGAGCCAGCGCGACGGCAACGAAGAGATTTACGTTATGAACGCGAATGGGACGGGCCAGACGCGGCTCACCAATAACCTGGCCTTCGACACGCAGCCGGTCTTTTCGCCGGATGGCAACCAGATCGCTTTCCAAACCAACCGGGACGGCAACAACGAAGTCTACGTCATGGATTTCGACGGAGCGCTCGTGACTCGACTCACCAACGTGGCGGCGGCCGACCAGTCGCCCGATTGGAGGGGCGATGGCGATCAACCGGTCCAGACTTTTCGCACTTCGCTCAACACCTTCGGCAACGGGTTCGTCGAGGCGATAGAGGACCAGACCCTGATCAACATATCGAACAGCCAGCCTTTCGGCATGCGCGGGCAGGTCAACGTTGTGCCCGTCCTCGAAGCCCCCGGCTCTACGCGCGTCGCGCGTTTCAGCTGGAAGAATTCCATTGCGAGCCTGATGCACTTCTCCGCCGCCGCGTACATCACAGAGATGGGGATAACCAGCCCCCTTCAGCCGACGGAGAACACGTCTCTGGGCAGGTCCGTGGCCGCATTCGACACCGTGGCCGACCCGGAGGACACGGGAGGCGCACAGGGGTTCGGGCAGGATGTCGAGGCTTTCGCCAGATTCATGAGGGCCACGAAAGCGCCCCCGCGAGGGCCGGGCGCGGAGACGAGTTCCAACCCGGACCCTGACATCGTCCGGGGCTCCGGGCTGTTCGATTCAATCGGCTGCGCCGTGTGTCACGTCCGCACCATCGTCACAGCGCCGCCCGGCACTTCAATCAATGGTGGCACGTTCACGGTGCCCGCGGCTCTGGGCAACAAGATAATCCACCCGTTCGGTGATTTCCTGCTGCACGACGTGGACACCGGGGACGGCATCGTCGAGACGGCCCCCACGACTGCCAACAAGATGCGCACGCCTCCTCTGTGGGGAGTCCGAACGCGGACGCGACTGATGCACGACGGGCAGTCGCTCACCTTCACGGACGCGATACTGCGCCACGGCAACGAGGCCGCGTCCGTGAGGACCGCTTTTCAAAATCTGAGCGAGGTTGATAAGCGCGCGCTGATTCAATTCCTCAAATCACTCTGACGTTCCGCCTGACTCGTCGCATCACCCGGCCCGCGGGCGGCTTTGACCCGCGGGCTCGGGCGCATGCGGTCCTACTCAGCACGGCGCAGGACTCTTTCCGCGGCCTCTTTCGAGGTGATGACCGGGTAGACCTCGAATTCTACGATGTCACTCCAGTTGGCGACCCATTCGTCGAGGCGTGTGGGGTCATCCGTCTCCATAAGCTGAAAGCATCTTTCGACCTTCACGTCCACCCAGCTCGACACGTAGCGCAACCCTTCGGGGGTGAGGCGGCCGCGATCCTGAAAGCGCCGGTAAGCCGGGATGGGGTCCTGATTCTTAAAATGCTCGACGATCATGTAAAGCAAAGCGGCTCCTCCATCGGTTGAATGCGCGTGTCAGGCTGCGGGTCAGTTACCGGCGGCAACGCATTCCCACTCCTGATCCCTCTTTCGAAATCCATAAAACCGGATCAATAACCACCGAAGCGCCCTTGTCGCTTGTCGCGCGCCGAGGGGCCGATGGCTCAGGCCCCTCTATGGCGTCGGTAATCTTCGGCCAGCCGGCTCATGTGATCCTGGCTTTTGGCCTTCAACGCTATGTATCTTTTGACGGCGGCGGGGATGCCTTCGAGTATGCGGTTGGAATCCTTGTTGACTGCATCAGAGTGCGCGGGGGCGGGCAGGTCAACGCCCGGATTGACTATGGTCGAGCTCAGGACTCCTTCGAATGTCGGCGCGACCGCGACGCGGTCGTAGAGGCCCGCCCTGGCCGGGTCGATGCCCTTCCAGCGCAGCAGGGTGGCAAGGGTCGACGTGTGATCGTAGGGCGGCTTCTCTGCCGGCGCGCGAAAGACGGTGCTCGGCCAGACGTACGGAGATATTAGCAGAGTCGGCACGCGGACTCCGAAGAGGTGGAAATTGAACGGGGACTTCCTGCTTTCAGGGTCATTCGGATTCGTCGCCCCCCATGGGGGCGAGTGGTGATCATAGGTGCCGCCGTGCTCGTCGAACGTCACTATCAGGAGCGTGTGCTCCCACGCCTTCTCGTTCGACCTCAGCGCGGTGTAGATGTCGTAGAGCAGCTTCTCCCCCGGACGCACGTCGGTCGGCGGGTGGTAGTCGTTGCCCTGTACGCAGGTATCGAAACTGACGCCATAGCCCCATTTCGGCTCGATGTAGGTAAAGGCGGGGAGAGTGCCGGCCTGAGCGCGCGCATAGAAGCCGCAGTAATCGTCATCAATCTGAGCTATTTCCAGAAGCGTCGAGCCGGGCGTGTTAACCTGATTCATGTAGGGGAACGTGTACTGTGTAAAGCACTGGTTGTCGTACCATACCTCGTGGAAGTAAATCCCCATCGACACGTTCTGCGTGGCCAGCGCGTTCCAGATCGTCTTCGTGTGGTACCGCTCAATGGCGTCATGTATGAAGCCGCCATTCACCAGCCTTCCGAGCGACGTTCCGCACAGAGAGAAGGCTCGGTTAGGGTTCGTCTGCGTCGGCATCGAGCAGTACCATCGGTCGCTTACCGCGTACTGCTTCGCGAGGCCATATAAAATTGGGAGCTCCGCGCTCGTGTAGGTCCTGGTTATCTGCAACGTCTCGTCCCAGGTATCGTCATCGGCGTCGAAGTCTTGCAGGAAGCCCTGCATGGCGGCGTGAGTCCCGTCCGGGGGCGGCTCACTGACGATGTTCTCAGCATCGCCGAAGAGTTGATTCAGGACATCGGCATACTCCTCATACGGGTCGAGGTTCGGCACAGTCGTCCCGCCTCCCCCGACACCCTTCTTTATCTTATGGTATTCGACATCGCTCCAGAAATGAGGCTTGAGCGGGAGCCTGTGGGCACCTTTAACGAGCCCGTCGTAAGGCGGAGCGTCGGGGCCGGGAGGGTATATGTTTTTCGGGTCATCGTCCGCGTAGAGCCACCCGAGCACGTTATCAAGGGAACGGTTCTCCAACATCAGGTATACGACAGTGTTGATCTGAGGCAGAATCGACAGCTCCGAGATTCTTTTGTCTGTATCACCCTCTCTTTGTTCATGCATGTAATCATCTCCTAACTCCCTTTCTCTACTGTGCCGGCGGTTTGCGCGGTTGTGTTGATTCGTCTTCGACCCGTATTCGCCACCTACCCGAATGCTTCACCAACAATCCGGTGTAAGAATAAGTCAGTATCTCCCCCGTCTCCACCTGCCAGTCGAAGCGGCCCACCACCACAGCCGCATCCGGCGACAGGACTTCGACCGAGAGGTCTTTCCACTCGAATGATTTCGGCCCCGCCCATTTGGTCTGGTAGCGGTTTTTGGTCTCCTCAAACGATCTCAGAGTCTTAACGCCATGGCCAAGGAAGAAGACGCCGCGCGGGTCGTAACGGTCTGCGATTGCATCCCGCCGGTGCTGGCGCAGGTCTTCGGCGTACGTGTCGTAAAACTCCCTAACCTCCCGCTCCGTAGTCGCCGCGTCGTTCTGCCTCTGCGGTCCCGGCGCTTTGGCCGTTTGCGCCCCGGCGGCGGCGCTCACGCAAAGCAACAGGCAACAAGCGAATATGAATCGCGCTATGCTCATAGAGTGTCTCCAGCCTTTCAAGTCAGCAGCCCAGCGCCCCGCCCTGTCCCGCCTCATTGGCTCTTAGTCCCGGTCAGCATAACTACAAATGCAACAAGCCCCGCGCTGAGAACTATAAATAACGAAAAATGGGGTTGCCTCTCTTAAATGTTCGAGTAAAGACTCAAGCATAAGTCACTCTCCCTTAATCATTGCCGAACGCGCTTGCGTCGGCCTAACGTGCCGGTTGACCGGGGCCGCGAGGGATACCTGAGGGGCCATACGAAACCCGCTTCGCGGCCTCCGGTCGAACCGATTGTCAGGCGCTGGTCAATCCCGGCCGCGAGCCCTCTGTTTTAGCGGGCAAATTACCAGCCGGGTAGCCTTGCCGGACCGCGCCTCCCGTCCCTACATCATCCACCACATATGGGGTCGCATAGACCACTGGGCCGCTTTACTCCCCACTGCTGATAGTCCTCGTTGAAGCAGGTACAGGGCGCCTTCTCTTCCGGTCTTATCGCGGCGCTCCCTTCAGTCGCGGGAGCAATCGCTATTGAGCCGACCATTATCGAAACCGCGAAGATGATCAGCAGAATACGATGCCTTATGGACTCTCTTGTCGGGTCTGACATAATCGATCCTCCTTTTTATCCCCTTTACGAGTAATTATCAATTCGCTTCGCCGGGCTGCTATCGGGGAGGACATGGGGCAGCCCATGAAGCGTTGGCTGTGCTAGTCGGTAATATATCTCATAAAAGCGACGTGTCAAACTCTGAGAGCCGCTACGAGGGTGGCTTGCCGCGAAACATAACAGACGCGCTTCGCGGCCTCCGCCGCATGGGTTATCAGGAGCAGGCCGAAGACCGCGACCTGCTTCTTACAGCCTCGACTATTCATTAACAAATCTCTCCAGCCAATTCTGCCCATACTCATCGTGTATCGGAGCCAGGATGTCGCGGTAGTCCAGTTTCGCCATCTTGACTAAACTCGGCAGTTTTTGCTTATCCCCATTCGCCAGTCGCAGTATGGCTAGGCGTATAAACTCCTGATCGGATTTCTCGTACTCCGCCTTGCCATAATCAGCCAGTACGGCGAGCACCTCATCGGCATCTTCGGCCGGAAAATCTTTGTTGACGCGATCAATAACTTGCCGGGCTGTTGTTCGGTTGGACGCCTCATAGGTCAGCTTCCGTACTTCTTCCAGCCTTTTGTTGCAGGCCTCGCAGATCGCCCCCGGCCCCAGCCCACTAAAGCCTTCGCCCTTGATTACCCGCCCGCACTCTTCGCACCTTAATGGGAACAGCATTCTGAATATCTGCATCTGTAATCGCCCTCTCGTTGCGCTCTGACGGCCATACGCCCGGCTTTGATCCGCATTATATTCATTCTCCCGAGAATTGTCAGTGAGAAGATCAGTCAGGCGTTAGCGGCCGTCGGGGTTGAGTCGCCGATCTTGTAAATCTCAGGGTGACTCTCTAAACTTTTCGCGTGAAATTCTATCTACTCTCTGTCGCTTTACTGCTTTCCGCGTCCGCGGCCCGCGCGAGCGCGGCGGGCCCGGAGTGGTCGACCAAATTCGATGGCCGGGTGAAGTTCTACCAGATGACCGAACTGGGCGTGTTCGTCGTCGGCACCGAGAAGTCCCTCTACGCAGTCGACGGGGAGGGAGGCGAGATACTCTGGAGGCGCAAGAACGCGCGCCTCGACGAGACGGACGTGGCCCCGATCTCGGGCACGGACCTCGTGCTGTTAAGTTTTGAAAAGAGCGACCGGACGCGATTCGAGGCCGTGGACCTGCTCTCCGGCGAGACCGTCTGGCGCACGGATAAGGTGAACGGCGCGCCCATGCAGATGGCGCTCGACCTGGACCAGAACCTTCTCGCGGTCGTCGTGGCGAAGAAGGCGAAGGGCGACCCGAAGAGCGGGTTCAAGCGCAAGCCGGTCGTCCACGTCTTCAGCCTGCGCGAAGGCGACCTGCTCTGGAAGCGCGAGGCCGAGCGCGAGGTGGAGATGATGCCCGCGCGGTGGAGCGGGGACGGCGACACCGATTACACGCTCGACAACTATCACCCGCCCCTGCTGCTCGACGGGCGGCTCTACCTCTTTTATGAAGGCGTGGTTTCGCTCGACGCGCGCACGGGGAGGGAGCGCATAAGCGAGCGGTACCGGGTGAATGAAGAGGGGCTCGCGCTCACCGAAGCCGACCCGGTCTATGACGAGCGATTCATCTACACGTCGGGGCGGGGCCGCGTGCGGGCGGTGTCCAGAGACTCGGGCCGCACGGAATGGGAGTCGCAGGACCTCGGCCTCACTCCCGAGATGCTGCTGTCCGGGGGAGTGCTCTACGTGCGCACGGGCGGGCAGTTCACGAAGCTCGAAAATGGGGAGACCGTCAACCGGGGCGATTACGGGGTGAGCGCCATCGACAAGCGGACCGGCAAGACGGTCTGGCGGTACAAGGGGGCCGACAAGGGCATCACGAACATTCTGCTGGCCGACGAATCGACGATACTGCTGGCCGACCGCGACGACCTGATCGCGGTCGATACTCGCACAGGCAAGCGGGCGAGCAAGGCTTCGCATAAAGTCAGCCGCGCGGCCTTCGTGCTCATCAACGAGCGCGGAGAGGCGGTGGTCGGAGGCTTCGAAGAGATCGCCGCCTTCGATACCGCGTCAGGCAGGAACGTCTGGAGGGCGCGCCACACGCCCCCTTCGCGAGGGGCGCTCAGGATAATAGCGGCCGTGGCCCTGCGCGCGGCCTCGCTCTACTTTCGATACGGGGGCATAGGGCTGGCGGCCTACCGCGGGGCGCGCATAGCTCGCGCGGCCGGCAGCCTGAGGTGGTCGGGGCTCGCGCGCGCGACCGGCCCCGGCCTCACGAGCCTTGCTTCGAACTCCGCGCGCGAGTTCGCGACTTCCAGGTTCACCCCGCTCGGCATCGCGGCCCGAGCCAACCAGATCGCGAACGCGCGATTGAACCCGCGAGTGAATTTGTCCGTCGACGTTGAAGAGAGGTTGATGGACCGGATCGACCCCGCGAGCCAGATGGAGAAGTTATCTAAACTTCTTTTGCAGCGCCGCCGCCTCGCGGCCCTGCGGGGCGACCGGATGTATTTTTATACGGACCTGAAGACCGAGGGGGGCAAGGGTCTGGCCGGGGTGAACATCAACACGGGCCGGACCGACCGCGAGATTCGAATCCCCGAACTGGACGACCGCTTCGTCACGAATGAGCTGACGGGCCGCCTCTTCACCGCGAAGGGCGACCGCCTGCTCGCCTACGAATGAACGTCGTCACTCGGGGAGCGCGCCGCTCACTCCCTCTTTCGCGCGGGCCAGAGCTTCTCTCACGCGGTCGGGCGAGGTCCCTCCCCGCGCGCTCTTACTCGCGACGGAGGCGTCGAGCCGCAGGGCCGGGTACAGGTCTTCCTCGAACAGGGGCGAGAACTGCCTGAACTCTTCGAGGCTCAAATCTTCCAGAGCTTTTTCACAGGAGATCGCGTGGCTGACCGCGCGCCCGACGACTTCATGAGCGCGCCGAAATTCGAGGCCGCGGCGGACGAGATAGTCGGCAAGGTCGGTCGCATTCAGGAAGCCTTTCGAGGCCGCCTCGCGAGCGCGGTCGCCCTTGACCCGCACGTTCCCGAGCACGGTCGTCATCACCGAGAGGGAGCCTCGGAGCGTGTCGATGGTATCAAAGAGCGCCTCCTTGTCCTCCTGCATGTCCTTGTTGTAGGCGAGCGGCAGCCCCTTCATCATCGCCAGCAGCGCAGTGTGATGCCCGAACACGCGGCCGGCTTTTCCCCGGATCAACTCAAGCGAGTCGGGGTTCTTCTTTTGCGGCATGAGCGACGACCCCGTCGACACCGCGTCCGACAGCTCAAGAAAATCGAACTCGCTGGTCGAGTAGATGATGAAGTCTTCGGAGAGGCGGCTGAGGTGAACCATGATGATCGAAGCGGCCCCGACGAACTCGATCACGAAATCGCGGTCGCTCACCCCGTCGAGACTGTTCTCGCACAGCCCCTCGAACCCGAGCCTGCGCGCGATCATCTCGCGGTCTATCGGGAAACCGGTCCCCGCGAGCGCGCCCGAGCCGAGCGGCAGACGGTTCACGCGCGAGCGTATCTCGCTCAGGCGGGAGCGGTCGCGGGCGAGCATCTCGAAGTAGGCGAGCAGGTAGTGCGCGAGCAGGAGCGGCTGCGCGCGCTGCAGGTGCGTGTAGCCGGGGATGATGCAATCGGGGTTCGCTTCGGCAAGCTCGACGAGCGCCCTCTGCAATCCGACCACTAGCGCCTGAACGGAGTCGATCTCCGCGCGGAGGAAGAGGCGCAGGTCGGTGGCGACCTGATCGTTGCGGCTGCGGCCCGTGTGGAGCTTGTACCCCGCGTCCCCGATCATTGAGACAAGCTCCGCCTCGACGAAGCTGTGAACGTCTTCGGCCTCGCGGCCATCGAGGTAGGCGGGCTGCTCGCTCGCCTTGCGCGAAATCTCTTTCAGCGCATGAGAGATGCGCCCGGCCTCTTCCCCGCTTATGATCCCGGCATGAGCCAGGGCTTCGGCCTGCGCGAGGCTGCCTTCTATGTCAGCTTCGATCAGGCGGCGGTCGAACCTGAAAGATGCGTTGAATCTCGCGAATTCCGCGTCGGCCTCGCCTGTAAATCTTCCGCCCCAAAGTTTCATTGGATCACATTATCAGGGGTCGGCGGCCGGGGGCCAGAGGTCGGGGAGAAAGTTGATTCGGTTGATGCAAGGGCCTGATCCCTAATCTCTCAGGCTCTCAATATCTCGGGCGAGCCTGGATGGGTCGGCGAGCGCGTTGGCTCGAATCTTCTTCCCTCTTTCGTAGTCCCCGATGAATACGAGCGGCGTGTGAATGCCCGTCCGCGCCCTGTCCCCGGTGAGCGCTAGCGAAAGGCGGTCTATCTCGCCCGTCTCTCCGGTGAGCAGGGTCCAGCCTCGTCTGGCCCCGAACCTTTCTCCCCAGGCTTTGAGGCGTTCGGGCGTATCGACTCCGGGGTCGGCGCTGACGGAGATGAAGACGACTTCTTTGCCTGCCCTGTCTCTGACGAGCGCCTGAAGCTTCGCGTAGGTTGCGCCCTGAAGAGAGCAGACGGCTTCGCAGGAAGTGTAGATGAAGCTGATGACGGCGACCTTGCCTTTCAGCAGGTCGCTGTAGAGCCGGACGCTCCGCCCATCCTGATCGACGAGCGCGACATCCGGGACATGGCCTCCCCGCGCCTCTCCCTCATGCGGCCCGTCGGCAGAGTGCGCGTGAGCGGAGAGCGCGAGAAGCAGCAGGGTCATCGCGGCCGGAAATGGGTTCAGTAATCTCACCGTGTTATCCTCTCAATCGATCTGGATCATCTTCGCTACCGACGGCACGCCTTCCCTGCTCAATATAAAGAGCATGTAAAACCCCGGAGGGCAGAGGCTCCTGCTCGACGGCGCGACGGTTCTCAGGCCCGCTTTGACGTTCGAGAAAGTCAGGCGGACTATCCTCTGCTCCATATTTATCGCGTGCGTGACCGAAGAGAGTCTCACCATAACGACGCTGCCGATATCTCTCCGGTCGGGGGTCCTGATCGTGAACCGCTCCCCGTAGCCGACGCCGGGCGGGGCCGACGTTATCTGCGGCCTCGCGCCCCGGAACAGGTAAGGGGGAGAGTAGATTTGAGCATCGAGATGGTCGGAGTCGCCCTCGGGCGCGGCAGGCACGCCGCCGCCCGCCGAAAGGACTCTGCCATCGGGCAACAGGAGCGCGGTCGAGTGGTAGAGGCGGGGGACCGACGCGGAGGCCATGACGGAGAACCTTTCGGTCGCGGGGTCCCACATCTCCGCCGCGAGCACCGCCCCGCGCGCGTTATTGAATCCGCCGCCGCTCGTGCCGCCCGTCACCAGCACCTTGCCGTCAGGCAGAATCGTGGAGTTGACCTGCCTGCGCGCGAAGGCCATCGGGCTCACGAACCTCCAGGACGGAGAGTCGGAGTTAAGGTCGATGACCTCCGCGGTGTTGGTAGGCTCGCCGCCCCCGATGATAATGATTTTGCCCTCGTCGTACATCGCGGCGGTGCCATAATCTCTGTACCCGTGCCGGCTCGACGGCCCGTCGGCCCACGAGCCCGCGCCGGAAGTGTTAAGGAATGCGGTCGTCGAATCCGGCCCGGCGTTGAAGACCATTCCGTTAGGGGCGAGGAACATCCAGGGGTAAAGGGGGAGCGTCCGGCCCGCCGCGCCGGAGAGCGGGCGCCAGCCCCCGGACGTTTGCCAGACCTGGGGCAGAGTGTTGATGCCCCGCCCGACCGTGATTGCCCCGGAGACGACGAGCGCCTCCCCGTTTGCGAGCATCGTGTTCGAGGGGTACCAGCGGCCGTCGTTCATGTCTTCGGCCCTGGCCCAGGTATTGGTCCTGAAATCAAATATATTGGTATGGGGCTCGCCGGCAAAATCCACGCCCTTGTGCCCTCCGGTCACGAGGAGCCGCCCGTCCGGCAGTAGAGAGTGGCCGCTGCAAAACAGGGTGGTGTTGAAATTGGGTACGGGGGTGAAGTCTCCGGTGCTCGGGTCGTAGAGTTGCGCGGCGGTCCTGTTCACGACGTCTCTGTCGTTGGAATCCTTTTCGAGCGCCCAGAAGAGTATCTTCCCGCTGGGCAGCAGGCTCATATTTATCGCGACCGCAGGCCAGTCGAAGGGGGCCGCCCACTGGCCGAAGACCGACGGGTCCGGGGGCGGGTCGACCGGGCCGCTGTCGCCTCTGGTGATCGCGAAATAATTGAAATTGCCGACGGCGCGAGTCGGGCCGTTACTGTCCATCGACACCCGCATGATCTGGCGGCCCGCGTTCAGACGCACGCCCGCTCTGGCGACCGTTCGGAACTGGTCCCATGCCCCGGTGTCCGGCACGGAGATCGGCCCTGTAATATTCTGCCCGTCGAACTCGATGTGAAAAGAGCCGCCCGCGCCTTCCGACGCCACGCGCGCTTCGACGACATAGACGCCGGAGACCGCGACGTTCACCGTGTACTCAAGCCACTCTCCCGCGTAGACCCAGCCGACTTCGTAGCCTCCTTCGCGGCACGTGCCTATGTCGACCCTCGTGTCGCGGTACTGCCGCCCGGCGTTCACGGAATCGACATCGGAGTAGGATATCCCCTCCCCGCCCTCGTCGAAGTCTTCCGCCTGAACGATCCCCGGAAGGGAGGAAGGCGAGCCGGGAAAGGGGCTCTGCGAAGCCTGGGCCGAAGCGGTTCCGGCATGGGGGGCCGAGAGCGCGGCGCAGAGAGTCAGGATGATCGAGATCGACGAGAAGGCCGGCGAGGGGCAAGGCTTGCGTCTCACGGAAGATGGCTCCTTGGGAGAAAGGGTTGCAGAGGCGGCCGCGAAAGCTGCGCCTACATTGAGAAATGGCTAATGCCGTTTTTCTTCCACAGCCTTCCCGTCGCGCGCCAAGTTTTGTATGCTCATTCAGAAAAGGAGACAGGACGCTTATGCCTGAGATGCGAATCGTTCACGGAGCTTGCCCCCACGACTGCCCCGACACCTGCGCGATGATAACCGAGGTCGAAGACGGTCGCGCGGTCCGAGTGTCGGGCGACCCCGCCCACCCGCCCACGCGCGGGTTTCTATGCACCAAAGTCACGCGCTATCTCGAAAGGGTCTACAACCCCGGCCGCCTGCTTTACCCGATGAAGCGGGTGGGCGCGAAAGGCGAGGGCCGGTTCGAGCGCATAAGCTGGGACGAGGCGCTCGATTGCGTGGCCCGCAGGTTCGCGGAGATCGCGCAGTCGCCCGACGGGCCCGAAGCCATCCTGCCTTACAGCTACGCGGGCACGATGGGGATCGTGAACGGAGCCGGCATGGACCGCCGCCTCTTTCACAGGCTCGGGGCCAGCCTGCTCGCGCGCACGATCTGCTCGTCGGCGGGCGGGGACGCGATGCGGTACACGGTCGGCGCGACCGTCGGGACCGACGTGGAGAATTTTCACAGGGCCAAACTGATCGTCCTCTGGGGCACGAACACGCTCTCGTCGAACATCCACCTGTGGCCGGAGATCAAAGAGGCAATCGGCAATGGGGCGAAGCTGGTAGGCATCGACCCTTATCGCAATCACACAATAGACCAGTGCCACCAGTTCATTCAGCTCCGGCCCGGCACCGACGCCGCCTTCGCCCTGGGGATGATGAACGTGATCCTGAGCGAAGAGCTTGAAGACAGAGACTACGTCGCGAATCACACGCTCGGCTTCGACCGCCTGCGCGAGCGGGCGCGCGAGTACCCCCCATCGCGCGTGTCGAAGATTTGCGGGGTCTCGGAAGACGAGCTCGTCCGGTTCGCGCGCGAGTACGCCGCCACGCGGCCGGCGGTCATCCGCGTAAACTACGGCCTCCAGCGCCACGCCGGAGGCGGCATGGCGGTCCGCTCCATCGCGTGCCTCCCCGCCCTGACCGGAGCCTGGAAAGACCCCGGCGGGGGAGTGCTGCTTTCGAGCAGCGGCATGTTCGCCCTGAACGAAGCGGCGGTCCAGAGGCCCGACCTTATCAAAGGAAATCCGCGGACTATCAACATGTCCCGGCTCGGGGAAGCCCTGACCGAGGCCCGGCCCCCCGTGCGCGCTCTGTTCGTTTACAACTCGAACCCGGCGGCGGTCGCGCCCGACCAGTCGAAGGTGATTCAGGGGCTCAGGCGCGAAGACCTCTTCACGGTCGTTCACGAGCAGTTCCAAACGGACACGGCCGACTACGCCGACATACTGCTCCCCGCGACGACTCAGCTTGAGCACAGGGACATCGTGAGGCCGTACGGCCATTACTACCTCGTCTACAACGAGCCCGCCATCGCGCCGCTCGGGGAGGCGAAACCGAACTGGGAAGTGTTCGCCTCGCTCGCGCGTCGGATGGGCTTCGAGGACGAGTGCTTCGACGACTCCGACGAGGAGATCATCCGGCAGGCGTTGTCGTCGGGCCACCCGACGCTCGAAGGCATAACCCTTGAGCGGTTGAAGCGCGACGGCTGGGCGAGGCTCAACCTGCCGGAGACGTTCGCCCCGTTCGCGGATGGGGGCTATCGCACGCCTTCCGGGAAGTGCGAGTTCTACTCCGAGCAACTGGAACGGGCCGGGCTCGACCCCCTGCCGGACTACATCCCCCCTCGCGAAATCCCGGAGAACGCCCCGGACCTCGCGGCGAAATACCCCTTGCAACTGATCAGCCCTCCGGCCAACTCGTTTCTCAACTCGACGTTTTCGAACCTGTCGAGCTTCCTCAAGAGCGAGCGCCAGCCGTTCGTAATCATCCACCCGGAGGACGCGCGGGCGCGCCAGGTCTCGGACGGGGAGGACGTGCGCGTGTGGAACGACCGGGGCGAATGCATGCTCGTGGCGAGAGTCTCGACGCGCGTGAAGCCGGGCGTGGCCGTCGCCCTGTCGATCTGGTGGAACAAGCTGAGTCCGGGCGGCGGCAACGTCAATCAGACGGTCTCGCAGGAGTTGACCGACATAGGCGCGGGCGCGACGTTTTACGACAATCTGGTCGAGGTCTCCAAATGCCGGGTGCCATAGCTCCGGCCTGGGTGGTAATATAAAACCTGTTCGGGATAAATTTCAGGAATCCAGCTAACGCACGGCACGCAGACGTGAGCGCGAAACTATTGAGAGGCGCGCCCTAGGAGACGCATCGACGGGCCGCCCTATTACCAGTTATGAGAAAGCACTCGATAAGCATTTTAATCGCGATTCTCTTACTCCCGACCCTGTTGTCCGCACAATCGCGGCAGGCGACGGTGCCTCCCCCGCCCGGCAGGCCCGCGCTCAAGCGCGACCGCACGCAGAAGGTCTTGTACCCGAAGATCATCCAGTTCGAGGACGAGCGCACGGTCACGCAGGAGCTCCTGGAGTCCGCTTCCGCGTTCTACCATGGGGGCGCGAGGCGGCGGGCCCTCCTCGCTCTGGGGCGCATCGGCTACCCCTCGGGAATAAATCCCCTGCTCGACGCGCTGGTCAATGACCGGAACCCGGAGGTCCGCGCGCTCGCGGCATTCGCGCTCGGGGAGATCGAGAGCCATTACGCGGCGAAGGACCTCATCGACCGGCTTCAGATCAGCAACGAGTCCTCGGCCCTCGTGCGCGCCCGCGCGGCGGAGGCGCTCGGCAAGATCGCTTCGAATAAATTGTCCGCGGGCGCCCTCGGCCCATACGGAGTGCGCGGGATCGCTGACGAGTTGATCCGCCAGCTCCCGTCGACCACGGGGGCTCTGTCGGACGACGCGAAGCTCATCGGCCCGAAGGTGCTCGTGAGCCTGCTCAGGATTAAAGAGCCTTCTTCCATCGGCCCGATCACGGGGCAACTCGGCTCGCCCGACCCGGAGATGAGGTGGCAGGCCGCCAACGCGCTCGCGCGGATTCGCGATGGGATAGCCGCGGCGGTCCCGGCGCTCCTCCCGCTCCTTCAGGACAAGGACTGGATGGTCCGCGCCAACGCCGCCCGCGCGCTCGGGGTGGCTAAGGACAACCGCGCCGTGCTGCCTCTGGCGGGCCTGCTCAGCGACCCCGAGAAACGTGTGGCGGCCAACGCCATCAACGCGCTCGGGGCAATCGGGGACGCGCGCGCGGTCGAGCCCCTCATCAACGCCGGCAACAGGGACGTGTCCGGGTACAAAGCCTTCAACCGCGAAAAAGAGGGCGTGCCCGCGCAGCAGAATTCGCTCCTCCTCATCGCCTCCGCGCTCGGCAACATCAAAGACGTGCGCGCGGTGCCGTTCTTAAAAACGCTCCGCTTCATCGACGGGCACATAGGCTGGGCCCCGGAAGTCGAGGTCGCCCTCGCGAAGTTCGGCGAGGGCGCTTTCTTCGACGTTCCCGAAGGCGTGGCCCTGCCGAAAGAGAACTGGAAGGCCGCGTCCGCCTACGCGCAGGGGCTCGGCCAGCTCGGGACCGAGCGCGCGCGGCAACTGCTGCTCGACATGAGGGAGGGCAAGACGCACGGCAAGCTCGACGCCCGCGCCCTGCCCGATATTTTGAGCGCGCTCGCGGCGGCGAAAGCGCCGACCCTCAGAGAGATTCTGATCGAGAGCCTGAAGGCCGAAGACGTGATAGTGCGCTCGACGGCCGCGACGCTTCTGGGCGACCTGGGCGACACGTCCGAGCCGGTGCTCTCCGCCCTACGGCAGGCCTACGCGGCGGCCAAGCCGGACAAGATGAACGACGCGAGGATCGCCATCCTCGAAGCGTCGGAAAAGCTCAAGCAGCCCCTCACCGTGCAGGCGCTTCAGGAGAACACGAAAGACTCTGATTACGTGGTGAGGCTGCGCGCGGCAGAACTGCTCAGGCAATCGTCCACGGAGGTCGGGACTCTGAAGCTGCAAGTGGGGAAGGCGGAGACCAATCACGACCGCGCGTACTGGCGGCGCATGGCCGCGATGACCGCGTATCAGAAGAACCCGGTGGCCGTACTGCACACGAAGAAGGGCGCGATCAGGATCGAGCTTTTCGCCATGGACGCCCCGATGACCGTCGACAACTTCATGCAGCTTGCCAAGAGCGGCTTCTATAACGGGCTGACCTTCATGCGCGTCGTGCCGAACTTCGTCATTCAGGGCGGCGACCCCCGCAACGACACCAACGGCGGCCCCGGCTACCAGATTCGCGACGAGATCAATATGCGCCCGTACCTGACCGGCACCGTCGGCATGGCCCTCTCCGGCAAAGACACCGGGGGCAGCCAGTTCTTTATCACGCATTCGCCGCAGCCGCATCTGGATGGGGGCTATACCGTCTTCGGGCAGGTGATTGAAGGGATGGAGACAGTGAATCAGATAGCCAGGGATGACCGCATAGAGCACGTCGAGATCATAGAAGGTCAGTAGGCGTCTGACCTTCTGTCGAACGTCTCCCGCTCACCCATCAGCCGGGCGGCCATTTAAGCTCGCGGCCCCCTAGCACATGAACGTGAAGGTGAGCCACGCTTTGTCCCGCCGCATCGCCCGTGTTGATGACGACACGGTATCCGCTTTCCGCGATATCCATCTGATTGGCAACCTTGGCTGCGGTGTAGAGCAAATGACCGAGGAGCGAGAGGTCGAGCTTGGATGCGTCGTTCAGCGATTCGAGGTTATGCTCGCGTGGCATCAAAAGGACATGGACGGGCGCTTGCGGATTAGCATCTTTGATAGCGACGATCT
The DNA here is from genome assembly GCA_035634255.1 of Blastocatellia bacterium. Taxonomy (GTDB): domain Bacteria; phylum Acidobacteriota; class Blastocatellia; order UBA7656; family UBA7656; genus DATLMR01. The sequence goes on from DASQDI010000157.1 coordinate 53,053, forward strand.
GCTCGTCGGAATAGACCTGCTCCGATGGCGAGTCGCCCGCGGCAATAGCGCAGAAAAGGCAGCTTTGTTCTGGCATGTTCTCCATAATTTTCTCTTTGTCATTATCAACCAAGCTTTGCGCTTCAGTCAAACTTAATTACAATGATGCCACCCGAAAATGCAATCACTTTTCGCCCAATAAGCCCGCATTAGCATAATCGGCCGCGCCGGGATCAATCCCTGAACCGCTCGATCCGCGCGCCGACGGAGGTGAGTTTTTCCTCGATCTTCTCGTAGCCGCGGTCTATGTGGTAGACGCGGTCTATGATCGTTTCGCCGCGGGCCGCGAGCCCCGCGATGACGAGCGAGGCCGAGGCGCGGAGGTCGGACGCCTGCACGCGCGCGCCCATCAGATCCCCATTCCCCTGGATTACCGCCTGCCGCCCGTTCAGTCTTATCTGCGCGCCCATCCGCAGGAGCTCCGACGCATGCATGAAGCGGTTCTCGAATATCGTCTCGGTGATGATCGACATCCCTTCGGCGAGCGTCATCAGGGCCATGTACTGCGCCTGCATGTCGGTCGGGAATCCGGGGTGCGGGAGTGTCGTAACGTCGGACGCCCTGATCCTCTCGCTCGCGCTGACCTTGAGAGAGAATGCGTTGGGCAGGTCTATCCGCACGCCGGTCTCGCGCATCTTGTCGATGGCCGCGGCGAGGTGCGGGGGGCAGCAGTTGACTATCTCAAGCTCGCCCCCGGTTATCGCGGCGGCGGCGACGAAAGTGCCGGTCTCGATGCGGTCAGGTATGATCGTGTGCTCCACGCCCCCGAGCTTCTCCACGCCCTCTATGCGGAGCGTGCTCGTGCCCGCGCCCTCGATGCGCGCGCCCATTTTATTGAGCATCTCCGCGAGGTCGGTGATCTCGGGCTCCCTCGCGGCATTCACGATGGTCGTGACGCCGTCGGCGAGGGCGGCGGCCATCATGATGTTCTCGGTCCCCGTGACCGTCACCTTGTCGAAGTAGATATCGCGGCCCTGGAGCCTGCTGGCCCGCGCCACCACGTCCCCGCCTTCGAGCGTGACTACCGCGCCCAGCTTTTCGAAGCCGCTCAGGTGAAGGTCGATGGGCCTCTGGCCGATGGCGCACCCGCCCGGCATCGAGACCCTCGCCTCGCCGAACCGCGCGAGCAGGGGGCCGAGCGCGAGCACGCTCGCCCGCATCGTCTTGACCAGCTCGTAGGGGGCCTCGAAGAACTCCACCTTCGCCGCCGAGATCTTCAGGGTCCTCAGCTCGGGCATGAGCACCGTGCTGCCCAGGTCTTCGAGCAGCCTGCGCATCGTGATGATGTCGCGGACGTAAGGCAGGTTGTGAAGCGTCACGGTGTCCGAGGTCAGCAGGGCGGCGGCCATGCAGGGGAGCGCGGAGTTCTTTGCGCCGCTTATCTGGATGCGCCCTTCGAGCGGTCTCCCGCCGATGATCCGAAATTTATCCATCGCTTATATTCACTCTCGTTGTGGATTGAAGCCTGGATGTTAGCACACGGCGAGCGGAGGTGAATAGCGCGGAATCCGCGCGCGGGAATGGGAAGTAAAGGTGATTACTTCGCCGACTGTGAGAGCAGCGGCGCGTCGGTGATCTCCCAGGCCGAATCGTCGCGAAGGACCCGCGAGACCAGGGCCGTGTGGACGCCGTGGCCCGTCCGCTCGGCCTCGACGTGCCCGAGCACGGGCATGCCGAACAGGGCGAGGTCGCCGATGATGTCGATGATCTTATGGCGGACGAACTCGTCCGCGAACCGCAGCCCCTCCCTGTTCATGACCCCGCCTTCGGGCGTGAGCACGACGGCGTTCTCCAGGGAGCCGCCCCGTATCAGGCCGGAGTTGCGGAGCGCTTCGATCTCGTCCAGGAACCCGAAGGTCCGGGCCGAAGCCACCTCCTGAGTGAACTGGCCGTTGCTCAGTTCGATCTCGCGCCTCTGCGTCCCTATCATCGGGTGCGGGAACTCGATCAGGCACGAGATCGAGAATCGAGACGAGGGGCTGATGCTCATGCGCCGGTTGCCGTCGCTCACCTCGACCCGCTTGAGCACGCGGAGGAACTGGCGCGGGGCCTCAAGCTCGGCCACACCCGCGCGCTCGACCATCTCTATGAACTGCTCGGCGCTGCCGTCGAGGATCGGCACTTCGAGCGAATCTATCTCGATCATGCAGTTATCGACGTGACTCCCCACGAGGGCCGCGAGCAGGTGCTCGACGGTGGCGATCATCACCCCCTGCCTCATCAGGGTCGTGGCATAGCTCACGCGCGCGACGAATTCGGGCGCGGCCGGTATCTCGAAGTTATTCAGGTCGGTGCGGCGGATAACGAAACCGGTGTCGGCGGTGGCGTGTCTTAAAGTCATTCGTACGGGCTCGCCGGTGTGTAACCCGCAGCCGCTTGTCGAAACGGCCTGTCGAAGCGTCGTCTGTCGGATCAAAGAGAATCTCCCCTGTATATCGGTGTGAACAAAGTGAACGTTCATCAGGCAATGCCCGTGCCAGTTGAATGATAGCAGCGAGACGGCAATTTTTTAAAGAATACTTGCGGTCACCCTACCGACCGCCGCCCCGAGTTGTTGCAGGCAGGCTACAGGGGTGTCGTCTATCGTCATCTGGTCTTCCGGCATACAACCGGCTAAAATGTGGCCTTTGTAATCCCGGCCTGAAGAGGTGAATGATGCAAGTTACCGCAGGAATACCGGAGGGGGCCGCGGCCGAGAAGTCTCAGGTGGTGACGGAAGAGATGACCGTGGCGTGGCATCATCCCGACATGCCCCCGGTCTTCGGCACTCCGATTATGATCTACCAGATGGAACTCACGGCGGCGGCGGCTATCGAAAATTATCTGCCCGAAGGGTGGGTGACCGTCGGGGTCGTGGTGAACGTGAAGCACCTTGCCGCGACCCCCGTGGGGGCGACCGTGACCGCGAAGGCTCGGGTCCTGTCGGTTGACGGGCACCTGATCACGTTCGCCGTCGAAGCTCACGACGGGGTCGAAAAGATCGGAGAGGGCACGCACGTCCGGGCCGCGGTCGAGATGGACCGGTTCCTCAAGCGAGTGAATGCGAAGGCGCGGCGGGCGGGCGATGAAGGGGGCCGTTGACCATCACGGGGGCCGTGTTCCATCCCGCTTTCATTTTACTTCCGGCTCACTTGCGGCCGCGCCGCTTGCGCGTTGAGAGATTGCTTGTTACTTTGACAGGGACCGGAGGCGCAGGGGGCCTGGTGGTTCTCGCGGGCTTCAAACCCGTTGCGGGTCGCCGAGAGGCGGCCTGGGTGGGTTCGATTCCCACACGCCTCCGCCATTACCTGACCCACACTCCAAGAGAAATATTTTCAGAAGGAGGCCGCAGCCTTTGGGGAGCACGATTGTAGCCTGCGCTCAGATCGATTGCGAGATAGGAAACCCGGAAGCTAACCGGCGGAAGATCACGGGCCGCATAAGGGAGGCGGCGGAAAGGTCGGCCTCGCTCGTGGTCTTTCCCGAATGCGCCGTGACGGGGTACTCGTTCGATTCGCTCGAAGAGGCTTCCGCTTTCGCCGAGCCGCTCGATGGCCCGTCGTCCGAAGCCATCGCCTCCGCCTGCTCGGAGGCCGGGGTCTATGCGGTCGCGGGGTTCATTGAAAGAGACGAAAGGGACGGGGGCCGCTTTTATAACTCGGCGATGATCGCGGGCCCGGGCGGGGTGATCGGGACTTACCGCAAGGTCCACCTCCCCTACCTCGGGGTGGACCGCTTCCTCACTCCCGGCGACCGGCCCTTCAACCTCTTCGACCTGCCGTTCGGCCGCGTCGGGATCAACATCTGCTACGACGCCAGCTTCCCGGAGGCCGCGCGCGTCCTGAAGCTGATGGGCGCGGAGATGATAGTCCTCCCGACCAACTGGCCTCCCGGCGCGCGGCGGAATCCCGAGTTCGTCATACACGCGCGGGCGATGGAGAACCACGTCAACTTCGTCGCGGTCAATCGCGTGGGGGTCGAAAGGGGTTGGCACTTCATAGGGAAGAGCAAGGCCGTCGATTACAACGGGGACACCATCGTCGCGTCGGACGGGGACTCGGAAGAGTTGTTAATCGCGGAGGTCGATCTCGAAGGGGCCAACAAAAACAGGATCGTGAACGTCGCGGGCTCTTATGAAATAGACCGGCTCGAAGACCGCCGGCCTGAGTTTTACGAAGAGGTAGTGAAAGGGAATAGGAAGGCCTCTCAGGGTCATGACTGAACCGAAGCGGATTGCGTGGAGAAGTTTTTTAATGATGACCGGCCGCGTTAAGAGATCGCCGCGCCTCATCTGGTCGCTGCTCTTTCTCCTCCTGCCCTTGCCCGCGCAGGAGGCGTATTCGCAAGCCCCGCGGGGCACGGTCAAAGAACGCCTGACCGTAGACAGTAAAATTCTGGGCAAGCCGGTCCGCTATTCGATCTACCTCCCCGACGATTACGCAACGTCGGAACGTTACTACCCGGCCGTGTACCTCCTGCACGGGTACACCGACAGCGACATGGCGTGGATTCAATTCGGCGAAGCCAACCGCATAGCCGACGCCGCCATAGCGGGCGGGACCATCCCCCCGATGATCATAGTCATGCCCGACGCGGGCGTGAGCTGGTACATAAACAATCACGACAATTCCGTAAGGTACGAGGATTTTTTCATCACTGAGTTCATCCCGCTTATCGAATCGGCCTACAGGGTCAGGCCGGGCAAGCAGTACAGAGGCGTCGCGGGCCTATCGATGGGCGGGTTCGGGGCCCTGGTCTACACGCTCAGGCACCCGGAGATGTTCGCCGCTTGCGCGGCCTTCAGCGCCGCCATCTACACGGACGAAGAGACGGCCGGCAAGTCGGATGAACACTGGGCTCGGGTGGACAGCGTGCTTTACGGGGCGGACCTGAAGGGCAGAGACAGGCTCACGAATCACTACAGGCAGTACAACCCGATCCACATCGTCCGCGGCGCCGACCCCGAGAAGCTCAAGGGCACCCGCTTCTACATCGACTGCGGGGACGACGACTTTCTTTATAAAGGTAACGCGACATTTCACATGCTGCTCCGCGACCTGAAGGTCCCGCACGAGTACAGGGTGCGCGACGGCGGGCACACATGGTCGTACTGGAGGAGCGGCCTGACCGAAGGTTTGAAGTTCATCGGCGACAGCTTTCACAGGTAGGAGGGTCGAGCCTTGTTTGAAAGAGACGAAGGGCTGAGACAAACGCGCGAGAAGGTCCGCGGTATGTCCGACGAAGAACTGGTGCAGATGGCCACCAGCGACGAGGGCCAGTACCGCGAAGAATCGGTCGATTTCGCCATAGCCGAATTGACCCGGCGCGGTTTCCATCTCGAAGCTTACGACAGTAAGGACGAATTAAGCTCCGGGGTCGGGGCCGGCAACGGGGTGCGGGTCGAGATATTCCGCGGGGCATATGCCAGCTGGGAGGAACTCTTCGCCGAGGCGGCGCGGTTCGCCACCGAGATAGGGCGGGAGAACCTGATCAATATTTCTCACTCTGAAGATGGTAGTGAAGGCGTGGTCGTGGTCTGGTACTGGTCGCCTGAGCGCGGCCATGATTCGTAATGGATTAACAAACTCGACAGGCGGCGCAACCCTCTGAAGAATTGCGCCGCCTGTGCTTAGCCGGAACTCTCGCCATAAGGTTCTCCGAAACGAAAGAGCAAGAGTTACCGGCTAGCTGCGGGGGCAAATGTCAGCTTTCACATGCCTCGTCTTCCCACATCCGTAACACACCTGGATCAGGACCTCCGCCCCGCTCTCTCTCTTATGCGGGACTCCCCAGTAATGTTTATGGTTGGTCAGTAACTGCCATAAAGACATATGCACTCTCCCGTTAAAAAGCTTCCTGCTTTCTCCAAGGGTGATACGCAAGCTCGATGCCAGAGGGGCTCTCCCGGTAAGTCGAAGAAGTTACACTCGGCCCGGCGCGTTCACTGAAAGCGCGGCGTATTCAATCGCATCAGGGGTGTATACATGACAGACGCTAGCGTCGGGGCAAATCCTGGAGCCTGCCCGAGACGATGTCCGCGAGCCGCTGCGTGAATAGGGATCGGGGCAGCACGTAATCGCAACCGGCCTCGACGGCCCTGCGCTTCAGCTCCACCTCGACGTGCGAAAGAAAGCCGACGACCGGGACAGAGCTCAACTCGGGCCGCGATTTCAGCAGGGTGATCGTCTCGACGGGGTCGAGGCGGTCTGAATTCAGGTCTACGATGAAGAGGCGCGGAGGGTTCGCGGCCGCGTCGTTCTCTATCTGCTCGCGCGACCTCAGCCGCTCCACCTGATGGCCCTCGGCCTCCGCCGCGCCGCGAATCTTTGAGGCGAAGAACATGTCGTCTACGATCAAGCCTATCCTGTCCTGAGTGCTCATTATTCTGGTCTCCTCTTTAATATAAGTCCTCACCGAGGAATATGACGCAAAGGGACCGGCGGCGCAAAGCCTTGAATTGTTCGTGAGTGAGCCTGTATCATGCCGCGTTTTGAGGGGAACCCGGCCCGCAGGCTGATTAATCGAAAAAAGGAGGGAGACAGAATGAAAATCAAAGCATCAATCGCATGCGTCATCGTCATGCTTTTCTGCGCGGCGCCCGGCTTTGCCGCCGACCCGAAACTGGATGGGGCTTATAAGCTGGTGTCGCTGAAGTACCCCGGAGGCGAGAGCACCGAGGCGCAGTTGAAGGGGATGATCGTCGTGCACGGCAAGTACCTCGCGTTCGTGCGCGCCAGCGCCGACCGCAAGACGTGGACCGAGCAGGAGAGCAAGGAAGAGCAGATGAAGAAGATGGCGGCGGCTTACGAGGGCCTCTCCGCCACCGCAGGGACGTTCGAGATTCAGGGCAACGTCATAAACCTTACCCAGACGACTCAGGCCAACCCCGCGTCGGTCGGGAAGGTGGCGAAGTTCGAGTACAAGCTCGAAGGCAACAGGCTGATGATCAAGTTCCCCGGCAACGCGGACGTGGTCTTCACGTTCGAGCGACTCCCCTGAACCGCTCCGCCCTTTGTCAACCGGCAGGGCGAGTGCTATATTGAAAACCCAAGGGCCGCCTGAGACTCAAGGGCGGCCCTTTCATCCTGACATAAGAAGTTCAGACACCATCGACACTACCAGTGGAAAGAGGCGGGGCCGCCTGTGATTAAAAGTCTGCCCCTCCAAGGAGGAGATTGCATTGAAGGCATCGCGTAGATTCTTACCCCTATATTTGATCCTGGTCTTAATCACCACGCCGCTCGCGGGCTTCGCGCAGGAAGAGAAGGCCGCGGAGAGGGAGGCCATCGAAAAGGCGAGGCGCGAGGAAGCTCAGAAGAAGGCCGACGAGAAGAAGGAGCCGGAGAAGAGGGGCGCGGCCCCGAGACAGGAAGAGGCGAGGAGGCCCGCCGACCCGATGTCGTCGGGCACCTTCTCGGGCATGAGGCTGCGTCTGGTCGGCCCCGCGACTTACTCGGGTCGCATATCCGCCTTCGCGGTCGAGCCCGACAACCCCGCGCGTTATTACGTCGGGGTGGCGTCGGGCGGGGTCTGGAAGACCACCAACAATGGCACGACCTGGACCCCGATCTTCGACAACGAAGGCTCCTACTCCATCGGCACGGTCACGCTCGACCCGAAGAACCCCCTGACCGTCTGGGTGGGGGCGGGCGAGAACAACAGCCAGCGGAGCGTCTCTTACGGGGACGGCGTCTACCGCTCGGACGACGGGGGCAAGAGCTGGAAGAACGTGGGGCTCAAGACCTCCGAGCACATCGGGCGCATAGTTATCGACCCGCGCGATTCGGACACGGTTTACGTCGCGGCGCAGGGGCCGCTCTGGGGGCCCGGAGGCGACCGCGGCTTGTTCAAGACCACGGACGGCGGCAAGACATGGAAGAGCGTCCTGAGCATCAGCGAGAACACGGGCGTGACCGATGTCGTGCTCGACCCGAGGGAGCCGGACACGCTCTACGCGGCGTCGTACCAGCGCCGCCGCCACGTCTGGACCATGATCAACGGAGGCCCGGAGAGCGCGATCTACAAATCGACCGACGCGGGCGCGACCTGGAACAAGCTGCGCGCAGGGCTCCCGACGGTAGACATAGGCCGCGTCGGTCTGGCCGTCTCCCCGGTCAACCCTGATTACGTCTTCGCGACCGTGGAGGCCGCCGACCAGAGGGGTGGCATCTTCCGCTCCACCGACCGGGGCATGACCTGGGAGCGGCGCAATAACTTCGACAACACGGCGATGTATTATTCGCAGATCATACCCGACCCGAAAGACCTCGACCGCATCTACGTCATGCACGTATTCGCGATGGTCTCCGACGATGGGGGCGCGACGATCCGCAGGCTCGGGGAGAAATCGAAGCACGTCGATAATCACGCGCTCTGGGTCGACCCGGATAACACGGACCACTACCTGATCGGGAGCGACGGGGGCATCTATGAGAGCTACGACCGAGGGGCGAACTGGCAGTACAAAGCCAACCTTCCGGTCACGCAGTTCTACGACATCACGGTCGATAACGCCACGCCGTTTTACAACGTGTACGGGGGCACTCAGGACAACTACAGCGTGGGCGGCCCCTCGCGGACGCGCAACGCTTCGGGCATAACGAACTCCGACTGGTTCGTCACGAACGGCGGGGACGGGTTCCGCACGCAGGTCGATCCCGAAGACCCGAACATAATCTATTCCGAAAGCCAGTACGGGGGGCTGATCCGCTACGACAGGCGGACCGGGGAGCGCATGGGCATCCAGCCCGAGGTGGGCCTCAAGGAAGACCCGCTCAGGTGGAACTGGGACTCGCCCTTCATCATCAGCCCGCACTCCCGCACGCGGCTATATTTCGCGGCCAACAAACTGTTCCGCAGCGACAACCGCGGAGACACATGGAAGGTCGTGAGCGGGGAGCTTTCGCGCGCCATCGACCGCAACAAGCTGCCCGTGATGGGCAAAGTCTGGGGGACCGACGCGGTCGCCAAGCACGCCTCGACTTCCTTCTTCGGCAACGCCACGGCGCTCGCGGAATCGCCCAAAAAAGAGGGGCTGATCTACGTCGGGAGCGACGACGGGCTGATTCAAATCACCGAAAACGCCGGGGAGAACTGGCGGAAGGTCGAGAAGTTCCCCGGCGTCCCCGACATGACTTACGTGTCCCGCATCCTCGCGTCGAATCACGCCGCGAACACGGTCTACGCCTCGTTCGACAATCACAAGAACGCGGACTTCGCCCCTTACGTCCTCAAGAGCACGGACGCCGGGAAGAGCTGGGCGTCGATCAAGGGCAACCTGCCCGCGAACGGGCCGGTGCTCGCTCTGGCCGAAGACCACGTCAACCCGAACCTGCTCTTCGCAGGGACCGAGTTCGGGCTCTTCTTCTCGGTAGACGGGGGGCAGAAGTGGGTGCAGCTCAAGGGCGGGCTGCCCACCATCGCCGTGCGCGACCTCGCCATCCAGAGGCGCGAGAACGACCTGGCGGTCGGCACGTTCGGGCGCGGCATCTACATCCTCGATAACTACACCCCGCTCCGCCTGCTCAAACCGGAGATGCTCGCGCAGGAGGCGATCCTGTTCCCGGTCAAGGACGCTCTGAGTTACATCCAGGCCCAGCCCCTCGGGGGGCGCGGCAAGGCGTTCCAGGGCGAGGCATTCTACACGGCCGAGAATCCTCCTTTCGGGGCGACGTTTACCTACTATATGAAAGAGGCGATAAAGACCCGGAAGCAGCGGCGGCAGGAAAGCGAGAGGGAGGCGGAGAGGAAGGGGGTCGCGCCCATCCTCCCGTCGGGAGAGGACCTGAGGCTTGAGGAGGAAGAAGAGGCCCCCACCCTCATCCTCACCGTGACCGATTCGGCGGGCCGCGTGGTCCGCAGGCTGACGGCCCCGCCAGTCGCGGGCATCCAGCGGATCACGTGGGACCTGCGCTACCCGGCCCCCATGCTGGCCGCGCCGCGCCCGGCGGGAGGCGACGACGACCCCTTCTTCGAAGGGCCGTCGGGGCCGCTCGCCGCGCCCGGCACCTACTCCATCGCGCTCGCGAAGCGGGTGGGCGGAGTCGTCACGCCTCTCGGCCAGCCGCAAAACTTCTCCGTGGTCGCGCTCGGGGCCGACCCCATGTCCCCGCAGGACCGGGCCGCCCTGCTCGAATTCCAGCAGAAAGTGGCGCGGCTGCAACGCGCCCTGACCGGGGCCACCGACGCGGTGAACCAGACCAGAACGCGCCTCGTCGCCATCAAGCGCGCGATACTGGAGACGCCCGCGGCCACCCCCCAGATGTCGGACGAAGCCCTGGCGATTGAGAAGAAGCTCAACGACATCCGCAGGGACCTGAGCGGCGACAGCACCCTCCGCGCCCGCAATGAGAACGTCGCGCCCGGCATCACCCAGAGGGTCTCCAGGATCGTGGGCGATCAAGCGATGTCTACCGCGCGGCCTACCGACACGCAGGTGGCGCAGTACAACTTCGCGGCGCAGGAGTTCGAAGGCGTCCTGAGCCGCCTGAAGGCCCTGATCGAAGGCGACCTCGCGAGGCTTGAGAAGGCCCTCGAAGCGGCGGGGGCGCCCTACACGCCCGGACGCCTCCCGGACTGGAAGGATAACTGAGAGCGGGGGGCGAGATAACCCTCTAAAACCTCGGATCAGGCCCGGCTGAAACAGGCAAGCCGGGCCTTTTTTCCGCGGCGAATCCGGGGCAAAAACCGGCCGCCAAAAATATACGGATTGTTGAATTTTTTTTTGCCAAAAGAGCGGTGCCGTTCGCGTCATACTTAGTAGAGTAAAAAGGCAGAAGTTTTGAGGCTCAGGAAATACATCCCTGTGATACCAAGCATAGGGATCGGTTTTATAAAAGGCGGCACCCTTCCGCTCAAGCAACATTGCCGCCGAAATAGGCTGGTTCCTTCATTGGCCGGCCTGCCGTTTCCTGGAGGTGGAGATTATCCCCTCCCCACCTTCAGGGTCTGAGCCTCAATCCTGTCAGTGGTCCGGCTTTCGCCCGAAAGTCCGGGGCTAAAATCTGAGCACGGGAAGAATGCAGCTTCCCGTGCTCTCCTTATTTCGGGGCAATCGCTCTTATTAAGTCCCTTAGCTTAAATCCAATCTCGCGGCCCATCACGTATCCATAAACGTCGCAGGCGGAAGTCCGAAGCACCGCGACATATTACATCTCACAAATTATCAGGAGGACGGATCGTGAAGAAGAATATTATGGTCAAAGGATTGACGGCTCTGATTCTGACGGCGGCGTTGCTCGGGTCAGGCCATTCTGTTCCCGCCCAGACCGGCGGCGACAGCCTTTACAAGAGGCTCGGTGGTTATGACGCGATAGCGGCGGTGACCGAAGACTTCATCGGGCGGCTGGCGACGGACAAGAAGCTCGGCAGGTTCTTCGTCGGCCTGAGCGACAATTCAAAGACGCGGGTCGCCCAGCTCGTAAAAGACCAGTTGTGCGCCGCCACCGGCGGGCCATGCACCTACATCGGGCGGGATATGAAGACCTCCCACAAAGGCATGGGGATCACCGAGGAGGACTGGAACATAGCCGTCAAACACCTCGTCGACACCCTGAACAAATTCAAAGTCGGCCAGAGGGAGCAACAGGATTTAGCCGCGGCCCTCACGGGCCTCAAACCGGACATCGTAGAGAAGTAGCCGGAAGCAGCCGGGCCGCTCCGACGGCCCGCCGCAGGGGAGGGGCCAGTCCCCCTCCCCGCCCCTTCATTCCAGAATCGATTCGAGGGTCAATCGCGGTACTTGCTGGTGATCGGCATCCGGCGGTCGCGCCCGAACGCGCGCGGGGTTATCTTGATTCCGGGGGGCGACTGCCTCCGCTTATACTCCGACGCATCGACGCGGTTGAGGACCCAGCGAACGATCTCGGGCGAGAAGCCGAGCGAGGCTATCGATTCGACGCTCATGTCTTTTTCGATGTAAGCTTCGAGTATCGCGTCGAGTACCGGGTAAGGGGGCAGCGTGTCCTGGTCCGTCTGATCCGGGCGCAGCTCGGCCGACGGCGGGCGCGTGATGATGTATTCGGGGATGACCGGCGACGGCCCGCGCCGGTTCACGTGCTCCGACAGCCGGTAGACCAGAGTCTTCGGGACGTCCTTCAGGATGGCGAAGCCGCCTACCATATCCCCGTAAAGGGTCGAATAGCCGACGCTCATCTCGCTCTTGTTCCCGGTCGAGATGACGAGCCCATGGAACTTGTTCGAAAGGGCCATCAGGATATTGCCCCGGATTCGGGCCTGAAGGTTCTCTTCCGTCACGTCCTCGGGCAGCCCGTCGAAGGCCGGGGCGAGCATCTCTTTATAGGTGCCGAAGACCTCTTCTATGGCGATAACCTGATAATGCACGCGCAGGTTCCTGGCCAGGAGCTCCGCGTCGCGCCCGCTTTCGCTCGACGAGTAGCGCGTCGGCATGTAGAGCGTCCTCACGTTCTCCGGCCCGATGGCGTCAGACGCTATGACGGCGGTGAGGGCCGAGTCGACCCCGCCCGAAAGCCCGATGAATATCTTATCGAAGCCGTTTTTGCGGACGTAATCGCGGAGCCCCAGGACGAGGGCCGCGTAGACCTCCGAGAGGTTGTCGGGCGGCTCTTCGACCCGCGCGGCGACCGGGGGCCGCGCGGCGCGGGCGGGCTTTTCAAGGCGGTACGAGTAGAGCGCGTCGTCGGGCGTGACCCTCAATTTTTCGCGGCGGCGGCGCGGGTCGTGCAGACGCTCCGAGAAGACCTGCTCCACGTTTATGTCCGCGACCAACAGGTCTTCCTCGAAAGCTCGGGCCCGCGCGATCACGCGCCCGGCCTCGTTGACGATCAGGCTGTTGCCGTCGAAGACCAGCTCGTCCTGCCCCCCGACGAGGTTGCAGTAGGCGAGCGCCACGGCGTTGTCTTCGGCCCTGGTGCAGAGCATCCGCTCGCGGTCGTACCGCTTGCCCGCGTGGTAGGGCGACGAAGAGATGTTCACGATCAGGTGCGCGTCGCCGATGAGGGCCTGCAGCTTCGTCGGGCCGCCGGGGTACCAGATGTCCTCGCAGATGTTGACCCCGACGCGCGCCTCCCCGAGCGAGAAGACCGGGCACCGGTTCCCGGATTGAAAGTACCTCTCCTCGTCGAAGACCCCGTAATTCGGCAGGAAAGTCTTGCGGTAAATGTCGACGAGCTTCCCGCCCGCGATCACGGCGGAGGCGTTGTAAATATCCGACCCGTCATGATCGACGAAGCCTATGATGACGATCTCGTCACCCGAGGCTTCGATCACGCGGTCGAGCGCGCGGCGGTTGTCGCGCACGAAATGGGGGCGGAGCAGCAGGTCTTCGGGCGGGTACCCCGTGATGGCAAGCTCGGGGAAGGCGACGATGTCAGCGCCGGTCGCCCGCGCCCTCTTGAGGTAATCGATCGCGAGGCCGGTGTTATTCTCGATGTCCCCGACCGTCGCGTTTATCTGCGCGAGCGCTACTCGGATGGTGTTCATAAGGCGATGAATCAACCCGGCCCCGGCCCGGCAGCCACCTGCCGTCCGTATCTAAGTCTACGGGCTCACCTCGACCGTATCGACTATGCCGACGACCGCGGCGTCTATCGGACAGTCCTTGCAGCCGAAGGCCAGACGCGCGGAGCTTCCCTGGACGATGAGGACCACTTCCTGAACCCCCGCCCCGACGGTGTCGACGGCGACCAGGTGCCCCTTCTCGTCCTGCCCGTCCACCCCGACCATGCGGGCGATGAGCAGCTTGCGCCCGTGCAGGCGCTCGTCCTTCCGCGTGGCCACTACCGTTCCTACTATCCGTGCAAGAATCATATCCGGCCCGCTATTTCTCTCGCGACTCGTAGGTGACCGGCATGCTCTCGTTGACCGACGTGTGCGGCCGAGGGATGACGTGCACGCTCACAAGCTCCCCCACGCGGCGGGCCGCCGCCGCGCCGGCGTCGGTGGCCGCTTTGACGGCGGCGACATCCCCGCGCACGATTGCGGTCACGAGTCCGGCCCCGATCTTCTCATAGCCGATCAGAGTAACGTTGGCGGCCTTCACCATCGCGTCGGCTGCTTCGATCATCGCGACGAGGCCTTTAGTCTCGATCATTCCAAGGGCTTCCATAGCTTCTCCTTTTACATTTTATAAGCAATCTTATAAGCAAGCGAATACGGGCCATCGCCCGAGGGAGCCGGGCGGCGCATGACCGGGCGCTTTTCTAACGGATGTCCCTCAACGATTCCTCTCCCGCTCGACCAGCCGCGCGGCTTCGGTGATGAGCGCGGTCAGTTCTTTCCGGGTCAGCGTCACGGTCTCGTCGCCGTTCGCCTCCGCGTGCGGGCGCGCGGCCGCCCCCGTGGCGCAGCTCGAAGAGTGACCTTGCAGGTACCCGCAGGCCTGGCACGTGCGGGCCTCGGGCGGCATGTAGCCCGAGCGCTCGCGAACGTCAAGCAGCTTCTCGATGGCCTGGGCGGGCAGCTCTTTCGGCTTCCCGACCATGCGCGCGATCAGGGCTATCTTGGCGAAGTGCTCGAGCGTCTCCATCCGGTCGTAAGCCACCTGCAAGTCCGGCCCATACGCGACCGCGCCGTGGTTGGCGAGCAGCAGGGCGTCATGGTGCGGGATGTAGGGCGACAGAGAGTCCGGGATCTCCGCGGTCGAGGGCGTGCCGTAGGCGGTGAGGGGGATGCACCCGAGCGTCAGAATCACTTCGGAGAGCAGGGGCTTATCGAGCGGCACGTTCGCCACGGCGAAGCCCGTGCCGAAAGGCGGGTGCGCGTGGACCACCGCGTTGACGTCCGGCCGCAGGCGGTAGATCGTTTGATGCATCGAGAATTCCGACGAGGGGTTTCGCTCTTCGCTCCGGAGCTTCCGCCCGTCTATGTCGACCAGAACGAGCATGTCTTCCGACATGCGACCTTTGCACACCATCGTAGGCGTGGTCACTATAGTTCCGTCGTCCAGTCTCGCGCTGATGTTGCCGTCGGAGGCCGCGATGAACCCGCGCTCGTAAACCTGCCGGCCTATCTCAACAATCTTTTTCCTTATGTCACGCTCGTTCCGCATAAAGACCGCTTCTGCTCACCCATCTTTAATTATGAGAACAACTACTCCGGTTATTGACAGAGTGTCACGTCTGGGAGCCCGCGTGTCAAGCGAACGGGGATTTGAAATAAACTTTTAGCCCCGCCCGGCCCGTCGCTTTGGTCGGCGGCGGCTGGTATAATCACCGGGCCATGCAAAGACCGCCCGGCCGAAACCTCCCCCCCATCCTGTCGTCGCGCCCTTCATACGAATGGATAAACAGCATTAACCGCAAGCTCGAAGAACTCAATTCGGTTCAGCCCTCGCGCGATTCACGGATTGAGTTCGCGCCATGGATGGAGTCGGATTTCGTCTTCTCCGCACTCACTCTCGCCGGCGCGCGGGTGGAGAGGGCGAGGGTCGAGGAGGCCGTCCGGTCGGCCCGTGCGCCGGGAGATGGCCCGGAAGACGTGAGCATCATCCGCCTGCTTCGGGCTCTGCGCTCGGTCGCGTCTCGGGTCGAGAGCGAAGGGCGCAAGGCCGGGCTCACCCCCGAGTTCCTTTTAAGCTTCGCCCGAAAGCCCGACGGGAGCGGTGGAGAGTTTCGCAAGGCGCGCGCGGATCAGCTTAAAGGCGCGGGCTCGGCGCCGAGGCTGGCCGCGCCGCCCGAGTACCTCCCGGCCATGGTAGAAAGCGCCTGCCTCTGGTTCACGGCCGGGTCATTCGAGGAGATGCACCCTCTCGAACAGGCGGCCATCGTTCACCTCCGACTTATCGAGATTCGCCCATTCGAAGAAGGGAACGAGGAGCTGTCGCTCGTGGCCGCGAGCCTTTTCACGCTGCGGGGCGGGCTGCCGCCCGTGATCATCCCACAGGAGATGACCAATGCCTACCGCGATGCGGTCGATGAGGGGTTTCGGATGAACACGAGGCCGATGGTCGAGTTGATGGCCCGTGCGGCGGAGAAGACCTTAAGCGAGATGATCGAGATCGCCGCGAGAGGATAGGTTCGACGGCCCGGCCTTTACCCTTCGCTCTCACCTGCCGGGTCTTCGCGGCGGCCTCTTGACCTGTCGAAGGGGCGTGAGCCGCTTGATCTCAACGCGCGTGGCGCTTACGCGGTTCAGGGAATAATCGGCCGGGACGGAATTGCCGTTCTCGTCAAGCTCGTGGATCGTGAAGCCGCGCCCGCCCGCGGTTGTTCCCAGAGTGACCGGGAGAATACCGCGCAAGCCATCCTGTAGGAAGCCGTTTATGTACCGGCCCTCCGAAGGAGAGTAGATCAGTACCCATATTCGCGTGAAATCGACCGGGCCTTCGGTGCTGATGCTCTTCATCAGGCCGATGTAGTTCTCCTTCAGGTTGCCGCTCCGGTCCTTCGTCTGGTCGAAGACGACCCAGCCGGTAAACCTTCGGCCGTCGCCTTCGAGGTGAAGTATCTCGTCCGGGACATCGAGCTGGACCTGCTGCGCCCCGACCCACCCGGCGCGGAGGACATCAGAGTCCGGCAGTCGCACCTGATACCAGAGCACGGTGCGCGCCTCCGGCTCCTCCGTGGTCTCGTCGGACTCGTCGGCGTCCTGCTGCTTTTCGGGCTTGATCGTCGTGCGAGCCTTGCCCACTATCTCGACCTGACTCCCGCGACTGAGGTTCGTCACGACATCCCCTCCGGGCTCGATTCGGAGCTTCGTCTGCACCTTCAGCCTCCCTTTGCCCTGCGAGGGAGTCGCTTTCCCGTTCTCGTAAAGCTGCTCGATCTTATCGACGACGGGCTTGTTGATGACGTAGCGGGCCTCGACCCATCCCACGATGTCGTCGTTGTCCTTCATTCGGACCTTGTACCATTCGTCGGTCCGCGTCGGGGTCCTGACTTCGGCCTGCTCCAGAATCTCCAGCTTGTCGCCCCTTTTGACCTCCGCGATTTCTAGGGCGACCATGGCGGTAGAAGAACGTATCTTCAGCTTGGGCGCGATGACTATCCCCTCGTCTATCTTCGGCTCCCCCGTGATGAGGCTGCACCCGGCCGAAAGCGCGCCCGCCGCCATGCAGACAGTGAGGAGTAACAGTCTCTTCATCGATGTAGTATTTATCGGCATTGTATTTCGTGGAAGAGCTAAAAGCCTAGCCGAGCGGGCTGGGGGATGTCAAGAACGCGCAGCCGCGAGCCCGGAAGCTACGTTGCGCCTTTACGTGCAACGTAGCTTCCGGGCGAAAGCGCGACGTAGCTTCGGCCCGAGGCCGCGAATCCGAGAGGCAGAAATCAATCTTCAGGTCTGAGCTCCGCGCCCGAGATTCAGGTCTGAGGCGCGCCCTGTTTGACCTCGCCGAGAAGGGTCCGCACCTTCGCCGCATCCTTCATGCGCCAGGCGTTCGAAGCCTCGGCCAGCTTCGACCTCAAAGTGGCGTCGGTCCCGATGGAGCACTTGGACTTCTCATCGTTCCACAGCAGCCCGTCGTTTATGATCTGCTCGGCCTGGCCTTCGTAGGCGGGCAGCGGGTCGGCCGACGCGATCTCGATCAGGCGGTCGAGGCAATTGTGCACCCCCGTCGGGACGCCGGTCTTCGCCCTCTGCGCGCGCCTGCCCTGGCCTCGCCTCGCGCGGTTGCGCCGCGTGCTCGGGGTCGGGGTGGGCGTCGGCTGCATCTGCTGCTCCTGCGACCCGCTTCCGATTGCGGAAGACGCAATGAGCGACGGTTCGAAGAGGAAGGCCGCGGCGATCAGAAGAATCATTCCGATTCTGTACATTCTGCCATTCATGAAGGAACCTCCGAGGTAGATTGAAGCCGCCTTGTCTCAGCGGCCGGTGTGAGATGGAGCATGGAGTAGAATCATCACTTCGTCCTCGTCTTCAAAGCGGTCCACCTGGCAGGCATTATATATGAAATCTCCTAAGATCTCAGTCCCGGAGCGGAGCTAACGTCTTCTCATCCGCTCTATCGCCTGCCTGAAGCTCTCGCGCATCTGGTCGAGACCGTCGGCGAGGCGCGCGATTTCGTCGTGACTCAGAACCCTTTTGATGAGAGAGGCCGCCCGCGCGTTCGGGTCTTTCACCGGGGTGCTCAGCTCGCCGACGCTCATCCGGCCCACCGCTTCGGTCAGGCCGGACAATCTCTCGGCCAGTTCCTTGCCGATCAGGTAACCGCCCGCGCCCCCGATCAGCAGCGCGAGTACCGCCGCGGAAATGAAGATTGCGCGCAACGACCCCGACGGGCCTTCGAGCGCGCGTTCAGGCTGCACTGCCCCGATGGCCCCGACCTGCGAATCGTCGAGAGACTTTATCGGCTGCCAGGCCACTGCGTAGCCCCTGTCGCCTTCCCGAATTATCTCCTCGCTCAGGCCCGGATCGCGCTTCGTCCCTTTGAGCGCCGGGTCCGATGACTTCTCGTCGCCCGGCACGCTCGAAGCGACAATCGTGTCGCCGAGCGAGATGGCCGCGCCCGAGAGCCTCTCGTCGGCCCCGTAAAGCGTCTGCCGCACCTCGGCGACAATCGGGGTCTGGAGGGGGCTGGCCGCGGGCCGCGCGGAGTAGTAAGTGTTCAACATCTGCCCCATCAGTACCATCCCGATCAGCCGCCCCTGAGCGATCACCGGCGCGCCCGCCTCAAGCATGAGGGCCTGACTGACCGACGACCCGTCCGCGCGCGGCACCTCCGCGAGCATCGAGAGGTCGAGCCGCGCGAGTTGTTCTGGAGGCTCAAGCACGGTGGAGACTACCGCAGTCGTGCGCGATTGAGCGCCCTCGGACAGAGCCCTCTCCGCCACCGGGTTCCTGTAACCCGGCCCCACGAGAGTCTCGCCCGGCCCCGGCCGGTTATTGTGGCGTGCGATGACTCTCCCCTGCGGGTCCGTGACGATTATGAAGTCGAGGCTCAGGTCATGCTGGGCGCGCGGCAGCAGGTCCTGAAGCCGGGCGAGGGCCGCCCCGCTGTCACGCTCCGCGCTCTCGGAGCTGACCGCCGCGCGGCCGGCGATCTCTCCCGCGAGCCGTTCGGACGCGACCCGCATCTCCACCTGCCTCTTCTGGTAGATGCTCGCCGCCACGCGAGCGCCGCTCCGCAGGCGCTCGCGCGCGCTCTCACGCCAATCGGAAGATACCGTGTAGAGAACAACCGCCCAGGCGAGTAATGGAGGAAGGAGTGCCGCGGCCGCGCTCACCGCGCCGAGCTTGACGCTTAATCGCATAATTGACTATTCAGAGGCGGCGAGGTCTGGGGGCGGCGAAGACCTTTATACCGATGTGCGGGGGCCTGTAGATTCGGGGAGCTTTCCGGCCGGTTTACTCTGCCTGCCTCCGGCGGCTCACCGGCCGCCGCCTGCCGCACTCCTGGCGCAACGGAAGCCCGTCTTATTGTATTTACGGCTGTCGGCTTCGACGAAGCCCCTGTACGTCGCGGTATGAAGCTTACTCCCATCGTACGCGCCGCCGCGTATGATTCGGAACAGAGACGCCTGCTTTATATTCTCCGGCGCTTCCTCGGTGTTGCCGGGGTAAAGATGAAACTCATCCGCGGTCCACTCCCAGACGTTGCCTATCATGTCGAGAGCGCCCGAGGGGCTGGCCCCGCCGGGGAACTGGCCCACTTCCCTCGTCGATTTCGTGCCGATGTTGGCGAGGTCGGCCTTCCACTCATTGCCCCAGGGGTAGAGCCACCCTTCGCTCCCGCGGGCCGCCGCCTCCCATTCCTCTTCCGTCGGAAGGCGCTTGCCCGCCCACGTCGCGTAATCGACCGCGTCCTGCCAGCTCACCCCGGTGACGGGATGGTTGTCGAGGCCTTCGGGGAATGTCCCGTCCTTCCAGCCCCCCGGAGGCTCATGCCCGGTCGCGTCCACGAATTTTTTATAAGCCGAGTTGGTCACTTCCGTACGGTCTATGTAGAAGGCCGGGAGGGTGACCGAATGCGCGGGGCTCTCGTAATTATCCTTCACGTCGCGCCCGATTGTGTAAGTCCCGGCCGCGACCATCACCATCCCTTCGGGCGCGGACGGAGTCGCGGCAGTGGGCGCGGGCGCGGGAGCCTGAGGAACCGTGACCGGCGGGGGCTCCGCCGGCGGCTGCGCCTGACTCCGCGTCCTCGGGTCGGGAGAGGTATACCACCAGACGGCCAGGCCCGCCGCCCCGATCAGGATGAGCCCCGCTATCACCGACAGGATAATCGGCAGACTGTCCCGCTTCTGCGGCGGCGGCTCGTAAACGGTTTCGACCGGCACGGCTTCGACCGCCCTCGTGGGCGTGAAGCCGTCCTTGAGCACGGCGGTTTCCGGGGCCTGCGCGTATGGGTCTCCGTAGAATGACTCGGTCTTGCTCGGCTCCCGCGGGACCGGCACTTCGACGGTGGGCTTTACACTTTGATTCTCGGCCTTAGCCGCGGACTTATTTGCAGCGGGCTTATTCTCAGGCGTGGACCCGGCGGGCAGGGCCTCGGTCTCCGGCTGCGAGATGTTGCGGGTCTTCTCCTCATCCTGCCACGACCGTTCGAGGGCCGACGAATTCAGGCCGAAGGGGGCGGTGAAGCCATCCCCCTGCGCGGCGGTCGGCATCGAGGTATTGAACCCCGTGGCGGCGCTTTCGTCCGCGCCATGTATCGACTGCGTCAGCCTCACTTCGGACTCGACGGTGGCATTCTTATCTTCGACCGTGGCCGTGGGCTTGCGCCCGATCACCTCGGTCTGGGTTGACGCCTGAGGCGAATCGGCGGGCGGGGCGGAGAGCTCGGCCGACGCGGGCGCTTGCTCGTCCTGCTCGGAAGGGTCGACCGGGCCGGTCGTCCGGCTCTGATTGAGGTGAGTGGTGGAGACGTGATCCGAGGACGCGCCCGCGACGCCCGGCAGCACGCCGGTCTCCGCGCCGCCCTGAGGCTTCAGGTCCAGGAAAGGGATTCTTGTTTCGACCGTTTCGAAAGCGCTCCTCGGAGGCACGGGCTTCTCGGCCGGGGGCGGGGCGCTCGTCTCCGGCATGGGGAAGATCGCCGTCTGCTCGCCCGACTTGACGAGGTCCGTCTCGGTGAGAGCGGCCTCAGAATCGGCTCCCGGAGCCATTTGTGTCAGGACGGCTTCCGGGTTAGGTATGCGGTCGGCAAGGTCCGGGAGGGTGCTCGACCGGGCCTGCTCAGGTTCCTCGCCCTCTCCGGCCCCCGCCAGGGACGCCCCGCAGACTCTACAGGCGGACGAGCCTATGGGGCTGTAGCTTTGGCACTGGCCGCAGAGCAGCGAGGACGCGCCGAATGGCTGGGCCGGCGGCTGGACCGCCGCGCCGCACATTTTGCAGTAGCCCGTGAGGGCTTCGAGGTGCTCCCCGCAGGACTCGCAGTGATGGATGACGGCCGTGCCGGGCTGGCTCGCGGGGGCTGCCCGCTCCGGCGCGACTTGCAGCAGGAGGCTCTCGCCGCAGACGGAGCAGTAGAGGGCGGAGGGGTCGTTGCCGGCCCCGCACCTGCTGCAGATGGCCGTGGCGGGCTCGGGCGGGGTCGAGACGAGTCTCACGCCGCATGCCTTGCAGAAAGTCCAGTCGGGGTGGATGGCCGCCGAGCAGGCCGAGCACGTCCGCAGCTCGCTCGTCACGCGGCGGCTCTTCGCCAACTCCTGCCCGCACCATTTGCAGTAGCGAAGCCCTTCCGGGAACTCCAGGTTGCACTGATTGCAATACATCGCCAGATTCCAATCCGAGTTATTTCAATCCGGGTTAATATAACGAGCCGGATTTAGTAAGTCTACACTTAATGGTTCAAAAGAGAAGGGGGAGAGCTGGCGAAACGCGCGGGGGGGCGGGGTCACATCTCGCGCTCGATTATGAACCGGGGCACGCTCATGAGAGCCTGCCGGAACTGAGACGGCGGAAAAATGCTGAGCGCGTCCACCGCCTCGCCCGCGTACCTCCGCGCCTCAAGGCGCGCACGCTCGAGCGTGCCATGCTCGCGGATCAGGCGCAGTATCTCTTCCATCGACACGGTCGAGAAACCGCGCTCGCGGATGACCGTCTCTATCATGTCCCTGTGCCGCTGGTCGCCTTCTTCCATCAGGTAAATCAGAGGCAGCGTGAGCTTCCCTTCCCGCAGGTCGCTGGCCACCGGCTTCCCGAGCTTGGCCTCCGTGGAGACGAAATCGAGCATGTCGTCTATCAGCTGGAACGCGATGCCCACGGAGAGCCCGTAGCGGGCGAGCGCGTGCCGCTCTTCGGGGCTCGCGCCGGCGACGATCCCCCCGACCTCGGCGCACGTGCTGAACATGTAGGCGGTCTTGCGCCGCACGATGTCTAGGTGCTCGGCCTCGGTTATACTGCTGTTGCCGATCAGGGAGAGCTGTATGATCTCCCCTTCGACCATCAGGCGGGTCACGTTGGTCAGGGCGTCGAGCACGTCGAAGTTGCGCTCGCGGAGGCTGACATCGAAGGCGGTCATGTAGAGCCAGTCGCCTATCAGTACCGTAACGTCGTTGCCCCACTTGGCGTTGGCCGACGTGCGCCCCCTCCTGACCCGCGCCTCATCTATTATGTCGTCGTGAACGAGCGTCGCCGTGTGCAGCATCTCCATCACCGAAGCCATGCGGATGGCGGAGGGCGACGCCTCCCCGCTCACCAGCCGCGCCGAGAGCAGCACCAGCGCCGGGCGCACGCGCTTGCCGCCGCCTTCCTGAAGGTAGCGGACGACGGATGACACCACGGGGGAGGCGTTAGAGACTTCCTGCTGGAACTGTTGCTCGACGACCGCCAGGTCGCGCCGCACGAGGGAGAATATCTCGTCCGGCGTCATCACAGAATCCCCTGCTTCGGGCGCGTCCACGCGCAAATGACTGGGCATCATCGCTCCGGTACTGGGTTAGTCGGCCATCGGCTTAAACTCTCAACCTGAGGAGACCGTAAGAACTCTGGCTCTCCGCGACCGCCAATAATAGCAAACCGATTCTTCGACGGCAACCGGGCGAAGTACCGCACCCGGCCCGTTTCCCTGCCCCTGTTATAGCCGCCCGGACCGGGCCGCGCAACAGTGCGGCCGGGCGCTCGCCCGAACAAGCGGCCGGGGAACTGCGTATGCTCAAGTGATTTCAGGTACGGTTTTACGGATGTGAGGGTTTTCGGCGCGTTTCAAATTTCCGGAGGTTAACTGTTATGATAGACTACTACCGAAAACTGAAATGCCTCGCCCCGCGAGAGTCGTTAAATTGAAGCTGTCGGCGCTTCGGCCATTGAGTATAGCAGCACCTTTGATCGGGGGCCGGTAACCTTAGGAGGAGAGATGTGGAATAGACTTAAACGGCTGTTCCGTTCTGTATTCGGTGGGATCATAGAGAGTGCGGAAGACCCGGAGCTGATACTTCAACAGACCATCCGCGACATGCGCGAGAAGGTCCCGCAGATGCAGAACAACGTCGCGCAGGTTATGGCCACCGAGAAGCTGCTGCAGAAAGAGGTGACCGTCCTCGAACGCGAGATAGTCGATTACGACGCGAAGGTCAAGGCCGCCATCAAGCAGGGCCGCGACGACATAGCCAAGACCTACATCACCGCGATGCAGGAGAAGCAGACGGCCCTCGACCGCTCCAAGGCCCAGCTCACGACCGCGAGCGCCGCGACCGAACAGGCGAAGAAGTTCCTCCAGAATTACATCCTTCAGGTCAAGAAGCGCACGGCAGAGGCCCAGCACCTCGTCAACGAGGCCCGCGCCGCGAAGATGCAGGAGCAGCTCGCGCAGACCATGGCCTCCTTCCAGATCGGCGACGACGCCGGGACGTTCGACGAGATGCGCGAGCGGATTCAGCGCCGCGCGGCCAACGCCGAGGCCCGCATGGACCTCGCCACCTCGGGCACCGAGGCGCAGATCCAGGACATCGAGCGCGAGTCGCTCAACATACAGGTGGAGGACACCCTCTCCGCCTACAAGAGGCAGATGGGCATCGGGGTGGACGCCGGGGTCCCCCGCCCGCCCGCGATAGAGTCAGACCAGGCGTCGGGGAAGTCGCTCGGCCCATCCGACAAGGCGAAGGCGCTTGAGTAATTCACAGGTTGAAAGCTGTCTGTTATGTCCGATCAAATCAATTACATTAAAGAGGCCGTGAAGGAGCCGTTGAACATCTGGGCCATGGTCGGCTTCGTCGCCGCGTCGGTCTACGCCGCGACGACCGGGCCGACGGGCTGGCTCGATCTCTCCTGGGTGCCGCTCGCGGCGGGGGCGGCGGCCGAAGCGCTCTACCTCTCCACCCTGCCCGTGACGACCCAGTACCGCCGCCTCGTGGACCGGCGCATGCGGCAGCGCGAGCTGGCCGACCGCGGGCGCAAGCGCGAGGAGCTGATCAAGGGGTTCGACCCGCGCGAGCGCGAGGCGGTCGAGTACCTCCGGTGGATGAAGAACCAGATTTACCAGAACTATCAGAAGTTCACGCGGGTCTCCGTGATGCCCGACAGCATCAGCCGGCTTGAGACGATCTGGGAGTCCTACGTGGACCTGCTCGACATCTACAGGAGGCGGAAGAACCACGTCCGCTCGATCAACCGGCAGACCATCCAGAACCAGATCCAGCAGGCCGAGCGCTCCGTCAAGTCCGCGCCCGACGAGGACACGCGCCGCCTCTACGAGAAGAACGTCGAGATACTCCACAAGCGGCTCCAGACGTACTCGGACATCGAGAGGTCGATGAGGCGCGTCGAAGCTCAGCTCCAGTCCATCGAGAGCTTCTTCGGTCTCGTCAACGATCAGGTGATCACGATGCCGACCCCCGAGCACCTCTCGTCGCTCGACTTCGAGTCCCTGCTCTCTTCCATCGAGATGACGAAGGAGATTCTGGAAGAGACCAACCCCGTGTTGAGCCAGCTCGATTCCCTGGAGAGGTCTCAGCAGCAGATGCGGCCTCCCATTCCTCAAAGACAATGAGACGGGGCCCCGGGCAGTCGATGAAAACTGCGCGGGGCCCTCGCCCGTTCGCTTCCAATAAATCCTTATGTCAAGATCGAGATTATTATTAGACGATATCAGCCAGCTTCCCCCCTGGGCCGCCAGGATGGCGCGGAAATATTACGCGGGCGAAGCGAGCCACTTCCTCCTGTACAACAACATCTACGACCTCGTGCGCTCCGGCTCCGAATACATCAGCCTGCTCAACTACCTTCAGCGCGAGCTCGTCGGCACCAAGCACCTCCTGACCTACAACCGCAGCGAGGGCATCAAGTTCGGCTCCCCCGAAGCCGAGCGCGCCTTCATGGCGCAGTTGCGCGTGGCCGACCCTCTGGCCGGGCGCGACGCATCTAAACAACTGCCGAAGGACCCCTCGCGCGCGATCCCCCTGATCGAGCACTTCCTACTCTACGGGGATCAGGTCGCCGTCATCATCAACTTCCTCGACACGATCATCCCGGCCGGAGACATCAGCTACATGTCGGGCGACGACCGGACCAACCTCGTCTCCATGCAGAGGTGGATCACGAGCTCGCGCCTGCTCAGGAAAGACAACATCGTCATCCTCGTCGCCGAGAGCGTGGCCGAAGTCCACCCGCGCATCCGAAACAACTCGCGGCTCTCGGGCATAGAGATCCCGTACCCGGACGACAAGGAGCGGCTCGAATTCATCCGGCACATGCGCGGCCAGTTGCCGCAGTTGCAGAGCGACGTGACGGACGAGCAGATGTCGCACGTCACCTCGGGCCTCAACCGCGTGCACCTGAACTCGCTCATCCGCGGGGCCGCGACCGAAGGCGGCACCCTCACGCTCGACAAGGTGCGGCAGAAGAAGAAGGAGCTGATCGAAGCGGAGACCGTGGGCCTCGTCGAATTCGTCCAGCCGCGCTTCGGGCTCGACTCGGTGGGCGGCATGGCGAAGGCCAAGGAGTACCTGCGCTCGATCTCCGAGACCATCCGCCTCGGCAACACGGAAGAAGCGCCGATGGGCATTCTGATCTCGGGGCCTGTCGGCACGGGCAAGACGTTTCTGGCCGAGTGCTTCGCGCACGATTGCGGGCTGAACGTCGTCGCCTTCAAGAATTTTCGCGAGCGGTGGGTCGGGTCGAGCGAGGCGAATCTGGAGAAGATTCTGAACCTGCTACAGACCCTCGCGCCCATAGTCGTGATAGTCGACGAGGCGGACGCCACGCTCGGCTCGCGCGAGACGGGGGGCGATTCGGGTGTGGACTCCCGCATCTTCTCGAAGCTCGCGGCGGCGATGGGCGACACCCGAAACCGCGGGCGGATACTCTGGATACTGATGACGAGCCGCCCCGACCTGCTGCCCATCGACCTCAAGCGCCAGGGCCGCGCGGAGGAGCACATATCGCTCTTCTACCCCGAGACTCAGGAAGACCGCCTCGCGATAATCGAGGCGATGGTGAGGAAGAACAAGATCGCGCACGAGGTGCAGGACTGGGCCCCGATCACGAAGAGCAACATCGTCCTTTCGGGGGCGGACATCGAATCGATCCTGATACGCGCGCGCCGCGTGGCTCGCGTCGCGGGGAGGGCGTCGGTCACCCAGGCCGACCTTGAGCAGGTCGCGAGCGAATTCACCCCGGCCCGCGACGAGATGGCCGTCGAGTACCAGACGCTCGTGGCCGCGCGCGAGGCCACGTCGCGGGAGATGGTGCCCGAAAGGTACCGCCACCTCTCGCCTATGGAGCTGAGCCAGCGCATCGAAGAGCTGCGCGCTTACATCAGGTAGCGGGCGGGAAAGACAGACGGGAGGAGCACGTATGACTTTGACCGAAGGGACGCGATGGGTTTATGAAGAGCTTCTCAACTGCATCACTCATGGCCTTGGCCTCGCCCTGAGCGTCGCGGGCTTTCTCGCGCTCCTCGCGCTTTCCGTCATGCGCGGCGACGGGTGGCACATCGCCGGGTGCACGATCTTCGGCGTCACTCTGATGTTTCTGTACGGCGCGTCGACCCTGTACCACGGCTTCAGAGCCGTGCACCTGAAGCGCGTCCTCCGCATCCTTGATCATTCGGCCATCTACCTGCTGATCGCGGGGACGTACACGCCTTTCACTCTGGTAAACCTGCGGGGCTCGTGGGGCTGGGGCCTCTTCTCGACGGTCTGGGTACTGGCGCTGCTCGGGATACTGTTCAAGGTCTTCTTCGTCGACAGGTTCGAAGTGCTCTCCACCGTAGTCTACCTGCTGATGGGCTGGCTGGGCGTGGTCGCGATCAAGCCGATGCTGACCCTCCTGCCTACCGGGGGCTTGATCTGGCTCGTGGCGGGCGGGCTCGCGTACACGGTCGGGGTAGTATTTTTCGCCTGCCGGAAGGTCCCTTACAATCACGCCATCTGGCACCTGTTCGTGCTCGCGGGGAGCATCTGCCATTACTTCGCCGTGGTCACTTCGGTCCTGCCGAGGCCATAAGGATGAAAGAGTACTTCGACACTAACCGCGACCTCTGGGACCGCCTGGCCGAGATAAATTCGAAGTCGGAATTCTACGACCTCGAAGGCTTCAAAGCGGGGGAGTCCTCCCTTTCGTCCGTCGAGCTGGAAGAGGTGGGCGAGGTCGCGGGGCGCTCGCTCCTCCACCTGCAATGTCACTTCGGCATGGACACCCTGTCATGGGCGAGGCTCGGGGCGAAGGCGACGGGGGTAGATTTTTCGGAAGAGGCGATAAGGCTCGCGCGGGAGCTCGCGGCCGAGTTGAACCTGGACGCGCGGTTCGTGCAGTCGAACGTCTACGACCTGCCCGAGGCGCTCGACGACAGGTTCGATGTCGTCTTCACCTCTTACGGAGTCCTCAGCTGGCTGCCCGACCTGAAGAGGTGGGCGGAGGTCGCGTCCCATTTCCTCAGGCCCGGCGGGACGTTTTACATAGCCGAGTTTCACCCCGTCGTGTACATGCTGGATGAAGAGAAGGGCGACAGTTTTCAGTTCCCCTACTTCCACTCGCCCGACCCTCTGGCGCTCGAAACCGAGGGCTCGTACGCGGACCGCTCGGCCGACCTTTCGCACACGGAGTATTCGTGGATCCACAGCCTGAGCGACGTGATCAACTCGCTCATCGGGGCGGGGCTAAGACTGGAGTACGTGCATGAGTTCCCTTTCAGCACGCATGACTGCTTCAGGTTCGTCGAAGAGACGGCGCCCCGCCAGTTCAGGGTCAAGGGCCGCGCGGTCGATGTCCCGATGATGTTTTCTATCCGCGCGACTAAATAAACTTTCTACGATCAGGTTCGATCAGGTCACGCGTCCGACCCGCCCGCTCTGCCAGGCACAAGCTCTTTCGCGCGGTTTTGCAGCTCGAACAGTTTCGTCAGAGCTTCGACCGGGCTCATGTCGTTGATGTCCAGATTGACCAGCATATCGAGCAAAGGCCCGAGCCTCGCGGAGACCTCTTCGGACCCGTTCGCGGGTTGCTGTGAGGTATTTTTATTCCCGTCACAATCGGCGAGCAGCTCTTCGGCGCGGCGGAGCACGGGCCTCGGCAGGCCCGCGAGTTTGGCCACGTACGTGCCGAAGCTCTTCTCCGCCCTGCCGGGCTCGACCCTATGGAGGTACTGGACCTTCCCCCCGCGCTCGCGCACGGCCATGTGAAAGTTGCGGACTCTCGGGAGGTACTCCTCGCAATTCGTCAGCTCGTGGTAGTGGGTGGCGAAGAGGGTCTTCGCGCCGAGCCTCGGGTGGTTGTGCAGGTATTCGACCACCGAGCGCGCGATGGCCAGCCCGTCGGCGGTCGAGGTCCCGCGGCCTATCTCGTCGAGCAGCACGAGGCTCCGGGGGGTCGCGTTGTGCAGGACGTGCGCCGTCTCGATCATCTCTATCATGAAGCTGGAATGGCCCCGGAGCGTGTAGTCGTTCAGGCCGATCCGCGTGAATATCCTGTCGACCAGACCCAGCCGCGCGGAGGCGGCCGGGACGAAACACCCGATCTGGGCGAGCAGGCAGATCAACGCCACCTGCCTGAGGTAGACCGATTTCCCGGCCATATTCGGCGCGGTCAGGAGCATGATCTGCGCGTCGCGGTTCGACAGGCGCGTATCGTTCGGGGTGAACTTCCGGCCGTCGAGCATCTGCTCGATCATAGGGTGGCGGCCCTTGACTATCGAGATCTCGTCGCCTTCGTCCAGTTCAGGGCGCACGTAGTTGAAGCGCCCGGAGCATTCGGCGAGCGCCGCGTACAGGTCGAGCCGCGCGAGTCCCGAGGCCACGCGCTGGATGCGCTCCTGATTCCGCCCGACCTCGTCGAGCACCTGCCGGTAGAGGTTGGCTTCGAGCTCGCTGATCGTCGCGCGCGCGTTGGCGATCAGCGCCTCGTGCTCCTTAAGCTCAAGGGTGAAGAACCGCTCGGCGTTCGCGAGCGTCTGCTTCCTGATGTAGTCCGTCGGCACGAGCCTCAGGTTAGGTTTCGTCACCTCGATGTAATAGCCGAAGACCTTGTTGTAGCCGACCTTGAGCGACCGGATGCCCGTGCGCTTGCGTTCATGCTCTTCGAGCTTCGCGAGGAAGCCGCGGCCCTCCGAGAGCGTGGCCCGAAGCTCGTCAAGCTCGGACGAGAAACCGGCGCGGATGATGCCGCCCCTCTCGAAGTCGGAAGGCGGGCGGTCGGAGATCGCGCGGTTGATGTATTCGACGATTGAATCGACCGATTCGAGCGGCGCGACGAAGTCGGGGGGGGCGGCCTGTTTTTCGAGGATCGAGCGGAGCTCCGCGACCGCCCCGAGGCTGTGGGCGAGCGCGACGGTCTCGGCGGGCGCGGCCATCCTGCGGCGCACGCGCCCGAGCAGACGCTCCACGTCCAGAACATTTTCGAGGCGGGAGCGGACCTGCTCGCGGGCCTGCGGCCGATTGAAGAACCACTCGACCGCGTCCTGCCGCTCGCGCAGCTGCCGCAGGTCAAGCAGGGGGTGGCGGAACCACCGGCGGAGCAGGCGGCCCCCCATCGGGGTCTCGGAGAGGTCTATGCTCGAGACGAGCGAGCCGGTGGGCGCGCCGCCCGTGAAGTCCCACCCCTGAAATAATTCGAGGTTGCGGATGGTCTGCGCGTCGAGCTGCATGAAATTTTCCGCGCGGTAGGTTTGCAGCTCCGACAGGTTCGCGAGCGCGTCGGGCTGCGTGTCGCGCAGGTACGCGATGATCGCGCCGGCGGCCGACGCGACGAGCGGCTTGTCTTCGCACCCGAATGCTTCGAGCGTGATGACTTCGAAGTGGTCGAGCAGGGCTTCGCGCGAGGGCTTCGGCCGCCACGACTCTTCCGGGGTCCGCGTCACGGAGCGCACCTCCATCTCCGACAGGTCGAGCCCTTCGGGCGCGAGCAGTTCCGAGGGCGCGATCCGCTCGAGCTCCGCCGCGGCCTGGGCGCGCTCAAGCTCGGTCGCGCGAAACTCGCCCGTGGTCACGTCCGCGTACGCGAGCCCCGCGCGGCCGTCGGAGGTTATGAAGCTCGCGAGGTAATTGTTCGCGCGCCCTTCGAGCAGGCCCGGCTCGATCACCGTGCCGGGGGTTATGATGCGGACCACCTCGCGCTCGACCAGCCCCTTGCCCGGAGGCGTCACCTGGTCGCACACGGCGACCTTGAAGCCCCGGTTGATGAGCCTTGAGAGGTGGGTCTCCAGAGAGCGGACGGGGACGCCGGCGAGGGGGTGAACGTTCCCCTTCCCGAACGATTTGCGGGTCAGCACTATCCCCAGCTCCCGCGCAAGAGTCCGCGCGTCGTCGTCGAACGTCTCGTAGAAATCGCCGATCTGAAACAGAAGGATCATGCCGGGGTACCGGCGCTTGATCTCGACGTATTGGCGGCGGAGCGGTGTTGTCATAGTAACTCAGACGAGCCTCGACAGGAGGTCGCGGTGCTCCCTTACCGAATCATGAAGTCGCTTCAGCTCGCCGACGCCGATCACGGTCACCTGGTCCCAGATTTCATGGAAAGAGCCGGAGAGGCGGCGGTCCGCGAACTTGCCCGCCCGCTCGTCGGCGATCACGAGAAAGAGGCGCGAGCGTTGCAGGTCGAAGGCCTGCTTCAGGCGCGTGAGCGCGCTGTCGACGCTGCCGGACACCTGCACTTCGAAGACATGGCTGAGGCGCGGGGCCGACGGGGCCTCGCGCCACACGACATCGTAATAATCGAACTCCGCCTCCGCGTGGAAGCCGAGGGCGAGGCCCAGGTCGACGAGCATCTCCTGCGCTTCCGAATGGGTGATCGCGCGCTTCGGGGCTTCCGACGGTGAGCCGGAGCGGGTGACGCGCATGGCCTCGGCCTCGACCCTCCTCCGCCCCTTCTCCGTCAGGACCCAGCTCGCCCGCTCGCGGCGCATGTCCCCGCTCTCTATGAGCTGGCGGCCCGCGCGCTGCACGACGAAGTGCCACCTGCTGCGCCCCGCGCGGCCGCGCTCGCCCAGCTCCTCGGGCGTGATCTGCGGGAAGTGGCGCACGAGCCTCTCGTAGAGGTAGCGAAGCTGGTCGCTGCCGCCCGTCGCTTGCAGTTCCTGTAATATCGGGAGTTCAACCCGCGCGGCTTCGGGAAAGGGCATCGGCTAATCACCCATCACTTACAAGCTGGCAAGCAATTGTAGTGAACCTCTCCCGAGGTTGGCAACACGAACGGCGCCCAATATTTCGGTCGGCCATGCGGCGGGGAGCGGCCGGGGGTATAATTTATTTCCGTAACCAACTATCCGCCCATTCCGTCTTTATAGACGAAGCCCACAAGGTCGGCCTCCGGCGCAAGGGCGGGCCGGGCGGGAGCGACGACGGGTTGCCGGTTAAAATGTTCTTTGCAGTCTTCGCGCCATCGGGCGAGCAGGTTGATGAAAACGCTGAACAAAGTTAACGTTATGACGTTGACTAAGCTGTAGTCCAAAAGAAAGTCAACCGACGCAGGGCCGTTCAAGATTGGAAGCGAAGGGACGAATACACGTTTGCGAATCGAGCGTAAAGGCCAGTTGCAAGCGGACGAACCGACCGCACACTCCGCGGCTCATGGCACTCTGACCGACAGCCTCCCCATCGAAGACGACGCCTCGCCGGAAGACGCGGCCGGGTTCGTCCTCGACGTGGGCGAGTCGGTGCGCGTGCCGAGCGAGGACGACCTGATCCTCAAGAGCCTCGCGGGGGACCACGACGCTTTCGAGGTGCTGGTCCGCCGCCACACGAGCCGAGTCTTCAATATCGTCGGCAGCTTCTTCCGCCGCCGGGATATGGTCGAAGACATCGGGCAGGAGGTGTTCGCCAAGGCCTTCTTCTCCCTCCGAAGCTTCACGCTCGGGCGCTCGTTCGAAGCCTGGGTGGCCAAGATAGCCGTCAACGCCTGCTACGACCACCTGAGGGCCCAGCGCCGCCGCATTGAATACCAGATGCCCCGGAACGCGGAGGAGGAAGACGACTGGCTGGAGCTTCAGATGTTGGAGGCCGCCACCGAGCGGCACGCCAGCGCCGAACGCCAGCGCGACGCGGCGGAGATATCCGAGCGGCTGCTGTCGAGGCTCGACCCGGAGGACAGGCTGGTCCTGGTGCTGATAGACAGGGACGGTTATTCGATCAAAGACGTTGCCGACATGACGGGATGGGGGCAATCCAAGATTAAAGTGCGAGCCTTCCGCGCGCGGCGCGCGCTCCGGGCGGCGATGAAGCGCCTGACGATGAGCGCCGAGCGGAAGCAGAGGAATAATAATAGATGAACAAGCATACGGACCAACTCCGGGACATCGGTTGCAGGCGGGCGCAAAAGCTCTTCGCCGCGGCGGGCGATGAACGCGCGGGACTCGAAAGGCACCTGAAAGGGTGCGAGGACTGCTCCCTGCAATACAGGATTCATTCCCTCACCCGCACGGTGCTCGACTACTCCGGGGCCAGAGAGCCCATCACGCCGGGGGAAGATTTCTTCGTGTCCCTGCGCGCCCGGCTAGAACGCGGCCCGCAGGGCGCGGGGGGAGCGCAGCCCGCGTTCGACGATTCGTGGGCCGCCGCTTTGCTGCTCACCGCGCGCCAGCTGATCCCGGCCATGGCTTTGCTCCTGTTGTTCATCATCGGCGCGACCCTAATCGGCGGCGGGCAGCCCTCGGCCGGAGATCAGGCCGCCGCCCGCCCCAGCGACCGGGTGCTCTTCAACGACATCTATGATTACCCGGCCCCGACCGCCGACGACGTGCTTGAGACGTTAGTTGCCTTGGAGGAAAAAGAGAATGGAAAGTAGGACGGCCAGTCAAAGCAAGGCCCGGCTGATCGTGCTCGCGGTCTTCGTCATCGGTTTCGCGGCCGGGGCGCTGTCGATGAACCTTTACCAGCGCAGCTCGGGCCCCGACCCCAATCACTCGGAGGTGGACTCGAAGCCGCAGGAGCGGATCGTCAGGCAGATGAACCAGAAGCTCTCCCTCACCCCCGAGCAGCAGGACGCGATAAGCCGGATCCTCGACGAGACCTTCGACAATTACAACGAGATCAGGAAAGAGATGGAGCCCCGGATCAAGGATTTCAAGCCGCGTTTCGACGAGGAGCGGCAGAAGTCGCGGGACCGGATCCGCGCCGTGCTTACCCCCGAGCAGTTGCCCCGGTTCGAGAAGATGGTCGAAGAGAACGACCTCAAGCGCGAGAAGCTGAACAAGAATTGAGCGGGCGGCTTTTCACAGCGCCGTGGACAGCGGATGACGGAAGATGGAAGGCGGCGCGGGCAGAAAAAAGTCATGAATAAAACAGTAGCGACATTTCTCAGCATACTTTTATTGCTGACCCCTTTCGGGACCGCGCTCGGTCAGGCGCAAAGCCCGGCCGAGCTGCACGGGACCGTGACCGACGAGACGGGGGCTTACATGGTGGCCGTGCCGGTCACGCTCGACGACGGGAAGGGCCAGAAGTACTCGGCCGTGACCGACGACAGGGGGCGATACTCCTTCAAGGGGATTAAGCCGGGCACCTACACGGTCGCCGTGGAGATGGAAGGCTTCGCCCCGTTCGCGGAGGAGATCCCTCTCACTTCCAGACAGGCGGCCCCGTACGACATAACCCTGCGGGTCTTCATCGCCGACCAGGTCGAGGTGAGGAACGACTCGGCCGGGATATCGACCGAGCCGGACAAGAACCTATCTTCGGTCACCCTCGACGAAAAGGACATCGAGGCGCTGCCCGACGACCCCGACGACCTGCTCGACACCCTGCGCCAGATGGCGGGCGCGGGCGCGGCCGACGACGCGGCGATCTACGTGGGGGGCTTCCGCGAGCGCGGGCGCATCCCGCCCAAAGAGTCGATCCAGATGATCCGCATCAACGTCAACCCATACTCGGCCGAGTACTCGGAGCCGGGGAGCGCCCGCATAGAGATCATCACGAAGCCGGGCACG
This sequence comes from Blastocatellia bacterium, assembly GCA_035634255.1. Classification (GTDB taxonomy): domain Bacteria; phylum Acidobacteriota; class Blastocatellia; order UBA7656; family UBA7656; genus DATLMR01. The sequence continues at coordinate 87,284 of DASQDI010000157.1, forward strand.
GACACCTTTCACGGGGGCTTCAGGCTCGGCTTCTTCGACGAGGCCCTGAACGCGCGCGACCCCTTCGCGCCTTCGCGCGCGCCCCTTCAGGTCCGCAACTACAACGGGAATTTCAGCGGCCCGATCATTCGCAACCGCTGGGGCTTCTTCGTCGACATAGACCGGCAGGAGCGGGACGAGAACGACGTGGTGAGCGCGATCATACTCAACCCCGCGACCCTGACGCCCGAGCCGTTCACCGCGTCCCTCGCGTCCCCGAGCCGCAGGAACAGCATGTCTCTGCGCACGGACATACTCGCGAACAGCAAGCACACGCTCGGCTTCCAGTACAGGTACAACAGCAGGGACTGGTCGAACCTCAACAGCGGCTTCGACCTGCCTGAGCGCCGGTTCGAGAGCCAGTCGAGCGAGCACACCCTGAGGTTCTCCCTGACCTCGATAGCCTCTGAGCGGTCCGTCAACGAGATGCGCCTGCAACTCACGAGGCAGGTCTCCAACCTGCAAGCCCTGAGCGACGCCACGGCCATCATCGTGCTCGATTCCTTCAACGCGGGGGGCAATCAGGGGTCGCTCTTCAACGACAGCCGGACCGACAGCCTCGAATTCAACGACCTCGTGACCTACACGCGCAACAACCACACGATCAAGGCGGGCGTCCGGGCCGAGGCATTCCACATCGAGAACGTAGACCGCGCGAACTTCGGCGGCACGTTCACGTTCGGGTCGGACGTGGAGCGCGACGCCTTCGGCAACCCGGTCCTCGACGCCTCGGGGAGCCAGATTCCGATCACCCCGCTCGAGCGCTACCGCCGCGTCCTGCGAGGGGTCCCCGGCTACAGGCCGTCGCAGTTCTCCATCAACCGGGGCGACCCGTTCGTCGGGGTCACGCAGTGGGAGTTGAGTTGGTTCGCGCAGGACGATTGGAAGGTCTCGGACCGCCTGACCCTCTCTTACGGGCTCCGCCACGATTTCCAGACGCAGCTCGAAGACAAGCTGAACTTCGCCCCGCGCCTCGGCCTCGCATGGGTCGCGGACAAGGATAAGAAGGGCGTCGTCCGCGCCGCGGCGGGCGTGTTTTACAGCCGCCTCGACACCGGGGTCACGACCAGCACCCTGAGATTCGACGGGGAGCGGCAGCAGAATTTCGTCATCAATCAGCCCAGCTTCTTCGAGACCATCCCCGACACGTTCGAGGGGACCGACCGCAGGCAGCCGACGGTCCGCATCAAGTCCGACGGCCTGAACGCGCCTTACACGATCATGTCGAGCGTCGGCTACGAGCGGCAACTGCCGAGGAACACCTTCGCCGCCGCGACCTACACCTTCACGCGCGGGGTTCACCTGCTGCGCTCGCGCAACATAAACGCGCCCCTGGTCTCCGACGAGGGCGGCGAGCTGATATTCCCCTTCCCCGGAGAAGGCCCCATCCTTCAGTATGAATCGACGGGCCTGCTCAACAGGCACGAGCTCAGGCTTCAGGGGCGCGCGAGTCTGGGCCAGAGGTACAGGCTCTTCGGCTCCTACACCCTCGCCTCCACGCGCGGCAACGCGGACCTGAGGAACTGGGGGCTGCTGCCCGCGAACTCTTACGACCTCTCGACCGAGTTCGGGCGGGCCGGCAATGACGTTCGCCACGAAGCCTTCATCATGGGGACGGCGACCCTGCCATGGAATGTGAGCCTCAACTCTTTCATCAACCTCCGCTCGGGCACCCCTTTCAACATCACGACCGGGCGCGATAACAACCGCGACACCTTCTTCAACGACCGCCCCGCGTTCGCCGACGCCGGAGACCCCGACGCAATCGTGACCGAGTACGGGATATTCAACCCGAATCCGGGGCCGGGCGACGAGATCATCCCGCGCAACTTCGGGCAGAATCCGGGCTTCGTCTCCGTCAACGCGACCGTCTCCAAGACCTGGGGGTTCGGCCCGCCCAGGGGCGGGTTCCAGGGTCAGGCGGCGACCCGTAACGCTCAGGCCGGGCAGGGCCAGAACCAGCGCGGGCCTCAGGACCGCAGGGGGCCAGCAGGGGGCAATTTCGGAGGTGGCCGCGGGGGGCCGGGCGGCGGAGGATTCGGAGGGCGCGGCGGCATGGGCGGGTTCGGCAACGAAACGCGCTCCAGATACAATCTTACTTTCTCGGTCAGCATGAGGAATATTTTTAATCAAACGAACTTCAGAGGGTTCAACGGAGTGCTCACCTCGCCCAACTTCGGCAGGGCGAACAGCGCTTTCGAGCCGCGCAGGGTCGAAGCCAGCCTGCGATTCGCTTTCTAGTTCGTGGCAGGAGAAGACAGATGAAGAAGTTATTCGGAGCAGTCAACATTATGCTGGTGATCGCGGCCGGGGCCGTGGTAGCGGCCGCGCAGGACATGCCGCCGCAGGGGCAGGACGGCCCGCCGCAGGGCCGCACGCGGTTCCAGATGCCGAGCTTCGCCGACATGGATAAGAACAAGGACAAGAAGCTCGCGCGCGATGAATTCCCCGGCCAGATGCCCTCGCAGTTCTTCGACCGCATGGACGAGAACAAAGACGGCTTCGTCGACGAAGAGGCATGGAACCGCTCGCGCAATCGCATGACGACCGGCAGCACGCAGAGGCTCAGCGACATCCTCACGAAGTTCATGGATTCCGACACCGACTCTAAAATCTCAAGGGAGGAATTCGCCAGGATCACCCAACTCTTCGACGCCCTCGACAAGGACAAGAGCGGCGACCTGAACAAGGAGGAGATGGGCAGATTCTTCCAGGCGCTTAACGAAGTGCAGGCGCAGGCGACCGGAGGGGTGGAGGTCAACAGCCTCTTCGAGAAGTACGATAAGAACAAGGACGGGAAGATAATCGCCGAAGAGATGGGCAACGAGCGCACGTTCGCGGCCCTCGACCTGAGCAAGGACGGCTCGGTCACGAAAGAAGAAGCGGAGCAGGCGCTCAAACAACTGGCCTCCCGCTCTCGCCAGCAAAAGCCTTAGCAGGGGTCAGGGGCCGGGGGCCGGGGGCCGGTGACGCTCCCGAGGATTTCGATTTACTCGAAAGAGATTCCTTAAGAGAATCGATTCTATAAAGAGAATCTAAAACCCTACTCCCTAAGCCCCTGCCCCTGACTCCTGACCACCGACCCCTATTCATATGCTATCTGCAATCATTTTCGACTGCGACGGAGTCATCGCCGATACCGAGCCGCTCCACCTCGCCTCGTTCCAGAAGGTGCTCGAAGAGGAAGGGCTCTCTTTATCGAGGGAGGAGTACTTCGAGCGATTCCTCGCGCTCGATGACCGAGGGTGCTTCACGAAGGCGTTTGAGGAAAATGGCAGGGAGCTCTCCGCCGGAGCGCTCGCGGAGCTGATCGCCCGGAAGGCGAGCTACATCGAGCCCGTGATGAAGGAGCACCTGCGACTCTTCCCCGGCGCGGCGGAGTTCATCCGCCAGGCTTCTATGATTTACCCGATGGCCGTGGCCTCCGGCGCCCTCCGCGCGGAGGTCGAGCTGATCCTGAGCCACGGCGGCGTGCGCGACTGTTTCGAAGTGATCGTGAGCGCCGAAGACGTGAGCAGGAGCAAGCCCGACCCCGAGCCCTTCCTGCTCGCGCGCAACCTGCTGAGCGCCGCGATGGGCGTCAACCTTCAGCCCCAGGCATGTCTGGTGATAGAAGACTCGGTCCACGGGGTCCTGGCCGCGCGCCGCGCCGGGATGCACGTACTCGCCGTGACGAACTCGTACCCGGAGGAAGAGTTGACGATGGCCGACTGCGTCGTCGACAGTCTGGAGGGCCTCCCCCTTTCGGCCCTGGAAGCGATCTTCGGATAAGAGGCCGTTTTCTGGGGTTTGTGGACAATCACCCTGGTTCATCGTAATATAATCCCGTTCCGACAAATCGGAGTCGAAAGGATTGGGAACTAATAATAATGGCTCAGCCGGTGATCGAAAGCCTGATGCCTCGGGCCGGAGTCGAAGGTGGCGAAGTCGTGATCGGATGCAGGGACTTTATCTTCTCCACCTACGATCAGGCGCGCGTCAGTTTCGGCCAGGCGCACACCCGGCCCATAAGCGCCTCCTCGACGCGGGTGATCGCGCCCATCCCTTCGGTTGACCTTATGAGCGGCGGCGAGGTGGACGTGAGGCTGGAAGTCAACGGCACCGTCAGCGAGAGCCGCCCCTTCATCATCGGCCAGAAGCTCGCGGACAATCTCCACCCGGTCGCCAACCCCGCCTACGACCGAGACAACGGCGCGATCTACACGACTTTTTCCGGCACGCGCGGGCAGAAAGTGCCCGTCTCCGTTTACAAGCTCACGCCCGAAGGCGAGAGGGAGCCCTTCCTGACCGACATCATCAACCCGACGGGGCTCGCCTTCAGCCCAGACGGGGAGATGTACATCACGAGCCGGTATGACGGCTCGGTCTACCGCGTCACGCCATTCAAGGAAGCCGAGATTTACGCGCGCAACCTCGGGCTCGCGACCGGGATAGCCTTCGACTCGGAAGGCAGGATGTACGTGGGCGACCGGAGCGGGACGATCTACACCGTGAACGAGATCGGGGAGGCCACGACCTTCGCTACGGTGGAGCCGAGCATGGCCGCGTTTCACCTCGCCTTCGGGCCCGACGGCTACCTCTACGTCACGGGGCCGACCCTGTCCAGCTTCGACTCGGTCATGCGGATCAGCAACGAAGGCGTGGTGACGAGATTCTTCACGGGGCTGGGCCGGCCGCAGGGCCTCGCCTTCGACCGCGAGGGCAACCTGTACGTCGCGGCCAGCCGGCGCGGGCACCGCGGCGTCCTGAGGATCACGCCCGACGCCGAGGCCGAGATGCTGGTCGCGGGGGTCTCTCTCGTGGGGCTCTGCTTCGACGATCACGGCAACATGATCATCGCCTCCAACGCCGAAATCTTCCGCGTGCCTCTGGGCATCGAAGGTTACTGGCCCTTCTAACCCCTTCCACCGGCCCCCGGCCCGAGCCCGGAGGCGAGTCACAGTCGATTCACCGGCGCGCTTCCCCGTACCGAACGAACTGCCCGGAGCCAGGGGGTCGGCGATTGTAGGAAAGCCAAGTTTGACAGGTTATCGAGCGCGATGTTAGTTTTCTTCGAGATATATTAGATGTTGTTTGCATCAGGAGAAACCGCGATTGGGTAACATAAACATAGGCGATCTGGTCATCTGGTTCGTGGTCTTTCTATTCTCGCTTTCAGTCCATGAAGCGGCGCACGCGTGGACATCCGAGCGGTTCGGCGACGATACGGGCCGACACATGGGCCGGATCACGCTCAACCCCCTGCCCCACATCGACCCCATCGGGACGATAGTCTTCCCCCTGATAGGCATGCTGAGCGGCGGCATCGCGATGTTCGGGTGGGCGAAGCCCGTCATGACGAACCCCCTGCTGTGGCGGGACAAGACCAAGGCGAACATCATGGTCTCGGCCGCGGGCCCGATCAGCAACTTCATCCTCGTGGTCATCGCGTTCGTGGTGTTGAAGGCCCTGCTCGTGAGCGATGTCGTGGCCCCGGCCCGATCCTTGAGCTACTTCAGCCTGGTCACGCCGGTGGCCGCGCAGGCCGCGATCCTTGAGCCGCTCTCGAAACTGCTGAGCATCATGCTCCTGTTGAACACGACGCTCGGGGTGTTCAACCTGATCCCGATACCGCCGCTCGACGGCAGCCACGTGCTCGAAAGCATCCTGCCCTACGAGATGGCCAAGGCGTACGAGCAGATACAGCCGTACGGATTCATCCTTCTCATCGCCCTGATGTTCACCGGCGTCTTCGGGATGATCCTCGTCCCGATCCTGAACTTCGTCGTCAGGCTGTTGCTGACCTAGCGGGGAGCGCCGAAAGCCGCTCAAAGAGGAGAAAGAGACTTGTCCAACGCTTCAGGCAGAAAGACCAGGATAGTGAGCGGCATGCGCCCGACGGGGAACATGCACCTCGGCAACTACGAGGGCGCGCTCAAGAACTGGGTGAGGCTCCAGGACTCCGGCGAGCACGAGTGCTTCTTCTTCGTGGCCGACCTGCACGCGCTGACGAGCGATTACGCGGACACGAGCAACATCAAAAAGAACACGATTGAGATGGTGAGCGACTGGGTCGCGTCGGGGCTCGACCCGGAGCGGTCCACGATATTCGTGCAGTCGATGATCCCGGAGCACTCCGAGCTGCACGTCATCCTTTCGGCGGTGACGCCCCTCGGCTGGCTCGAACGGGTGCCGACCTACAAGGAGCAGCGGGAGAACATAACGGAGAAGGACATCGGCAACTACGCCTTCCTCGGCTACCCCGTCCTGCAGGCCGCCGACATCATCCTGTACAAAGCGGACTACGTCCCCGTGGGGAAGGACCAGGCGTCCCACGTCGAGATCACCCGCGAGATCGCCCGCCGCTTCAACAACTTTTATGGGGACGTCTTCCCCGAGCCGAAAGAGCTCCACACGGAAGTCCTCGTGCTCCCCGGCACCGACGGGCGCAAGATGTCGAAGAGCTACAACAACGCCATCTACCTCATAGACCCCCCGGAGGTAGTGCGCGAGAAGGCCCGGATGATGATCACCGACCGCACGCGCATCAAGCGTTCAGACCCAGGGCACCCCGAGAGCTGCGACGTGTGCCAGGTCCACAGGTTCTTCGTCGCCGCGGAAGTGGCCGACCGCTTCGACGAGGACTGCCGGGGCGCCCGCATCGGCTGCGTGGACCGCAAGAGCGCGCTGGCCGACTCGATCATCGACCGGTACGGGGCGATTGCTGCCCGCAGCCTCGACCTGCGCTCGCAGCCCGAAAAGGTGACGGCGATATTGAAGGAAGGCTCGGCCCGCGCGCGCGCGCAGGCGAGCATCACCATGGCGGAAGTCCGGCGCGCGGTCAGGATGGACTGGTCTTAATACAGATGGAAAACACCAGAGAAAAAGACGGGGCGGACGCCGCTGCGCGGGCCGGCGCTCAGACGCCGGGGGCGCAGACCGCCCTCGAATCCTCCTCCGCGTCGGAGTCAGAGGACCAGTACAGGGTCAGGCTCGAAGTGTTCGAAGGGCCGCTCGACCTGCTGCTATACCTGATCCGCAAGGAAGAGGTGTCGATCTACGACATCCCCATCGCGCGCATAACCCAGCAGTACCTCGACCACCTGCGGGCCATGCAGGAGCTCGACATAGGCGTCGCGGGCGAGTTCCTGCTGATGGCGGCGACTCTGATTCAGATTAAATCGCAGATGCTCCTGCCGCGCGACCCGGACATTCCGGAGGACCAGATGGAAGACCCGCGGGCGGAGCTGGTCAATCAGCTCCTGGAGCATCAGAAGTTCAAAGCGGCGGCCAACGCCCTGCACCAGCGCGCGACAATCGAGGCGGCCGCCTTCACGCGCGGGGTGACGGAGACGGACAAGGATAATCCCGAAATCTCCGCGACCATCTTCCAGTTGTTCGAGGTCTTTCAGGAGGTGCTGACCCGCCGGCGCGCCGTGACCGAGATCGAGATCGCCCGCGAGGAGCTGACGATGGCGGAGAAGATCACCGAGATCAGGAGGCTCGTCTCCGGCGGGCGCGAGCTGCGGGCGCGGGAGATGTTCGAGCAGGCGAAGTCGCGCAGGGAGATGGTCCTGATCTTCCTCGCGGTCCTCGAACTGGTCAAGGAGCTGGCCATCAGGCTGACGCAGAGTGACACGTTCGGCGAGATAATAATCACGGAGCGAGAAGAAGCGGAGGGGGCCGCGGGAGGGGGGCCGGGGGCCGCAATTGGGGGAGGGGCGGAGGTTATTTGAGCGGGGCGAAAGATTATTCTCTTTCCCGGCCTCTCATGGTAGCTTATTTTTGGTCCGGTTATGACGATAGAGGAACTGAAACCGATAGTCGAATCGCTGATCTTCGTTTCGGAAGAGCCGATGAGCGTCAAGCAGCTCGCCGCGATCCTCGAAGGGGAGTCCGTCGAAGACATCGAAGCGGCCTGCGAGGGGCTGGGGGAGGACTTCAACGCGCGGGGCTCGGGGCTCGAACTGCGCGCGATAGCGGGCGGGTACCGGATAGCGACGCGGGTGGAGTTCAGCGAGTACGTGCGCAGGTACCTGAAGGCCCAGCCCTCGGCGCGCCTTTCGCTCGCTGCGCTCGAAACGCTCGCGGTGATCGCCTACAAACAGCCGATCACGATACCCGAGATTCTGGAGATCCGCGGGGTCACGTCGACTTCCGCGATAAAGACCCTGCTCGACCGGCGGCTCATCGTCGCCAAGGGTCACAAGCAGGTGGTCGGCCGCCCTATGATGTACGGGACTTCGAAAGAGTTCCTTATCCATTTCGGTCTGAACGATCTGTCTGAGCTTCCGAACCTTGAAGACTTCGAAGACCTGATGAGCAGTTAGACGACCCTGAAAACGTCAGAAAATAATAATAAGGGTCGCTTCATCATTTTTCACACTGTCCCGCGTCCGGACGGGGCCACAAACAGACGCTTGGTTGAGTCCTGCTCCCCTCAGAGATAGGAAGACGTTATGGGCGTCCTTTCTCCAACTGAAGTTTCGCGCGTGATCGCCTCGTGCGCGAATATCCTGATAATAGATGACGACAAGGTCATGGGCGACGCTTTGCTGACCTTGCTGGAGAGCGAAGGCTACAACGTCGCCGTGGCCCTGGACGGCAGTGAGGGGCTCCACAAACTGACCAGCGGCGAGCAGTACGACCTCGTCCTGCTCGACGTGATGCTGCCGAAGCTGGACGGCTGGTCCGTGCTCTCGCGCATGCGGGCCGCCCCGTCCACCGCCCGCATCCCGATCATCATGCTGACGGCGATGACGGAGGAGCACAACGAGGTGGAGCTGCTCGCGGCGGGCGCGGACGACTACATTCCCAAGCCGTTCTCGTTCGACAAGCTGATGGCCCACATTAATGCCCTGCTCCGCAGGTCCGCGCTTCAGAGCATCAACCCGCTGACGGGCCTGCCCGGCAACCGGCAGGTCGAGCGGTTCCTTCAAAGGTGCGTGAAAGAGGACGAGCGATTCTGGGCCGCGGCCTACATCGACATTGATAATTTCAAGGCGTACAACGACTGCTATGGCTTCCTACAGGGCGACGAAGTCCTGAAGGCGACCGCGAACTTCATAACTTCGGTGGTATGCAACTGCGAGCACGACATATTCGTGGGCAACATCGGCGGGGACGATTTCCTGGCGGGCTTTTTTAAAGACGTCCCCCGCACGGACCAGAAGGCCCCGCGCGAGGTCGAGGCGGTGCTCGACACCATGGCCGAGCAGTTCGACCGGCTCATCCGCCAGTTCTACACGAAGGAGGATTTCGCGCGCGGCTACCTCTCGGCCGAGAGCCGCAGGGGCGGGATCGAGCGGTACCCCCTTATGTCTCTATCCATCGCGGTGGTCACGAACACGCACAGGCTCTTCAATCATCCGCTGGAGATCAGCAACACTTTCGCCTCGGTCAAGCACAGGGCGAAATCTCAGCCCGGCAGCGCCGTCTGCTTCGACCAGCGCCGCAGGTAGTCACAACGGGACTGTCGTCGAAGACTCCGAGGGGTGCCGCGACGGAGGGCAGCCGCCTGAAATGTACCCGCCCACTTTAAACCGGCCCTGACCTTTCGCGTCCGCTGCACTGGCACACCGCTCTGAGATAACAGTCGCGGGCAAGGTCTGATTTATATAATTTTGGAAGCAGTGACAACCCCGAGCGCGGCGGTTATACTGATGGTTCGTCATTTCGTCTCGACTTTGAACCTTATGCAGGAACGACTTCAAAAGATAATCGCAGGGACCGGGCTCGCTTCGCGGCGCGCGGCCGAGGAGATGATTTTAAACGGGCAGGTCACCGTCAACGGGCAGCTCGTGACCGAGCTCGGGACCCGGGCGGACCCCGGCCGCGACCACATCAAGGTCCGGGGGAAGCTGATCAACCCGCAGACCGGCCCGCGCGAAAAGCGCTACTACCTCATCAACAAGCCGCGCGGCTACATCTCGACGGTCAAGGACCCGAAGCAGCGGACGCTCGTCGCGCACCTGCTCCCGCCTTCGGCGAGGCGCGGGCTGTTCCCGGTCGGGAGGCTCGATTACAACACCGAAGGGCTCATCATCCTCACGGACGACGGGGAGCTTACGCGCATAATCACGCAGGGCGGTCGCGTCCCGAAGGTCTACCACGTCAAAGTGAAGGGGACGCCCCCGGAAGAGCAGGTCGAGCGGCTGCGGAGAGGGGTGTCCCTGAAAGGCGTTCGCACAGCGCCCGCGGAGATCAAGCTCATCGAGCGCACGAAAGAGGGCGGCAACAGCTGGTTCGAGGTCACTCTGCGCGAGGGCAAGAATCAACAGATCAGAAAGATGTTCGACATGGTGGGCCATTCGGTCACGAAGCTCAGGCGCGTAAGCATCGGGCACATAACCGACCGCGGCCTCGAAACCGGCCAGTACCGCGAGCTGAAAAAGAGCGAGGTCGCGAAGTTCTTTCAGGAGGCCTCGACGCCCGCCAAGGCGCGCAAGGTCAAGGCGAAGCCCCCGGCGGCCAAGGGCGGAAAGAAGCGCGACCCCAACGAGCTATCCCTCAAGAGACAATTCAACCGGAAAGATTCTTCCAAGAGAGAGACGAACCGCCAGTGAGCCCCGCCGCCCGCCGCTTCCCGCATGATTTTTTGCACCCCGCCGTGTAAAATAGAAAGTTCTTATCGGCCCGCGAGGGCTCACCTGTGCACCTGGAGGAGCAATGGATTTCGAACTGAATGAAGAGCAGCAGCAGATAAAGCAATCGATAAGAGAGTTCGCCGAAGCCGAGCTACTGCCCCACGTCATGGAGTGGGACGAGTCGCAGCGGTTCCCTCTGGAGCTGCTGCCGAAATTCGCCGAACTCGGAATAATGGGCGTCATATTCCCCGAAGAGTACGGCGGGGCAGGCATGGGCTACGTCGAGTACTCCGTGATCATAGAAGAGCTGGCCCGCGTCGACCCGTCCATAGCCCTCGCGATAGCGGCCCACAACTCGCTCGGGGGCAACCACATCTTCATCGCGGGGAGCGAGGAGCAGAGGGCGAAGTACCTGACCCCTCTGGCCCGCGGCGAGTACTTCGGCGCGTGGGGCCTGACCGAGCCGAGCTCGGGCTCGGACGCGAGCTCGATGAGGACGACGGCCGCGCGCAGGAACGGCGGCTGGGTTCTGAACGGCTCGAAGAACTTCATCACGAACGCGAGGTTCGCCGGGACGACGGTCGCCCTGGCCATCTCGGACCGCACGGCCGGGTCGCATGGCATCTCGGCCTTCATCGTCGAGAAAGACACGCCCGGCTTCTCGATAGCCAAGAAGGAGAACAAGGTCGGGATGAGGGCCAGCGACACGGCGGCGCTCGTCTTCGACGACTGCTTCGTGCCCGACAAGAATCTGCTGGGCGAGCCGGGGCAGGGTTTCATTCAGGCGATGAAGGTGCTCGACGGGGGGCGCATCTCGATAGCGGCGCTCGCGGTCGGCATCGCGCAGGGCGCTTACGAAGCGGCCCTGCGGTACGCGAAGGAGCGCCACCAGTTCGGCAAGCCCATAGCGGAGTTCCAGGCCATCCAGTTCAAGCTCGCCGACATGGCGACGCAGATCGACGCCGCGCGGCTCCTCACCTACAGGGCCGCCGTGCTCAAAAATCAGGGCAAGGTCGTGACCCGGGAGTCCTCCATCGCGAAGCTGTACGCGAGCGAGATCGCCGTGCGCGTCGCGGAAGAGTCGGTCCAGGTCCACGGCGGGTACGGGTACATCAAGGATTACCCGGCGGAGAAATTCTGGCGCGACTCGAAGCTCTGCACCATCGGGGAGGGCACGAGCGAGGTGCAGCGAACGGTGATCGCGCGCCAGTTGTTAAGGTCGTAGGGCGAGGTAACGAGGGGTGCGCGTGGCGCACCCCGCCCGGTCATCCCGGCACTTCTATGAGTTCTCAAAATTCGTCCGCTGTGGAAAAGATTCTCAAAGGCGACAAGCTCTCAATCGCCCGCGCCATTACGTCCGTGGAGGACGCGCGCGCGGAAGGCGCGGCCCTGCTGAAAGAGATATTCCCTCACACGGGCAAGGCCCTCGTCGTCGGCATCACCGGCGCGCCCGGAGCGGGCAAGAGCACCCTCGTGGACAGGCTGGCGGCCTTCTACCGCTCGCGGGGCGAGCGCGTGGGCATCATCGCGGTCGACCCTTCCAGCCCTTTCACCGGCGGCGCGATCCTGGGCGACAGGATTCGCATGCAGAGCATGTCGATGGACCCCGGCATCTTCATCCGGAGCATGGCGGCGCGGGGCAACCTCGGCGGTCTCGCCCGCGCCACCGTAGACGCGGTGGCTATACTGGATGCGGGCGGGTATAATAAAGTCATTGTCGAAACGGTCGGCGTCGGGCAGGACGAAGTCGATATCGTGAAGACGGCCGACGTGACGGTGGTCGTTCTCGTGCCCGGCATGGGAGACGATATCCAGGCGATCAAAGCGGGGATAATGGAAATCGGCGATGTGTTTGCCATCAACAAGGCCGACCGGGAAGGCGTACTGAGGACGGAGAGGGAGCTCGAAACGCTGCTCTCCATCTCCGAGAGGCCCGACGGCTGGACCCCGCCAATAATAAAGACCGTTGCGATTGAAGACAAAGGGCTCGGCGACCTCGCGGGGGCCGTCGAGAGCTACGCGGATTATATTTCTTCGCACAAGAATGCGCTCGACAGTAGACGCGCGAGCGTGGCCGAGCATCGAATAATTGAAATGTTGCGTGATCGCCTGCTCAGGGCGGCGTTGAGCAAGAGCGTCGGTAAAGACGAACTGCGAAAGATGGCCGCCTCCGTCGCCGAGCGGAGCCGCGATCCGTACTCTGTCGTGGACGAAATAATGAAGAGGCTCGGGATTTAGACCGGGAGGCCGCGAAGGCCCGACCGCCGCACACCGGCCCCGCCTCCGAAAGCTCTTATGAAAATAGATCATCTTGGAATCGCGGTTCGTTCGATAGAAGAGTCCTTAACCTTTTACCGGGACGGCCTCGGCCTTGAGATGTCGGGGGCCGAAAGGGTCGAAGACCAGGGAGTCAGGGTCGCGTTCCTCCCCGTCGGAGAGTCTCGGATCGAGCTCCTGGAGCCATTTTCGGCCGATACGCCCGTGGGCCGCTTCCTCGCCAAGCGCGGGGAGGGCCTGCACCACATCTGCTATGAGGTCGACGACCTCGCGTCAAAATTGGAGGTACTCAGCTCGCGCGGACTCCGTGTTCTCGATGGTTATCCGCGGCCCGGCGCTGAGGGGAAGCTGGTAGCCTTTCTGCACCCGGCGAGCGCAAACGGAGTTCTCGTCGAGCTGTCCGAGAGGTCGAGAAGATCAGAAGGAGATTAGATAATGGTTAATTCAAACGACGATAACGATATAAAAAACGGGATAGAGACCGGGGAGGCGGGAGGGCCTGATTCTCTCGACACGAAGCCCCTCGCGGGCGACGATTCGCCCATGGCCGATACTGACGCGGGCGGCACGGTTGAGTCCGCGGCGGACGCCGAAGGGCCTGACGCGCCCGCGTACGCGGCCGCGCCCTCGACGGCGACGGCGGCCCCCTCTTATACAGCCAAGAAGAAATCGGGCGTTTCCAGCAAGGCCATCGCGGTGATAATCGTGGTCGTCATTCTGGCCGGAACTATGGTCGCGGCGGGGTTACTCTACTCTTCCAGGACCAGTGAGCTGGGCAACGTCAAATTCGACGCCAAGAGGATGGAGCTTCTGGTGAGCGAGCTGCTCCCGCCCATGCAGCAGCAGCAGCTCGCCTCCAACCCCGAGCAGAAGAAGACGCTCGTCAAGACCCTCAAGCAGATACTAGCCGTCGCGCAGCAGGCGGAGAAGGAGGGTTATGCGGAAAAGCCGGACGTGAAATCGAAGATCGCCATCCAGACCGACCTCGCGCTCCGCGAGGCCTACGAGAAGAAGAACCCCGGCGTTAAGGTCAGCGACGAAGAGGTGAATGCCTACCTCCAGGCCCACCCGGCGGAGTTCGACCAGCTGCTCGATTCGGAGCCCCAGTTCAGGGCGCAGGCCCAGGGGCCTGCGGCCGAGCAGATGAAGAAGGAGTTCGGCCAGATCAAGGTCTTGGCCCAGCGCGCGCGGACCGAGAAGCTCGACCAGGACGAGGGCGTGAAGCTGAAGGCGCTCATCGGGCGCAGCCAGGCGCTCTTCCAGACTTACATGAAGGACCAGCAGAACTCGCCCACCCTGGTCACCGACCAGGACATCAATGACTACTATAATGGGCACAAGGGCGAGTTCGAGGAAGTGCGCGCCCGCCACATACTCTTCGCCACGACGCCGGAAGGCCCGGCGGGGATGACCCCGACCGACAAGAAGGGCATGAGCAAAGAGGAGGCGCGGAAGAAGGCCGAAGCGACCCTCGAACGGATTCGCAAGGGCGAAGACTTCGCCACGCTCGCCAAGCAGCTTTCGGACGACCCGAGCTCGAAGGAGGAAGGCGGCCTCCTCGCGATGGACGAGAGCGGGAGCGATTCCAGCAAGTACTTCGGCAAGGGCATGATGGTCCCGCAGTTCGAGCAGGCGGCCTTCGCGCTCAAGCCCGGCGAGGTGAGCGGCGTGGTCGAGAGCGACTTCGGGTACCACATCATCAAGGTCGAAGACAAGCGCACGGCCCCCCTCTCCGAAGAGCGCATCAAGCAGATGATCAGCGACAAGCTCAAGAAAGAGAAGCTCGAAAAGCGCATCGAAGAGATCACCGCGGCCAGCAACATCGAGATCGCCGAGGACTTCCCGATCAACCCCAAGCCGGTAGAGCCTCAGGGCATGCCGATGATTCCGGGGGCTTCGGGGGGTGGCCAGCCGCCTTCGCCGCACGGCCAGGGCGCGCCGCCCCAGCAGTAACGCCCGCGGGGTGATCGAGTGTTGTGTGGGGGCAGGCTCCCGTCTGCCCCCTACATTTGTTTTGATATGAAACTCGGCTCGTTTGACATAGAGACTATATCCGACGGCACGTTCGCGCTCGATGGCGGCGCGATGTTCAGCGTCGTCCCCCGCGTCCTGTGGGAGCGCCACTTCGCCCCCGACGACCGCAATCGGATCAGGCTCGGCCTGAATTCACTGCTCGTCCGAACGCCGCGCGAGAACGTGCTCATAGACACGGGCATAGGCCGGAAGTGGGACGAGCGGTCCCGCGACCGCTATGGGATCGGCGGTGAAACGGACCTGCTCGCGGAGCTTCGGAAGAGGGGCATCGCGGCCGAAGACATCGATTACGTCATCAACACCCATCTACATTTCGACCACGCCGGCACCAACACCGTAGACCGCGACGGGCGCGCGGTCCCGGCCTTCCCCCGCGCCCGCTACGTGGTGCAGAGGGGCGAGCTGGAGCACGCCTGCTCCCCGCACGAGCGCGACCGCGCGAGCTACGTCCCCGCGGACTTCGAGCCGGTGGCCGAGGCGGGCCGGTTCGACCTGATCGACGGCGAGGCGGAGATCGTGCCGGGGGTCCGGGTCCTTAAAGTGTCGGGGCACAACCGGGACCTTCAATGCGTCCGCGTAGACTCGGAGGGCGAGACGGCCTTCTTCTTCGCCGACCTGCTGCCCACCACCGCGCACGCTCAGCCCGCGTGGGTCATGAGCTACGACCTCTACCCGGTCGAGACTCTGGAACAGAAGAAGCGTCTGATCCCGCAGGCGATCAACGAAAACTGGGTGTGCGCTTTCTACCACGACCCGCGCGTCCCGCTCGGCCGCCTGCGTCGGGACGGCTCGAAGATCGCGGTCACGCCAGCGGGCGCGGGAGCCCCGGCTCAATGAAGCCCGGTCCGACAATCCACTGAAAAACATCAGGAGGCAAAGAGTGTCAGAGGTTAAGATCGGAGTGATAGGCGGGAGCGGCCTTTACCAGATGGAGGCGCTCAAAGAGGTGGAAGAGGTGAGGGTGGAGACGCCTTTCGGCGACCCCTCGGACGCATTCTTAATCGGGACGCTCGGCGATGTTCGCGTGGCCTTCCTCCCGCGCCACGGCCGCGGCCATACCCTCATGCCGACCGAGCTCCCCTTCCGCGCGAACATCTACGCGATGAAGATGCTCGGGGTCGAGCGCATCCTCTCGGCCAGCGCCGTGGGCTCTCTGCGCGAAGAGTACAAGCCGATGGACATAGCCTTCCCCGACCAGTTCTTCGACAGGACTCGGCAACGAGCCTCGACGTTCTTCGGCGACGGCGTCGCGGCGCACGTCACGTTCGCCGACCCGGTCTGCAAAGACCTGTGCGACGTGCTTGAGCGCACGGCCCGCGAAGACCTCCGGGGCGTGGACGTTCACAGGGGCGGGACGTATCTCTGCATGGAAGGCCCGGCCTTCTCGACGAGGGCGGAGTCGGAAGTCTACAGGTCGTGGGGCATGTCCGTGATCGGGATGACCAACCTTCAGGAGGCGAAGCTGGCGCGCGAGGCCGAGATTTGTTACGCGACGATAGCCCTCGTCACGGATTATGATTGCTGGCACCCGGAGCACCATTCGGTCACGGTCGAGATGGTCATCGACTACCTGAACAGGAACTCGGCGAACGCGCAGAAGCTGATCGCGGGCGCGGTGGGGCGGCTGGCCTCATCGGGGCGCAACTGCAAGTGTGGCCGCGCGCTTCAGCATGCTATCATTACCTCGCCCGATAAGATTTCGCCCGAAGCCAAGGCCCGGCTGAAAGCTATCATCGGCAAGTACGTGGAGTAAGTCACTCGTCAATATTCAGGAGGACCGAATATGTTCGGCGTGAAGTTAACTGCCAGGATTCCTCTTCTCTTATTGGCCGTCTTTTTCATCTGCGCGGGCGCGGCGAACGCGCAGGGGCCCGCGGGCGGGCGGATCGAGCCCCCGCGTGACACCGCCAGGGAGACGGAGGCGAAGCACAGCCTCGGCGTCGCCCGGTGGTACCTGACCAAGCGCAAAGCCTACGAGGGCGCGCGCGACAGGCTTCAGGAGATTTTAGACACCTACCCCGAGTTCTCGCGCATCGACGAAGTCATGTTCCTCCTCGGGGAGGCGCACCTTAAACTCGGGAAGACCGGGGAGGCTTCCGAGTTCTACAACAAGCTGGTCGAAAAGTATCCCGGCAGCGAGTTCGTCAGGAAGGCCCGCGAGCGGCTGGAAGAGACGGGGGCCGCGGGCAAGGGCGGGCAGAAGGAAGGCGGCGCGAAGCAGCAGTCGACGCGGTGAGATTCGCGGGTTTCGCGCCCATAATTTTCAATTGATCGAGGTGAAATAATAAATGTCAGTTCTGGTCGTAGGCTCTGTGGCGTTCGATTCCATCAAGACGCCCTTCGGAGAGAGAAATCGTGCGCTGGGCGGGTCGGCGACGTTCTTCAGCGTCGCCGCTTCTTTTTTCACGGACGTGCGTGTGGTCGCTGTCGTGGGCGAAGACTTCGGGCCGGAGGAAGAGGCCGTCTTCCGCGAGCGCGAGATCGACCTGTCCGACCTCGAAAGGATCGAAGGGCAGCCGAGCTTTCATTGGAAGGGCGAGTACGGTTACGACCTGAACGTCGCCCGGACTCTCGACACGCAGCTCAACGTCTTCGCCGACTTCAACCCCAAGCTGTCGGGCGCGGCGAGAGAGACGCCGTTCCTCTTCCTGGGCAACATCCAGCCGCAGCTTCAGGTCGAAGTGCGCAGGCAGGTGGCGGCGAAGCTCGTCGCCGCGGACACCATGAACTACTGGATCGACAACACCCGCGACGACCTCACGGAGATGCTGAAGCACATCGACATCCTGATCATCAACGACTCGGAGGCGAGGGAGCTTGCCGGGGAAGCCAACCTCGTGCGCGCGGCCAGAAAGGTCCTCGCGATGGGGCCGAAGCGCCTGGTCGTAAAACGGGGCGAGTACGGCGCGGCGATGTTCACCGAAGAGTCTTATTTCGCGACCCCCGCCTACCCGCTCGAAGACGTGTTCGACCCGACCGGCGCGGGCGACAGCTTCGCCGGGGGGTTCATGGGGTACCTCGCGGCGGCCAACTCGACCGAGGAGGCCGACATGAGGCGCGCGATAATCTACGGCTCGGTCATGGCGTCGTTCAACGTCGAGGAGTTCAGTTGCGACCGCATGCGCAGGCTCACTCACGACGAGATTTCAGAGCGGTTCCGGCAGCTAAGGGCGATCTCGCACTTCGAGGAAAAAGAGATGCCGCGCCGGAGGTTGGCGAGGGACTTGTAGCCGTCAGGGGGCGGGCCCGCCCCCCTGAATCACTCTTTTATACAGACACTACAGGGTTTGAGATTGCGCTCGAAGGCCGCGTCCGCGCTCAGGGCCGTGCGCTCGCACTGTCTGGGGATATGAGTCGAGGTGTGATAATATTCGCGGTCCGTCGTGCAGGAGTAGACGAGCTTGACCGGTTTGGAGAGCCGCCTGACCTGCACCTGCCCAGGCTCGTTCAGCCTGACCGCCGAACCCGCCTCGGGCTGCGTGGCGGCCGCAGGCCTCGCCTGCCGGGGCGCTTCCCGGCCCGCAAACTCATTTTTCACGAAGCAAAGCACCACCCACCCGGCGACGAGGAGTAAAATAGAGGCAGCTATGGAAATGAGCTTGTAGAAGATCAGAAGAGGTTGGGTACTACGTAAAGCGCTTCTAGCCTGGAGGCTTGCCACAGCTTAACGCTCCTTTCAATGCCTGCTTAAGCTACTTCTGGGGAAGCGTGAAAATTAGCACACGAGGCCACACGGGTCAAGCCGGAATCAGCGGCGGCGGACCCGCGTCGACCCGAACCGGATGCGAGGTAAAGTGGGGGAATTGAGATTCACAAAACTACAGGGGCTCGGGAACGATTTTCTCATCATCCCGGCCGACGCAATCGAGCAGCTCGCGGACGCGCCCGCGCTGGCGCGCGCGATGTGCAGGAGGAATTACGGGGCGGGCGCGGACGGCATAGTCTTCGTCGCCCCGCCCTCGACGGCCGACGCCGACTTCTCTTCCAGAATCTTCAACTCGGACGGGAGCGAGGCGGAGATATCGGGGAACGGGACGCGCTGCGCCGCCGCGTACCTTTATTACCAAGGCCGGTGGTCGAAGCCCGAGATCAGGGTCGGGACGGCCGCCGGAATAAAGACGGGCAAGCTGGTGGCGCGCTCGGGCACGCGGTTCGATTTCGAGTTCGACATGGGCGAGCCGCGCCTCTCGAGCCTTGAGCTCCCGATGAGCCTCGATCACCCGCTGCCTAAGGTCGTCGGCCATCACCTGATCCTCGGGGGGGAGATATTCGAAGTGACCTGCGTCTCGATGGGGAACCCGCACTGCACCCTCTTCATCAACGACCTCGAATCGGTAAACATTGAGGAGATCGGGCCGCTCATCGAAGACCACCCCGCCTTCCCGAATCGGACCAACGTCGAGTTCGCGCGGGTGGTCTCGCGCGAGGAGATCGAGGTGATGTTCTGGGAGCGCGGGGTCGGGCGCACGCTCTCTTCCGGCACCGGCTCGTGCGGTGCCGCGGTCGCGGCGATGCTGAACGGGTTCACCGACCGGACCGTCAAAGTCGTCACGGGGGGCGGGACTCTGCGCATCAAATGGCGGGACGACAACCGGGTCGCGCTCACGGGCGCGGCGGAGGTGATCTACGAAGGGCTCTGGCTGTCCGACTCCGACCAGTAGTCTCGAACGAGCCGGCGGCCTAAAAACTATTGCGCCCCGGCCACCCGGATAATATTATACAGGGGGTCATTCGAACGGCCCGCATTTCAAAATGCCTCAAGGGCGCTGAGGCCGAAGAGACAGGACAAAGAATGGCATTCTGCCCCAACTGCGAAGCCGAGTACAAGGAAGGCATCACCGTTTGCGTCGACTGCAATTATGAACTGGTCCCCGAATTGACCCCGGAGACCGTGGTGCACGATAAGACCGATGCCGAGCCAGTGCCCTTCCAATCGTTCAAGACCGGAGCCGAGGCCGAGATGGTCTACAATCTCCTGCAGCAGAACGGGATCAGGGCGTTCGTCCAGGGCGGCGATTTCGCCGTGATTCCGGGTAGCTTTTCACAGGAAGTCATATTGATGGTCGACGAGCGCGACCTCAGTCGCGCGGTCGAGGTCTACGAAGCCTACTTCGACGCAGATTCCCCTGCCCCTGCCAGCGAAAACCAATCCGAAGGCGAGCAGTGACGCCCGCCGGTTATCAACACCATTTTTGAGCTTAAGCCGACCGGCACGTTGATATTCGGGCGTCGCGCATCGAGAGGGGTTTGTGATGAAGCATCTTTCACGCGTTGCCATTGTCTCCTTACTTATTCTAGGGTTCTTATCGTCCGCGCGCGCGCAGGAGCGCGCGACGAGGGCCGAGCTTGACTGCCTGCTGTTGACCGGCTCGGGCCGGGCCGCGCGGCCCGGAGAGTTCTCTCCCTACCTTTCGTTCCACCACGTCTGGACCCCGAGCCTGAATTACGGGCAATTCCGCTCGAACGGCATCAACCTCCACTACGAGACGGAAGGCGTGGGCGACGAGACCATCATCGTCATTCACGGGGGGCCGGGGCTGCCTCACGAATACTTCCATCCCGGCCTGTCGAACCTCGGCAAGTACGCGCGGCTCGTCTACTTCGACAGGCGCGCCGACATGCTCAGCACGGGGGCCCGCTACGAGGTGGCGACGCTCGAAGAGATGGCCGAAGACGTTGACGCGCTGCGGCAGTCCCTCGGGCTGAGCCGTGTCACTCTGCTGGGGCACAGCTTCGGAGGGGCAATCGCGCTCACTTACGCGCTCCGACACCCGGAGCAGGTCAAGCGGCTCATCCTCGTCAGCACGTCCGGCATGGTCGAAAGTCCCGCCAACGTGGAGAAGCGGTTGATCAAATCGCTCACCCCGAAGGAGCTGTCGGCCTACAATTCCACCGAAGGGCTACAGGGGTCGGGCTCTCCGTGCGACCGGGTTCGCAACCGCTACCGCGCGCTCTTCCCGCACTATTTCCATAAAGCGCCCGACGCGAAGTCGCTGGATAGAGGGACCTATTCGATCTACTTCGACATGCTCTCCCGGAAGCTGCTGCTCGCGGGAAGCTCGGGCGGTTTCGACGTGCGCGACCGGCTCGAAAGTATAAAGGTCCCGGCGCTCGTTCTCGGAGGCCGGTACGACCTCGTCACCCCCCTGAATCACGCGGACGAGCTGGCGAAGGGCCTGCCGCAGTCGAGGCTGGTGGTGCTTGAGCGCAGCGGCCACTTCCCTTTCATGGAGGAGAATTATCTCTTCACCGAGTGGGTGAGAAAGTTCATTGAGGCGACTAGCGACGGCGTTGAGGACAGGGGCGCGGTCGGGGAGTCAGAGACGGTCAGCGGAGTGCTTCGGTAGATTCGGAAGGCTTTCGGCCCGGCGCTCGCCCCGTGCATTAGGTTTCCGAGTTTTGCTAACATTCGGTCCATGAAGACGGACACCAACACGGCGGACTCGGGGCTGATGGCTTTCGTGACCGCGCCCAATGAAGAAGAGGCGGCTCGCCTGGCCGAAGCGCTCGTGTCGGAGCGTCTGGCCGCCTGTGTGAACCTTGTCAGGGGGATCGAATCGATCTACAGGTGGGAAGGCGAGGTCACGCGGGACCGCGAAGTGCTTCTAATAATCAAGACGACCCGAGGGAGATACGGAGAGCTTGAGCGGCGGGTTAAGGAGCTTCACAGTTACAGCACTCCCGAAGTGATCGCTTTCAAAATCGAGCAAGGGTCGAGAGAGTACCTCGACTGGCTGAGGGAATCCACGAGAATTCAGTAGGGACATAGGCTGTATGTCCCTACTGAACTCCAAACAGGCCGCTGCCCTTCGTACGATCTTCCGATCAACGCCTGCCTGTCTTCGCCGCGCCTTGCTTCACGGCACCTCGCTTTGCCGCGCCTTGCCTCGCGGCACCTTTTCCGGCGCCACCTTTCTTTGCGGCACTTTTATTTGCGGCTCCGGCCTTTGTGCCGCCGGCTTTATTCGCGGGCGCTTTCTTAGACGGCGCGGCCTTTTTTGCCGCCCCCGCTTTCTTCGCCGCCCCGCCTCTCAATGAAGAGAGGCTGCTTTCCTGCTTCGCGCTGGCCGCGCCCTTTTTCGCCCCCCCGGCTTTCTTAGCGCCGCCGACATTCGCGCCCATCTTCCCCGCGCCGCCTTTCGCGGTCGCCGCTTTGGCGCTGGTTCTGGACGCGCCAGCTTTGGATGAGCCTGCTTTGGACGGCCCCGCCTTGGACGCGCCCGCTTTGGTCCCCGAGGCTTTCCCGGCTCCGGCGTACGTACCCGATCCGGCTTTCGCGCTCGGACCGGCTTTTGCGGACTTGGTCCCGCCGCCCTTTCCCGCTCCGCCTTTCTTAGCGGCCCCGCTCTTTGCTGAAGCCGCGGCCCCCGCGCCCCCTCCGCCCGGAAGCACCCTTCCGAGAGTCGAGCCTATCGCGCGGGCCGCTCTGACCAGCGGGCCGTCCCCGGCCCCCTGCGCGGGCGCTTCGCCGGTTTCCGCCGGGCGGTCGTCGGCTTGAGTCGCCTGAGATGATTGAGCGGGTTGAGACTCTTGACCGGGCTGAGACCCCTGAGCGGGTTGAGGCTCCTGATCCGGTTGATCTCCGCCCGAATCGATCCTGTCTTCATTCTCCATTTCTATTCTCCTCCTTAGTGGGGTTAGTGTTTGAAATGTCGCATTCCTGTGAAGACCATTGCAAGATTGTGCTCGTTCGCAGCCGCCATGACTTCTTCGTCGCGGACCGACCCGCCCGGCTGAATTATGGCGGTTATGCCCGCGCGCGCCGCCTCGTCCACCCCGTCCCGGAATGGGAAGAAGGCGTCGGAAGCAAGCGCGGTCCCCGCGAGAGGAAGCTGAGCCTTCATCGTTCCTATCCTGACCGAATCGATCCGGCTCATCTGCCCCGCGCCCACTCCTACTAGCTGCCCCTCGCGCGCGTAGACTATCGCATTCGATTTCACGTGCTTTGCGATTACCCAGGCGAATCGCATCGCGCGCATCTCTTCTTCGGACGGCCTTCTCGCGCTCACGACGCGGAGTTGCGTATCGTTAAGAGCCCCGAGGTCGGGGTCCTGCACCAGCAGCCCGTTGTCGCTGATCGCGCGGATCTCGAAAGGCGGGGCGGCCTTCGATGAAGAAGTCCGCATCACCCGCAGGTTCTTCTTCGAGGCCAGAACGTCGAGCGCGTCCTGCTCGTAGCCCGGAGCGACGATGGCTTCGAAGAAAGTCTCGGCTATCGCCCGCGCCGCGGCCCCGTCCACCGTCCCGTTGAACCCGATGATCCCGCCGAACGCGGAGACCGGGTCGGTCGCCTTCGCTTTTTCGAACGCCTCGGCAACGCTCCCCCCGAGCGCCGCCCCGCAAGGGTTCGTGTGCTTGATGATCACGCACGCGGCCCCGGAGAACTCAGAGAAATCCGAGACGAGCCGCCATGCCGAATCGAGGTCGATCAGGTTATTGAACGAAAGCTCCTTCCCCTGAAGCTTCTCGGCCCTCGCCACCCCCTGCCCCGGCTCGTCCGTAATGTAGAGGGCCGCGCGCTGGTGAGGGTTTTCGCCGTACCGGAGGCTCATCTCTTTCCTGGCGAAGAGCCCGAGGCGCGCGGGCAGGTCCGCCGGCTTCTCCACGCGAAGGGCCTCGCCTTCGGGCTCGATGCCGACGGAATCGATCAGGAACCGGGCTATCGCGGCGTCGTAGAGGCCCGTCGTCTCGAAGGCGCGCCGGGCCAGCCGCAGGCGCGTCAGCCTCGACACCGTCCCGCCCTTCGCGTCCATTTCGTCGGCGATGATGCCGTAGTCGGAGGGGTCGACCACGACCACCACGTCCTCGAAATTCTTCGCGGCCGACCGTATCATCGACGGCCCCCCGATGTCTATGTTCTCGATGGCTTCCCCGACTTCGACCCCCTCGCGCGCGACCGTCTCGCGGAATGGGTAGAGGTTGACGATCACCATGTCGATGTACTCGATTGAGTTCTCGCCCACCTGCCGGTCGTGGTCCGGGTTGCCGCGCATCGCGAGTATACCGCCGTGAACTTTCGGGTGGAGCGTCTTGACCCGCCCGCTCAATATTTCGGGGAAGCCCGTCAGGTCCGACACGTCGCGAACTTCGAGCCCTTCGTCCCTGAGCAACCCGGCCGTGCCGCCCGTCGAAACCAGCTCGATCCCGTGGGCGCTGAGACGCCGGGCGAAGTCAGCCAGCCCCGTCTTGTCCGAGACGCTCAACAATGCTCTCGCTATCTTTTTCAAGGTCGCCGCCTTTCCAAAAAAGTCACGGGCGGGGGCAGAGTCCTGAATGATTCGAGACTCTCTTTATAGAATCCCCTTCCTCCCCTGAATCCTGACCCCTGACCACCGGCCCCTGAGAATCAATTCGCAATCGCCGAGGTGTGCTGCTCGTAGGCTTTAGTCTCGAGGATCGATTTGATCTCCCGGACCACAAGCTCCAGCTCTTCGTCCTTCGAGTAGAAGTGTGGGGCAATTCTTATGCCCGCGCCCGGCCTGAAGTCGACGAGGAAGTCGCGGCGCGAAAGCTCCTGAGTCACCTGCTGCCCGTGCGGGACATCGAGGACGACCGTACCGCCGCGCCGCTCAGACTCCCTCGGGCAGTTAATCGATAGCCCCGCCTCCTCGGCCAGGGCTATCAGCTTAGTCGTCTGCCGGACCGATTTCTCCCTGATCTTCTCGACCCCCACTTCGTTGATGATCTCGTAGCCCGACCTCGCGGCGTACAGGGCCGGGATGTTCGGAGACCCGTTCAGGAACCGGAACATGTTGTCCGCGTAGTCGTTCGCCCCCGCCTCGAAGGCGAACGGATGTTTGTGAGCCATCCACCCGGTCAGGCGCGGTTCGAGCGTGGACCGGAGGTCGCTGCGCACGTACAGGTAGCCCGCGCCCGGCCCCCCGCAGAGCCACTTCACCGAGCCGCCCGTCGCGAAGTCCACGTTCAGTTCGCGCACGTTTAGCGGCACCGTCCCCGCCGACTGGTAGGCGTCGAGCACGACCATCGCCCCGACTTCATGCGCGCGCTCGATGATCGCCCGCACGTCCTGAATGAACGCGCTCCGGAAGATCACGTGCGAGACGGAGACGAGCAGGGTCTCCTCGTCAATCGCCGCCAGCATTCTGTCGAGCGGGACGGTTATGCCGTCCTCCGACGGCACGGAGACCACCCGCGCGCCGTCGCGCTCCTTCGCGTGGTAGACGTAAAAGTTGGAGGGGAAGTTCAGGCCCTCGGACACGATTTTGTTTCTCCTGCCGGAGAAGTCGAAGCAGGAATTTATGATGGATTGGCAGACGGAGACGTTCTGGTGCATGACGACATCGCCCGGCCCGGCCCCGATAATCCTGCCGACGAGATCGCCGATGGCGACCGGCATCTCCCACCACCCTTCGGCCCACGCGCGGATCCCGCGCGTCGCCCACATCTCGGCGTACTCGTTCAGCGCCGAATAGGTGCGGCGCGGCATCGCCCCGAGCGAATGGCTGATCAAGTAAACGGTCTTGTCCAGGATCGGGAACTCTTTGCGCCACTCTAAAAGCTCGTCCATAAAAATCCTCCGTAAATTCTCTTATCACCTTTCGCTTCCGAGCCCGGTGACCGGGCAGCCGCCCGCGTCCCCGCTCCCGTGGCCGAGGTACGACCTGAGCTCCCACAGGTCGGGGAAGAACTTTCGCTCCAGCGTGGTCTTCAGGTAGGCCGCGCCCTCGCTGCCGCCGGTCCCGCTCTTGCTGCCGATCATCCGCTCGACCATCTTGACGTGGCGCATGCGCCAGAGGATGAACGTCTCGTCGAATTCGATCAGGCTCTCGGCCAGCAGGAAAAGGTCGTACTGGCGGTCCGCCTCGACGTAGATGCGCATCAACTCGCGGAGGCGCTGCTCGCGGTCGCGTCCCGAGTCGCGGCCGGGCCCCTCGGGGAGGTCGAAACCGCGCCGCCTGAGCATCGCGTAAAAAGCGTCTCCGACCGAGGGCCGCTCAAGCCGGGCTTGCAGGCGCGCGCGCTCCGCGCTCCCCTCTTTATAGTTCTTCAGGTGGCCCCGCTCCTTGAGCCCCGAGAGGAATTCGATCTCCCTGAACTGCGACGACTGGAAGCCGCTCGCGGGTAGCAGGTGATCCCGGAAGGCGAGGAAGTCCATGGGAGTCATCGTCTCAAGCACGGCGACCTGACTCACTAGCAGGCGCTGGATCTCGATGCAGCGCCGCAGGAGGCGGTGCGCCGACAAGGGCTCGTCCCGGTCGAGCCGGTCGATGATCGTATCCAGCTCGTGCAAAATCTGCTTGAACCACAGTTCGTAGACCTGGTGGATTATGATGAATAGAGTCTCGTCGTGCTGCGCGGGCTCGGACTTCAACTGTTGAAGGGCGATCAGGTCCTGAATCCTGAGGTAGTCCCCATACGTCAGGGCCTGTTCATCATCTCTCGGCGGTAAACCAAACGACATTTAAAACTCCTGGGATAATCTTTACTAATTTAAGCTGGCGGCGCGGCCGTGTCGCCCGCGTTACCGGGGGCGACGCGCGACAGGGTCACGCTGGCCTCGTTCGACGGCGCGGACCGGTTCCCCGCCAGGTCGTACGCCCGCACGTAATAGGCGTACCTGCGCCCGCCGACGACCGTCATGTCGTACGTGTGTGTGCGCTTGATCGCGTTCAGCCGCTCGAACTCCCGGCCGTCTTCGCTGCGAAATATCTCATACCCGTAAATCTCTTCGTTGTCCGACGCCTCCTTCCATTCGAGGTAGACCTGCCCCGTCATCTCTTTCGCAGTCAGTCGCGCGCCCCCCTCCGGCCAGACCGGGGGCTCCGCGTCGTAAGAGAGCGGGGCCTGAAGAGCGCCCTTCGGCCAGAGCACGCAAACGACCTTCTTGAAATTCTCGTCAAGGTTCTTGCAGATGTTCCCGTAGATGCACTTGACCACCGTTCCCTCGCGCCCGTCGCGCACCTTGCGCGGCCAGTCGGGGTCCGCCAGGAGCGCGCGCGCCATCCCGATCATATCCGCGCGGCCCTCTTGGAGTATCGACTCGGCGAGCTCCGAATGGACTATCTTGCCCGTGGTCACTATGGGGGTGGAGTGGCCTTTCGAGTTGACGAACTCCTTGATCGCTTCGGAGATGTAGACGTTCGCCCCGTCGGGGTAGGAGGCCGCGGGCATGCACCTGTCCCCGGAATAACCCGTGTAAGGGTAGAGCGGCTCCCCCGGCTTGTGGACCGCGTCTTCGAATTTGCCCCCCGCCGAGACTGAGATGTAATCGACCCCGAGCTCGGCCATGCGGAGCGCGATCTCGCGCGCGTCCACCACCGTGTACCCGTTCTTGATGCACTCCTCCCCGTCGAAGCGGACGCCTATCGGGAAATCGTCCCCCACCTTCTCGCGCACCCGCAGTATCACCTGCGACATCAGGCGCATGCGGTTTTCGAGCGACCTGCCGTACTCGTCGTTGCGCTTGTTCATGCGGGACAGGAAGGACGAGAGCGTGTAGGCGTGCGCCATGTGAAGCTCGACCCCATCGAACTCCGCTTCGCGCGCGCGCGCGGCGGCCGAGCCGTACGCCTCGATGATGGCGAGCACGTCCTCCTTCGAGAGGTCGGAGACCTTCTGACGCCAGCCCGACCGGGCGATCTTCAGGAAGTGGATTATCTGGGGGACGATTCTGGAGGGGCTGATGTCGTGGACTTCGCGGGCGAGGTCGCGGAGCGCGGGGATGTACTCGTCCGACGACAGTCGGAGCAGCGGGCCGGACTTCGCGGAGTGTACGGCCATAGCCTCCACGACCATGAGCCCCGGCTCGCCTTTCGCGAACCTGATGTACCGGTCGTGGATGTCGCGGTTGACAAAGCCATCCTCGCCCGATAGCCGCGTCACCATCGCGGTGAGCACGATGCGGTTGGGCACCGCCATCGACTTTATCTGAATGGGCTCGAAGAGTCTCATATTTATGACCGGGCGCTAATCCGCTTCCGGCAGGCTGAGGTCCACGCCGTCGGGCATCTCTATCCCCAACTGCTCGGGCGCGGGGAAGCGCAGGCCGCAGGCGGCCATCGTCGGCTTGATGTCGTTGATGAAGTCCTGCATCACCTCCCCCGAGTCCCTCGTCTTCAGCCCCGCTTCGATGGCGAAGCGGTTGCCCGGCGTGCCGGGCCTGCCGAACGACAGGAGCGCGACCGCGAGCCACTTGTCGAACAGGCGTTGAAGCCGCGGCACGTTGTAGGGCTCGCTCGCCAGCTCGCGGACGACCTGCTCACCGAAGCCCTCGTGCCCTTCCTCCTCCTCCAATATTTTGGTCACGATGCGTGAGTAGGGGGCGAAGCTGCAGGTGCGGTATTCGCGCAGGTGGAACTCGCCCGCGCGGTCGTAGAGGAACTGCGCCATCGCGAGCTCCTCCCAGCTCTCCGGGTAGGGCACGCGCCCGAGGCGGCTCTCGATGGCCTGAAGCAGGTCCTCGCCCGTCACCTGATTGTAGAGCCGGGCGGCCTCCTCGAAGTGCTCAAGTTCCTCCTCGATCTGGTGGGCGACCATCTGCTTCCTTCCGAGCGAGGGTATGTACTTCATCGCGTGGCCGAAGAGGTTGGCGGCCATCACTTCGCGGTACCCCTGGCTTTCGAGCAGTTGCCTGACCATCGAGTGGTACTCGGGGTCCATCTCTTCCGCGGTCTCTATTATCTTCGGACTCGTCATAGTATGAAGCCTCCATCGGGTTAAGTGATCGGGTTACGTCTGGTCTTTTCCGTCACCCCTGTTGAAAACGGGGGGGCGCTTTTCGACGAAAGCCTCGTAGGCCTCGCGAAAGTCCGGGTTCAGCATGCATATGGCCTGCGCCTCGGCTTCGGCTTCCAGAGCCATTTCCAGGTTCATGTCGAGTTCCCGGTTGAGCGCGGCTTTCGTCATCGAGAGGGAGAAGCCGGGGCCCGCCGCGAGCTTCTCGGCCCACCTGAGCGTCTCGGCCTCAAGCTCTTCGGGAGGGACGACCCGGTTGTAGAGGCCGCTCTGTCCCGCCTCCGCCGCGCTGATGAACTCGCCAGTATATAGCAATTCGGTCGCTTTGCCGAGGCCGACGATCTTCGGGAGCAGGAATGCCGCCCCCATGTCCGCGCCGGCCAGCCCCACCTTGACGAAGAGGAAGGCGATCTTCGCCGCCTCCGAGGCGATCCTGATGTCGCAGGCCAGGGCGATGGCCGCGCCCGCGCCCGCGACCGTGCCGTTGAGCGAGGCGATGACCGGCCTGTGCAGCCCGCGGATGTTCCTTATCAGGTCGCACGTCATCCGCGTGAATTCGAGCAGGCCCGTGACGTCTCGCGCGAACAGCTCCCCGATGATGTCGTTCACGTCGCCGCCCGAGCAGAAGCCGCGCCCCCGCCCCCTTATCACTACCACGCGGACGCGGGCGTGATCCCGGAGTTCGGCGAACGTGTCCGTCAGCTCGCGATAGATTTCGAAGGTCAGGGAGTTGAGCTTGTCGGGCCGGCTGAACGTTATGAAAGCTATGGGGCCGCGCTCTTCGTAGAGGAAGCTTTTCGGTTTGATCTCTCTCATTATTTCGATTTCAGATGACGGCTATCGCTTCGATCTCCACCTTCGCGAGGTCTTCGACGAGGGCGCTGACTTCTACCAGGCTCATCGCGGGGAAGTGCTTGCCCATGATCTGCCTGTAGGCGGAGCCGACATCCTTTACATCCCGGAGGTACTCTTTCTTATCGGTCACGAAGATGAGCAGGCGGGCGATGTTCGAGGGCTCGCCCCCCGCCTCGCGCACGACCGCGACGACGTTTTCGAGGGCGAGGGAGAACTGGCCCGAGAACGTGTCGCTGACGATCCGGCGCTCGCGGTCCCACCCGATCTGCCCGGCGACGAAGAGCAGGGAGCCGCCCTCGACCTTGATCCCGTTGCTGTAGCCCACGGGGTCCGCTAGCGACGCCGGGTTGATGATAGTGCTTTTCATAGCTCTCCTCCCCGCGCTCACTCCGTCGGGGCGACGCCGCTGTACTCGGAGAGGGCCCAGCCCGTGCCTTCGGAACTCGCGCGCCTGACCAGCCCGATGCCCCGAGCGTAGTGCTCGGTGATGGTGTAGTCGCCCACCTTCCTCTCGATCTTCAGGGCCTTGAAAGTCCCGGCGGGCACCGTGACGTTCTCTTCGTTCTTAACGGTGAAGACGAGCCTGACCGCGTCGGGCAGGGTGGCGGGCGCTTCTCCGGGGTTGGTGAAGACCGGGTAGAACCTGTAGGACCAGGTGGACCCGGAGCGCTTCAGCGCCGCGGGCTCGGCCATGAAGGTGCCCTCTTCCCCTTTGAAGTCCATGTCCACTTTGGTCTGCCTGTCAGCGACGCGGTTCTCCGTGTTCTCCGCAATGATCTTGATCAGGCCGTCCTGGCAAACGTACTTGCGGACGGTCTTCTCTAACTTCTCCAGGCCGCCGCTCTTATCGACGATCTGCGTCGTCTCTTTGAACACCTTGCGGCCGTTCTCTTCGACCAGATCGACGACTACTATGGCGTCGGCCACCAGCCCGCTCGAAAAGCTTATGGTGTGCTTCACCTGAGAGCCGGGGACCAGAGGGAAGTAAGGGTTGCAGGCCTGAAAATTCGGGTCGACCGGGCTCTCCGGCTTTATGGGCGTGGGGGGCTCAAGAGAGGCGGGTCTGCTCGCATTCGTGTTAGTATTGCCGTTCGCGTTCGTACCGGCGTTCTGGTTCCCCGGCCCCGGTTTGCAGGCGGTCAGGGAGATAGCGATCAGGGCCGCTACCAGTAATAAAAGTCGCATTAAATAACGGTTCCTTTCACCTTGAAACTCGCGCCCGTTAGCAGACCGGGCCACAGAAGTTATTAACACCTATTCTCACTCTTCGCAAGCAGGAGCGTCCAGGGCTTTCCGCGACGGGAGGCCCGTGCTATAAAGCTCAGGGCGGCCCGGCGCGACCCCCCTGGCCGCCCTAAATCCGGCTCCAGCAGCCGGTTTCAGGCCAGCCCGATGATTGAAGAAGAAGAAGAGAACCGGCCCCAGGAGAGGGACCTTAAAGTCATGGCGGCGATGCTATTCGCGGTGCTGGCCCTCGCCTTCTCGTCCATCTTCATCACCTACCTCGAACGCGCGCAGGTGCCCCCAATCGCCATCGCCTTTTACCGCATGGCAATCGCGACGGCGCTGCTCCTGCCGGCGGCCCTCGCCCTCAGGCGGCGCGAGATGAGCCTTCTCACGCGGAGGGAGCTCGCGCTCCTCCTGCTCGCGGGCTTCTGCCTCGCGGTCCATTTCGGAGCCTACATCACTTCGCTCAAGTACATCCCGATTGCCACCTCGGTCGTCCTGGTGAACAGCCACCCCCTCTTCGTGGTGCTGGCCTCATACGTCTTCCTCGGCGAGCGGCCTTCTCGCATACACCTGATAGGGACGGTCACGGGGCTTGCAGGCATGCTGATAATCGGGCGCGAGGGCTTGAAGAACGTCGAGCTGGCGCTGGTCGGAGACGCGCTCGCCATCCTCGGAGCGCTCTCGGTCGTCGGCTATTTCATAGTCGGGCGCAAGGTCCGCGCGCGCATAAGCCTGCTCGGTTACGTCACCCCGCTCTACGCGGTCTGCTCCGCGTTCCTGCTGGTCTGGGCCGTCGCGTCGGGGACCCGGCTCTACCCTTACGGGCCGTCAGAGTGGCTCTACTTCGCGGCGCTCGCGGTGGTCCCCACGATCCTGGGCCACACGGTGTTCAACTGGGCGATCAAGCACGTGCGCCCGTCCACCATCTCCCTGGCCTTTCTGGGCGAGCCGGTCGTCGCTTCGGTACTGGCCTTCTTCTTCTTCGACCAAAGCCCCCCGCTCTCCACCTTCGTCGGGGGTGCGGTCGTGCTGCTGGGGGTCTACCTGACCACGGCCTTCGGGGCCCCCGCGCCTCCGCCTAGGGGCGCGGGCCTTGAGGCCGAGCCGCATGCTATCATTTATACCGCAGGCGAAGGAGGCAGAGATGGCGGCAGAGAAGACGGACCTTAACAGGCTGCGCGAGCTGATCCATTCGACCGTCGTCGAAGTGGAGATGGCAATCGACACCTCCACGCATCCCGACTGGGCCGAGACGAAGGAGAACCTTTTGAGGGCCATCGAGATCGTGCGCAAGCTGGAGCGCGACCAGATGTGGTCGAAGCTCTCGAAGAGATGATGAGATACAACAAGATTCATCCGTGGGACCTGAAGCCCGTCGAAGCCATCGAGCTTCAGAAGCAGTTGCGGGAGCAGGTGAAGATCAGGCCGCTCGACAGGCCCGTGAGCCTCGTCGCGGGCTGCGACATCTCGTTCAACAAATTCTCCGAGGTGATTTACGCGGGCATCCTCGTCCTCCGCCTCCCGGATTTCGAGGTCGTGGAGCGGGCGACGGTCGTGACCGAGACCCGCTTCCCTTACGTACCCGGCCTGCTCTCGTTCCGCGAGACCCCCGCCCTGCTCGAAGCGTGGGAGAA
This sequence comes from Blastocatellia bacterium, assembly GCA_035634255.1. Lineage (GTDB taxonomy): Bacteria > Acidobacteriota > Blastocatellia > UBA7656 > UBA7656 > DATLMR01. The sequence goes on from DASQDI010000157.1 coordinate 119,613, forward strand.
ATTGAGCACGGCCCCCGACGTGGTCATGCTCGACGGGCAGGGCATGGCCCACCCTCGACGCTTCGGCATCGCGTGCCACTTCGGCCTGCTCACGAACACCCCGGCGCTCGGCTGCGCGAAGACCGTCCTCGTCGGCAAGTACGCGGAGCCCGACGAGCGCGCGGGCGGCCATTCCGAGATGATTCACAGGGGGGAGGTCGTGGGGGCGGCGGTGAGGACTAAGGACCGCGTGTCTCCGGTCTTCGTCTCCCCCGGCCATTTGATTGACCTGCCCGGAGCAATCGACGTGGCCCTCAGGTGCGTCAGGGGCTTCCCGGAAAAGTCGAAGTACCGCATCCCCGAGCCGACCCGCCTCGCGCACCTGATGGTGAATGAATTGCGGCGCGGCGAGATATGACGCCCGCGCCCGGCCTTACACCTTAACCTGCTGGACTGAGATGACATCTTCGAGGGAGGCGAGCCCGCGCAGGGCGTCTTCCGAAAGCGGCTGGTCGATCTGAATCAGGGCCAGCGCCCGCTCCCCGATCTTCTTCCGCCCCAGGTACAGCCGGCCGATGTTCACCCCCTGATCCCCGATGAAGGTGGAGAAGCGGCCGAGCACGCCCGGCGCGTCTCGGTTGAACAGGTAGAGCATGTGGCCCGAAGGGATCGCTTCCAGATTGAAGCCGTTTATCCGCACTATTCGCGCCTCGCGGCGGCCGAACAACGCGCCGGCCACTTCGCTCTCGCCGTCGGAGGTCTTGCAATGAACGCGGATCATGCTCGCGAAATCGCGGGCGCGACGGTGGAGGGATTCGGTTATCCTGACGCCGCGCTCCTCCGCCACTACCGCCGCATTCACGATGTTGACCCGCTCGATCACGGGGCCGAGAAGCCCCGCGATCACGGCCTGCGTGATCGGCTTCACGTCGTGCGAGGCGACCTCGCCGGAATACTCGATGTTCACTTCGAGCAGGTCGTGCCCGAAGACCTGCCCCTGAAAGAGCCCGATCTTTTCTCCGAGGTGGATGTAAGGCCCGATGGCCGCGAGCAGTTCCGCGCTGATCGCCGGTACGTTGACCGCCCCGGTGACGGTCTCTTTTTGCAGGTAATCGAGCACCTGCTCGGCGATCATCATCGCGACCCCGAGCTGAGCCTCCTGCGTGGAAGCGCCGAGGTGAGGGGTCGTGATCACGTTATCGAGCCCGAGCAGAGGGTTGTCCGCCTGGACGGGCTCCTGCTCGAACACGTCCAGGGCGGCGCCCGCCACCTTGCCGCTCGACACCGCATCGGCTAACGCCCGCTCGTCGATCAGCCCGCCCCGCGCGCAGTTGATTATGCGGACGCCGGTCTTCATCCTCTCGATGGCCTTCGCGTCAATAAGCCCTCGGGTCCCTTCCGTGAGCGGGGTGTGAAGCGTGACGAAATCGGCGCGCGAGAAGAGGTCGTCGAGCCTGACCATGTCGATGCCCTGCTCCTTCGCCGCCTCGGGCGTGAAGTAAGGGTCGAAGGCGATCACGTCCATACCGAAAGCGCGCGCGCGGCTGGCCACGGTCGAGCCGATGCGCCCGAGCCCCACGACCCCGAGCGTCTTCCCGCGCAGCTCGACGCCGAGGAAACGGTTCTTCTCCCACCGCCCCTCTTTGGTTGAGGCGACGGCCTGAGGGATCTGCCGCGCGAGCGCCATCATCATCGCGAAGGTGTGCTCGGCGGTCGTCACGGTGTTCCCGGCGGCGGCGTTCATGACGACGATGCCGCGCCGCGTGGCCGCGGGCACGTCGATGTTGTCCACCCCCGTCCCGGCGCGGCCTATCACGCGCAGGTTATGCGCGCGGGCGATCAGGTCTGAGGTCACCTGAGTCTTGCTCCGGACGATCAGGGCGTCGTACTCGCCGATGGTGTCGGAGACCTCCTGCGGCGTGATCGACGGGCGCTCATCGACTGTAATGCCCGGCGCGTTCCTCAGAATCTCGACGCCCGAATTTTCGAGGCCGTCACAAACAAGAATTCGCATGTTGGGTTCCTTTAATCAGAGCGGCCATTTTACCCGACGCCCGCCCGACGCCGCCACTCCACGAACCTCATGAAGGGGGCATTGCGCGCTGTGATATAGTATGCGCCACGGGAGGCGTCTATGCGATCAAGCTCGTCGTGCCGTCTGAGTACGATCCTCGAAACAATCGGCGACCACTGGACGCTCGGGATCATTCACGAGCTGAGCGCGGGGCCCCGGAGAACCCTCGACCTTTTCGGGGCGTTCACGGGGCTGAGCACGAAGACCCTGACCGCCCGCCTGAAGATGCTGAAAAAGAGCGGGCTGGTCGAGCGCCGGTCGTTCCCCGAAACGCCTCCCAGGGTGGAATACTCCCTCACGGATAAAGGGCGCGAAGTCCTGCCGGTGCTGAGAGCCCTGTCTGAAGTGGCTGATAGATGGGCCGGGGACTCCGGCGGGAACGAGGGACTGCCCGACTGTCAGGCTTGCGGCATCGGGCACGGAGATCATCCGGGGCCGGGGCAGCAGCCGCAAAAAGACCAGCCGAGCCCACAGGCGAACGCGCCCCGCCCGCGCAAGCGTTCCGACGTGACCCTCCTATAAACCTGCGCACGCTGCCGACGGCTAGCGGATGGCCTATCAAAACCAGTTTTGGCTACAGTATACTGTTAGGCACAGGAGCACAGAGCTCGCGCGGCGGCGATTTATGGATATTCAAACGCATAACATCAAATTAATCGGTGAGGCTGGCAAACAGATTGACGGCACTTTCACGCTCGATCCCGACCAGGGGACTTGCAGACTTACCCTCCGATATTCAGACAAGGAACTGATTGCGGAAGAGGATGACTACTTTGACGCTCTGTGTTCCATCCGCCGGCGGCTTGAGACTGTGGGCATGCGTCCTCTTTGCTACGGAGCGAGTAAGAACGTGTTCCCGTCCGGTATGAGCAGAGACATGGGGCAAGGGCTAATTGCCTACAGGATGAGCGTAGGGCAACCGGCCAGGATGGTGGACATGGTTTCCATCTTTGAGACCGGACCCGATGTGGAGCCGGCGTCAGTAGAGGAGCAGGAGCAGTACTTCGAGCAATGGTTGAAAAGCCTCAGACGGTGAAGGCAACCGCGCCTGAAAAGCGCCCGCACCGGAGCGGCTACAGCCCGGTGACGTGGGTCGTTGGGCTTCTGAACTCGATGGCCGCTCTGTATAATGGGGTGAAGTTGTGAGAGGAGATTTATATGCGAAAGTTGAACCGATTGCTCGTTACTGTGCTGGCCCTTTTCATTATTTCTTTAACGCCAGCCTTGGCGCAGGATTCAGAAGAGGCGGCTATACGCGAAACTATCCAACATTACTTCCAGGGACATGCCACAGGCAACGGCGAGCATTTCCGAAAGGCCTTCCACCCGGATGCGAAGCTATTCTTCATTAGAGATGGCAAGCTTACCCAATGGACATCTGAGGAGTACATAGCCCGCGCGAGCGGGAAGCCTGCCGCCGATGAGGCCCAGAGGAAGAGGAGAGTTGACAGCATAGATGTGTCCGGGAATGCGGCGGTGGTGAAGGTGACGTTAGATTACCCGAGCGTAGTCTTCACCGATTACATGTCCATGCTGAAGGTAGACGGGCAGTGGAAGATTATTAATAAAACGTTCTATGCGAAGCCCCGATCTTGACGTAAGCGAGGCGGTGAATCGCAGGAGATTTCAGGCGAAGAAAGAAGCCCATCAACCGCATGTACCCGAGCCCGCAATCCAAACCTATTATGCCCCATCAGTGTCACGTGCGGGCCGGGTGATGCGGAGCGTTATGCGGCTCTCATGCATCGCCGCGTGTATTGCGCTGATGGCACGCCCGCATTCATACCTGTAATCCCCTGCCGTCGAGGTCTTCGATCATGGAAGAGAGGGTCGCCGTGACCGCCTCGCGGTCGAATTTGAGGCCGATCACCGGTATGAAGACGCGCTCCCTTGAGGTCCCGTTTATCTCTTTAAGCAGCAGCCGGCAGAAGGCCGCCACGACTTCCGAGGCGAACTGCGTGCCCGCGTTCCGGCGCAGGTCGCTCAGGGCGCGGTCGAGCGGGAGCCGCGCGCGGTAAGGGCGGTCCGTCATCATCGCGTCGAAGGAGTCGGCCAGGGTGACGATCTTGGAGCCGAGCGGTATCTCGTCCCCGCGCAACCCCTGCGGGTACCCAGTGCCGTCTACCTTCTCGTGGTGACACTTGGTCAGGTAGGCGATCTCCTTCCACGGGTGGTTGATGTTCGACAGGATCTCGTAGCCGGTCGTCACGTGCCTGTTCAACTCATGGAACTCGCGGTCCGTGAGCGGGCGCGGGTTGTTGATGATCGAGCGGTCCACGACTATCTTCCCGATGTCGTGCAGGTACCCGGCAACCCCGATGTATTCGAGGCTGGTCCCGGTGATGCCCATCTCCTTCGCGATGGCCTCGGAGTACCGCGCGACCCTGTCGGAGTGGCCTTTCGTGTAAGCGTCCTTCAGGTCTATGGCCGCGCCGAAAGCCTTGATGGTGTCCTGATACATCTGGCGCATGTCGTTATAGAGCTTGCGATTCTCTTCGGCCTTGCGCCTGAGCGAGACGAGGAGCCGGTGGTTGTAAAAGGCGATGCCTATGTGCCGCGAGATCGTGTTGATGAGCTCCGTGTCGTCCTCGGTGAAGGGCTCTTTCGTGAACTTTTCCGAAAGGAATATGACGCCCTCAAGCTCGCCGTGGACGACCATCGGCACGAACGTGTGCGCGCGCAGGCGCTTGAGGATGTCGGCGTTGCGCCCGACGAACCGCGAGAGCCCGTTCCGCTCGGCGGCGACTTCGAGGGGCCGCCCGCGCAGGGCGAGCTTCTTCACCTCGTCGCGCCCGAGCTGTATCTGCTCGCCGAGGGCGCTGGGCAGGCCCTTGGCCGCCATTATTTTGAGCATGCGCGGGCGGGCGCTGAACTGGGCGATTGCGCCCTTGGGGATCGCGAGCGTGCCGAGCAGAGTGTGGAGCGAAGCGCGCATCACCTCTTCAAAGTTGTGCGTGGAGCTGATCTCTGCTCCGAGGTCGGTCAAGGCGCTCAAGTTGTGCAGCATCTTCCTCAACGCGAGTTTCATCCCTGTTCTCCTTATCGGGGTAAGAGTGATATTCACCTGGGCCCGTATGCGTCAGGGCGCGGCCACCTCGGACTTTGCGGAAAGCTTCGCGAGCGCGCGGCCTTCGTTCTCTTCTATCCGGACGTGCGCCAGCAGACCGAGCATCTCGAAAAGCTCGCGGTTGGTCGCGGAAAGGTTTGAGAGCACGAGCGTGCCCCTGGACTCATTGACCGTCTCGATGATGCCGAGCAGGATCGATATGCCGATGCTGTTGATCAACTCGGTCTCTTCGAAATTGATCACGATGCTGCGGACGCCGCCCGACAGTAACTCCTGGCAGCGGCCTTCGAGGCCCTCCCCCCTCAACTGATTCAGGTACGGGCCGGGGTAAATGACCGCCACGCCTTCGGCGATCTTCGTTCTGACTTCGACACTGTTCATGGAATTCTCCCCGCGCTCGCTCTCTCCCGCCGAGAGACGAGCCGTCAGGCGGGGGGGTGCCGCCTCTGATGGTACCGCGACACACGGGGTGCCGCGCGCAACTCTCCCGATTGATCTGCTGCCCCTTGGTCTGCCGACTCTTTTATTCCGCCTCGGCCCGCTTGAAGTACTTGGTCATAACGATGGTGGCCCCGTCGTCCGTGCGCTCGAAACGGACTTCGTCCATCAGGGCGCGGATGATCTGCAAGCCCCGCCCGCGCGAGCCCTTCAGAGAGGCGGCCGCCGTGCCGGCCTTTTCGCCCGACCAGTCGAAGGTGTTCCCCTTGTTCGAAACGGTGACTGTCAGGCGGTCGTCCTCGATGGTGAAGCGCTGGTAAATCCTGCGGTCCGGGCTGTCGCTGTGCTCGGCGGCGTTGATGCACGCCTCGATCAGGGCCGTCTTGATGTGGTTTATCGCCTCGGGGTCGAAGTCGGCCGCGCGCGCGATCTGCTCGACGGTCCTCGCGGCGATCAATTCCGCGTCGTCCTCGATTGGGATGATCAGCTCGAACTCGCTCGCCGGGCGGCGCTCGGCCTCGACCATCAGGAGTTTTATTACGGCATCATAAAGCAGGTCGAGTTGGACGTAGGTCGAGTGATGCGCGCGCAGGCTCGCGAGCCGTTCGTGCGCGGCGGCGGAAAAGCCTTCCTTGCTGACGTACCAGCGGACGGCGCGGGCGGGCGGGCCGCTCCTGTCACGAATGGCTCTGGCGGCCGATTCCAGCCTTTGATCTATCCTCGCGAGCGTGTCGGCGTCCGCGGGCTCTTTCGAGTTGACGAGCGCGACGAGCCAGAGGACTTCGTTCGCCTCGCTGTATATGCCGCCTTCGAAGCCGCTCGCCTCGAACAGACGCCAGCTCAGGCCCGGCTGGTCGTTCGACCCGAGGTCGTTGACGAAGACGATCTGCGGCAGGCGGACCCGCTCCTGCTCCTCATCTATCGACCTGCGGACCTGGACGCGGCTCAGGCCGCGGTACCGCTTGTCGAAGGCCCCGGCATCGAACAGGGTGGCGGGCAGGCTTTGAAAATCGAACCTCGAAAGCAGCTCGACGAGCTGAGACTCGACCGCGCGGTTGTACCGCGACATCATCAGGCGGTAAGAATGCTTGAGCTTCTCGCGCAGAAGCTCTTCGCCCGCGACGGGCCTGCGCGCGCCGGCGATCTCGCTCCTGTACTTCGACCGTACGTAATCGGCGAAGACGGGATCGTCCGAAGCCTTCACGAATCCGTAGCTGATGTCGACAAGCTCCCGCACGTGGAGGCGCGTCAGGAGGCGCTCGGCGTCCGACGCATACCCGCCCATCCGCTCGATGACCGCTTCAATCGGCACGGCGTCGTTCGCCTCGACCACGAGCCCCAGGGCTTCGAGCACCGCGCGCCGCGAGCGCGATTGCGGGGCCACGTCGCGCAGAAGGGCCGAGAGGTAGTGGCAGATCCGGCCGCTCAGGACTTCTTCCGTGTAGACCCGCTCGAACTCCATGAACGTCTTCAGCCCCGAGCCCCGAGCCGCCGCCGCGTCCATCATCGCCTGAATGTAGAAGAGGTCGCGGTTGAGTTGCTGGATCATCAGCTCCGTGGTCGAGTCGCTTATCGGGAGGGCGAGGCCCGCGGCCTTCGCGCGTATCATCTTTTCGAGCGGCTCTTCCGGCATCGGGTCTACGCGGATCAGCTCAAGGTTATTGAAGAGTTCCTCGTCGGGCGGGATAAGCTCAACCATCAGCCTGCGCAGGCCGCAGAGCGCGTAGACCGGCCTCACGGGCGGGCGAGCGGCCCCGCCCCGGCCGAAGCTCTCCTGCGCGGTCAGGACCCTCAGAAATTCCGGGCGCAGGTCGATGGCATGCGCGACCGTCTGGTCGCCCGCCGCCTGCTCTTCGCCGCCCCTCTTCGCCGGGCCGGGATCGGCCAGCAGGTGAAAGTTGTCCAGTATGACGAACGGGGTGAGCCCCGCGTGCAAGGCCGCGGCGATGGGCGCTGAAAGCGCGCCCCGCACGAGCGACGAGAGGTCCCTCGAATCGAGTGCCCGGCCGAACGAGTCGACCATCGTCCTTACCCAGAGATAGTCTTCGGGCGCGGCGGCCCTGGCGATGGCCGCGAGCGTCTCGTCCGCCGACGCGATCAGCGTCGGGTCCTTCTGCCTGAAGGCGATGAACTGGGCGAGGAACTGCGAGAGGTAGTCGCGGGCGAACCTCTCCGGGTCGAGACAGAAAGCCCTGAAGCTGTAGCAGAACGGCAAGGTCTGCCCGCCTTCGGCGAAGAGCCTGTCGTAAGTCTTCCGAAGGAGCTCGGTCTTACCGACGCGCGGGCCGCCGAGCACGAGGACGTTCGACGCGCGGCGCACGCGCGGCCGGTCACTTCGCGCCGGGGCGTCGCACTCGCCGGGGTTGAGGGGCGCGGGCGCGAGCAGGGCGAGCGAATGCAATCTCGCCAGCTCGGTGGCGCGGTCAAAAAACTCAATGTCCGGGAGCCGACTCAGAACCTGTCTTGAATCGGAGTTATTCATTCAGGGTCAACCTGCCGGGCCCTACCCGGTTCCCGCGTCGTCTTCGTAAATCGCGACGCAATTGCGCCCGCGCGTCTTCGCTTTGTAAAGAGCGCGGTCGGCGGTCTCAATGATCGAAAGGGGGCTCTGTCTGGAGGGGCTGAAAGAAGAAACGCCGATGCTGATCGTCACCCTGCCCATAGACTCGTTCGTCTCGGAGCGGAACTCGGTCTGGTTCACCGACTTCCGCAGCCGCTCGGCTATGCGTCCCGCAGCGGCGAGCTTAGTCTCGGGCAGGACTATGCAGAACTCGTCCCCGGCAAACCTCGCGGTCATGTCTATGGCGCGCACGGACCTGCGCAGCAGTTGCGAGGTCTTCACGAGCACACCGTCGGCCTCGGTGTGCCCGTAGATGTCGTTGTAGCTCTTGAACCGGTCAACGTCGATGATCATAAACGACAGGGCCGTGCCGTGCCGCTTGGACCGCTCCACCTCTTCGAACAACCGCTCCTCGAAGTAGCGGCGGTTGGGCAAGCCCGTGAGCGGGTCGGTGAGAGACATCCTCTGAAACTGTTCGGCCTTGCGGTGCCATTCGGTCCGCTCGATTATGAGGGCGATCTGCGGGGCCATCAGTTCCAGAAAGTCAAGGTCTTCGCTCTCGTAAGGGGTGCCGTCCGCCTTGTCCGAGAGGTTGAGCACCCCGACCTTCCGGTGGCCCAGGACGAGCGGGTAGCTGATGAACGACCTGGTCCTATACTTCCCCGGCCTCTCGGCCGGCACGCGCGGGTCCGAGTCAACGTCGCGCACGATCATCGGCGACCCGCTTTCGAGGACCAGCCCGGCTATCCCTTCGCCGAGCCTGACGCGGATGGGGCTCGCGATCTCCGGGAGCGCCGCTTCCACCGCGAGCTCTCCGGATGTGGGGTTGAAGACCATCAGAGACACGCGCTCGGACTTCGCCATATCGCTCATCTTCGCAAGCAGAGAGGTGTAGAGCCTCTGCGAGTCGAGGAGCGGGGCGATACTGCGGAAAAATTCTCTCATATGGGCAATCGACTTCTTCTGAATTTCGAGCTGGTCGCCCAGGCTGATTATCTTCAGGTGGGCGTCGAGGAGCTCGCGCGGCGCTTCGGCCTCTTCCGCCCGCGCGGGTTGGGCCGCGTTCCCCGCCTGCGCCGGAGCGGTCTGAAAATGGTACTCGGCGCTCGAAGCGACCAGTTGCGCGCTGTCGCGCAGCTCGCGCGCGTTGACGAACCTGATGCTCTTGAGGCACTCGCCGCTTTCGACCGAACTCAGGTACCTGAACCGCCGGAGGAATTCGTTGTAGTCGGCCGACGAGGTGAAAGCGCGCCCGCCCAGTATCACCAGTTGCCTCTTCTCAATCGAAACAGGTATCGCGAAGCAGTTGAGCCCGGCGTGGCAGCGGTACTCGACGGTGCGGCCGGACTTCACGGCCTGGTTGTAAGCGTTCGAGCAATCCTCTTCGCACAGGCGCGCATGCTGAGGCGACTCGCGCATCGCCCGGCATATGCTGTTGTCATTCTCGACGCGCCCGACCATCAGCGAGTCGCGCCCGAAGGTGACGAGCGCGATCCCATTCTTTTCGGCGAGCGAGCGCTGAAGACGCAACCACTGAGCTAAGGAGTTCTGTGACCCGGATGCGTCCTTCGTCGGTTTAGCCTTCCTGGTCGTTTCGTTCCTCAAATACAGTAAGAACCCTGTTCGGGCCTCTCCTTCGTAGATGCCTGACCGGCAGGAATTAAAATCATTTCTCTAAAATGAGGGCGCGCCTGTCACGGAAGGCTGAGGCCGAGCTAACATACCCCAAAGCGACGCCCGGCGAATCAATGGGCTTAATGCAGTCATCGCGTGTGTCACCAGTACAGGTCGCCGTTGGGAAAGTAGCACAGAGTCAATAAGTTTTCAACTTAAACTTAAGGTACCGGTTCAGGTAATGAGGCCACGGGTCGGGCGGCGAAGGTCGCCCGCGCGTCGCGCCCGCTTTAATACCCTCGGCGCGGAGCCTTCCCGGCGCGGCGGCCGCCCCCGGAGGCCTCCACGACCTCGGGTTATGAATCGAAACCCGTGCTTTTTCAAAGTTTGTCTTTTATGTCGGGGCCGGAGGCGCAGGCGCGTAGTCTTGACAAAGAGCATGCCGTGGTATAGCTTTTCGCCTGCGACCTACTTTCTCATGTGATGCATTTCTGAGGCGATGGTAGACAGAGCTAAGCGTAGATTTGCACGGATGTTGAGCCCGCGCCCAGCCTCTTTGAATCACGAGAATAGAGTTTGCGGGTCAGTCTGGTCGAATGAAACGCTGCCCAAAATGTGAGAAGACTTATGACCGGACGGTTGAATTCTGCCCGACCGATGGCACGTCCCTGGTGCCCGTGACCAAGCCGAAAGTCGACCCCCTGCTCGGCGCCGTGCTCGCGAATCGCTACAGCCTTATAGAGAAGATCGGGGAGGGCGGCATGGGCTCCGTCTACAAGGCGGTCCATCTGCGGATGGACCGCGTCTGCGCGATAAAGCTGCTCACCTCGATCTCGTCCGACACGGAAGCCGCGCTCGAAAGGTTCAACCGCGAGGCGAGGATGGCCAGCCGCATAGACAACCCGCACGCGGTCACGATCTACGACTTCGGGGAGACCGAGGCGGGCATGCTCTACCTCGCGATGGAGTACGTCGAAGGCAAGTTGCTCACGCGCCTCATCTCCGAGCAGGGCAAGCTCACCGCCGCGCGCGCGGTCAACATCGCGGCCCAGATTTCCGAGGCGCTCTCGGCGGCGCACGCGCTCGGGATAATTCACCGCGACCTCAAGCCCGACAACATAATGGTCGCGCGCAAAGGGGGCGAGGCCGATTACGTGAAGGTGCTCGATTTCGGCATCGCCAAGACCGTGGCCGAAGACGGCTCGGAGAACTTAACGAGGACCGGGTTCGTGCTCGGCACCCCCGCTTACATGTCGCCCGAGCAACTGGCGGGGGAGCGGGTGGACGGGCGCTCGGACGTTTACAGCCTCGCGATCATCGTCTACGAGATGTTGAGCGGGCACCTGCCATTTGAAGGCGAGAACGCGCAGGCCATAATGGTCAAACGCCTGATGTCCGACCCCATCCCCCTGCGCACGGTCAACCCGTCGGTGAGCGACTCAATCGAGCGGGCCGTCATGGACGCGCTCGTGCGGGACAGGAATTTCCGCACGGCGTCGGCCGAAGCATTCGCGAGCGCGCTCAACTCCGCCTTGCAGGTCGGCACGCAGGTTTTGAACGTGAGGGTGACGAGTGCGCTCACGGACGAGGGGCCGGCGAAGGGGACTCAGGAATGGGTGACTCTCGGCGAAAGCGACCTGTCGGCGGTCCCCCCGTCGAACACAGTGTCGTTTCAGGCCGAGCCGGGCGGCGATAAGAGCGGGCCTCTGCCAATCGCCCCTCCGCCCGTTCAACCCGATGTCGAACCCGATCCCTTCGACACCAGCGCCGTGAGGGCGGCGCAGACCGGCGGCAATTCCGAGCCCGCTCCGGCCAACTCCAGGACCTCTCCGCAGGGCGCGCAACTCACCGTCGAAGACGGCCTGCCGGCTCAGGCTCCGGGCGTGGTGAGCGTCGGGCAATCGGGCGCGGGCAGGAGGCGCGGGCTCGCCGTGGCGGGCGCGGCCCTCGTACTCGCGGCGCTCGCCGCCATCCTCTACTTCGCGCTGATTCACGGGCCGGGCGGCCTCCTCGTCGTCGTGCGCGGGGCCCCTCCCGGAAGCGAGGTCTTTGTAAACGACGTGCGCAGGGGGGTGACAGGGGCGGACGGCACTCTGAGAGTCGAACTGGAAGAGCCCGGCGAATTCGTGGTCCGGGTCTCCCAATCCGGCTTCACTGATTTCACGGCCACGGTGAGCGGGGAAGAGGGCGAGGAAAAAACAATTGAATCGAACCTCCTGCCTTTTATCGTAGAATACTCTGGCAGGATGATTTTGATCCCTGCCGGCGAGTTCTTTATGGGCGACGACAACCACAACGCGAACGAAGCGCCGGGGCACAGGGTGACTCTACCCGATTTCTACATCGACAAGTTCGAGGTGACAAACGCGCAGTACAGGAAGTTTTGCGACGAGACGAAGAGGCCTCACCCGTCGAACGCATGGGACCCGGCCTACTTCACAAGCAGGCCCGATTCGCCCGTCCTTGGAGTCAGTTGGGACGACGCCGTGGCCTACGCGAAGTGGGCTGGCAAGCGCCTGCCGACCGAGGAAGAGTGGGAGAAGGCTGCTTCATGGGACCAGTCCACTCTGACCAAGAGGATGTGGCCCTGGGCCAACACCCCCGGCCAGGGGAACGCCAACATCAACCGCGACCCCCGGACGCCTCAGTTCGCGGCCGTCGGCACGTACACCCGCGACGTAAGCCCGTACGGAGTGATGGACATGGGCGGCAACGCGGCCGAGTGGGTCGATTCCTACTACCGGCCTTACGAGGGGAACAGGAAGCCCGACCCCGACTACGGCAACAATAACTTCAGAGTCGTGCGGGGCGGCTTCTCGACAGGCAACGAACAGGACGCAAGAACGACCTCTCGCCTGGCCCACCCCTGGAAGCCTAAAGACTCGGACGAAAAGTCCCGGTGGCTGGTCGGGTTCCGCTGCGCGGTGTCGGCCGACGATCCGGGGCTCAGGGAAGCCCTGAGAGCGCAGGGCAAGTAGGGCCTCGGGAGTGATGAAGAGTATGAGGGTTCGAGTGTATCAACGTTGCCTGCCGGTCATAGCGCTGTCGGTCCTGATGGCGCAGGCCCTCTCCGCAGGCGCGGCCCAGAAGAAGAGCCCTCTCATATGGGAGCGCCCGGTCACGGTCAACCGGGTTTCAAAGCCTTACACGAAGCCCGCCAGGCCGCTCCCGGTGCAGCAGCGCGCCCCGCTCCTGACCCTGCAATGGCACCTGCTCCTGCGAGGCAACGGCAACGTGCCGCAACCGGTCGATTCGGCCCAGGTCTTCGAGACGGGCGACCAGTTGAAGCTGAGCATAACCGCGAACCAGGACGGGTTCCTTTACATAATCAACCAGACGAACGGAATGCCGGGCGTGGTGATCTTCCCGAACCGGGACATCAATGGCGGGCGCAACGACGTGAAAAAGAATACCGACTACGTCTTGCCCCCCCTGCACTGTCCGGGCGTTCCGGGCATCCCGGACCCGAACGATTGCTGGTGGCAGATGGCCCCGCCCGCCGGCACCGAAGAATTGATTGTGATATTCAGCCGGGATAAAATCACGACCCTGCCGAGCGAGGTCTCGGAATCTGGCGAGACTCAGACCGTTGACGAGAGTGTTATAAAAGACCTGAAGGCAAAATCGCGCCAGGCCGTCAGTCAGGATACCGGGCCGCTCTCGATAGCCGGCCGCCCCGCGGTTCCGTTCACCACGCGCGTGCAGAACACCAACCGGAAAGACAACGAGGAATTGATCACTACCATCCGCCTGAAGCACGGTGAGTGATCCCGAAAAGGAGCAGTGATGAAACAGTCGATCAAACTAACTCTATTTTCCATGCTGACAGCCGCCGTGGTGTCCGGTGCGGGCGCGGCGCAGGTCAGGAACAATCTGACGGCCGACGCCGACGGCGCGCGGGCGCGCGGCCTGTTCGTGAGCAAGAAAGCCGACGCCATGCGCGTGGTGATTTTGAAGGAGGAAGGCGGCAGCCTCGTGCCCATCGACCCGAGCCGCTCCTTCACCAAAGGCGACCAGATCAAGGTTTCATTCCAGAGCAACTTCCAGGGCTACGTCTACATCGTCAACGTCACGCCCGGCGGAAAGAAGTGCGTCCTCTTCCCTTACGGGGCCGAGGTCAATTCGATCAGCTCGGGCCAGAGGTACGACCTCCCGCAGAACGGCACCATCGAGTTCGACGAAGAGAAAGGTACCGAAGTCCTTCAGGTGATCATGGCCCGCGAGCGCATACCCCATTTCGACGCGGCCGTGAAAGAGTCCGGCGGCTGCCTGGGCGAGTCGGCGGCGAGCGCGGCGGCGGAGCTGGCGAGCAACAAGACGGGCATCGTCACCGGCAACTCCGCGAACGCTCTGGCGGATAAAGGCATCCGCGCCCGCAGCATCATACTAGCGCCGGGCAAGGACAAGGACCAGGAAGGCTCGGTCGTGGCCATCTCGACCAAGAATGGGGGCGGCAGGCTCAAGGACAAAGAAGCCGCCATCTTCGAAATTCACCTCCAGCACAACTAGGCGGCATTAAGTTTGGAGAGTTCCGGGGGAGCGGGCATCAGGCCCGCCTCCCCTCACCCGAGACTGTTTGAAAACGTGAGGCGAATGCTAAGACTCCTCCTCCTCACCTCTGCCATCTGGATGATACCGGCTCCGGGAGCCGGTATCATCACGGGAGCAGTTCTTTCCCAAGTCAGAGAGCCTTCCCTAACTCCGGGCTCGCGCCCCCCCGTGTCCCGCTCCCAGATAAAGCAGGCTATAGCGGCGGTCGGGCTAATAATCGTCCGGGGGGCGGGGGAGCCGCCCGAGCGGACTCCCCGCCCGAGAGGGTCGGGCGTAGTGGTCAGGCCCGAGGGCGTGGTTGCGACCAACTATCACGTCATCTTCGACAGCGGCGCGGGCGGATTCTACGCGGACATCTTCTTCACCCTTTCGAGCGAGAGCGCCCAGGCCGTCTCCCTCCAGAATCGCTACAGGCTCAGGCCTCTGCTGGTTGATAGGGAGCAGGACCTCGCCCTGCTCCGCATAGAGGCGGATGGCAAATCGAGCGCGCCGCTCATCTTTCCCAGCATCGAGATGGGGGACTCGCGGTCTCTGCAAACGGGGGACGAGCTTGTGATAATCGGCTTCCCGGAAAAGGGCGGGCTCAGCGTCACGGTCAACCGGGGGCAGGTGCGCGGCAAAGACCAGCTCCGGAACTGGATCAGGACCGACGCGCGCGTCATACACGGGAACAGCGGCGGCGCGGCGGTCGACCCCGACGGCAAGCTGATAGGCATCCCGACCAGAGTCGTCGCCGACAGTCAGCCGATAGACAAAAACGGCGACGGCTTCCCGGACGATTACAACTTTCAAAGCGCGACCGGCTTTCTCAAGCCGTCTCACCTCATCTCGGCCATGCTCCAACAACTGCCCGGCCAGAGCGCGAAGGGCATGCAGGCGGAGCGCACTCTTCGGCCGAAGGCGCCCGCCATCTCGCCGGTATCCGTCCGGGGGACAGTCCTTTCGGCGAGCAACCGGCTCCCCGTCGCGGGCGCGATGGTGGGCATCTGCCCCGAGGGGACCCTGGATGTTAGCGTCAGTAATTTGCTGGCGTGGGGCGGCACCAACGGCGAAGGGGCCTTCGTCCTGAACCACCCGCTCCCGCCGGGGCGCTATGTGCTGCGGGTCAGGGCCATCGGTTTCAAGATACTCACGAAAGAGATCGAGATCAAAGAGGACTCTCCGATCCGGATCGAGCTGCACGCCGACGCGGGCGGTTAAGGCCCGGAGGCCGGCGGGCCGGGCGGGGCGGAGATCGATCTTTACTTTTAAGTTGAAGGTTACTATGCTTTCCTGGCCTCGACGGGAAGTCGCTCTGAGACCGGCTCCGGGCCGCCAGAGCGGGCGCTCGTTATCAATATCTCTCTATGCATTGCGCGGATAGCGCAAGGGTCTTTTCGCCATATTCAACGCGCTTCAGGGCCGCTTACGGGAATGCGTTTGAAGTTTCAAGCCAGACCAAACATGCGTCAACATTCGAGGGTCAAGGGCCCGGCCGTCCGGGAGAGCGATGAGACAGCAGCCCGCAACCTCCGGCTATTCGCGGCTTCTTAACGAACAAGGTATGGGCTTTATCATTCGGTGAGGGTAACGATGAGAATAAAGATACTGCTTCTGTGCATCCTCGGCCTCGGGCTGATCGCGCTTCAGTCCCGAGCCTTCCATGAAGCGAGCGCGTCGGTCTCGGGGCCCGCCCCCGAGCGTCAGGATTCTTCGAGCAGCGCGGCCCCGCAAGGCGTGGGGCTGACGTTGACCGTCAACGGCCAGGGGGACGGTCACGACATTATGCCCGGCGACTCCATCTGCGACGCGGGGCAGGGGCAGGGCTGCACGCTCCGCGCGGCCATCGAGGAGGCGAATGCGAACCCCGGCCGGGAGACCATCAACTTTTCCATCAACCTGCCGGTACCCATCACCCTCGCCCTCACGGAGCCCTTGCCCGTGATAACCGGCGGGGTGTTGATCGACGGGACCAGCCAGCCCGGCTACGCGGGCACCCCGGTCATAGAATTGAACGGCTCTAATATAACGGGTAACGGCCTTGATATATCTTCCGGAACCTCCGAGGTGCGGGCGCTCGCGATCAACCGGTTCAACGGCAATGGGATCGTCCTGCAAAATTCGGGCGAGAATATAATCACCGGCTGCTTCATCGGCACCGACCCGGCAGGCAACGCCGACCTCGGGAACACGGGCAGCGGGATAGAGATAACCAATGCGTCCGGGAATGCCATCGGGGGCCCCTTCTTCGACCTGCGCAACGTCATCTCCGGCAACGGCGGGGCGGGCGTCCTGATTACCGGGGAGGGCTCGACCTTCAATAAAGTCTCGGGCAACTTCATCGGCACCACGGCCTCCGGCACGTCTGCGCTCGGGAACGCGGGCGCGGGGGTGAGGATTTCCGACGCTTTTTCGAACGACATCGGCGGCGTCCTCGGGGGCGAAGGGAACGTCATCTCCTCGAACAATATCGGCGTGGAGATCATCGGCGATTCGGAGGGCAATCTCGTTCAGGGCAATTTCATCGGCACCGACGTTAACGGCACGGCCAACCTCGGCAACGCCACATTCGGCGTACGCATCGCCGCGTCCAGCAACCAGATCGGCGAGCCGCTGGAACAGCCCGTTCGCCCTGCGTCTTCTCGGGTCCACCCGCTCGGCCTTCCTCCCGGCACCGCCGCCAACATAATCGCCTTCAACGGAGACGACGGGGTGGCGGTGATCTCGGGGGTGAGCAACGTCATCCTCGGGAACTCGATCTTTTCCAACTCGGTCCTCGGGATCGACCTGGGCAACGACGGGGTGACCCCCAACGACGCGGGAGACTCGGACTCCGGCCCGAACGAGTTGCAAAACTTCCCCGTGCTGACTTCGGCCACCACAGTCTCCGACGAGCTTACGATCACGGGCTCGCTCAACAGTCAGGTCGGCAGAGAATACCGCCTGGATTTCTACGCCAACCCGTCCTGCGACCAGTCGGGTTTCGGCGAAGGGCGGCTTTTCCTAGGGACGCGCACGGTTTTCACAAGCACCAGCGGCGGCGCGAGCTTTACCCGAATGTTCGGAGCCAACGTCGCGCCGGGAAGCTCGATAACCGCGACCGCGACCGACGAGCTTGGGAACACCTCGGAGTTCTCTCAGTGCGTGACGGTCACGGGCATGGGCCCGCAAACCGATGTCGCGATAAATAAGACGGCGTCCCCGAGCCCGGTGGCCACGGGCTCGGACCTGACCTACACGATCACCGTGAGCAACGTCAGCGGGGTCACGGCCGACGAGGTTACGGTGAGCGACCAGATACCTCCGGGCACGACCTTCGTCTCCCTCGCCAGCCCCGGAAACTGCGTGACGCCGCCGGCGGGAGGCACGGGGCAGGTGACGTGCCAGCTCGGATCATTGGGCGCGAATGCGCAGGTGATTCTAACCCTCACCGTCAACGTCACCGCCAATCCGGGCTCGACCATCACGAACACCGCGAGCGTGACGACATCGACCTCCGACAGCGACCCCAACAGCAATTCGTCCACGGCGATGACGCAGGTGATACCCGAGAGCGACTGCACGATCACCTGCCCGCCCGATCAGGTGGTGAACGTCTCCGCGAATCAATGCGGCGCTGCCGTCGCGTACCCCGCGCCGCAGGCCACGGACTGCGGGACGGTCACCTGCACTCCGCCCGCGAACTCCACTTTCCCCGTGGGGCTTACGACCGTGAACTGCACGACGACCGCGGGGCCGGCCTGCTCTTTCAACGTAACGGTCGTCGATAACATACAGCCGACGATCAACTGCCCCGGAGGCATCGTGCTGAGGCCGCCTCAGAATCAGAGCTCAGCGATAGTCTCCTTCCCCGCCCCGGCCGTGGCGGACAACTGCCCCGGCACGACCGTCCAGTGCCAACCCCCTTCGGGCACGGCTTTCCCTCTGGGAGTCACCACCGTCATCTGCATCGCGACGGACGCTTCATCCAACTCCCGAAGCTGTTCCTTCACGGTGACCATCGACAACGAGGCCCCCGCCATATCGTGCCCGCAAAACATAACGGTGCAGCCTCCCGAGAATCAGACGGGTAATGACTGCTCGACGACGGTCAGCTACCCGAACCCGGTTGTCGCGGACAATCAGGCGGGAGTCGTAGTAGTTTGCAGCCCGCCCTCCGGGTCGGCGTTCCCGTCGGGCGTGACGACCGTGAACTGCACGGCTACGGATCGCTCGGGCAACACGAGCACCTGCTCATTCACGGTCACCAATAACGCGGGGCCGCGGTTGTCGGGGAGCGTCTCTCTGAACATCACTCTCGGGCCGGGCGAGCCGGTTCGCAAGCCGGGCAAGAGCCGCCCCGCCAACTGCTCGAACTGCACGGAGGAGTTTGCCTCCCTGCAAAACAACGGGTGCGCGCCCGCGACGCTGATGCTCAGGTCGATCATGCGGGTCGGCCCCGACGTGAACAACGGAAGGATCACCAACACGGACGACAGCGCCTTCTTCTCCGTCTCCGTGATCGGAAACAACGGCCAGAGCAGCCCCCTGCCGGCGGGCTCAAGCCTCACGATTCAGCCGGGCCAGAGCCGGGTGCTTAGGATCACCTTCCGGCCCGTGATACCGCTGTACGCCAACAGGACCGACCAGTTGGCGGCGAGTCAGGTGCTCCCGGAAGTGGTCAGGACGAGGCTGCTCTTCAGCGCGGCGGCCCCGTTCCTTGAGTTCCCCGTCGATGTCGTCGCGCGAGTTCGCCCGGAAGTGAAGCTGCTCCACCCGACCAACCCCCGCAGGGCGAAGACCGTCTCTTTCGAGAGGTCGGGCGACGAGTTGAGAATCACGTACGGCATTTACGACGCGAACCTGAACGTGGACCGCGCGCGGTACGAGTTCTTCGACTCGAATGGCCGCGCGGTCGGGCAGGCCTTCGATGTCAATCTCTCTGAATCGATTCGCGCCAGCGACCTGCTCGCGGGCCAGAGCTTCAACATAACGCAGCGGTTCGCGGGGGCCTTAGCCAACCCCGCGATCAGCAGCGTGAGGGTCACCGTCTTCGACGCGGAGTCGAGCGACTCGGCGACGGGCACGCTCGGCGCATCGGCCGGCGCTTCGGCGGCGTCGGCGGAGGTTCTGAGACTACAGGGCAGCTTGATAATACTGCCCGATTTGTGGCTTAAACAGTAGGAGCCGAAATGATCCCGCGAGGTACGGACGCACCTCTTCGAGCAGAGTAACGCTCCGAAGTCATCGGGTGTAGAATAGGAGGACCATGATTATGAGCAGATACCTGGCAATCGTAACGGCGACTTTGTTGGCTCTGACGACCTGCCTGGCGGCCCGGCCCGCGAACGCAGGCGGCGCGGAAGAAGACTCTAACCCCATCCGCCTGCACGCGACGGCGATGGCGGGGCCGATTGGCTCGATCAACTCTTCGGGGCCGGTGACGATCAACGGGCGCGCACTTCGCGGGAGCCAGTCCCTTTGGGGCGGCGAAGTGGTTCAGGCCCCCGTGGACCGCAGCCTGCGCATAGGCTTCGAGGGGGTGGCGCAGGTCACGTTGGGCAGGGGCGCTCTCGCGAGGTTCTCGACCGGGCGCGCCGAGTCCCACCCCGTGCTCGTCGCGTCGGTGCTGTCGGGGGACGTGAAGATTAGCCTGCGGCAGGACGCGGGCGCGTACGTCCGCGCGTCGGGCTCTACTTTCACGGCATCCGGCGGGGCGGATTTTCTCGTAGGAGTCAGCGAAGGCGAAGCAAGCCTGAGCACGATCTCGGGAGTCGTGGAGGCCGGCGCGCAGGCGGCGCAGAGGCGGTACAAGCTCCGCCCGGTCGGGCTCGGCTCCAGCGTCAGCGTGCGCGCGCGCAGCACGAGGCAGATTCAGTTCCAGGTGACTGATGAGAACGACGACCCGGTCCCCGACCTGCCGGTGCTGTTCCTGCTCGGGGGCGGCGGCGGACAGAGCGCCGGGTCGCTCAGCGCCGGCGCGGCGGCGGGGAGTTCGGTCACCGCGACGACCAACGCGCAGGGGTTGGCCACCGCATCATTCACGGCGGGTCCGGACCGCGCGACGGGCACCCTGACGGCCAGCGTCGAGGGCACTAACACTTCTTCGAGCGTACAGATCAATGTCACGACCGGCGGGGGATTCTGGTCGGCGCGGAACTCGCTTATAGTATTGGGCGCTGTGGCGGCCGTGGGAACGACAGCGGCGATCACTCTGGGCGGTGGCGACGACGGAGGGCTAAGGCCCTTGCCCCCTCCGGAAGTCAACCCGTAACCGGGAGCATGAGCCCGAGGCCGGGCGGAGTTTAGCATTATGAAAAAAGTATTTGCGTTGCGAATCAAAGTTCTGGTCTCGATCCTCGCCTTCGCCTTCGCGACCTCGGCCCTTCCCGAGACCGCCGCGGCTCAGGACGACCGGGCGCGCGGGCTCAAGATCAGGGTCGGGGCCACGAGCAAGGAGACCGCCTCAAACGAGCCCGTCGAGCTATGGGCCGTGCTGATCGGCATTTCGAGGTACAAGTACGGGGACCAGAACCTCGATGGGTATCAGATCGGCAACCTCAAGAATGCGGCCGATGACGCGCAGGCGATCTACGATTTCCTGAGGAGCCCCGAGGGTGGGGGCTTTCGCGATGAAGCCGAGGGCGGCCATATGGTCCTGCTCAAGGACGAGCAGGCGACGAAAGCGAAGGTTGAATCGGCGCTCGCCAACCTCAGGAAGGCGAAGCCGAACGACTACTTCGTCATCTACATCGCCGCGCACGGGTCGCTCGTGCCATACCGCGCGGCCGGGTCGAACACCACGGTCGACATCCCTTACTTCGTCCTCCATGACACCGACCTGCGGGACCCTCTCAACACCGCGATCAGGATGGAGTCTTTCCGGCAGACCGTGAGCGATATCCCGGCGAGGAAGGGCCTCGTCCTTTCCGACACCTGCCACAGCGGGGGCGTCCAGCTGGCCGGGCGCGACGCGGGCGATAGCTCAATCAGGGCGAACAACAGGTACATCAAAGAGATGAACAAGGTCTCCACCGGGGTCGGCTTCATCTCCGCAGCGGACCAGCTCGAACAGTCCTTCGAGCGGGACGATATAAACCAGGGCGTCTTCACCCACTGCCTGCTTCAGGCGCTCGCGGGCAACGCCGACGCGGACAAGGACTACATGGTCACCTTCAACGAGCTGGTCTCTTACCTGCGCAAAGAGGTGCCGCGCATGACGGACGACAAGCAGCACCCCCATTACAACACGACGGCCATCGACGCCAACTACCTCCCCCTGTCGGTCGTCAAATACGCCGACGATGTCACGGCGGGCGGCGACTACGGGCTGCTGGTGGTGCGAACCCCCGACATCGACGGGGTCGAGGTGGCGATTGACGGCTCGCCGGTCGCCACGCTCGACAGCCGCTTCCAGCGGTCCATAAAAGTAAAGTCCGGCCCCCGCACCCTATCTTTCACCCGAGGGGACATGAAGCGGAGTTTGCAGGCCACGGTCGAGCCGGGCCAGTCGAAAGTCGTCGAGGTCAACCTGACCTTCAGCGAGAGCGAGGAAGACTCGCTCTCGGAGCCGGCGCGCGATCAGGTCAACGTCTTCCTGCGGGAAGAGAAAGAGCCGACGAAGGACGCCAAAGACTCCTTCCTCAAGGGCGTCGAGAGCTTCAACAAGCAGAGGTTCGACGAAGCCATCAACCTTTTCAACAAGGCCATCCAATCGACCGGGAACGCGTACACGGACGCCTTCGTCTACCGGGGCCGCGCCGAGCAGTCACTCGGCCGGAAAGAGGCCGCGGTAGCCAGTTTCGAGGCGGCGCTGGCCCTGAGGCCCTCCGACTACGAGACGCAGACTCTGCTCGCCGAGGCGAGATTCAACGCGGGCCACAACGTCGAGGAAGTGACTTCCGCCCTCCGGGACGTAATCCGCCGCCACCCTAATTTCGCCTTCGCGCGCGTCGTCTACGGGGACGTGCTGCTGTTCCGGAAGGACTTGGTCGGCGCGGAGAGGGAGTTGAGGCGCGCGCTCACCAGCAACCCGCAGTACCCGCCCGCCCGCCTCATCCTGGCCGACGTGCTCACCTACCAGGGCTCGAAAGAGAAGCAGAAGCGCGCGGTGCTTGAGGCCGAGAAAGCCTTGCAGCTTTTCGAGGAGGTCTCGCGCAAGCAGACCTCGGCTTCCCGCGGTCTGAGGCGGTTGTCGATCTCGCACCTGATATTCGGGGGCGGCCGCTACGTCAACGAGGCGGCCATGGCCGAAGCGCACCACATGCTGGCCAAGGCGCTCACGCGCGTCGTCGAGTTCGACGAGACCCTCGCCAACCCCGAGTCGTACCTGACGAAAGCCCGCACCCACATTCAGGAGGCGATGAAGCTGGCGCAGAAGGCCTCTGACAAGAAGAGGATGGTGCTCGTGCTCGACACCAGCGCGCAGAATCACCTGCTCAGCGAAAACGTGGCGAGCGCGATCACGGACGCGCACGCCGCCCTGAAGGCGGGCGAAGCCATCCCCGGCCTGAAGGATTATGCCGAAACTCACTACACGCTCTACTCGGCTTACATGAGCGATCAGAAATTTGCCAAGGCCGCCGAGCACCTTGAGAAGTTCATACAGTCGGCGGGCTCGCAGATGAGCCCCGCCGACCGCAAGACCTACGAGGAAGAGCTGAAACGGTTGAAGCGCGACAAAGAGGTCAACCGGCAGAAGAATTGATCAGTAGTCAGGGGTCAGGAGCCGGGGGCCGGGGCAGGAAAGAGGGGTTCAAATCATGCGAGAATCTCTTCCTTCACTGGCCCTCGGCCTTCTGAACACTGGCCCCTGACCCCCGCCCTGTGCTACATTTTAAGCATTAATCCTTAAAACAATTTTACAGGAGATCGGATGGCTGAAGTTCTAGAGAAGACCGAAATGTACGAGAAGCTGGAACCCATGTCGCATGGGCGGCCTGACCTGAGAAAGAAGAAGCCGAAGATCATCGCCGTCATAATGGACAACTGCACGGGCTGCGCGGGCTCGCCCGCCTGCGTCGAGTACTGCCCGGTCGAGGCGTGCATGTTCTGGGTCCCCGACCCCGACTACGTGCCGTTCGGCAGGATTGAAGTCGACCCGAATCTCTGCATCGGCTGCAAGCTCTGCACGAGCAAGGGGCCGGAAGGCACTTTCCTCGAAGGCTGCCCGTGGGACGCCATCGAGATGATGGCGACGGATGAATGGGAGAAAAGGACCGGCTTCACTCTCAATCCCTGAAGGCCGGGCGGCTCTTCATCTGGCTTCGGCGGCGCGCTCTCTAATGGCCTCTATCACCAGAGACGCCTGCCTGTTCACGTAGTCCGGCACGCCGAGCATGGGGCGGGTGTAGCGCTCAATCGTCGGCATGTCTTCCGGCTGCCCGATGATGGCGAGCGCATTCAACGTCGCTTCCACCTGCTTGATCGAAGGCACGAGCACGACGAGCGGCGCGCCCTCGTCGACCCTCGACTCGTCCGGGACGATCACCTTCTCGACGCGGGCGTCTTCGGCCGCGCGCATCTCGATCACTTCCCCATCGTCACCCCTAATGCGAGCGAGGGGAGAGCCCGCGGCTACGGCGATCCCTTCTTCTTCAATAATCATGTCCACGACTCCGGCCCTTTTCGCGAGCAGGGTTTCGGGCTGGAGCATCGACACGAGCTCGGAGCGGCCCGACTGGTCGTTGAACCTGACGAGTTGGAGGGCCGCGTTGTGCCGCACGGTCGGGTTGGGGTCCGTTAAAAGGTTTATGAGCGCCGCGTGAAATTCGGGCTGAGTGTTGTCCTGCCCCATGGTCCAGGCGGCGTTGGACCGCACTTCGGGGGCCGAGTGGCGCGAGGCCTCGATGATCCGCGGGTACCATTTCTTCACGCCCTGATCGCCCGCGATTATGCGGTCCCCGAGCTGGCTGAGGGCGTGCTGGACGTTACGCGGCTTCTCTTTGTCGGTCAGGTACTCTTCCATCTTGGTGTCGGAGAGCGTGCGGCCGAACCAGGTGCCGTACCAGGACAGGAAGGCGGTCAGGACGAATACGGCCGCCACCACGAGCATCGCCCACGGGAACTTGCGCCGCGGCTCTGACGGCGCGGGGGTCAGGGGGTTTTCCTCATCGAATGCCTGATGATCGATCACGTGTCGGTTTATCTCCTCCGGTCGGGGATGGATTATTGATTCTAGGTGCGATGATGGCGTCAGGCAAGCTCATCGCGCGCGGGTCAGCCGGTGGGGCTTTCGTAGACGGCCCCGGTCTCCTTGTTGCGGAGCGTGCAGGCGCGGGTGGCGTATGCCGTGAGGAAGAGTTGTTCGTCCGAGAGCAAGGCCCTGCGAAACGCGGAGTTATTCAGGAAGGCGGCGATGCGGACGGCGGCGAACGTCAGCCCTCCGTACGCGACGAGGAGCGCGGCCGTGGGCATTCTCCTGACCAATAAATCGAGCACGACGTAGACCGAGAGGGCTCCCGCGACGGTCACCCACTTGCGGAAGCGCGAGGCGGGGTGCGAGAGGTAAAAAGAGGCGGCCTGAATAGGCAGGGCGAGAAGGAGCCAGTAGTTCCCGAAAAAGATGGCGACCGCGACCGCCGCGACCGCCGCGAGGATCAGCAGGACCGAAAGCCCCGCGATCAGGAGGCGGCCCGCGCCCCGGCCCGACGACTCCGCCCATTCGGCCGCCGCGAGCGGGTCCACCCCGATATTGAAGCTGCCGTATCTGATGGCCGCCCGCATCTGCTCATAGTCGTCGAACGGGAAGCCCGGTATCTCGCCCGCGCTCGCCCACGGCGTCCTCGAATCGATGTCGGTTGTGGTGAAGCTGTCTTTCATACGTCCACATAGCTTATTGAAACAAGAGCGAGCGCAGAGGGTGTGTGATTATAGGATCGCCTCACAGGCATGTCAATTAAGCTGGCAAAAGATGAGGGAGAAATAAAGGGAATCAACTGGTAAATCGGGGTTATTCATGGCCCGTCGACCGGAATAACCCCGCGTTCTTGGTTATAAACAGATGTGCTCAATCTGGTAGTAGGGCGTCTCGCAGCCTGATTTGTAGGCTTGTCCGCACCCGGAAGAGAATATGATCTTAATACCACACTCCACCGTGTAAGTTGAATCAGTGAAGTAATGATACTCGACGTCGCATGGCGGGCAGGCGTAAGCGGGCGGAGCCATCGCTACCGTGAGCGAGCCCCAACCCACCGTCACCGCGAAGATCGTGATTAGAATGCGGTTTTTTAGAACCCTTTTCAGTTTGGACATTTCGGCGTACCTCCTTGCATAGATTCGGACTGTTGTGGCAAATCTTACTTTAATCTCATTTCAGGTTCAATCAATAAAGCGAACGGAACCGGGATCTTCTTTAGGTTAGTATTCGCGGCCGGCACGTGCCGGCCGCGTCTTACGGGCGGGACGGGAACAAGTGGTATAGCATCAGGTAGACGACGACCCCCGTGACCGAGACGTATAGCCACATCGGCAGGGTCCAGCGCGCGACCCTCCTGTGGCGCGCGAAGTCGTTTCTCAACGCGCGGTAGAGGGTGACGAGCACGAACGGGACGATTAAGGCGGCGAGGACCGTGTGCGTTATCAGGATGGCGAAGTACAGAGGGCGCACCCAGCCCGTCCCCTTGAAGCCGGTCGCCCCGTGGTTGAAATGGTAAGTCAGGTAGGAGATGAGGAAGAGGGCCGAGGTCGTCAGCGCCGCGACCATGCAGGCGCGGTGCGCGCTCACGTTATTGCGTCTTATGAAAAAGTAGCCGGCCAGGAGGAAGGCCGTGCAGACGGAATTCAGGGCCGCGTTGACCGACGGCAGTATTGTCATGTCCATATTTCACGTTATAGCGACGCTCCGTGAGGGAGTCAAAAGGCGGGGCGGCCGTCCGGCCGTCTCAGGGTTGTTTGCGCCCCTGAACGCCTCTGAAGCGGTAGAAGGCTCCGAATATTCCCGCGAAGATGGCGACCGGGGGGATGAGCATGATCAGTATGGCGAGGTTCATGCCCCTGGCCACTTCCTCGGCCTGCGCGGAGTTGGCGAGCGACTGTTTGCACATGGCGCACTGCGCGGCGAGCGCGGGCTCGGTCGCCGCCAGAAAAGCGGCGACCGAGATAAGCACCACCGGCCAGGCTCTCCTCATAACTGCGCCCCGTCCGTTCATACCCTCACCCCCTGAGGTTGAGCATGCGGAAGCTGTCCGGGAAGAGGATCACGAACAGGCAGAGCAGGACCACGAGGGTCGGGACAATCGTCAGCACGAGGCTCATGCGCTCGAACTTCAGGTGCATGAAGTAGGCCATGATGAGCGCCGCCTTGATGATCGACAGCCCCATCAGGATGATCAACATCAGAGTCAGGTTCAGGTGGATGTAGGCGAGGAAGACCTCCACGGCCGTCAGCACGAGCAGGGCGACCCAGATCAGGATGTTCTGCGCGTCGCTGCCCCCGTGCGCGTGCGCGTGCTCCCCGGCCACTTCCGCGCGGGCGGTCTTGTCGAACGGGTTCCGGATGAACCCCTTCTCGAAGGCCCACAGCAGGGGGTTGATCGCGAAGAGCCCCGCGAGCATCAGGCAGACCATCACAAGAAACAGCATGTCGACCCCGGACCTGAAGCGATCCGTGGCCACCGTCCAGACGGCCACCAGCAACGCCACGCCCGAAAGGGCCGCGAGCACCGCGTTCAGAAGTATGATTTCGTTCTCTTTCGATTTCGCCATTTGATTTCCCTCACTCTTTCGCGCACCTGCCGGTTAAACCTCGGCGGCCTCAATGCGGTTTGAAATCGACCGACAAAAGGTAGATCAGCGGGAAGACGAACATCCACACGAGGTCGACGAAGTGCCAGTAGAGGCCGCTCACCTCCACGTCCTCGTCCGTGAACTTGTTTATCCGGATGGCCACGAGGGCGAGGTATAAGATGCCCGTGAACACGTGGAACATGTGGAGGCCGGTGATGGAGAAAAAGGTCGCGCCGA
Source organism: Blastocatellia bacterium (assembly GCA_035634255.1). GTDB lineage: Bacteria > Acidobacteriota > Blastocatellia > UBA7656 > UBA7656 > DATLMR01. The sequence continues at coordinate 146,817 of DASQDI010000157.1, forward strand.
ACATCGGGTCGCCCCACGGGTTCTCCCACGGGCGCATCCCGTCGAGCAGCAGGTGGTCCCACTCGTAGAGGTGCAGCACGAGGAAGGTGAGCCCCCCGATTATGGTCCCGATCAGCCACTTGCGCGCGGCCTTCTTGTCGCCCCGCTTGGAAGCCGAGACCGCGAATACCATCGTCAGGCTGCTCGACAGCAGGGCGAGCGTCATCACCGTGGAGAAGATGATGCTGGGATAAAAGGGGAAAGGTGTGGGCCAGTTGTCGCTCCCCACGCGCACGTAGCTGTAGCCGATCAGCAGGGCGGCGAACGTGAGCGAGTCCGACATTATGAACAGCCACATCCCGAGCTTCCTGTGGCCGACGCGATAAGGCAGGGTGCCCCCGCCCCAGTCGCTCGAAGCCGTCACCTCTTCAACTCTCACATGTGCCATCAACTCACCTCCAGAAGAATAGGAGTAAAAACAGATAAATCCACAGCCCGTCCATGAAATGCCAGTAGAGGGCCGTGACCTCGACGGCATTCCGCTGCCTCGACCCGATGCGGAGGCGCATGGCGAGCGCGGTCAGGTAGACCAGGGCTACGAGCCCGCCCAAAAGGTGTATGGCGTGCAGGCTCGTCAACAGGTAAAAGAAAGAGCTGTGCGGGTTGCTCGAAAGGTATATGCCCTGAGCCGCGAGGTGACGCCACGCCATCACCTGCCCCGCCAGAAACGCTAACCCCAGAACGGTCGTGAGGGAGATGAGCGCGTTGAAGCGGCGGTACTCGTTCCGCCTGAGCGCGCGGCGCGCCATCTCGAAACTCACGCTGCTCGCCAGGATCATGCCGGTGCTCACCCAGAGCTCCCACGGCATCCTGATCCTGACCCACTCCCCCGCGTCATCGCTCAGCCCGGACGTTTGGCGCACGATGTAGGCGCTGGTCAGGGAGACGAAGAGCATCAGGATGCTCGCGAGCCCGACCCACATGCCTATCTTGTACTTCGTCGGCTCAATCGCGTCGTCGCGAGAGTAGCCGGGCGGCCAGTCCTTCGGGCCGCCCCCCGGCTCGTCCGGCCCGTCGCCGTCGTCCGGCCCGCGCCTGCCTCCGCCGATCCCAGGAGGCTTGACCTTTACATCCGTCGTTATACCCATTGCCATAGCCGGTGAAGAATGACGGGCGAAAAATGGCGGGCGATTCGCGCCCCTCGGAAAAGCGAGTCTGCCGCCCGCGCCCCGTCATCAAAGCCTATTATAAGTAATCCCCGCCCCCCTCTTCAAAACTCGTCACCCCTCAGTGCTCGTTGTCGCCGACCGGCTCGGTCTGCATGGAGTAGTCGTTCGGGGCGCCGGGCACGCTGTACTCGTACGGCCCGCGGTAGACCTCGGGCTCGACCCCCTCGAAATTATCGTGCGGCGGCGGCGAAGGTATGGTCCACTCCAGAGTCGTCGCCTCCCACGGGTTGTCCGGGGCCTTCGCCCCCCTGAACATGCTCCAGAAGAGGTTGAAGACGAAGATCAACTGCGCCGCGGCCGTGAAGAAGGCGGCGTAGGTGACAAATATATTGAGCGGCGGCAGGTCCGACAGGAACGCGAGGTTGTTGTGCGTGGAGTACCTGCGGAGCGCGCCCTCCATCCCCATGATGTGCAGGGGGATGAAGATGCAGTTGACGCCGATGAACGTGAGCCAGAAGTGGAGCTTCCCGAGCGGCTCGCTCATCATCCTGCCGAACATCTTCGGGAACCAGAACTGCGTCCCCATGAATATGCCGAATATCGCGGCCACGCCCATGATCAGGTGGAAGTGGCCGACCACGAAGTAGGTGTCGTGCAGGGGGATGTCTATCGACGTCTGGCCCAGGAAGAGGCCGGTGATGCCCCCGGAGACGAAGAGCGAGACGAAGCCTATGGCGTAGAGCATCGGCGCGGTGAACCGTATCTGGCCGCCCCAGATCGTGCCCAGCCAGTTGAACGTCTTGATGGCCGAGGGGACCCCGATGGTGAGCGTGATGAGCGAGAACATGATCGCGGTGCGCGGGTCCATGCCGCTCATGAACATGTGGTGGCCCCAGACGAAGAAGCCGAGCAGCCCGATGGCGAAGATGGCGAAGACCATCGCGCGGTAGCCGAAGACGGGCTTGCGGGCGAAGGTCGCGAGGATGTGCGAGGTCAGGCCCATGCCCGGCAGGATGGCTATGTAGACTTCCGGGTGGCCGAAGAACCAGAAGAGGTGCTGCCACAGGATGGGCGAGCCGCCTTTGTTATCGAGCAGCTGCCCGCTGACGTACGTGCCCGCCGGTATGAAGAAGCTCGTCCCCGCGAGGTGCTCGATGATGAGCAGGATCCCGGCCGCGAGCAGGACCGGGAAGGAGAGCAGCGACAGCACCGCGGTCGTGAACCACGCCCAGCAGGTGAGCGGCAGCCGCATGAGCGACATGCCGCGCGCGCGCATGTTCAGCATCGTGGTGATGAAGTTGAGCGCGCCCAAAAGCGACGCGATGCAGAATATGCCGATGCTCGAAACCCACAGGAGCACGCCGAGCCCCTGCCCCGGCCCGGCCCTCTCGCCGAGCGCGCTCAGCGGGGCGTAGCCGGTCCACCCCCCGATGGGCCCTATCGTGTTGGTCGCCGCGAAGAAGGCGAGGAGCATCACTATGAGGGCCACGAACGTGGTCCAGAAAGAGAGCGCGTTCAGCAGGGGGAAGGCCATGTCGGCCGCGCCGATCTGGATCGGCAGGAAGTAGTTGCCGAACCCGCCCTGCGGCGCCGTCGTCAGCACGAAGAAGACCATGATCGTGCCGTGCATGGTCACGAGCGATAGGTACAGGTCCGGCGAGATCGTCCCCGTCTCGGCGGCGGTCGGGAAGATCATCTTCAGGAACGCGAATTCGTGATTGGGCCACGCGAGCTGGAGGCGCATGAGCAGGGAGAGGGCCAGCCCGAGGAGCACCGAAAAGAGGGCGAGGAAAAAGTACTGGATTCCGATCACCTTGTGGTCGAGACTGAATATGTATTTTCGAATGAAGCCCTTCGGCGGCTCGTGACGGTGGATTTCGCCATGAGTCGGGTGAATCACTTCTGCCATCTTCCACCTCCTAATCGCTTACACGTTTATGTCGGTCGGCTGCCGGCCCCGCTACCCCGGACCGGGTCACTTGTATTGCTGAAGCAACTCGCCCAGCCTCGTCTTAAACTCTTCGTCGGGCTTCGTCGCCAGGTCCGAATACTCCTCTTCAGTCAGCACGAGTAGAAAGCTCTTCATGTTGAAATGGTTATTCCCGCAGAGCTCGGCGCAGGGGATCTCGTACCTCCCGACCTGCGTCGGCGTGAAGTGGACGCGGATGGCCAGGCCGGGCACCGCGTCCTGCTTGATGCGCATGTGCGGGATGAAGAGGCTGTGGATCACGTCCTTCGAGCGCAGGGTGAGCTCCACGGGCCGGTTCACCGGGATCAGCAAGGTGGTCGCCTGCACGTCGTCGCGGCCCTTCGCGTCGCTCGGGTCGACGCCGACAAAATTCAGGGTCGAGTCGTCGTAAAACTTCGGGTCGGTCTTCCCGAACTCGTTGTCCGCGCCGGGATAATGGAAATTCCACTGGAACTGCTGGCCGACCACGCTCACCTTAACCGAATCGGCGGGCGCGTCGTTGAGGTGAAGCTGCGCCCACACCCTCTGCCCCAGCACGGCGATGGCGATGAATATCGCGGCGGTGATCAGGGTCCAGGTTATCTCCAGACGGGTCGAGCCATGAGAGTAGACCGCGCGCGCGTCGCCCTTCCTGCCGAAGCGGAACACGGCGTAACCCAGGGCGACCTGCGCCCCGACGAAGGCGATGCCCACGACCACCAGAGTCCGCATGAACTGGGCGTCAATCGCGCTCCCGTGCACGGAGTGGTTCTGGGGGAACCACCACGTGTCCTGCCCCACGAACAGGAGCACCGTCCCGACGGCCAGGAGCACGAGCATTAGAGCCAAGGCTTTACCCATAAGTCTCCTCTGAACTGAGCGTTAAATGTCTGCCTGCAACCGGAAAGCGAGAAACTAGTGAAGAACCGAACGACCCGCGGGGGCGGCCCTGCCCCCGCCCCTGCAATCCTTAACGACCGAACACCATCAGAGCGAAAAGGGCCGGCAGGTATAAGACCGAGGCGAGGAGTAACCTACGTGCCTGCCACGTCGATCTCATAACGGCGGCTCGAACGCTGTAATACAGAAAGGCCAGGCCCAGTAGGCTCGCGCCGATCAGGTAGACCGAACCCGACAGGTGCACGAACGCGGGCAACAGGCTCACCGGCAGGAGCATCAGCGTGTAGATGATGATCTGCTGCCCGGTCACCCGCCCGTCGGGCTCGACCACCGGCAGCATCTTGATGCCCGCCCGCCCGTAATCTTCGCGATACATCCAGGCTATCGCGAGGAAGTGAGGGAACTGCCAGAGAAACAGTATCGCGAAAAGTATCACGGCCTCCACCGTCACCTCCCCCCGCGCCGAGACCCACCCGATCAGGGGCGGCATGGCGCCGGGGAACGCGCCCAGCACCGTCGAGAGCGTGGTCCTCGTCTTCAGGGGCGTGTAGAGGAAGAGGTAGCTCGCGAACGTTACGACCCCCAGCACCGCCGTCAGCCCGTTGATGAAAAACCAGAGGTAGAGGGTCGCCAGGGCGGAGAGCATCAGCCCGAACGCGAGCGCGCTCCCGGCCTTGAGCCTCCCGTCCGGCAGGGGCCTCTTCTCCGTCCGGTGCATCAGCTTGTCCGACTCGCGCTCGATATACTGGTTGAGCGTCGAGATGCCGGACGCGAGCAAGGCTATGCCGAAGGACATGCTGAGGAGCCTGAAGTAATCGACCCCCTCGCGCGCCCCCATGCAGAAGCCCGCGGCGGCGGTGAGCACGACCAGAAAGGTGATCCTTGGCTTAGTCAGCTCAAGGTAATCCGACAGGGCCGAGGCGAGCCTCGGTCGCAGCGCCTCTTCGTCCGCCCCCGCCGGCTCGCCGGTTACAACCTGACCTGCAAGTGATTCCATAATTCTAAACCGTTGCCCCTCGCGGAGACCGAAGGGAGTCCGCGGGGCCTTCGGCTGCTCTTCTTGCCCGCTCGGGGTCGGCCGCGAGCGCGCGATAAGACCGTAACGTCAGCACGACGAGGGTCGCCAGAGTGAACGCCCCGACGATCAGGTGCAGGGCCGTGAGCGTGATCAGCGGCTCGACCGGCTGCGGGTCGTCATGCGAAGCGAGGCGCGCAAGGTAAGACGCGATCCCCAGGCCGACCTGCGCCACCAGAAGCGTCAGGGCCAGCAGCGCCGGACGCTTCAGGAAAGCGTCCGCCCCGTGATGCCTGAAGACGGTGAGGGCCGTCCACACGACGAGGGCCGTCACCGCGACCGCCCCGAGTATGTGCGGGATTATTCCGAAAGCCTGATGGCGGAACCCGGCCCCGAGCACCAGCTGCACCAGCACCGCGCCGACCGTGACGACCGAAAGGCGGCGCAAGGAAGGGCTCGCGACATCCGGCCTCACTTCCCTCCTCTCCCACCAGCCCTTCGAGGTGAACACCGCCATGGCGATGATCGCGGAGAAGAAGCTCTGCGCGACGAGCGCGTGCGGAACGGCGATGAACGGCTTATAGGTCGGGAAAAGAACGCGGACCCCTCCGATGAGGGCCTGGGCCACGACCCCGACGAAAAGGATGATCGCAAGCCGCCTGAACCACCGCCGCCGGTCGCTCAGGCATGCGTACACCGAAAAGGCGAAGGTCGTAACGCCCACCACCCCCGCGATGAACCTGTGCGAGTACTCGTACCGAACGTTCGCCACGAAGTAATCCGAGTCTATGAGCCAGCGGCCGAACGAGAGCGGCCAGTCGGGCACTGAGTCCCCCGCGTCCTTCGTCGTGACCAGAGCGCCCGCTATCAGAAGCACGAGGGTCATGCCCGCGAGTATGATCGCGAACCAGTGGACGCCCCTGTGAGGCCCGCCCTCGACTTCATTACCCCTTTGTTCCTTCAAAACTCAACACCCCTTCCGATGATAACGAGCCGCGCGCCCGCGCGTAAGGACCGCCCCGCGGGCGCACGGGTGAAGCAGTTACGGCAGAATGAGCGCGGCCTCGACCTTGAGCGAGGTCGGGACGAATGCCTGATTGGCCCCGTAATTGAAGTCCTGCGTCTTCGACTCCTTCGCGCCCACCGTGATGTTCTGAGTCTTCTCCCCGAGAGTCTCGTGCCAGGCGACGAGAGTGTAAGAGCCGGGGGGGAGGTTCTTTATCGAGTACGAGCCGTCCTTCCCGCTCACGGCGAAATACGGGTGCCCGAGCACCCCGACGTTGGCCTTCATCCACGGGTGCACGTTGCACTTGACGGGGATGAGGGTCTCCGCGCGGTTGAACTTCCTCTCAATCGGCCCCTGGTTGGGCGACTGCGACTGGTTCCACTCCGAGTTGTTCTTCGGGGTCGGGTGCACGTTGTGGGTCGTGGGGTCGCTGTTGGTGAACCTGATCGTCTGGCCGGTCTGAAGGCCGACGACGCGCGGGTGATAGCGGCACCCCTGCTGATCGATGGTCACCGCGTCCGAAGGCGGCTCGAAGCTGAAGTTGTCGACCGGGCCGCCCTTGACGTAAACGAAGACGTTCTCGAGCTTGCCGTCGGTCACGACCGTGTCATCGGTCATCGTGCTCCCGCCCACGGAGGCGCAGTTCGCGTCCGCGCCCATGTCTATGCGCTTCGGGGTGGGGGGGGTGCCGTCGAACTTGACGACGCCCATCACGGTCCCCTCATCGCCCTTGGAGCTGTAAGCGGCCTTTCCCGCGCCGCCGGCGTCCGCTTCGGGGCCGCCATTCTTGTTCTTATTATACCTGTCGCAGCCGGCGACCATGAAAGTTGCGAGCGCGACGATTAAGCAAAGCGTACTGAATCTCTTCATCTGTTTTTCTCCATCTGTTTTTCCGCCCACAGTCCGTTCGAGGTGGCTGAGCGAAACTGGTTATTTTGACACCTTTCTCAAATTCTCGCCACCGACTTTTGACGCGGAGGCCCCCGCGCCCTTTAAGGCGCGCGGATCGCCCCGATCACGCCCCCCCGATTGCCCGCCTTCCGCCCCTTCTTCGCCGAGGGAGAGGAAGCGGTCGTCTTCGGGGCAGACCCGGCCGCCTGCGTGGGCGCCGCCGCCGGAGCAGGCGCCGCGCCCCCGCCCGTGCCCAGACGCCTCTGCTCGTCGGCCGAGAGCTGGAACATGTAACGGACCATCAGCGAGACATGGTCTTTTTCATAACTCTGATATTGCGGGGGAGTCGCGCCCTTGAGCACCCACCTCTGGTGCACGGGGTCCTGCTCGAACAGCTCCGAAGGCATCGACGTGCCGGGGCTGATCATTTGAGGGTCGAGCATCCACCGCTTCGTCCACTCCGGCTTCAACCGCTCCCGCGCCTGCAGGAAGTTGGGGGCCGTCGCGCGGACATCGTGCGCGGGGTCTCCCGTCATGTGGCACTTCAGGCAGGGCGCGGCGGGCGAGGTGAACAGGGCGCGCGCAAGCCCCTGCTCTTCCGCCGTCAGAGGCTCAAGAGGCTCGGGGATGTAAGGCTGCTGCTGCGACGACGCGCCCATGAAGAAATTAACCAGGGCCGCAAGCTCGTTGCTGGAGAAATTGAAAGTCGGCATGCGGACCTTCAGGTATTGTCTCACGCCGTTTCTCGGGGCCCCGACCTGCACGCCGAGCCCGGTGCCGGGCATGGGCGGCGTGCCGCTCTGAGCGGCGGCGGGCCCTGTCGGCTGACCGACAGCCTGACCGGCCGTTTGGCCGGAGGACTGACCGGGCGACTGACCTGAGCCGCCTGACATGTGCGCGACGAGTCCGGCGATCTGCCTCGCGCCGGGCTGATTCCCGCCCGGCTGATTACCGCCGGGCCTCGCGTTGCTGAGCGACGGGTCTTCCAGAAAGCGCAGGAGCCACGTCGGGTCCACGCGCGCGCCTTCGGTCGTGAGCCTCGGAGGCAACTGCTCCCTGCCGTCGGCTGTCTGGTACATCGGCATGGTCATCAGGGTGGAATCTTTCCCGATGAGTATGTTGTGACACCCGGTGCAGTTGTACTTCTGTATGACCCACCACCCGTCCTGAACCTGCCTCTTCTGGCCCTGCGGCCTGAACTGCATGGAGGTCGGGAGGCTGGTGGTCACGCTGCCGAGCAGGAAGGTGGTGAGCGCCGTGATGTCGCCGTCGGTCAGGTAGATGTTAGGCATCCTGAGGCGCTCCTCGGGAGCCTTCTCTTTGCCCGTGTCGTAGATGTCGGGGTCTTTCAATTTGTGCTCGAAAAATCCCTTGTGGTTATACCACTTCTCCCTGTCCTCCCCGGTGAACGGGTCGACCCCTCGCTCGGCGTCGTGGGTGAGGAGCGCGAAGTCGAGCCGCTCGATGGGCTTGCTCCCTTCGGGGGTGAGCTCGGTGCCGATGCGCTGCTCTTCTTCGAGGCCCTTGATCTCGTGGCACCCCGCGCAGCCGTACAGCTTCACGAGCCTTTCGCCCTCAGACTTCAGGGACCCGTCGTCGAGGAAAGAGGCGTCCGGGTACTGAATCTCGCGCTGCTTCTGGCCCATCAGGAAGGTCGCGATGTCGCGCGCGTCCTGGTCCGACAGCCTGAAATTCGGCATCACGGTCATGTTCTGGACCTGCAACTGACGCCCGTCCACGGGGCTCGCAGAGTGCTGGTCGTCGAAGACGAACGGGAGGTTCTTCTTAAAGTAGTCCTCGGGGGTGAGGTCGCGCTTCAGAGACGGCGAGTAGGGCGCGAGCCTCTGGCGCGGGTTGTGGACCCACCGGACTATGTATTCGTAATTCGCCTTCTCCCCCAGGCGCGACAGGTTGGCGGCGAAGTCCCCCCCGACCGGCCCGCTGTCCATGTCGATGGCCGTGCCTTCGATTGAATGGCAGGCGAGGCAGCCGACCGACCTGAACAACTCCTTCCCGCGCGCGGCGTCGCCCGCGGGCTGCGGCGGCAGCTTCGTGTCGATGGCGGCCTGCCAGAGGAAAGCGGAGATGGCCCGTATCTCGCCATCGTTCAGGCGGAAGGCGGGCATCTTGGTGCCGGGCCTGAAGGCCTGCGGGTCGAACAGCCACATCGGCATCCATTCCTTGCGCAGCTTCGCCTTGATCTCTTTCAGGTTCGGCCCGACCTTCTTCTGGTCCTGCATCAGGTATTTCGACTGCGTGTCCAGCTCGCTTATGCGCGTGTCGAGCTGGCTGATCATCTGGCGGAGGTCGTCTGAGCGGCGCAGTAACGCGCGGGCCTCTTCCGTCGAGACCTTGTCGCTTTCGGAAGCCTGGACGGCCTCGCGAATCTCTTTCAGGCGGGCATCCCGCTCAAGCTCAAGGGTCTTTATCGACTGGCGGGCCATAGAGAGCCCGTCGGACTCGCGGTCGAACCCTTCGTACCTGTGGCAGCCGACGCAGCCGCGCGACTGGTAGAGCTCCTTGCCGTCGTTCAGGACATCCGCCCCCGCCGTCACGCGGTCCGCGTTGTGGCAGGAGTTGCACCCGGCCTGAACGTTCTCTTTCTCATGGAGAGGCCACAGCCAGTGCTTGTACCGCCCGTGGGCTTTCTCGACGGACGTGGTGCCGCGCCCATTCCCCCCGTGGCAGGTCGAGCAGCCGAACCGCTCGGGGTCGTGGATCTTCAGGAGGTCTTTGTTCGGGTGAGAGACGAATGCGCGCTCGCCGCCCATGTCGGCCGCGGTCAGGTTGACCGGCTCGCGGGTCCCGAGGTGGCAGGACTCGCAGCGGTCCACGAGATCGCCCTCCTGCACGTGGATCTGCTTGATCTTGAAATCGAACTTGTCCATCTTGTCGATGAGCCCGCCGACCTGCTGCGCGGATAGCCCCGTGAGGTTGCTCTGCAGGTAGTCGTCGCGCTTCTTGCGGGCCTCGGTCTGCGGCTTGAGGAGTTCGATGGTCCTGGCGGTGAGGCGGGCCTTCTCGTTGGTCAGTTCGTTGTACCGGGCTTCGAGCTGGCGGAAGGTCGGCTCGTCGTCCCTGACGCTGCCGTCCGGCTGGCGGATGGACACGTCCACCTTCTCGTCCTTCTTCTCCTCGATCTCCCGCCTGATGCCCGCGCGGCTGCTCTCGCTGCCCGCGAGTTCGAGGTCGTAAGTCTTGGCGGCTATCCACGCCCTCACGTTCTGAAAGGGCTCGGTGATGTCGCTTATCTCCTGGTCTATCAGGGCCACCTGCCGGTTGAGGTCGGTCAGCTCGTCGCGCGCGGCCGCCTCCTCTTCCTTGACGGCGTTGTCGAGCTCGACGTACTTCTCCGACTGGCGGACCTGCTGCTCGGCTTTCTGCTGGTCCGGCTGAATCCTCTCCAGGTGCTCGGTGTACGTGTCGACGAACTCGCTCTGGTAGCTCTTCCACGGGCGCTGGCCGAACACCTCGTCGAACAGGGCCCACAGGAGCGTCGCGATCAGGATGAGCGAAAAAAGGACCAACGGGCCGCTCATCGACCTGTCGGCGATAGGGTCGGGCGCTGGGGTATCAGCCGCTCTCTTCTCTAATTGCTCGTTCCCAACTGTGTCAGACATCCTCGTCCTCCAAACTATAAAGCCGGGTCATGCCGGGCGCGCCGAGCCCCGAGGCGGGCGCGGCCGGGCGCTCACGTCAGACGTTGAACCAGGGGGTGACCCAGACGTACTTGATGCGAAACAGCAGCCTGAGAATCAGCTTCACAGGCAGGGCCCAAAGGATCGTTATCGCGAGAACCTGAAAAGTCACGTACTGCAGCAGAGACGTGCGCTCGAATATCTTCCGCTCGAACTTGTTGTAGGTGACGATCTTGTGCGTGATGAAGGCCGTTACGACGAAGAAGATCCCGACGACCACCGCGCCGAATATGCCCTTCCACGGCTGGGTGGTTATGCCCACTATATCGGGCAGGTCGCGGTTCACCTCATAGATGACCGTGTTGTGGTCCCAGGTCTGCCCCGGCCAGAACCATATCCACCCCGGCCCGCGCATGAACGTTCCGATCACGATCAGGATGAGCCAGGTGACGAACCCGACCAGGAACGACCCGATGGCGACCTTCCTCTGCTTCCACGTGTAATAGCCCACCCCGAGCGGGTTCGAGTCCACGTAGGGGAATGCCATCAGGCCGACGATCATGATCGAAGGCATCACGACGCCCGCGATCCACGGGTCGAAGTAGACGAGCATCTCCTGGAGCCCGAGGAAGTACCACGGCGCTTTCGACGGGTTCATCGTCAGGTTGGGGTTCGCGGGCTCTTCGAGGGGGGCGTTGAGCGTGATCGACCAGACGAACAGGACGGCCGTGACCACGATGACGGCCAGGAACTCTATGCGGAGCAGGTAGGGCCACACGTGCAGTTCGCGCGCCCAATGGGCCTGCCACGGCCACGTCTTGCGGTGGTGCGTCTTCGCGAGCTTGGGGTCCGCTTCGAGCTGTTCGATCAGGCGGTCGTTCGCCCTCGCCTGCTTGAAGCCCAGCCACCCGAAGTAAGGAATCAGAAAGAGCATCGCGACGATGGGTATGTTGTCGGGTAGAGTTGTGATCTCCCAGAGCTGTGCCCAATCCATAATGACTCCCTCACAGGTCGAGCGCCCCTGCGGGCGCCCGGTGATAAATGGTCCTCTTTATTTGACGGAAGCCTTCACGGCCCTCGCGCCCGGCGACTTCATCTCGGATTCGAGCATGACGGGCGCGGGGCCCGAGATGCCCCCGTCCTTGCGCACGCGCCAGAAGTGGACGGCGAGCAGGACGCTGAGAATCGTCGGTATGGCGATGCAGTGCCAGATGTAGCTGCGCAGCAGGGCGTTCGCGTCTACTATCGAGCCGCCGAGCAGGGCGAAGCGCACGTCGTTATAAGGCGTCATGCCCAGCTGCGGACCGAAAGGCCCCTCGGTCCCGAGGGCGGGCGTGGCCCGCGCCATGTTCGTGCCGACCGTCACCGCCCAGAACCCGAGCTGGTCGTCGGGGAGCAGGTATCCCGTGAAGCTCAGGAGCAGGGTGAGCACCAGCAGCAGCACCCCCACGGTCCAGTTGAACTCGCGCGGGGACTTGTACGAGCCCGTCAGCACCACCCGGAACATGTGGAGCCAGGTGGTGATCACCATCAGGTGCGCGCCCCAGCGGTGCATGTTGCGGAGCAGCTTGCCGAAGGGCACGTCGTTTTCGAGGTACAGGATGTCCTGGTAAGCCTGCCCCTTGCTCGGGTGGTAGTAGAACATCAACAGTATGCCCGTGAAGGTCAGGACTATGAACAGGTAGAAGGTGATCCCGCCCATGCCCCACGTGTAGCTGAAGCGCACGGCGTCGCGGTTTATCTTGGCCGGGTGGAGGTGCAGGAAGACGTTCGTGAGCACGCCGAGCGAGCGCGAGCGCGGGGTCGGCTCGTGCTTGACGCGGAATATCGACTTGTAGATCTGCGTCCGCGTCGGCTGCTTCAGGCCCTCCAGCTCCTCCTTGACGTTCTCCTTGCTGGCCTTGGCCTTCAGCATCTCCACGTCTTCTTTTATGCTGCCGCGGACGCGGTCGGCGAGGCCGACGCCCGCTTCAGACTTCACCTCTGGCTTGTCAAGCTTGTCAGGTTTTTCAGGGTCCATAGCAGTGCTCCCATGAGAAAACAGAAGAAAACATTGATGTTGAAAGATAGCAGGCGACTTTCCGGCCGGGCGCGGAGGCGGCTCATACCCGTATGAACGCGCCCTCTTCGTTGAAGCGGTTCTCGGCCCCCTTCGGCCACTCATAGAGGCGGGCCGTGTCGACGAGGATCTGGCCTGACGGGTCTATCTCCACGTGCGCGCGGTCCATCGGCCGGGGCGCGGGCCCCTCGAAGTTGATGCCGTCGCTCGTGTAGCCGCTGCCGTGACAGGGACACTTGAACTTGTTTTCGCTAGGCTTCCAGTCCGGGGTGCAGCCCAGGTGCGTACACCGCGCGTAGATCACGAAGAGGCGCTCTGCGTTGCGGACCACCCAGATGCGGTACTGTTGCTGGAATTTGGTGTCGACCCCGATCCCATAATCTCCGGGGTAGCCTATGCGGAAGACGGTGCTTGGCTCGAAAAGGGTCCGAGGGAAGAAGAACTTGAGAGTCATGATGAAGCAGGTCGCGAGGAACCCGCCTATGGCTGTCCAGATTACGCGCCGCCGCACTTTACCGACCGGGTCAAGAGGTGGCTCGCTCGTGACGGTCTTGGTCTTCGCCCCGGCGGAGGTGCCGACCGGAGGTCTGGCGGATTGGGGTGGCTTGTCTGCCGTTGATGCTGATGCTTTCTGTGCCTGCGACGTTAACTTAGACTTCTCCTCACCCTCAACTTTCGGCGTCGTATCCTGTTTCTGGTTCGTATCCTGAACGGTGTCCATGCAGGAAATCTCCGTTATGGCGTCTCTCATTTGATAGACGATGATTGCCAAACTGCGAGCGAGCGACGCTCAGCGCGCCTCGCCTGTTTATACTGTATGAATCTTGACGCATGCTGAACCGCAACCTCACCTCTAACTTGTTTCAGATCTGCTGTATAATGAAGTGTCTCGCTTTTAACATGCGCGCATGGCATTTGTCAAGCAGGCCCCCTCCCGCGCACATGTGGCTTTCTTGACAAGGCCGAAACGCGGGATTATAGTCGGCTTTTATGCGATCAAGGCAGAATCATACAGACGCGAGCCCGCGCATTCGGAGCACCACCATTCTGGCCGTCCGGCGCGGCAACCAGGTCGCGGTCGCCGGGGACGGGCAGGTCACCTTCGACAAGACCGTAATGAAGGCGGGCGCGCGGAAGGTCCGCCGCCTCTTCAACAACAAGATCATCGCCGGGTTCGCCGGCTCGACCGCCGACGCCTTCACGCTCTTCTCCCGGTTCGAGGCCAAGCTTGAGCAGTACCACGGGCAGCTGCAGCGCGCCGCGGTCGAGCTCGGCAAGGAGTGGCGCATGGACAAGTACCTGCGCCACCTCGAAGCCCTGCTCGTGGTCGCCGACGAGACCGCCTCGCTCGTGATCTCCGGGGGGGGCGACGTGATCGAGCCGGACGACGGGGTCGTGGCCATTGGGTCGGGCAGCCCCTACGCCACCTCGGCCGCCCGCGCCCTCATGCGCCACACGAACCTCTCCGCGCGCGAGGTGGCCGAAGAGGCCATGAAGATCGCCGCCGAAATTTGTATCTATACCAATTCCAATATCACCATCGAGGAACTATAATTCATGCCCAGCCGGGGACCTCGGACCAGCCTCCGGAGCGCCGCAAGTAATCATGGTTATTTATTTATCAGGTGAAGTGAAAGACCAGCCCCGCCTCGACGAGATGACCCCGCGCCAGATCGTCGAGGAGCTGAACAAGTACGTAGTCGGCCAGCACGCCGCCAAGCGCGCCGTCGCCATCGCGCTCAGGAACCGGATACGGAGGCAGAAGCTCGCGCCCGACCTGGCGCAGGACGTGATCCCCAAGAACATAATCATGATCGGCTCGACCGGCATCGGTAAGACCGAGATAGCGCGCCGCCTCGCCCGCCTGTCGAACTCCCCCTTCCTCAAAGTCGAGGCGTCTAAGTTCACCGAGGTCGGGTACGTCGGGCGCGACGTCGAGTCCATGATCCGCGACCTGGTCGAGATCGGCATCGACCTCGTCCGCGAAGAGAAGATATCCGAGATCGCCGACAAGGCCGAGCAGAACGCCGAGGAGCGCCTGCTCGACCTCCTGCTCCCGCGCACCAGGGCATCGGACGACGGCGGCGACGCCGACTCCTCCCTCGAACAGTTCGAGCGCACGCGCGAGAAGCTCCGCCAGCAGTTGCGCGAAGGGCGGCTCAACGCGCGGATCGTCGAGATCGAGGTCCAGGAGCGGAACAATCCCGGCCACTTCGAGATATACACCCCGCAGGGCATAGAGGAGATGGACATCAACCTCCGGGACATGTTCCCGAACATGTTCGGGGGCCGGCCCAAGATGAGGAAGATGCGCGTGGACGAGGCGATGGAGTACCTCATCCAGGAAGAGGAGCAGAAGCTGATCGACCTCGATCAGGTCGCGCGCATAGCCATCGAGCGGGTCGAGTCCGCCGGCATCGTCTTCCTCGACGAGATCGATAAGATCGCGGGCCGCGAGGGCGGGCAGGGGCCGGACGTTTCGCGCGAGGGGGTGCAGCGCGACATCCTGCCGATAGTCGAAGGCACGACCGTCAACACGCGCTATGGGATGGTCCGCACCGACCACATCCTGTTCATCGCGGCGGGCGCGTTCCACGTCTCGAAGCCGTCCGACCTCATACCGGAGCTTCAGGGCCGCTTCCCAATCCGCGTCGAGCTTCAGCCGCTCACGGTCGAGGACTTCAAGCGGATACTGACGGAGCCCAAGAACTCCCTCGTGCGACAGTATAACGCCCTGCTCGCCACCGAGGGGATCGACCTGTCCTTCACGGCCGAGGCCGTGGACGAGATCGCCCGGTTCGCCTTCTCCGTCAACGAGCAGACCGAAGACATCGGCGCGCGGCGGCTCCACACGATCATGGAGACCTTGCTCGACGAGTACTCGTTCGAAGGGCCGGACCTGGCCGAGAAGACCGTGGTCGTCGACGCGGAGTACGTGCGGAAACAGCTGGCCGAAATAGTGAAGAACGAAGACCTCAGTCGGTACATACTGTGATCCATAAGGCCCGAGCCGCCCGCCCGGACGCGGGCGGCCTCTCTCTCGACGTTCACACCTTCACCTTAATCATTATCATCGCGCTCGCCTCCGCCGCGTGCGGCAAGGTGGGCGCGCCGGTCCCCCCCGTCCGCCTCGCGCAGCGGACGACGCAGCTTGCGGCGATTCAGCGCGGGTCGGACGTGCTGCTCACGTGGCCCGCGCCCGTGCTCGTGAGCGATCAGTCGAGCACCTCTTACGTCGCCCGAGCCGACATTTACCGGCTCACCGAGCGGCGCGACGAGGAGCCCGTGCTCGATTCGGACGACTTCGAAGAGATGGCCGAAGTGATCGGCGCTCTCGACCGCCCCACGATGGAAGCGCAGATAAAATCGTTCGGGAGGTTGCAGTTCGTCGACGCCCTCGACCTGAGCCGGGCAGACGATCTCGCGAACACCAGAATCCGCTACGCCGTGAGGTACACGAACAGGAGGGGGCAGACGGCCGCCTTTTCGAACACCATCGCGCTTGAGCCCGCGCCCGGCATCTCGCTCCCTCCGGGCAAGCCCTCGGTCACGAGTGAGGCCCAGGACTCAATCGCCATCTCGTGGAGCCCCCCCGAAGCGGACATAAGAGGCACCCGGCCCGCCTCCGTGGTCGGCTACAACCTCTACCGAAGGGCCGCGACTCGGGGCCAGCCGTCCGACCCCCTGAACTCCGAGCCGCTCGCGCAGCCGCGCTTCATCGATTCGAAGTTTCAATACGGGACCGCTTACGTCTACGTAGC
This sequence comes from Blastocatellia bacterium, assembly GCA_035634255.1. Taxonomy (GTDB): domain Bacteria; phylum Acidobacteriota; class Blastocatellia; order UBA7656; family UBA7656; genus DATLMR01. The sequence continues at coordinate 163,183 of DASQDI010000157.1, forward strand.
CCGCGCGCTCTCCCAGGGCGCGAACGGCCTGATAGAGAGCGCCGACAGCGAGCCGCTCGCCTTCACCCCCGTGGACAGGTTCCCCCCCAGCGTCCCCGACCCGGTCTCCATCGCCTCGGCCAACGGGGTGATCAGCCTCTTCTGGCCCACGAGCCCCGAGCGCGACGTGGTCGGCTACAACGTCTACAGAGCGACCTCTGCCGACGCGCCGCCGGAAGGGTGGACGAAGCTGACCCCCCGGCCTCTCGGCCCGGTCACTTTCCGCGACGACAGGGTCGAGCTGGATAACAGGTATTTTTACAGGGTGACGGCCGTGGACAGGTTCGACAACGAGAGCGAGCCGTCGAAGGTGGTCAGCGAAACCGCGAACCCTTAAGGCAGGGACCGGGGGGTCATCAGCCACTTCAGCCTTCCCCGCCCGTCCTCGACATCTTCCCACCCGTCTACATCGAACTCGATGCATGCGATGGCGGCGGTCGGCATTCGCTCGCCGGCCCCCGACAGCCTCGCCACCAGGCCCTCGAAGCCGGGGTTGTGCCCGACCATCATGGCGCAGCCGGAGGCGTCGGGTATCCCGCGGACGACCTTCATCAGCTCCGCGGTCGATGCCTCGTAGATACTGCCTTCGAACTCAAGGCTGGCGCCGAGCCCGGCCGAAGCGATGACGGCCTCGGAGGTCTGGCGGGCGCGGGCGGCGGGCGAGCTGATTATCAAATCCGGGAGCGGCCCGCGCTCTTTCAACGCCCGCGCCATTCTCGGCGCGTCGCGTTCGCCGCGCTCGGCCAGGGGCCGGTCAAAATCGCGAAGCGAGGTGTCCCCCCAGTCCGATTTCGCATGCCGCATCAGCAACAGAGTCTTCATTAGATGCTCCTGACCTCCTACTTCTTCCTCCCGCCCACGGCCTCGGGCCGGCCCTGCGCTACGCACAGCCTGTGGACCACCTGGTACAGCAGTCGCGTGCCGCCGCGCATGACCTCGGTCGATATGCGCTCGTCATTCCCGTGAACGCCGCGCGAATCTTCGGGGGCTATCAGGAAGGGGGAGAAGCCGTAGCAGATTATCCCCAGGTCCCGAAAGAAATGGCTGTCGGTGAACCCCTGCAACACCGTCGGCACGAAGTACGCGGAAGGGTCCTGCTCGCGGACCGCCCCGGTTATGGCCCTGTAGAGGTCGGTCTCAAGCGCGGACTCGGTCGCGCCGAATGCCAGAAGAGTCTCGACCGTGATGGTCGGGTCGGCTATCACGCGCCGGACCTCCGCGACGAACTCCTGAGGGCTCTGGCCCGGAAGCAGCCGGCAATCGAGCTCGGCCGTCGCGATGGGCGCGATCACGTTCGTCTTCGCGCCTATGTTCACGACCGTAGGCTGGATCGTGTTGCTGAGCAGGGCGACATCCGAGGGCCGTGACATAATCATCCGGCGGAGGGCCGGGTCTTTGACCGCCGCGCCGATGTCGGAGTAGGCGCGCCGGACCTCGCCGCTGAGTTGAATCTGCGCGATGGAGCGGAAGAAGCGCGCGACGGGCGGCGTCACCTTCAGCTCCGCCTCGTAGGCTTCGAGCCTGCCGAGCGCGCGGAGCATGCGCGATGGCGCGGACTCTTTCCGTGGCACGCTCCCATGGCCGGGAGTCCCCCGCGCCGTGAGCCGTATCCAGCAGGGCGTCTTTTCCGTGGTCCCGATTCCGTAATAGAGCACGCGATTCCCGACGATGGCATTCCCGCTCCCCTCGTTCAGCAGGAACTCCGCGTCCCTGACCAGCTCCGGGTGCTCGCGGACGAACCAGCCCGCGCCCTGCTTGCCCCCCGCCTCTTCGTCCGGGGTCGCGAGGAAGATCACGTCGCGGTCCAGAGGCACGCCCGCGCGCTTCAACAGGAGCACCACCATGAACTGCGCCACGCCCAGCCCCTTCATGTCGATTGCGCCGCGCCCGTACACGTACCCGTCGCGCAGGGCCCCGCTGAAGGGGTCGGCCGTCCAGAACTCCTTGTCAGCGGGTACCACGTCCGTATGGTTGAGCAGGATCAGAGGGCGCTTTTGCCCCGAGCCTCTGAGCCGCGCGTAGAGCGCCGAGCGGCCCGGCGCGGTCTCGAATATTTTGTATTCGATCTTCTCTTTGTCGAGCAGGGAGGCGAAGAATCGCGCCGCGCGGTCTTCGTTGCCGGGAGGGTTGGTCGTGTCTATCCGCAGGTACTTCGCGATCAGATCGACCGCCTCGTCCCCCGCCGCCTTCCAATCTATCCCCGGCACGCTGGCCGCCTGAGCGAGGGCGATGGGCTGGTGGAAAAAGAGGAGAAGGGAGAAGGCCAACAGCGCGCTTTTCTTCATCGGTTCGATCTTCCTCAGCAATAAAATGTCGAGAATCTAACACGCACGGGGCCCGCGCGCAATGCGGGCGCGCCCCGGCTTCGCAACCTCGGAGGGCGCGTGGTAGGATCATCGTTATGACTGACCTGTCGGGCAACACGTTCATAGAAGGGCCGGCCGGTAGGCTCGAAGCGATCCTCAAGGAGCCGAAGGCTGACGTGACCCGCGCCGCCATCGTCTGCCACCCGCACCCCCTGTTCGGGGGCACGATGCACAACAAAGTGGTCTACCGAATCGCCAAGGCTTTTCAGGAGGCGGGCTTCGCGGTCCTCCGCTTCAACTTCCGGGGCGCGGGCAGGAGCCAGGGCGAGCACAACCACGGGCTGGGCGAGCAGGGCGACCTGCGGGCCGCGATCAGCTTTATGGAAGAGAAGTATCCGGGCGCGGAAATCTGGGTCGCGGGCTTCTCGTTCGGCTCGGGCGTGATGTTGAGCGCCTCCTGCCGCGACGCGCGCGTCCGGGCTCTGGTGGCGGCGGGCGTGCCCGTGTCGAAGTACGAGATGGGTCATGTGGTCGACTGCGACAAGCCGAAGCTGTTCGTCCAGGGCTCCCTCGACGAGTTCGGGAACCCGTCGGATCTGGAGAGGTTCTTCGCGAAGCTCGGCGAGCCGAAGGCCCTGAAGATAATCGAAGGCGGCGACCACTTCTTCGAAGGCCGCCTAGACGAATTGTACGCGGCCGTGCGCGAATTCATCCCTTCGGTCTCGTGAAGGCGCGGCCCGCGCGCGCCTCCCGCCCCGGGCCTCCACCGCTTCGGTACACCGCCTGTTAGGTTCTATTCGTAGGTGAGCATCACTTCGAGTTCGGCCGGGTTGGTGGCGGAGAGCTTCGCGGTCTCGAAAGAGACCTTGCCCGCCTTCAGCAGCTCGACGAGGTGCTGGTCGAAAGTCTGCATGCCCATGTCCGAGCCCTTCTGTATGTACTGGTGGATCTCCGAGGTCTTCTCGGGGTTGCGGATGCACTCTTCGATGCTGCGCGTGACGAGCATGACCTCGGCGGCCGGGATGCGGCTGCCGCCGACCGCGCTTACGAGGAGCCGCAGGCTGACGACGGCCATTAGGTTCTGCGCTATCCGCACGCGGGCGGTCGAGTGCTCCTCCGTGGGGAAGAAGCTGATCAGCCGGCCCACCGTGCGCTGGGCGTCGGGCGTGTGGATGGTCGAGATGACGAGGTGGCCGGTCTCCGCGGCCTTGAGGGCGATGTCGACGCTCTCCTGGTCGCGCATCTCGCCGAGCAGGATCACGTCCGGGTCCTGCCGCATGGCCGCGTGCAGGGCGGACTTGAAGTTCGAAGTGTCGGTCCCTATCTCCCGCTGCGAGATCACCGACATCTTGTTCTTGAAGAGGAATTCGATGGGCTCTTCGAGGGTGACGACGTGGGCCCTGCGCGAGCGGTTGATGTGCTCGATGACCGAGGCGACCGTCGTGGACTTGCCGTTGCCGGTCGCGCCGGAAATGAGCACGAGCCCCCGCCTGAGGTTCGCGATCCTCTCCATCACGCGCGGCAGGTGCAGCTCTTCGAAGGTCTTGATTTCGAGCGGCACGACCCGCAGGACCGCCGCGTAGCAACCCCTCTGCCTGAAGACGTTCGCGCGGAAGCGGCAGACATCGGGGATCTCGTAAGAAACGTCGAACTCGTCCTTATCCCTGAACTGTTTCTCGAACCGCTCCTCGCCCGCGAGCGTGGTTATGATGCTCGCCATCTCCTCGGAAGTGAGCGGGTGGTACTTGACCTGCGCGAGCTGGCCGTTGATGCGAAACAGAGGGTGCTCCCCGGCCTGGAGGTGCACGTCTGACGCCTTGTTCTGCACGGCCACCGACAAGAACTGGTTCAGCACTTCTCGTTTCATTTATCCCCTCAAACAAAATCCCCGCCTGGCCCGTAACCAGAGCGGGGGCTGATTTCCGACAGGCCGGAGCGTACTACAGAACCAGAGGGTGATCAATACTAATTTCAGGGGTCGGGAGTCGGGGGCCGCGGGCCGGGAGCTTGCAACGGCCGGAGGCATCCATTAGAGTCATGTGGCGTTAAAAACCGAAAGAATTTCGAAGCATGAACAATCGATTGATGTCCAAAAGGATTAAGACGGCCGCGCTCTTTATGGCCGCGGTATTTTTGGGGTCGTACCTGCCCTGGCAACGGACCGGCGCGAGCGCGGCCGAAGGGCAGGCGCAGCAGGCCGAGGCCCAGAGGCGGTTCGAGGTCGTCGGGCTCGGCACGCCCCTCAAAGAGAGGACCGGGAAGGACGACGGCGCGTCCTTCGTCGTCCATTTCGTGGGCGACATTCATGGGAGCCTCGAACCCTGTGGCTGAAAAGGCCCCCGGTCAGGGGGATTGGCACGGCGTGTCAACTACACAAACGCATTCAAAGAGAAGTTCAAAGACACCCCCTCGCTGCTCGTGGACACGGGCTACTTTCTGGCCGACGAGCGCACGACGCATGGGGGCCTGCGCTTCGACTCCGTCATAAGGAGCGACCGGGTGTTCAGGGCCTACGAGCAATTCCCCGTCGACGTGGCGAACGTCTCCGCGTACGACGCCCCCTTCGTCTCCCACCTGCTTTCGAAGGGAGAGGCGGCCGCGAAGGATAAGCAGTACGCGATGCTCGGGCGGATCGTTTCGGCCAATATATTGAGCGACTCGAAGGGCGCGCCCTCGCCTCCGCCCTTCGTCGTGCGCGAGGTCGTCGAGCGGTCGAAGGCCCGGCAGGGCAAGCCGACGCGCGTGGCCTTCGTCGGGCTGGCCAGCCCCGAGGCAAACCTGCCTCCGGGTTTCAAGCTGATCGACCCGGTCGAGGCGGCGAAGCGGGCCGTCCCCCAGGCCAGGCAGCGCGCCGATATAGTCATCGTGCTCGCGCACCTTCAGACTACCCCGCTCGTTCGCGTCGCGCGCGAGGTCCCCGGCATCGACGTGATCATCAACGGCTCGGGGGACATATTCAGAGCGCCTATGAAGCTCGGGGAGACCTTCATCGCGTTCACGCCTCTGGAGATGAGGACGATGGGCGAGCTGCGCTTCTACCGCGACGCGCAGGGCAAGCTGTCGGTCTGGGACCGGTACATCTCCCTCGACGAGGAAGTGGGCGACAACCCCGAAGCCCTGAAGGTCGTGGAAGCGGCGCGCGAGGCCGAAACGGGCGCGAGAGACGCGGCCAAGCTCCTGCTCGACGAATGGCTCGCGCATACGCGGCCGCTGACTATGGGGCTCAAGCCCCGGCCCGGTCAGGAGCACCCGCCAGCCGGAGGGTACGTCTCGTCCGGCGCGTGCGCGCAGTGCCACATGCAAGAGTACACGGTCTGGGCCAACTCCGGTCACGCGCGGACGAGCGACCAGCTCGTGGTGAAAAAGCATGAGTTCGAAGTGAGTTGCCTCGCCTGCCACGCGACGGGGCTTCAAAAGACGGGGTCGGCGGCCATGAGCGACCTTGCCAAAATTCAAAACGTGGCGTGCGAGCAGTGCCACGGCCCCGGAGCGGACCACGTCGCCAAACCCGGAAAGGGCTATGGGCAAATCCCGGACGCGCAGGCGTCATGCTCGGCCTGTCACACGCCTCAAACGAGCCCTTCGTTCGATCTGAAAGCGGCCTGGGAGAAGATTAAGCATTGATGGGCGGGGGTCAGGGGCGGCAGACACCTGTGATAAACTTGGCGGCGTATGACTGACCACCCCGAACCGTGGGACAACTCCTACGTGCTTGACGGCGACACCGAAGCCTTGCTTCGTCGCCTCCTCATCGCCCCGTTGACTCAGGATCAGGTCGTGCGGTCCTGCCTGAAGGAAGTCCACCTTCTCCTGCCCCCGGAAGACAAAGCAAAGCTGGAATCGAAGATGGCCGATGGCGCTCAAGGGTTGCCGGGCCTACTTCTACAGCCCTTCTCGAACGCCGTAGCCGAGTGGCTGCAGATGCGGGAGGAGCTGCAACAGAGCGTGGATTGGGAAGAGGTCCCGGCCCAGCAGCGGGAACTGAGCGAGAAACGGGCGGACTACATACTAAGGTATGCGACCCGCAATGGTTGGGTAGTAAGAGAAGGGGAAAGCGGGGAGTGGCAGATAACGGAGCAAGGCAGAGAGGTAATACAGCGGGGAGGGTTTTATATGAGGTGAAGGCTATGGCCGCGCGCGGCCTAACAAGCGCGTGCGGCGGAGTCCGCGAATCGTTTGATAGTTCCGGCGGTACAAGAATAGCTATGCCTTACGCGGTAGTGAACTTGGTATGTTCCGACATCGTACGCCACATCAACAAATTATATTTCGCGAGAGGTAATCATCATGTAGAGCGACCTTATGCCGGTGGTGAAGTGATCTCTGAGCCCTATCGGGAGCAAGTTATTAGCGTCACTGAGAAGACGACCGAACCACTAGCGAACTATGTTAACGGTATACAGGGACGAAGAAGGAGCAGTGACCTCAGAGCATAACAAGCACACCCACCAGAGCCGCGCGGCCCGGTGGCGCGAGTCGTTCTATGCTTGAAAGGATGCGTGCTACGACTATGACGATGAAACCTGTCCTGCACAGTTTTGCCTATTGCCTCGACTTCCTGCGCGAACAGGTCGCGGACGTTGCCGAGGCTGACATGGTCGCGCAACCGAGCGGGATCATGAATCACCCGGCCTGGGTCATCGGCCACCTTACGCATGCGTGTCAGTTATTGGGCGGTGCAATCGGGCTACCCGAGTGGTTGCCGAATGGCTGGGCCGAGCGTTTCGGCACCGGCAGCGTGCCGGTCGCTGATGTCAGCCTGTATGAGACAAAAAACGGCGCTCTGGCAATGCTTGGCGACGCGCAGTCTCGAATCACCCAGGCCGTAGACCGGCTGGACGACGCTCACCTGGACGCACAGTTTCCGGACGAATCCTACCGCGTCGTATTCCCAACGATTCGCCACGCGATAACGCAGGTGCTTGTGGGGCACACGGCCAATCACATCGGGCAGGTTTCAGTCTGGCGCAGGGCTATGGGCTTGCCACCGATGGGGCGACCGTTCGAGTGACGGCACGGCACGGAGCAATGCCGTGAGCAGGAGCCGCCGTGGCCGGCGGACGCGCGACGGAGATGCAACCCGCGCCGCGAAGATGTTGTCACCAAACCGTCGCGTGGGGTATTTTAATTTTGAAGACTTAAAAATCTTAAATTCAACAGTCAAACAATGCCGAAAACTATTATTTTTCTCGTAGCTGCCATCCTGCTGTTACATCCAGCCGCCTTCGCTCAGAAATCCAAAGTCGCCTTAATCAGCGATTTTGTGACGGCAAAACAGAATCACCATAATTTTAATGGCAACGTTCTAGTCGCCGAAAAGGGGCGGATTATTTACAAAAAATCGGTCGGCTACTCTGACTTTAAAACCCGACGACCGCTGACCGACCGGAGCGTTTTTAATCTCGCCTCGATCAGCAAGCAGTTTACGGCCGCCGCCGTGCTCCTCTGCCGGGAGAGGGGCTTGTTGAGCCTAGACGATTCTTTGTCGAAATATTTCCCCGAAATCCCCTACGAAGGAATCACCATCCGGCAAATGCTGACTCACACTTCGGGGCTGCCCGAGCAGAATGAGCTGCTCTATAAATACTGGAACTCGGACGAGCCGGCCATCAACAAGGACATGATCGGGCTGCTGATCAAACACAAGCCCCCGGCGGCTTTCAAACCCGGCGAGGGGTTCAAGTACTGCAATACGAACTACTCGCTGCTGGCTTCGATAGTCGAAAAAGTCAGCGGTCAGAAGTTTCAGGATTTCATGGCGGTAAATATTTTCAAGCCCGCCGGGATGAAACAGACTCAAATCCTCGACCTGGGAAACGGCTACAAAACGATCCCCGACCTGGCCTCAAACTATATCTATGATCATGAGAAGGAGCGGTTTTCCCTGCCCAAAGACATACCGCAATGGAAAAAAGCCATCCCCATCGGCGGCATGGTAGGCGCGGGGAACGTTTATTCGACCGCGGCGTATCTGCTCAAATGGCAGGAAAGTTTAAAGGCCGAAAAGATTTTGAGCCGGAAAGTTTTAGGGGAGATGGAAAGCCCGCAAGTCAAAGGCAGCGTCGACGGCTCCGACGCCTACGGCTACGGGCTGGCCATCAAATCAATTTACGGCGACACCAGAGTCTTTCACTACGGCGGCACGCTCGGCTACTGGAACTCCCTTCAGCATTTCAAAAACGCCGACCGCACGGTCATCGTGTTGTCGAATAACGAGGGAGAAAAAGGGCTGACGAACGCCATCGCCGCGATCCTGTTCGATCAGGAAGTGGTGCTGCCCTCCGCACACAAGGAAGTAAGGCTCGCGGAGGATCAGTTATCCAGGTTCGTAGGCACCTACGAAGTGAACGGCAATTTCGCCTTCGCGATTGAAAACAGAGACGGTAAGTTACACAGAGTCGTCAAAGGCGGCGACGCGAAAGAATTAAAACCCGAATCGAGCAACAAGTTGTTTTACGCCGATGGCACCGACCGGCAGATCGAACTCGTCTTTGACGGCGGGCAAGCGGTCAAACGAGTATTTTTCATTTCCGACGGGTTAAAAACGGAATTGAAAAAAGTCCGATAGTCGCGGACTCTACCTTGACGACGCACATCCTGGTGCCGCCGGGCAAGTCATCGGGCGACAGGCGGGAACAGCTACTCTCTCGAAACGTTATCTTCTAACCCCGGCTTGCGTGTAGTCAGCCCGCCCGCGTCAATTCAGCGCCGGGCAGTGGTTGAATTTCCCGACTCGGCGAGGCATTAACCGCCTCTCATGCCTGAGTCGCGCGAAGGAGGGCGGGATGCCGAAACGTTCACTGATGCTCGCGGGGGGAGGGTTGAAGATCGCCTTTCAGGCCGGCGTGTTGCAGGTGTGGCTCGATGAAGCCGGGCTCGAATTCGATCACGGTGACGCCGTGAGCGCCGCCTGCTTCAACCTCGCGATGTGGACGCAGGGGATGAGCGGCAGACAGATCGCCGACAACTGGCGCAACCTCAACCCTCTGACCGGCGTCGACGTTAACTGGCCCCAACTCGCGCGGCTGACCTCAGCCGAGTCGCTGTTTGAACTCGACGCCTACCGCAAGAAGGTCTTCCCGCGCTGGGGGCTCGACTGGGATAGGATTCGCGCCAGCACCCGCGAGGCGACGTTCAACGTCTACAACTTCTCAAGGCATGAGTTGCGCCCCGTCGCGGCTCCAGAGATGACCGAGGACTTCCTCGTCGCCGCCGCCTCGCTGCCGGTCTGGTTCCCGCCGGTGAGCATCGACGGCGACACGTACATAGACGCCGTGTTCAACACCGCCAGCAATATCGAAGAGGCGATCCGCCGCGGCGCGGACGAGTTGTGGATCATCTGGACGACAAGCCAGCGCGGCAAATGGGTGAGCGGCTTCGTCGGCAACTTCTTCGGCATCTTCGAGGCCACCACGAACTGCGCCTACAAGCAAATGCTGTCGCGCATCGTACGCAACAACGACGCCATCGCGCGCGGAGCGCAGGGCGAGTTCGGTCGCCATATTGCGGTCCGTGAGTTGAAGGCGGAGGTGCCGCTTCACTACCTTCTAAACTTCAGCAGGAAGCGCATCGCGGCGGCCGTGAATCTCGGGGTGGAAGCAGCGCGCGCCTGGTGCGACGAGAATAAAGTGCATTACCACTGAGCAGCAGGTCGCGGCCCGGTCAATGAATGTTGGGCGTCACTGCTTCGCCGGCCCTTGGCCCCCGGCCACTGGCCCCTGATCGTGCTGCTCCCTGAGCTTGAACTTCTGGACCTTGCCCGAGGCGGTCATCGGGAAGTCTTCCACGAAGCGGACGTGTCTGGGTATCTTGAACTTCGCGATGCGGTTCTCGCAGAAGGCGATCATCTCTTCGGGTGAGGCCGAGACGCCAGGCTTCAGGCGGATGGCGGCGGCGACCGCTTCGCCATACTTTTCGTCGGGGATTCCGTAGACGTAAACGTCCGACACCTTCTCGTTCAGCCGCAGCATGTCTTCGATCTCTTTGGGCGCGATGTTCTCCCCCCCGCGAATTATCAGGTCCTTGATCCGGCCCGTGATCCTCACGTACCCCGAGTCGTCGAGCGTCGCCTGATCCCCGGTGTGCAGCCAGCCCTGCTCGTCTATCGCCTCCGCCGTCGCCTCCGGGTTGTTGTAATACCCCTTCATCACGTTGTACCCGCGGCAGCAGAGTTCCCCCGCCCTGCCCGGCTCGCAGACCTCGCCCGTCGCCGGGTCGATTATCTTCACCTCCATCTCGGGGAGAACCTGCCCGACCGTCTGCGTCCTGAGCTCGATTGAGTCGTGGCGCGGGGTCAGGGTTATGCCCGGAGATGCTTCGGTCAGCCCGTAGGCTATCGCCATCTCTTTAATGTTCAGGCGGTCCATGACTTTCCGCATCAGGGGCTCGGGGCAGAGCGACCCGGCCATCAGCCCCGTCCGCAGGCTGGAGAGGTCGAAGCTGTGGAAGTCCAGCAGATCGAGCTCCGCTATGAACATCGTCGGGACGCCGTAAAGCGCCGTGCACCTCTCGCGCTCAATATACTGGAGGACGCGCAGAGGCTCGAACCATTCGAGGGGGATGAGCGCCGTCGCGTGCGTGTACGCGCCGAGGACGCCTATCACGCAGCCGAAGCAGTGGAAGAACGGGACCGGCACGCAGAGCCGGTCAGACGGCGTGTAGCCCAGCCCCTCCGCCAGCCAGTAGCCGTTGTTGACGATGTTGCGGTGGGTGAGCATCACGCCCTTCGGGAACCCCGTGGTGCCGGACGTGTACTGCATGTTTATCACGTCGTCGAGGCCCTGCATCTCCGCCAGAGCGTCGAGCCGCGCGTCGGGGATCTCATCCGAGCCGTCCAGCAGGGAGTCGTACCTGATCATCCCCGCCGGGTGGTCGTCCCCGATGTAGATCACGTTGTTCAGGTACGGGAAGCGGACCGAATGGAGCTTCCCTTCTTCGGCCGCGCGCAGTTCGGGGATGATGTTCAACAGCGATTCGACGTAGTTGAGGTCGCGGAAGCCCGCGACCGTGATGACGGTGGAGGCTTCGGACTGTCTCAGCAGGTACTCGATCTCGCTGTCGCGGAGGCTAGTGTTGGCTGTGACGAGAATCGCCCCGATCTTCGCGAGGGCGAACTGGAGCATGACCCATTCCGGGATGTTGGGAGCCCAGAGGACCACCCGGTCGCCGTGCCGTATGCCGAGCCTCAGCAACCCCTTCGCTATCTGCCGCGTGAGCCATTCGAGCTGGCTGAAGTCGTAGCGCAGGTTGCGGTCCGGGTAGACCAGAGCGTCGTTCTCCGGGTAATCCCTCGCAAGCAAGGTGAGCAACTCGCCCACTCTCACATCCCTGTAAGCTCGCGGGCGACTCACGGTTTCTGTCCCTGACATATCGTTCCCTCCTGTCTGCTCTCGCCGTGCCCGATGAGAGCGGGCCTGATGACGCCGCTCCCGCGATCAACTCTTTAATCCGAATCTTCGCCTTCCTCGGGGGAAGCGCCGAAGTACCGCAGCCATGCGTCGAGGTCGCGGACATCCGGCTCCTCTCCGTCTTCGATCACAGGGCTCGTCTCCCTGGCCTCCCGCATGCGCCGCCTGAACTCTCCCGACCTGACCACGGCCGCGCCGCGCCCGCGAACCCTCGCCGACAGAGCCCTGTCGGAAGTGACCACGGTGATGCCCCTCCGGTCCCGCGAAGACTCGACCAGCCGTTCGATCCGCGAATCCGCGTCCGACCCCCTCTCGGCGTACAGGACTTTGACCCCTCTGTAAGCCGACGAATCGGGCATTGCCTCGTCCGGCGCGCCGTCAAAGACCGCCGTGACGCGGGCTTTCCTGATGCGTGCGAATTCGGCAAGCTCCTCGACCAGACGCCTGCGCGCCCCTGACCTGTCGCGGTGCCAGCCGGGTGTCTGCCCCATCACGTTATTGCCGTCGATTATGTATGCCATGCGCCGACCCGGCCCCGCCGTCGAATTCGCGCCCGCCGGCTGCATTTTATTCCTATCTCGGGGTGATTTAAAGCCGGATGAGGGGAGAGCGGCCGGGTCCGGTAAGACATCGGCCGCTCTCGATTTTTCTCACACTTTCATGGCGGGCTCTGAAGTTGGGCTTCAGACCGAACCGGGTTGGAACTTACTGGCGCACTTCGCGGGATTCGAACCTCTCCCGCAGGCTCTCGGCCCTCTGGTCGATCCGGTTGTACTCCTTGATGGTCTTCCATGCTTCCAACGCCCCGCCGCCATAGGTGCCGGAAGGCAGGCCGTATGGCGAGACCACGCAGAGGCGCGGGGCGGCGGCGAAGACGAACGTCTTACCCGCCGGGCTGTAGACCCACAGCGCCGGGATCTGAGAGGCCGCGAGATTGTGCTGGACTACGTTCGCCGGGAGGTTGTGCCCCATCGCGATGAGCGAGGCCGAGCGCCGCCTGCTCCACACCTCGAAGAGGTCTTCGCCTTGATTCCCGAGCGACGTTATGACGGGAGCGCCGGCGGAGAGGGCGATCTTCTTGCCGGCCCCGGCGGCCTTCCCCGAGACCTCGACTCTGCCCTTGCGGACGACGACGCTCGTCGCGTCGCCCTCTCCGACCGTGAAGCGATAAAGCCCCGCCCGCGTGATCGCGTACTCCGACGCCGGAGTCACGACGGTGATCCTGCCGATGACCACGGAGGCTTCGATCACCGCCGAGCCTTTGCCGAGCCCTACCTTCAGGCTGTTCGTGGCCTTGTCATGAAAAGTGAACTCCGAGTTTTCCGACAGACGGACGAACGAGCCGGGGTTGAGAAGCACTTCTGCGAAAGTGCCCTGATGCGTCTTAAGCACGTCCCCGACGAGAAGCTCTTTCCCGGCGGCGAGCGGGTCCTCGTATGAATTACGGTTCCATGTGACGTACCCGGCGATGTAATTGACGACGCCCGCCTTCGCCGAAACGGGGTACCTGCGCCCCTCCTCCTCTGTGATGCTCGCTTTATCTTTCGCGAAGAGCGAGGTGGACAGCATAAGTGTTGCCAGCGCCAGGGCGATCTTTGAAATTTTCATGATGTTCTCCTTCAGGCACAAGCCGACCCGCAGAATCGGCTCGCGTTTAAGCTGTAACGGCTTGTCGGGAGAATTACAAATCCGTTGGAACCAGCGGTATCGTTCGGCACCCCATCCACGGTCATTATAGACGAAAGGGCGCGCCGGGCAAGGAAAACTTTGTAAAAACGGTAAAACGTACCCCCGACATCTCCTCTTGCCATCGCAGGCACGAACATCTAGCATATGTGCTTCCCTCTACGCCGAGAGCAGACGGAAGGAGCTAATGGCTGTTAACGAAAAATCGATTGAGACACTTATAAACGCGGTCCGGAGAGTCAGCAGCTCTCTGGACTTCGACGAAGTGGCCGACACCATCTTCGAATCTCTCAAAGAGGTGATAGACTTCTCCGCCGCCATCGTCTACGTCGCAGACCCGAGGAGCGGCTCGGACATAGAGCTGAAGGTCCACGGCTACCCGCCTCAATCCATCCGCGAAGACTTCCTCGCCTCCGGCAGCGGCGTCATCGGCTGGGTCATGAAGCAGCGCAGGGGCCAGATAATCGAGAACGTGAAGCGCGATAAACGGTACGTCAAGGCGCGGCCCGAGACCCGGTCGGAGATGGCGGCCCCGATAATTCGCGCGGACGGGCAGGTGATCGGGGTGATCAATCTGGAGGCCGACTGGCCCAACGCCTACGAGGAGCGGGACCTGGAACTGCTCACGATGTTCGCCTCGCTCGCCGCGTCGGCCATCGACAACACCCTGCTCTACAGGCAGGTCATGCGCCAGCGGCGGGCCGAGAGCGAGATCGAGCTAGCCAGAAAAGTCGTCGAAAGCCTGCTGCCTCGCTCCTTCCCGATCCTCGACGGCTTCGACATCTACGGCACGTCCAACCCCGTCAGGGAAGTAGGCGGCGACTACCTCGACTTTTTCGACTCGGTCTCCTACCGTCTGGGGGTCATCGTCGCGGACGTGTCGGGCAAAGGGCTCGCCGCCGCGCTCATCATGGTCAGCTTCCGCGCCTACATCCACGCCACGGTCATAAACGAGCTGGCCATGCGGGTCGTGATGTCCCGCGTGAACAACCTGATTCACGAAACCACCGACGGGGACCGGTTCATAACGACTTTCTACGGCCTGATCGACCCCGAGCACAAGCGCCTGCTCTACATAAACGCGGGGCACAACCCCCCGCTCCTCCTCCACTCGGACGGCACGAGCGAGCTGCTCGCGCACAGCGGGCTCCCCCTGGGAATCTTTCATGGGTCGCGTTATTCGGAATCGGTCATAGATTTTCGCTCAGGAGACATACTCGTGCTTTACACCGACGGGGTGACCGAAGCGCCGAACAGCCTGGATGAGAGCTTCGGGCTCAAGCGCCTCGAAGAGGTCGTGAGGGCCAACGGAGACCTGCGCGCGCACGCCATAGTCCAGGCCGTCACCGCGGCCGTCCGCGCGTACACGGAGGAGGTGGGCGGCCCGGAAGATGACCTGACCGTCTCGGTAATTAAGATTAAGTAGGGGTCAGGGCCGGCGGCCAGTGATGCCGCCCGTGATTCGATTTAATCAAAAAGGATTATTTAAAGAGAGTCTCAAATCATGCACGCGCCTGTTCCCTCCCTGAATCCTGACCACTGACCCCTATGGAAATCCTTCTTCACTTCGATTCGGGCACTCTGCTGGTTGACGGCGCGGGCCGGGATGCGCAGTTGCCGGCCGAGTTCGAGTGGGACGAGCGGGTGGGCCGCTGGCGCGCCCCCGCCTTCGCGTACCGGCGCGTGGTCGAAGACATAATCCGGCGCAAGCTCACCTACCGCGACGAGGCGCGGCTCTATCACGAATTCGATTTCAGGGCGAAGCTCGCAATCGAGCCGCGCCCTTATCAGGCCGAAGCCCTCGCCGAGTGGAGGCGGAGGGGCAGGCGCGGCGTCGTCATCCTTCCGACCGGGGCCGGGAAGAGCCTTCTCGCACAGATGGCGATAGAGCTGACGGGCCGCTCCACGCTCGTCGTCGTCCCGACCATCGACCTGATGAACCAGTGGTATGACCTGCTGCTCTCGGCGTTCCAGGCCGAAGTGGGGCTGATCGGCGGAGGCTACTTCGAAGTCGGGGCCATCACCGTCACCACCTACGCCTCCGCCTTCAGATTCATGGAGCGTCTCGGCAACAGGTTCGGCCTGATAATCTTCGACGAATGCCACCACCTGCCCGGCAGCATCTACCGATACGCGGCGGAGATGTCTATCGCGCCCTTCCGCCTCGGGCTCACCGCCACGCCCGAGCGGTCCGACGGCGCGGACTCTCTGCTTGATGGCCTGATCGGCCCGATAATCTTCCGGCGCGAGGCGCAGGAGCTCGCGGGCGAGTACCTGTCGGACTACAGCATAAATCGGATTCTCGTGAAGCTCAGCCCCGAAGAGCGGGCGGCCTACGAGATCGAGCGAGCGATATTTCGAAGCTTCCTGAACCGGCAGGGCATCGACATGAGCAGCCTCCGGGGCTGGCAGAGTTTCGTCGGCGCGAGCGCGCGCAGCGAAGCGGGCCGCCGCGCGATGCTCGCCTACCGCGAATCGAAGCGCATCGCGCTCGGCACCGACGCCAAACTGCGCATCCTCTCCGAGCTGCTCAGGCGGCACCGCAAGGACCGCGTGTTGATCTTCACGGCCGAAAACGACATGGTCTATCGAATCTCCGAGCAATTCCTGATCCCCGCCATCACTCACGAGACCCCGATAAAAGAGCGCCGGCTGTGGCTCGAAAGCTTCAACCAGGGGGACGTGCTCGCGCTCGCGACTTCGAGGGTGCTGAACGAGGGCGTCAACATTCCCTCGGCCTCGGTCGCGGTGGTGCTCTCCGGCTCGGGCTCTTCGCGGGAGCACATCCAGAGGCTCGGGCGCATTCTTCGCAAGCAGCCCGACAAAGAAGCGGTCCTCTACGAAGTCGTCACGGCCGACACGACCGAAGAAGGCATAAGCCGCAGGCGCGGTGCGGCGGGCCAGTTCCAGAGCCAGTCTCAGGCACCTCCGCCTGACGATCAGGAGAGCTTCTCAAACGATTGGAGCAGAGAAGATGCTGACGGCTGATCTTGCAATAAGCTACCAGCGCGGCAACCGCGTACAGCCGCATCATATAAAACCCTCTGACATCAACTACCTCCGCGTCGCCCGCGACCTGATCGACATCGTGCGCGGGCATGAGTCGAAGCGGCGCGCGGAGCTTGAGCAGGCGCTTGAGGATTACGTCGGCACAGGCACGGACTACAGGATTCTCCGCGGGTTGATAAAGCTCCTGACGGACCGCTGCGTCTTCGAGACTCCGGGCGCGGTGGACCCGTTCGAGATCAGACGCGCGCTCTTTTTGAAGGCGAAATCGCATCACCCCGTCATCGCGGGCGAAGAGGCCGGGCGTCGGCTGGTCGAGGAGACGGCCTCGCAACTGGGCCGCTCGCCGGAAGAGATTCGCGACGGGCTCTACGCCGACCTCTGGGGGAACCAGACGCTCGCGGCCTTCGAGCCCTTGAGCCCGTCCGAACTGCTCGACGGCTACAATCTGGCGCAGGCGCAGGCGTTGCTCTACCGCGCAATCGAGATGCGCCTGAAGGTCGAGCCGCAGGATGTCGCGGGATTTCGGCAACTCTTCGGGGCCATCAAGTCTTACCGTTTGATGCACTCGATCCGGGGCACGCCCTCGACCGGGTACGACATTCGCCTCAGCGGCCCCGTCTCCATCTTTCACAGGTCGCAGAAGTATGGGGTGCAGATGGCCGTCTTCCTCCCTGCCCTTCTGGCCTGCGACGGGTGGAGCATGCGGGCGGAGATCGCCTCGAAGCCCGGCCGCACGGCCTTCTTCGAGATGACCAGCAAGGAGGCGCGCCTGCTATCGCCCTACTCCTTCGACCCCGCGGGTCAGAATACAATAGCCGAGAAGCTGGTCGCAGGCTGGTCGAAGTCGGGCGGACCGTGGTCCCTGGAGCCGAGCAAAGAAGTCATCAACCTCGGCGAAAGCGTCTTCATCCCCGACTTCGCCCTGCGCCACGCGGACGGCCGCGTCGTACATCTTGAGCTGCTCGGCTTCTGGACTCCCAAGCACCTTGGCGAGCGTTTGAAGCAATTCGAGCGCGCGGGCTATGGCAGGTTCATACTGGCGGCGTCGGAGGAATTGCGCGGCAGCCGCGAAGCTCCGCTGAATCTCCCCCCGAATGTGGTCATCTACAAAACGTCTCTGAGCGCCGAGGCTATCAGGAGAGCGGCGGAGGAAGTGTGAGCAGGGGCCAGCGGTCAGGAGTCAGGGGCCAGAGATGCTCCCGAAGATTTGATTGAATCAAAAGGGATTTTGTAAATAGAGCCTTGAATGCCCCTTCCCTAGCCCCCGAACCCTGACTCCTGCCCCCTGGCCCCTGCTCACTAGCCCCTGCCCTGCCTGTACCTCATGTACCGGGGCGACCACATTCTATCCTTCACGCGCTGTTCCATCTCTTCGCGAGAAGTCTTATCCGCCAGCCCTTCGCGCTGCGCTTCGAGGCCGACTTCGACCGCGACCGCGCGCGAGACTTCGCGCACGTCTTCGAGCGCGGGGTAGAGCGACGCCCGGGGGTCGCGCAGGACGGGCGACATCTCTCTCAGCGCGCGGGCCGCGACGAGGAACATCTCGTCCGACACGCGCCGCGCGCCCGAGGCCAGCACCCCGAGCCCCACGCCCGGAAATATGTAGACGTTGTTGCACTGGCCTATGCGGATCGAATCGCCTTTGTAGAGGACCGGAGGGAACGGGCTTCCGGTGGCCACCAGCGCGCGCGCGTCCGTCCAGTAGATGAGATCGGAGGGGGCCGCTTCGCTCTTCGACGTGGGGTTCGACAGAGGGAAGATGATGGGCCGCTCGACGTGGCTGGCCATCTCCGTCACGATCTCTCTCGTGAACGCGCCGGGCTGCGCGGCGGTCCCGATCAGGATCGTCGGCCTGACGTTTCTCACCACGTCTTCGAGCGGGATGTGACCGGGCCGCTCGACCTCCCACGATTGCACGCGCTCGATGGGTTGGGCGTACATCTCGTTGAAAGGTTCGAGACCTCCGCGGCCCTCGTAAAGCAGCCCCGCGACATCGATCATCCAGATCCGGGCCCTCGCCTCTTCCTCCGAGAGCCCCTCGCTCTTCAGGGCCGAGACTATCTGGTCCGCGACTCCCGTGCCGGCGGAGCCCGCCCCGAATATGACTGTCCGATGCTCACTCATCCCGGTCCCGACCGCCTTCACCGCCGAGAGCAGGCCCGCGAGCGTCACCGCCCCCGTCCCCTGAATGTCGTCGTTGAAGCTGCACACCTCGTCTTTATACCTGTCGAGCAGACGCCTCGCGTTGCTCCTCGAAAAGTCTTCCCACTGTAACAACACGCCCGGAAACTTCTGCTTCACGGATTCGACGAAGGAGTTGATGAAGTCGTCGTACTCCGCCCCGCGCACCCTCTCGTGCCGCCAGCCGAGATATAGTGAGTCGTCGAGCAGGCTTTGATTGTCGGTACCGACATCGAGGAATACCGGGAGCGTCGCCGCCGGGTGAATGCCCGCGCACACGGAATAGAGCGAGAGCTTGCCCACCGGAATGCCCATGCCTCCGACTCCCAGGTCGCCGAGGCCGAGGATGCGCTCGCCGTCCGTGACGACGATAACGTCGATGTCGCGGTAAGGGGCGTTGTCCAATATCTGATCGATCTCTCCGCGGTGCGGGTACGAGATGTAGAGGCCGCGCGGCCTCCGGTAGATGTGGCTGTAGTGCTGGCTCGCGGCCCCGACGACCGGCGTGTAGATGATCGGCATCATCTCCGTGATGTGTTCTTCGAGCGTCCTGTAGAAGAGCGTCTCGTTGCGGTCCTGCAAAGCCACCAGGAAAATGTATCTGTCGAGGTCCGTCTGCTTGCTGTTGTAGTTTTCGTAGATGCGGGCCATCTGCTCGTCGATGGTGGAGACGTGCGGCGGCAGCAGCCCGAGCAGCCCGAACTCGCGTCGTTCCTCGTCCGTGAACGCGCTGCCCTTATTGAACAGAGGATAATCAAGCAGCAGGGGCCCGCTCAAAGATATTTCCAGCACCGGCTCGCCCGTCTCCTCGTCTTTCACCACTCTGAATGGGACCACGCGCACGCCTCCTTTCGATGCCGGTCTACGGGATCAGAACGATCTTTCCGTATGCGCCCGGCTCCATCACCTCCGCATGCGCGCGAGCGGCCTCGGGGAGCGGAAGCTCCTTGCCGACGACCGGCCTCAGGGTGCCGCATTCCAGCCCCGCCCCTAAAGCCGCGTGTATGCGCGCGAGAATTTCCGGCGAAGCGTTGTGCAGAGACATCGCGATTATGGAGGCATCTTTATTCATCGCGTCGCGCGCGTTTATCTCGACCGGGCCGCGGTTGCCGATCACGACCACGCGCCCCGAGTAGGCGAGTATGGACAGGTCCTTTCCGAGATTCACATTCGCGAGCATTTCGAGTATCACGTCGAGGCCCTTCCCTCCCGTCAGGGCTACGGCCTCTTCGAGATAGCCGGGCGCGCGATGGTCGAGCACGTGATGAGCGCCCTGCTCGACGACGAGCCTTCTCCCTTCCTCCGTGCCGCCCGTTCCGATCACCGTCAGCCCGGCGGCGCGGGCCAGTTGCACCGCCGCTATGCCGACACCTCCGCTCGCCCCGTGAATCAGGACGGACTCGCCCGGCAGGGCTCGCGCCATTTGAAAGAGCGCGCGGTAAGCCGTCGCATAAGGCACGCCGACCGCCGCCCCCTGAGCGTACGAGGCGCGCTCCGGCAGGCGGTGGACCTGCGACACGTCGCAAAGCGCAAGCTCGGCATACGACCCGCTCAACGTCCTCGCCGTGTAAACGCGGTCGCCGGGCGCAAGCTCCGTCACGCCTTCTCCGACCGATTCGACCACTCCTGCGCCGTCGCTTCCGGGGGTGAAAGGCGTCGGGGGCTTGATCCTGTACATGCCGGAACGGATGTAAGTATCGACGGGGTTGACCCCCGCCGCGTGAACTCGCACGACGACCTGCCCGCGCCCCGGATCGGGGTCATCCACCTCCTCAAGCTTCATGACCTCGGGGCCTCCGAACTCGTGAACTCTTATCGCTTTCATCACTCTCCTCCGATCTCATCAGCTGGATCGAAAATCCGGGCGACGCCCTCAGGGCTTCGCGCCGAGGCTGGCGACCAGGGCCAGACGGTCCCCGGAAGGGCTCACCGCCAGCCTCGTTATCCCGCGAATCCCGTGGCCCGAGAAGTCCGCCACTTCTCTCCATTTCGCGTCTTTCCCCCGCTTCCACTCGTACAGCTTCGACTCTTTCGCCATCAGCAGAGAGCCTCCGGGGGTCCAGGCGTAGTCCTCGCTGCCGGGCAGAGTCCGCGTGATCGGGGTGATCTTCCTGGTCTTCAAGTCGAGTTCCTTGATGACCCAGTCTTTCTCGGACTCCTTGTGCACGAAGCTGACCCTGCCCCCGCCGCCCATCCTGTGCAGCGAGCGCCCGATATTTTGAGCAACGACCTCGGCCTTCTCCGTGCGGGCGTCGACCAGTTGCAGGGTGTTCGGCTCGCCGAGGATGAAGAGGGCGAGCGTCTGCCCGTCGAGCCATGCGTGATAGCCCACGGGCTTTATGCCCTTCAGGACGAGCGCAGGCTCCCCGCCCGCGAGCGGGAACTTCCACAACCTCTGCGTCGAGTCCGCCTCGACGCGGATCACCGAGAAGCTTCTGCCGTCGGGCGTCACGGTGGCCGAATACTCGCTCTCCTTCGTGTCCGTCACCTTCGACGAGGAGCGAGTCTTCAGGTCGTACCTGTAGATGTCGGCCTGCCCGTCCTCGCGGATCGAGGTGTAAAAAATCGCCCCGCCGTCGCGAAGGAACATCGGCTGATTGTCGTACCCGTCTCTGTTGGTGATGTTAGCAGGGGTCCCCGCCGACAGGCTCCCCGCGCGGCCTCTCAACTCCACGATGAAAATATCCGTCGGCGGCGGACCGGTCTGACCCTGAGCGCTCGCCGCGGGAGACAGGGCGCATATCAGGAGCGCCCACGCTGCCTTGACTCTTCTCATACACGAAACTCCTCGCCTGAACTCAGGCCGGCAATTATACTTCTTCCCGCCCTAAACGACATCCCGCCTCCCCTCCCTTCACCATTTTTCCCGCGCCCCGCGATTTTGTTATTGACAGGGGGAAAGCTTGGTGCTAATTTCTTCGCATAGTGCTAAAAAATTAGCACCAAATTAAGACGAGGCAGGAGGGTCAGGAGAAGGCCATGAAGAAAGACGCGCACATGCATCTGAGCCGCAGGGAGCGGCAGATAATGAACGTGGTCTACAGGAACGGGCAGGCGACGGCGAGCGAGGTGATGGAGAACCTGCCCGACCCGCCCAGTTATTCCGCCGTGCGGACGATGCTGAGGCTGCTGGAAGAGAAAGGCTATCTGAAGCACGAGCAGGATGGGCCGCGCTACGTGTACATCCCGACCATGTCGCGCGAGAAGGCGCGGCAGTCGGCCCTGAAGCAGTTGATGCAGACGTTCTTTGACGACTCCGCCGAGCAGGCCGTCGCGGCGCTCCTCGACATCTCCAAGTCGAAGTTATCGAACGCGGAGCTTGATAAGCTGTCCGCGCTGATCGAGCAGGCAAGGAAGGAAGGGAGATGATCATGGCTCACTTACTCGATCCCGCCTTTTTGGATCCGCAGTCCGCTCCGCTTATCAGGCTCCTCGTGGACGTGTCGATCAAGGGCACGCTCGTCCTTCTGGTCGCGGGCGGGCTGACCTTCGCGTGCCGCAGGGCCTCGGCCGCGGCCCGGCACCTCGTGTGGAGCCTCGCTCTGACCAGTATACTGGTCATGCCGGCCCTCTCCATCCTCCTGCCCGCGTGGAAGGTGGCGGCCCTGGGCGAGGTAATGCCGCAGGTGATGCCGCGGGCGGCGCAATCAGAGAGCCTCTCGTCTACCCCCGCTCCAATCGCCCGGCCGGAGCGGTTATCCGAGCTCACTCTGACGACTCAGACTCACCCCGCGCCGCCGGGGGACACGCCCGCCCTGCCGGGCTTTGAACCGGCGGCAAGCTCGGGACCCGAGGGCGCGGGAGCGGCGTTGAACCGGGCCGAGCCCGCGAGCTTTCGCTTCCCCGGGTGGCTCATGCTGGTCTGGGTTCTGGGGGCCTGTCTGATCTTCACGCGGCTGGTCATCGGGACCGCGAGCGTGCGCCGGATCGCGCGCTCGGCCGAGCGAGTGACCGACCCTTCGCGGTTATCCATGGCCCGGAGCATCTCCCGGCGGCTCGGGCTGTCCCGCGAAGTCGACCTGCTCGTCAGCGAGCGCATCAGCATGCCTCTGACCTTCGGCGCGTTCCGCTCCGTCGTGCTGCTCCCGGCCGAAGCGATGCTGTGGGACGACGAGCGGTTGCAGATAGTGTTGCTTCATGAACTGGCGCACGTTAAGCGAAAAGATTGCCTGACGCAGTTGACGGCTCACCTCTCCTGCGCGCTGCACTGGTTCAACCCTCTGATCTGGATAGCACTCAGAGAGCTTCGCATCGAGCGCGAGCGCGCCTGCGACGATTACGTCCTCCACACGGGGACGAAGGCGTCGGATTACGCGAGCCACCTGCTGGACATCGCTCGCTCGCTCGGCGTGGCCGAGTGCTCTTCTTTCGCTACCGTTGCCATTGCTCGTCGCTCGCAACTGGAAGGCCGGTTACTCGCCATTCTCGACCCGAGCCTGAGCAGAAAGGGATTAAAACGCATGTCGAAATATCTCATCGCGCTCGCCCTGATTTCGATGATATTGCCTCTGGCCGCGATTCAGCCGAAAGCTGAGGCGCGGGAATCAATCGGACGGGAGCAGCCCGTCCCGGCCGTTGAGCCGAACGCGGTCGCGCCCTACGATTCTTCCGTGACCCCCGGATTCGCGCCCGCCTCTGCCTTCGCGTCGAGGGCACCGCAAGGGAGCCAGACGGCTGAGCGGCAGCCGGAGACGCCCCCCGAACCGCCGCCGCCTTCAATCGAGATGGGGCCGGAACCTGACCCCGCGCAAGCGGACGGGCAATCCGCAAGCCGAGCGGAGCGGAGAGACCTCTCGGGAGTCGCGGACGCTTTGGCCGAGGCGTTGAAGGATGACGACGCGGAGATCCGCATGAACGCGCTCAGAGCCCTGGCCGCGATGAGGGACCCGCGCGCGATAGACGCTTTGGTCCAGGCCACGAAGGGCCCCAATCCCGACATGCGCGAGAGCGCGCTTCAGGGCCTTGCTCTTATGAATGACCCGCGCGCCATCGAGCCGATGATCGAGGCGTTGAAGGACGAGAGCCCGCAGGTTCGGGAGAGAGCCGCGTGGGGCCTCGGCTTGCAACACGACGCGCGGGTAGTCGATCCGCTCATCAACGCGCTCGGAGACGAGAACGGGCAGGTGAGAGAGAAGGCCGCATGGTCGCTCGGACTTAAGCATGACAGGCGCGCGGTTGACCCTCTGATTGCGGCACTGAGGGATGAGAAGGCCGAAGTGAGGGAGAAAGCCGCATGGGCGCTCGGGCTCATAGGCGACGAGCGGGCGGAGGCCGCTTTGAACGCCGCGACGACGGACCCCAATCCGCAGGTGCGTGAGAGGGCGGAGTGGTCTCTACGCTTAATGTCGTTAAAGCGCGGCTCCGCACAGCCGCCATCCGCGTGGGACGGCGGCCGGGGCGCGGGGGTGAGCCCCAACGTTGATGCGCAGTCAAGAGCCGCCAACAGATTGAAGCTCAAGTTGAATACCGCAATAAAGATCAGGGATTGATAGTTTTCTTCACGATATAGGAGGTTCGAATCATGAGCAGACTCGCAATGTTGATAATCGCTCCGGCATTCTGTTACCTGCTGATCGCTTTGCCGGTCGAGCATTCGACGGTGGCAAAAGCAGGCCAAGCTTCCGGGCAGGACCCCCGGACCGTACAGATCAATGTTCAGGAAAAGATCAACGCCTTAAGCTCGCCCGACACGCACGCGCGCGCGTCCGCCGCGTGCTACATCGCGGAAAGCGGGGCGAAGCCGGAAGCAGCCATACCTCACTTGATACGCATGCTGGGAGACGACACGCCTCTCGATTCCGTCGAATGCGGAGAGAATCGCTCGTGGCGCGGCAAGTTCGGCAAAGGGTCCGCCACTTCGCCCGGCGAGGAGGCGGCCAAGGCGTTAATGTCGATAGGCAAGCCGGCCGTCGAGCCGTTGATCGGGGTCGTTAAATCCTCAGACTGGCGCGTGCGAAAGAACGCGACGTGGGCGCTCGGCCCGATTGACGACGAGAGGACCGTTGATCCGGTCATCGCGAGCCTGGGCGATGGCGACTGGCGCGTGCGCGAAGTGGCGGCGTGGGGGCTGGGGCTCAAGAAAGACCCCCGCGTGGTCGACCCGCTCATTAACGCGCTCAGGGAGTCGAACGGGCAGGTGAGAGAGAAGGCCGCGTGGGCGCTCGGGCTTCAGGGGAATCGCAATTCCGTCGAGCCCTTGAATGCGGCCCTGTCGGACAGCGAGCCGCAGGTGCGCGAAAGGGCGGCGTGGGCGCTCGGCCTGAAGGGCGACGCGAGGTCGGTAGGCCCTCTGGTCGGGGCTTTGAAAGATTCGGAGTCGCAGGTGCGCGAGCAGGCGGCATGGGCTTTGGGGCTGAAGGGTAACCGCAACTCGGTCGAGCCTCTTGTCGAATCGCTCAGGGATCAGAACCCGCAGGTGCGGGAGAAAGCGGCGTGGGCTCTGGGGCTGAGGGGCGACGGCCGCGCGCTGGACGCCTTGAAAGATGCGATGAAAGACGAGAACCTCGAAGTCCGCCGCAAAGCTTCCTGGGCGCTCGGCCTGCTGATGCACAGGGGCGGGGGGCCGGATGGCGACGAGGGCCTAGGTACCGACGACGAGTCGGGCGGTCAGAATGGCCCGGCCCAGAAGAGGAGACGCAGGTCCTCTTCGAACTAGGCCCGTCCAACACCACGCACCGGCGGGGCCGCGAAGCGAAACTCGCATGGCCTCAACACGCCGCCCGCGGCCCCGCCGAATGAGCCTGTCAGGTTGCGCCCTCGCCTCTAAAGCCCCTTACACTTCCTAAAAGTCTCAAACCGTCAGAGGGCGATCCAGTTTCTCATAACCCCTCCAGCGTTAGGCGCGGCCCGGTCAACCGGACGTTATATGTGCCAGGCGACAACAACTCAAGAGGCCGGGCTAATAGGTAGAGGTGATAAAGACCAGTCAGCCTACGCGGTGAGTTTGCAGAAAACTTTCTTCACGCATAACCGAGAAGATTTCGAAAGGCTAGCCGGGGAATACTTCGCGGCCAGCAGGGAATATTACGGGATCATCATAGGCGTACGGCGAAGCCCTTATGAGACTGTGCGGCGACTGCCGGTGATTCAGAACAATGTGTCAGCGGATGAGATGAGGAATGAGTTGCGTTACATCTGATGCGACGCGCGTCCAACAACGGCATTCAACGGAGCATGTGCAGGGAGTTTGATCTATCTATCCGACGCCTCGGCCCGCGCCCGCACATTGTTTGCGTATCTCTCCGGAGTTGATGTCTAATAACAGGCGTCTGAGACGGCTCGCAATCAGCATTCGATTTCAAGGAGATTACTTTATGATAAAGAAAGTTCTCGGGCTGGCGCTGCTGCTCTCGCTCGCGTCAGCCGCGCTCGCGCAGCAGCCCGCCGCGCCCAAAACTCACCTGAAAGTGGGCGATGCCGCGCCCGATTTCGCGCTGACCGATACGGCGGGCAAGCCCGTGAAGCTCAGCGATTTCAGAGGCAAAAAGAACGTCATCCTCGCCTTCTACGTGCTGGCCTTCACCGGAGGCTGAACCAGAGAGTTGAAGGCGTATCAGGCTGATATCGCCAAATTCGACGCGACGGAAACCCAGATTCTGGGTATCAGTGTTGACAGCTTCGCCGCTAATAAGCGCTTCGCCGAAGACATCGGAGTGACCTTCCCCCTCCTGAGCGATTTCAAACGCAAGGTATCGAAAGACTATGGCATATTTGACGAGGAGCGCGGCTTCGCGACGCGCGCGACCTTCGTCGTCGACAAAGAAGGAATAATCCGCCACGTGGAACAGGGCCCGACGGCCATCGACCCGACGGGCGCTTACCAGGCTTGCAGTCTGCTTCCGAATAAAAAGACGTAGAAGCCTCTTGGGAATGCACGGGCCTCGACTGTTCAGGCCCGTGCACCACCCCTCACTCTCCCGCGGCCATTCGGAGCAGCTTGCAAAGGCCCCCGCAATTGGTCACACTTCCTTCTCGCGTTCTTTCGACATGGCTGTAAAAAATTGTAAAACCGGAGATTTATCTGGGTTATGCATTGCTTTGAGATCGTTACCTGTTTAAATGAGTAGCAGCTAAATTTCAGGAGAAAGATTGTGAAGATAAAGCTAGTCTTGTTTTTGGCCATTTCCGCCGTGCTACTGAATTCCGTAGCTTTCGCCCAAACCCACAGAGGCTCTATCCGCGGGACCGTCAGCGACTCGGCCCTGACGATCCTGCCGGACGTGCCGGTAAGGCTTATTCATGAAGAGACGAACGAGGTCCGCACGGCGAGGGCCTCCGACAGCGGCGAGTACATAATCTCATTACTGCCCCCCGGCTCTTACCGCCTCGAAGTCGAAACGGCCGGATTCAAGAAGTACACCCAAAAGCTCACGCTCAGGGTCAATCAGGAGCTTCGCGCGGACGTTCGCCTAGAAGTCGGACAGATCGCGGAAGAGGTCGTGGTGACGGCGCCCTCCGCGCCGCTCAGGAAAGACTCCATAGCGCTCGGGGCGGTGATCGAGAATCGTCAGGTGACGGGCCTGCCGCTCGACGGCCGCAACTTTCTGGAGCTGACCCTGCTCGTCCCCGGAGCCGTCCCGGCGGCTCAGGGCTCGGCCGGGTCCGTGCGCGGGGATTTCGCCTTCAACATAAACGGCGCGCGCGAGGACTCGAACAACTACCTGCTCGACGGGGTCTACAACATAGACCCGAAGCTCAACACGTTCGGGGTCAAGCCTCCCGTCGATGCCGTGCGAGAGTTCGAAGTGCTCGCGAGTACTTACGACGCCTCTTTCGGGCGCAACGCGGGGGCGCAGGTGAACGTCGTCACCCGGTCCGGCACCAACATGTTTCACGGCACGGTGTACGAGTTCTTCCGGAACAGCGCGATGGACGCCCGTAACTTTTTCGCGCCCGCGGACCAGGGCGACCCCGCGTACAAGCGGAACCAGTTCGGCTTCTCTCTCGGGGGCCCGGTCGTCCGGAACCGCACCTTCTTCTTCGCCGATTACGAAGGCACGCGCGTTCGCGAAGGGATAACGAGGATCACGACCGTCCCGACCCTCCTCGAACGCCAGGGCGATTTTTCGCAGAGCCTCTTCCCGAAGCCGATAAACCCCTTCACGCAGCAGCCGTTCCCCGGCGACAGGATTCCAGACTTCGCCATCAACCCAATCGGCCTCGCGATAGCCTCGCTCTACCCGGCCCCGAACCGGAACGACCCCTTCGGCAACTTCGTCTCCTCGCCCGTCCAGAGGGACCGGAACGACTCTTTCGACGTGCGGATCGACCACCTGATCTCCCAGGCTTCGACCCTCGCCTTCCGGTACAGCTTCGTCGACCGGGACCTGTTCGAGCCGTTCTCCGGCCCGACGTTCGCTGCGGTCCCCGGCTTCGGCACGGAGATCCCCCGGCGCGCGCAGAATTTCATGTTCGGGGAGACGCACGTCTTCTCCCCCGCCTTCGTCAACGAGGCGAGGTTCGCCTTCAACCGCGTCGCGTCGGGCGCGTTCCAGGAGGGCCGGGGCGAGAGCATCAACACGCGCGTCGGGCTGCCCGAATTCTCCGACAACCCGCGCGACTTCGGCCTGAGCTTCATCACGGTCGGGGGCTTCTCCCCCATCGGGGACGAGATCAACAACCCCCAGCACAGCGTGACCAATATATTTCAGGTGCTCGACAACGCGAGCTACGCGAAGGGCAGGCACCTCGTCAAATTCGGCTTCGATTTCCGGGCCCTGCAACAGAATGCGTTCCGCGACGTTCAGTCGCGCGGCTTCCTCAATTTCCAGGGGGTCTTCACCGGCAACCCCCTGGCCGACCTTCTCATCGGGTTCCCCACGGTGACGGGCGCGGCGCGGCTGGATAATCACCAGCACCTCCGCTCGGAGAGCTACAATTTTTATATCAACGACATCTTCAGGATCACCCCGCGCCTGACCCTGTCGGCCGGGCTCCGCTACGAGTACAACTCGCCGCCGGTAGACCCCAACGACCGCGCGACGGTCTTCGACCCCCAGACGCGCGGCCTCGTCCGCGTCGGCACGGGCGGGGTGCCGCGCGGCGCGTTCGAACCCGACAGGAACAACTTCGCCCCGCGCGTGGGCTTCGCCTGGACCGCCACGGAGTCCGGCAACACCGTGCTCAGGGGTGGCTATGGGATCTACTACGACCAGTCGGCGCTCGCGCCCGGAGAGGGCCTTTATTTCAGCCCGCCCTTCTTCGATTTCAACCTCTTCGTCTCGCTGCCGACCCAGTTCCTGACCCTCAACGACCCGTTCCCGAGCGGCCTGCCGAACCTCTTCCCCGATTCGACGCTCGCCTTTCAGAGGGACCTGCGGACGGCCTACATGCAGCACTGGAATTTCAACGTCCAGCAGCAGCTCGGCAAGAGCCGCGTGCTCGAAGTCGGCTACGTCGGGTCGAAGGGCACGAAGCT
This sequence comes from Blastocatellia bacterium, assembly GCA_035634255.1. Classification (GTDB taxonomy): domain Bacteria; phylum Acidobacteriota; class Blastocatellia; order UBA7656; family UBA7656; genus DATLMR01. Next base: position 192,228 of record DASQDI010000157.1, read on the forward strand.
TTTAGCGGCGAGGGATTTCAACCAGCCCGCGCCGGCGCCCGTGCAATTCGTGATCCGCCCCATCCCGCAGTTCGACGACATCAACATAATCGAATCGCGCGCCAATTCGAACTACCACAGCCTTCAGGTGAGGTTCCAGCAGCGGCTCGATTTCGGCCTCTCGTTCTTCTCCTCCTACACGTGGTCGAAGTCGATTGACGACGCCTCGAACTTCTTCACGAGCGCGGGCGACCCGAACTTCCCGCAGGACAGCAACAACCTGAGGGCCGAGCGCGGGCGCTCGAATTTCGACGTCAGGCACAGGTTCTCGCTCAGCTACTCGTATGACATCCCCATCGGGAAGGGCCACTCTTTATTGGGGGATAACGGCTGGGCGTCGAGCCTGCTCGGGGGCTGGCAGACTTATGGGGTGGTAACTTTGCAGAGCGGGCGGCCCTTCACGGTGGCGCTGCTGCCAGACGTGGACAGGAGCGGCACGGGCAGGTCGAGCCTCGGCTTCGGGGCCAACGACCGGCCCAACGTCGTCGGCAACCCCGAGCTTTCCGACCCGTCCCCGGACCGCTGGTTCGACACTTCCGCCTTCGCGCTCCAGCCGTTCGGCACGTTCGGCAACGCGGGGAGAAACATCATCGACGGGCCGGACTTCAAAAACGTCAACGTGTCGCTCGTGAAGAACACGAGCCTGACGGAGAGGCTGAACCTGCAACTGAGGGCCGAGGCCTTCAATGTCTTCAACAGGCCGAACTTCAACCTGCCGGATAACTTTCTGCTGTCGCCCACCTTCGGGCGAGTGCTGTCGGCGCAGAGCCCCCGGCACATCCAGCTCGGGGTGAAGCTCCTCTTTTAAACGCTAATGAAGACGGATCGGGGGAGGTTACAACCTCCCCCGATCCGTCTTACGGAAACTCGCGAACCTCTTCCGGGCCGGACCCGCTTTCAAACCGCTATCCCTGCCACTCTCCCCTGCCACCTCCTTGCCCGATATATTTGCCATTCTGAGTATTGAGCGACGTGAGTATGGAGGTATAATTACAAACCAAACATACCCGTTACGGAGGGCAGTCACATGGCTTCGGACGAAAGCAAAAAAGACAACAGGCGAAGGATAATTAAGCTGTGGATTATCGGCTTAGGCATATGCGTGCTCTTTTTCTTTTACCAGTTGTTATCGATGCCGGACGATCCTTCGTTCGAGGGGAGGTTCGATTTAAGGATAGGGAACCTCTGGATGCTGGCGTTACAGCAAAGCTTCGGGGTCTTTTTTCTGATCCTGTTTTTTCTCCTCGTCGCGACGGTCGCAGGGGTAGACCGGTTAATCAAGTTGGGGAAGTCCTTCTTCCCCTTCGGGCAGGAGCTAAACCTCCAGCCGTTCGACGGGCGGATTTCGAGCCGGGACGGAGGGGAAATTCTCGATCAGGACATAGGGATCAAACTATTCCTGGATTATCACGAGAGCATCAAGCGCGCATATTCGTACACGATTCAGCAATATAGCTGGAGCTTCATAATCAGCCTCGTATTCGCGGCACTGGGTATGGCCGTCATCTTTTACGCGGTCTTGTTCAGGGCCAATGCAAATCCCAACTGGCCTTCCGTGGTTGTCAGCGCCATCATCCAGTCGGTCCCCGCCCTCTTTTTCTACCTGAGTGACAGAACGAGAAGCAGGATGACCCAGGCCATGAAGGAGCTGCGAGAGGATCACAAAAAGGCCAGGGCGTACGAGCTACTTAATTCGATCAAGGATGACCACGAACGAGAAGATTTAATTATACAGATCGTGCGGCACAGCTTGCTCGACCAGGAGCAAGGTTCATCTCCGAGGCAGAAACCGCGAACGAAGCTGCGCGCCGGGCAGGAAGGCGAAGAGCGGCAGCTCAGCATCGCCAACGTGCCCAAGCAGTGAGCAGGCCCTTTACATATCTAACACGCCCCTGCTCCGCCCATATTAGCAATAAGTTGTCAGGAGATTCCTGAAGACCCTCCGCATAATCCAGGTTGTGGAGGCGTAACCTCAAAAGGGGCTGCGATACTCTGGTGCTACACGACAGCCCCGGCGCGCAAAGCCATTCAATACGCTTCCGCCGTTCCGTCTATCGTTCCAGGCCACCGGATAAAGAGATACGCGACTCCGAGATTACCGGAAGAGACAGGGTTTTGAGCCATAGCCTGAGAGTTAACGGGCCTAGTCTTGAAGAGGGGTCCCTCTTATCTCGCCGCAATCCGCGCCGCGCGGCGGCATTTCCACGCAACCGTTCTCGTCCGCCATAAGTACAGCCTGACGGCCGCCGGGGTATTGGATGATCACTTGCTGGCCCGGCCTGTAATTACACTGCCGACAATTAGGGGTGCAGGCCAGAGCCGCGAAGACGACAACGCAAGCCATAACAGCGAATCTCTTCATCCTCTGCTCCTTTCCTCAACCCGATCAAGGAAGCGGCCCACCGTCGCCACGTCGAAGACAAGATTGATCGGAGTTGAATAGAAGTAGCCGTTGACCCCATAAGCGAAATGACCATCGGGGCTCGGGTAATGCCCAAGCCTCCCGATCAATGCCTGCCTCATCCCGCCCATTCTGGCTCGCAGATTGGTCACGGAGTCCTCAAGGTAATCGTCGCTCGCTATCGAGTATGTGAGGATTAAAGCTTGTTGAGGCGAGATGCCGACCGCCCCTTCGGAGTTAGTCACCGGGTTCCACGCGCCGCCCCATTGTTGAGGCGCGGCCGCGCTGAAAAGTGATAATCGCCCCTTGAGGGTGGAGTCGATGACGTTGCGCGCGGCACTCTCATACGCCGATCTATTTGCCGGGCTCCTTAAAGACATAAAATGCTCCGTCAGCTCTTCGGGCGAAGGGCCTACCTTGCTGGCGCGGAGCCTCGTCGCGTCGCGTCCCAGGCGCAGCCCCTCGGGCAGGTCGGGGGCGTCGAAGCCTCTGAGAGTTTCCACCGCATGCTTGATCTCCGCGTCGGTCAAAAGGGCCGCGCGTTCCAGTGCCACCGAAGTCAGCACGTCGGTGAGGTCGTTGACCGACAGATGGCGGGCGCTTCCGCTGAGGACGCTCGCCTCAAGCTCTACGAGTCGCTTCTTCGTAGTCTCGCTCAGACACTGGCCCGAGCGGTCGTAGATGAACCTATCAGAGGCATCGACCGATTGCCTGATCTGCGAGACCGAGCTGTTCGGAGCGGGGAAGGAGACGGCGGAGCCGATCCCGTCGTTGATCCGGGCAAGGAATAGCTGCCTTGAGTTATCGTCGAGCCGGGCGGGATTGTAAAGAGAGAGTAGAGTGATCAGCCCTGTGCCGATCATAAGGCCCGCAAGCGTTGACCTCCCATGCTTGGGAAAGAGGTGAAGACTTTTCATGTGAACCTCCCTAAAAAATTAAAACAGACTTCCCAGCTTGGAGACTGATGTGACCTGGTAAGGGGTGCCGCCGCTAATTACCTAACGGCTTTTATGACTCGGTTACTTACTAATAGCCCGATGATGACTTGACGGCGGGATTGTATTCTTGGATACATGGCATGTCAAGAATTTTTTTAATGGGTGTTAACTATTGTGAGCGCCGACCGCTCCGGAGCAAGCAGTTGTCAGGCGGGCGCTCCCGGCGTCGGGCATAAAGCTCTCTGCCGGGAGCGGCGCTCCGGTTAATTCGCAAGGTTGTAGCAGGCCATCTCGGTCGCGTTGCGGACGAGCAGGCGGCCATCGGCGATGGCCGGGTAATTCCACGTCTTCCCTTCGATGGCCTGAAACTTGGCCACTTCGACGTGTTTCTCGGGCGTGGCCTTCACCAGCACGACTTCGCCCTTGTCGGTCGTAACGATCAGGTGGCCCGACGCGAGCAACACCTGCCCGTAACCGTACCGGCCGGCCTTCCATTTACGCTCCCCGTTTGAAACGTCGAGGCAGGTGAGGATGCCTTCATCGAGCCCGTAGACATGCCCGTCATGGTAGACCGACGGGTTGAACTTGTTCTTCATCGAGACATTTTCCCAGACCGTGCGCGAAGTGAAACCCTTGTCGGCCCTAGACAGCTCAACGACCGCCGCGCCCTTGCCGTAGCCGGATGAGATGAAGACGCGGTTGTCTCCGATCACTATCGGCTGCGAGCAGTTGATGCCGGACGAGTTCGACCACGGGTGCTCCCACAGGAGCGAGCCGTTGTCGGGGGAGAGCCCGAGCATGCGGGTTTCGCTCACCACGAGGATGTGCCGCACGCCCCCGAGGGTCACGAGCATCGGTGAGGTGTAAGACGCCCTGTCGTTGAGTGACCTCCATATGGGCTCGCCGGTCATCTTGTTGTAAGCCACGACCGACCTGCCCGACGTGCCGCCGGGGCAGACGATGACTTTATCGTCGACGACGAGCGGGGAGGCGGCCATGCCCCACTGAAGGTTCTGGGCCTGATTGTCGGAGAGGATGTTGCGCGACCAGATGAGCTTGCCGGACTTCGCCTGCAGGCAGCGGAGGTCGCCCTTCGCCCCGAGCGCGTAGAGGCGGTTCTCATCGAGCGTGGGGGTCGCCCTCGGCCCGTCGCCCGTTGACTCGACGAATTCGGCGTCCCAGGCGTGCGTCCACATCTCGCGCCCGTTTTGCAGGGCGTAAGCCGCGACGACTTCCTGCCTGCGGCGCTGCTCTATGGTGAAGGCGAGGCCGTCCCCGATGACGAATGACGCATGGCCTCCCCCGCTCGGCTGACGCCACAGGGCGGGCAGACCTTCCGAGGGCCACTCGGTCCGAATGTCTCCGCCGGAGTAGAGGCCCGCGCGGCCCGGCCCGCGAAAGTCGGTCCAGACGGCGGGGCTCGATTTCGCGGCGGCCGGCGCGGCGTTACCCGCGACCGCGGGCGCGGCTTCAACCTTATCCGCCACGGGCTCGACCGCGGGCGCGGCGGCTTCGGGCGCGGCGCCGGGCGCGGCCTCGCGCTGCTGCGCGCGGTGGCGTTCGAGCGCCGAGTAGTGCGCGTCGGCCTCCGGGTTGCGCACGAACATTCCCGAGGTGAAGCCAGTGCCGATGAAAAGGTAGAGGTACCCGGCCCCGAGCAGGGCGATGCAGAGCGAGCCGACGAGCTTCGCCTGTTTATCCGCTTTAGGATTCGACCACAGCAGGATCAGCCCGAGGGGCGGCAGCAGGACGCTTGCCAGAAGCAACGCCGGGAGAGAGCGATACCAGGGTGAGTTTTCTTGAACCAACATTTCTTGCCTCCGCGCCAGTCAAATATTCGATGGAGAATCGAGGACCTGAGATGCGGGCGGGCCGTCACCGCATCAGAGGCAATCGCGCGCGTTCGGTTAAAACCGAGCCGGCCGAGCGCCGCGCATGGAGCGGCCAT
>DASQDI010000158.1:0-36444 GCA_035634255.1 Blastocatellia bacterium
ATGAGGCAGGTGCCTCCTGCTGTGATAACTTCACAGCGAGCATTAGACCCAAACGGAGGCACCTGCCTCATACCATCACTACCAAACGGGGCGGGAAGTTGACAGGTGCGGGGCGGTCGCGTATCGTTCAGAGTTTTGCTCTCACACGTTGAAAGGGAACGGCATTATGGAAACGATACCGGCACACGGCGGCAGGCTCATCAACCGCGAGTTGAAGGGGGTCGAGCGCGAGACTCTGCTTGAGAAAGCGCCCGGCCTGCCGAGGCTCACGCTCCGGGCGCGCGAGGTGAGCGATTTCGAAATGATAGCGAACGGCGCGTTCAGCCCGCTCGAAGGCTTCATGTGCGAGGACGACTACATCGCGGTGCGGGGCAACAAGCACCTCGCGTCGGGGCTGCCCTGGACCATCCCCGTCACCCTCTCCACTTCGGACGAAGTGGCCGGGGGACTCAGGGAGGGCGAAGAGGTCGCGCTGTTCGCGGAGGAGGACCACCTGCTCGGCGTGCTCCACCTGCGCCAGAAATTCCGCTACGACAAGCAGCGCGAGGCGGAGCGGGTCTACCTGACGACGGACCTCGCGCATCCGGGCGTGCGCTCGCTCTTCGAGCAGGGGGAGTGGCTGCTCGGCGGCCCGATAAGCCTGCTCAACCGCCCGCGCAACGCGGCCTTCCCCTCCCACAGGCTCGACCCCGAGCAGACGCGCGACGCATTCAGGAAGAAGGGCTGGCACAGGATAGTGGCCTTCCAGACCCGCAACCCGATACACAGGGCGCACGAATACATCATCAAGTGCGCCCTCGAAACGGTGGACGGCCTGCTGCTCCACCCTCTGGTCGGGGAGACGAAGTCGGACGACATCCCGGCCGACGTTCGCATGCGGTGTTACGGCGCGATGCTCGAGCACTACTTCCCGAAGACGCGCGCGATGCTCGCGGTGAACCCGGCGGCGATGCGGTACGCGGGGCCGCGCGAGGCCGTGTTTCACGCGATAATCCGAAAGAACTACGGCTGCACCCACTTCATAGTGGGCCGGGACCACGCGGGTGTCGGGAACTATTACGGCACCTACGACGCGCATTACATCTTCAACGAATTCGACCCCGAGTCCCTCGGCATCACCCCCATGTTCTTCGACCACTCGTTCTACTGCCGGAGGTGCGACGCGATGGCCTCCAACAAGACCTGTCCGCACGATTCGGGCGAGCACGTGACGCTCTCGGGCACGAAGGTGCGGGAGATGCTTTCGGCGGGCCAGTTGCCCCCGCGCGAGTTCTCGCGGCCCGAGGTCGCCTCGATCCTGATCGACGCGATGAAGGGTCAGTGATCGCTCGGGGCATTCGGGCCGCGCGGGGCTCGAATATTCAGTTGAAAAATCGGAGTGGCAATCATATTATCGGGGGCGAGAGGGGGAGGCGGTTCGGGTTGGTCGGGACCGTTTCGAGCCTTAGAGCATTCAGCCCAGGAACCGAGGTTAATAAAAGCCAGGCGATTGCTGTCTTTCGGCCCTTGATGCTCCTGATGCTTAAATCTCCCATCCCAGCGCGAGCGGCCGAGCGCGCTCCGAGAGGACAATTGCGACCGGTGAGAAGTGTGGAGTATAATCCAGGTGCCGCTGGACAAGTGCCCTCTGGGCATCGATAGCAATCGGAGGCCCAGCCTTATGATCAGGTGTAATAACTGTGGAACCAACAACATTGACGGCAGTGAGTACTGTGACGAATGCGGTATGAGGCTCGGCAATTCGCCCCCGAACGCGGTCGCGGAGCCGCCGAGCGCCGTAGACCCCATTTCGTCGAGGACGATGGATGGCCCTCTGCCCGCCCCGCCGTCTTTCACCACCTCCACGTCCATACCCAAGCCCGCGACCCCGGCGCGAGAGCCGCGCGGCGAGTCGCGTGAGCCCGAGCCCCGGAAATCGGACGGCGCGCCCGCGCCCGAGCGCCGCCTGCTGACGAGGGACCGCGCGGACTTTTCCAGCCGGCAGAAAACCCCCAACGGCGCGGAGAGCCGCCCGCCCGACGGCAAGATCAACGCCCTGAAGCCCGCGGACCCGCCCCCCCCGAGGGAGGGCCCCGGTAAGACCTTCATCCTCTCCTCGCGCGGGCGCACCGACGCGCTCCAGCCGGAGCAACCCGCCTCGGTCGCCGCGGACGCGCCGCGGATCACGGCGAGGCTGGTGATCGAGCGCGGGGGGCGCATAGGCAGGGAGTTCCCGATCACCGGGATCGAGACGAACATAGGGCGGTGGGACGCCGACAGCGGAATCTTCCCGGACGTAGACCTGGACGAGGATGACCCGGAGGCGAAGATTTCGCGCCGCCACGCCCGCATAATCAACCATAACGGGCAATACTTCATCGAAGACCTGGGGTCGACCAACGGGACCTTTATCAACCGGGGCCGCAGGTTGCTGCCGGGCAAGCGACACATGCTCCAGAGCGGAGACGAAGTGATAGTCGGCAAGACTTTTTTGAAGTTTCAGATTCTTAAATGAGCGGCGAGCGATCCCGGTCCCGAGCAGTTTACCCTTTAGCAGTTTCCGTGATGGCGCGGCGGCCGGAATCGGGCCTGAGCCTCTATCGACCGCTCCGGACGTTTGCGGCAGACGGCGCGGCGGCCGGGCCGCTGACGCATGTAGCCTGGGATTATGTTTTGCCCTGAATGCGGCGCAAGCGTGCAGCCGGGAAACACGAATTGCGGAGTGTGCGGCGCGGAGCAGGAGCCCGCGGTCGCGCCGCCTCCGCCGGTGGTTATTCAAGCGCACATAGGACGCGACGAGGATCGTATGCCCGAGTCGAAGAAACCGAAGAAGCCTACAACTCACCAGCTTGAGCCGGGCACCCTCCTGCTCGACAGGTACTTGATCGTCAAGCGGGTGGGCGGCGGCGGCATGGGGTCGGTCTACCAGGCAAAGGACAAGAGGCTCGCGGACCGTCTGTGCGCGGTGAAGGAGATGATAGAGCTGTTCGCTGATGAGAATCAGCGCGCGAAGGCGGTCGAGGATTTCAAACGCGAGGCCGAGGTCCTCGCCCAGCTCGAACACCCCTCCATCCCCACGATCTATGATTATTTCATCGAAGGCGGGCGTTACTACCTGGTCATGAAGTGGATCGGCGGGGGCGACCTCGCCGAGCAGATGCGCCTGCGCGGGGGCGTAGTCGACGAGCCGAGCGTCACGAAGTGGGCGATCCAGATCTGCGACGTGCTCCACTACATCCACTCGCAGAAGCCGCCGATAATCTACCGCGACCTCAAGCCCGCGAACCTGATGATCGACGACAAGACCGGCCGCGTGATGCTCGTCGATTTCGGCATCGCCCGCGTCGTGCGCTCGACGGAGAAGGGCGTGACCGCCATCGGCACCATGGGCTACGCGCCGCCCGAGCTGTTCGCGGGCAAGGTCGAGCCGAGGTCGGACATCTACTCCTTGGGCGCTACGATGTTCCACATGATGACCGGGGCCGACCCGCAGGACAACCCCCTGCTGATCTTCGACTTCAGCAAGAACCCGCGCCCCACGGCCATCAACCCGGCCATCTCCCCGGAGATGGAGCGACTGCTGATGAAGACCGTCGCCCACAAGCCGGAGGACAGGCACGCCAACGCGCTCGAATTGATGCGCGGGCTCGAAGAGCACAGCGCGCGCCTGCTCTCGCGCCCCGCGCCCGAGGCCTCGCGCCAGTTCAGGCCGTCGCCCGTGCCCTCGGCGCAGGGGGAGCAGCCCGACTCTTTCGAGATGTCGCGCCCGAGGCCGAGCTTTCCCGAGACTCCCATGAATGCCCATGTGCCCGCGCCCTTCTCCGCGAGCCCCGTCAACTCTTCGGGCTCGGCCTCGGGCACCGCCCTCGAATGGGTCTACTGCGGGCACTGCGGGGAGAAGATCGGGGCGAGCGACGTTTACTGCGCGCACTGCGGCTCCCGGCAGCCGCTCGCGGGCGGCCCGTCGAACTACATCGGGCAGGGCTCTGCGTCGCGCGTCACGGCCCAGCTCGTCGTGATCGGCACGTCGGAGATGGTCAAGCCCTTCGCGATAGACAAGGACAACGTCTTAATAGGCCGCACGGACCCGCACACGAGCATATTCCCGGAGATCGACCTCACCATGTACGACCCGGAGACTAAGGTGTCGCGCCGCCACGCGAAAATATACAGGCAGGGCGACCAATTTCTAATCGAGGACCTGGGCTCGGTCAACGGCACGATCATCAACTCTATCAGCGGCGGCTCCATCCGCCTGAACGCCAAATCCCCGCGCGTGCTCTCGGCAGGCGACGAGCTGAAGCTCGGCGGGACCACTTTGAAATTCATGATCATGTGAGGTAAGTTATCCGAGGCTCGGGGCTAGAGGGCAGGGACCGGCAATCACCTCTGCGCTCTAGCCTTAAATCATTATGGCGAGATTCTGTCCATATTGCGGCAAGCAGTTGAGCGACAGGGCGAAGTTCTGCCCGCACTGCGGCAAGGCCCCCCCGATGCGCGAGCGCCCGTCGGGGGTGACGGTCCGCGAGGCGGGCTCCGGGGCCACACGCCCCCTGAGCGCCATGGAAGAGCCGGGGCGGAGCCGCGCGACCGCCCCGGAAAACCAGAAGACGGCGGCGATCAATCAGGCGGGCGAGGGCGAGGCGGAGCGACCGCCTGCGGGCAGCGCCCGACTCTCGTCGACGCTATCCGCCGAGAGGCCCGCGCGGACGGCGCGCACGAACGGGTCGGCGGCGCGGCCCACAGTGACCGCGGGCGGGCAGAGGCGGTTCGCCCCGGCCACGCACGCCCTGATCGGCGCGGAGGAGCAGGCCGGGTTCGGCCTGCGCTACGGCGCGTGGATGTTCGACTTCCTGATCACGCTCATAGCCATGATGACCTTCACCTTCATCGTCACGGCCGTGAGCAAGAAGTCGGTCGTCGGCTCCAACCGCGACCTGGTCCTGGTGGCCCTGTTGACCCTGCTGATGTTCGTGCTCAATTACGTGGTCCTCGCGGGCCGGGACGGTCAGAGCGCGGGGATGCGCATACTCGGCATTCGCATAGCGCGCATCGACGGGAGGCCGTTCACCATGAGGGACGCGGCCCTGCGCCACCTCGTAGGCTACCCGGTCTCGATGGCGGCATTTTTTCTCGGCTTCCTCTGGATGCTGTGGGACCCGCGACAACAGGGCTGGCACGACAAGATCGCGCGCACGCTGGTCGTGGTGTCGCGCTGAGAAGAGGGAAGCAGACGGGCGGAAGAATCCGGGCGGCTCCGACGCTCTTTCCAGCGGAGGTGCCCGGCGTGAACCACTGATGACAACTTCGAAGGGTTGAGAGTCCTCAAATGGATACGTTCATTGTTCGACCTAAAGATTACGAGCCCTCGACGGTCAAGCTTGACAAGATGAGGCTCACGATTGGCCGTTCTTCCCGAAACGACATTTGCATCGGCGACCCGTTCGCGTCGAGGCTCCACGCGGAGCTGAGGAGCGAAGGCGAGCAGGTGTTGCTGATCGACAACGGGAGCGCCAACGGCACCTTCCTGAACGGGCAGAGGGTCACGGGCTCCGTGCGCCTGCACGTGGGCGACCTGATCCGGATAGGCGAGACGGAGATCGAGTACGCTTCGGGGAATCAGGACATGCTCTCGGGCGCGACCGTCTACCTTTCCGGCCCCGCGGCGGCGGCCCTGCCCGCCGACACGATCACTTCGCCTATGGCCGGGCGCTCGACGACCGACCTGATCTCATCAATCCAGTCGGGCAAGATATCGAGCGAGATGCGCAGGGTGGGCGGGGCGAAAGCGGCGATGGTCTCCGAAGCGCCGGGGCGCGACCTGCTCAGCATAGTCTCGCAGGTCGGCATAGCACTCCTGCCGCGCACCTCGCTCGAAGACACTCTGAAGATGACCATCGACATCGTCTTCCAGGCCATCCCGGCCGAGCGCGGCTTCCTCTTCCTCAAGGAGGACGACGAGCTGACCTGCAAGGTCGCGCGCGGGGCGCACACGGACGCCCTGCCGTCCGCGTCCCAGGTCCAGATCAGCCGCTCGATAACCAACAAAGTGCTGACGGAAGGCCAGTCGGTCCTCACCTCCGACGCGATGCACGACCCGCGCTTTCAGGCGCAGAATTCGGTCGTGCTCAGCCAGATCCGCTCGGTGATGGCCGTGCCGCTCTTCTCGGGCGAAGAGACCTTCGGGATGATCTACGTAGACAACCCCCTGCACAGCCGCTTCGAGGAAGAGGACCTCAAGGTCCTCACCACCATCGCCTCCGTCGCTTCGATCAAGATCGAGCACGAGCGCCTGCTTGAAGAGCGGCTCGAAAAGCGCAGGATGGAAGAGGAGCTGAAGGTCGCCTCCGAAATCCAGATGCGGTTGCAGCCGGTCGCGCCGCCCCAGATCGACGGGTGGGAGATGACGGGGGTATCTTTCCCCTGCCGCGAGATCGGGGGCGACTACTACGACTTCATAAAGCGCAAGCGCGACAACCGGCTCGTTATAGCGGTGGGCGACGTGTCGGGCAAAGGCACGGGGGCGGCCCTGCTCATGTCCTCCCTGCACGCGGCCGTCCGCGCGCAGTCGCAGACCCGCGCCTCGATATGCGAGGTCATGGGGGAGATCAACCAGTACATCTACGAGAACTCGCCTTCGAACAAGTACCTCACGCTCTTTTACGGAGAGCTGGACCCCGAGACGGGCACCCTGGTCTACTCCAACGGGGGCCACAACACCCCGGCCCTGATCCGCAGGTCGGGAGAGGTGGTCATGCTCGATCAGGGCGGCCTGCCCATCGGCCTGATGCAGGGCGCGAGCTACCAGGAAGGCACGGTGAAGTTCGAGCCGAACGACGTGCTGGTGATCTACAGCGACGGCATCACCGAGTCGGTCAACGACGGCGACGAGGAGTTCGGGGAGGAGCGCCTGATCGAAGTGGTCAGAAACAACCTGCACCGCTCGGCGGCCGGGATCCGCGACCGCATAGACGAAGCGCTCTCGCGGTTCGTCGGCACCGCCGCGCCCGTGGACGACATGACGCTCATGGTCATCAAGTGTACCGCGTGATCCACATTCACGCAGCCCGGAGGAAGAAAATGAGGCCGGCTCAAAGAGCCGGCCTCTTGTTTTAAAGGAACTTTGACGTTGTGGCTAGCAGAACATTATGGGACCGAGTTGGTCGAGGAGTTTCTTATTCTGGAAACGGTGTTGGCGCTGGTGTTCGCCACCCACAGGCTGACCCCCTCGATGGCCACGCTTGAGGGGCTCTTCCCGACCGTGTAGACGTTGAGCGCCGCGCCCGTGCCCGGATTCAGCTTCGTGACGCTGTTGCTGCCGTGGTTGACCACCCAGATGTAGCCGCCCGCGGAGATCACGGCCTCCGGGCCGTCGCCCACCGAGAAGGTGCCGAGGCTGACCCCGTCGCTGGCCCTGAGCTTGGTGACGCTCGCGCCATAGAAGTTCGTGACCCAGACGTTGGCCCCGTCGAAGACCACCCCCGCCGGCGATTCGCCCACGGTGTAGGTGCCGAGCTTGACCCCGTCGCTGCCGCGCAGCTTCGTGACGTTGTTGCTGTCCTTATTGACCACCCACAGGTTCGCCCCGTCATGCTCCAGGGCCACGGGGGCCTTCTCCACGTTGTAGGTGCCGAGCTTGACCCCGTCACTGGCCCTGAGCTTCGTGACGCTGTTGCCGACCTTGCTCGCCACCCAGATGTTCCCCCCCTCGGACAGGACCGCTATCGGCCCGCCGGGGATCGTGTACGTGCCGAGGGTGGCCCCGTCGCTCGCCCTCAGCTTCTTCACGCTGTCGCTCCAGTGATTCACCACCCAGACGTTGGCCCCTTCGGTGGCGAGCGCGACGGGCCTCTCGCCCACCGAATAGGTGCCGAGGGTGACCCCGTCGCTCGGGCGCAGTTTCGAGACGCTGTTGCCGTAGCGGTTCGCCACCCAGACGCTCGTCCCGTCATAGATTATCGCGTCCGGCCCTTCGCCGACCGCGAAGTCGGTGGTCGTCACGGAAGGCGTTTCCAGCTGCTGCGCGCTCGTAACGAAGACGCTCGGAGCGCCCACCGCCACGGCCGTCAGCAGCAGCGCGATGAATGATATTTTTAATTCACGAAGATTCCTTCTCATTTCTGTCCTCCTTTGTCGGAAGCCTGGCTTGGCGTGTTGCCGCTTTTATTCTCGGGTTTGACGTACAACGGCTTGTCCATCCAGAGGATGGATCGCACAATCCACGCCGGCTTGGCTTGCCCGGGGCACATGGCCCACCACTGGCGGGGCTCGTTCCCATAGCGGACCATCCCTATGTGGTTCGTCTGGTCCTTGTCCAGCTCCTCGTTGCCGTCGTAGAAGCCCAGGGAGCGCCGCAGCAGCTCCACGTCGCGGGGCTTGCCGGTAAGGAACTGCCAGCCCGGTTTGATCCCGTGCATCTTCACGTAGTGGTCGAGCTCCTTCGGAGAGTCCTTCTCCGGCCTGAGCGTGACCGAGTACATGAATATGTCGCGGCCGACCCGGTCCCCGAGGGTCTTCTGCACGTTGATCAGGTTGGCCGTGATTCCGGGGCATATGCCCGTGCACTCCGCGTACATGAAGTTGATCACGACGATCCTGTCTTTGACCAGATCATCGTAAAACCGGACCTTCTTGCCTTCGTGCGTCGTCAGCTCGACGTTCGGGAGAAGTTTCTCCTGGAGCTCCTGGCGCGGTGTTTTGACCGACACCCTGTGCAGGGGCTTATCAAGACCGGACGCCTCGACCTTCGGGACGAGGCTCCCGGCGAAGGGAGCCGCCCCCAACGTTACGAGCAACTTTCTTCTCGCATTGTCTGCCATTGTTCTACATCTCCTTTCTCATCCGCCCGCGGCGCGACTGGCGCGCCCGATGTTGAGCCGCACAGACGGGGCGACGGGTCAAGGCTGGTCCTCGTCGTCCCCGTTCGCGTCTATGTCGAACCTCAACATCATCGCGTGGTCTTCGTGAATCGTGTTGTGGCAATGCATCGGGTAGCGCCCCACGAAGTCGCGGAATTGGAAGAAGAGCATGACTTCTTCCTGCTCGCCCAGCCTTATCACGTCCTTCCTGGCCCTCTCGACGAGCGGGACCGGGCCGCTCTCGCGCCACAGGACCTGGTGCTCCTCGAAGTGTATGTGAATCGGGTGGCTCCAGTTGCGGCCGTTGCGCAGGTGCCAGTGCTCCGCCGAGTTCTTCCTGACGCGGAAGCGCACGTCGTCGCAGTCGAACAGCTCGGAGTTGATGACCCACTGGCCGCTGCTCCTGTTGAAGTCGAACCTCCGCTCGATGCGCGGCGCCCTCCTGGTCGGCACGTCGTAGAAGTGGGGGTTGGTCGCGGGGTCGACGCTGCCGTCGGTCGGCGTGTCGTCCTGAATGCGGAACTCGAGCATGAGGTTGCCCTGGCCCGCCCCGAGGATGGTGTTGGTCGGCCCGGCCCCGTTCGTCTGCAACTGGCGGTTCTCGATGTAAATCCTCTGGCCCGGCTGGAACTGCCTGAAGTCGATGATCACGTCGTACCGCTCGGCCACGGAGATGAAGGTGTTGGTCACCTGCACGGGGTTGGGCAGGAGGTTCCCGTCGTTGGCGATCACCCAGAACGGGATCTGCTGGCTCTTGTTGTTCATGTTGGTCAGGAAGAACCTGTAGAAGCGCGAGGGCCCGCCGTTGAGCCAGCGGAAGCGGTAGCGGCGGCGCTTGACGTTGAAGTACGGCTGAATCTTGCCGTTCACGAGGAACCTGTCGCCGAGTATGCCGTCGCGGTTCGCCAGGTCGAAGACCAGCCTCTCGTCGCTGTTGAAGTTCTTGTCGTTGAACATCATCGGCACGTCGAATTCCGGGAAGGAGGGCAGGCGGAAGCCCGTGTTCTCGTTGCCGGTGTCCAGGTGGTTGAAGAGGTAGTAGAAGCCCGCCAGCCCTTTGTAGACGTTCTGCGCGGTGAAGTCCGCGCGGTGGTCGTGGTACCAGAGCGTGCTCATGGACTCGCGGATGTCGCCGCCGGTCGGGATGTGAGTCGAATCGAAGCCGGCCAGGACGTTCGGGTAGTGCTGGTCGTAGAACTTGCCCTGCCCGTAGAAGTCGCAGGGGAAGCCGTCCGACTCCGACGGGGTGTGGCCGTTATGGAGGTGCGTGGAGACTTCCGGTATCCCGAACCCTCCGTTGTCGTTCGGGAGGTCGTTGAAATTTCTCACGAGTATGGCTTCGTTATAGTTAGCCACGTAGGTCTGACCGGGTACGGTGCCGTTGAAGGTCCAGAGCCTCTGATCCGGGTAATCCGGGTGCACGCTGAGGAGCGCTTCGTGCTGGTGCACCTCGTAGAATTTAACGGGAGGCTTGGTGAGGAAAGCCTGATGGGGCCGGGTGCGCCCTTCGCCCGCGGCGGTGTTCGGGGCCTGCTGGGGCAGGGGCCCGGTCAGGGCGGCGGCGTCGGCCACCGGCTGCGCGATTGGGGGGATGAACAACGGCTGAATGAACGGAGCGGCGGGCGGGCTCGCCATCCACCCGGTCGGCTCGCCCGCGCTGTTGAGAGCCCAGGCGCTCAGGCCGCGTTTCGGGATGAGAAAGCCCGCGCCCGTCAGAAGCCCGGCTTTGATCATGTCGCGCCTGCTCAGGCGCGCGGCGATTATCTCGCGCCTGTTCTTCGCGGCGTTCTCCATTTCTCTCTCTCGTGATCTATTTCTCTTCGAGATGTTCGACATTGGATTCCTCCTTAAATGGTCACCTCTACAAATCAATTGCCTTCGGGCGGAGCCTTGGCCGAAGCCATCACTCCGCCAGGATCGACTCTTGTTCTTATTGTGATTTCGGGTTTAAAGCGGACTTCGTCCCTGCCGGGAGCGGTCTATGCAGGATCCCGGTCGGTCTTTAAACTGAAAGCTTCATCCTTATCGGGAACCGGCGATGCGGGCTACCGAGAGGGTTACGATTGACAACTACGCGCCTGGCTTCGAAACGGTGAGTAGCCAGGGCCATGGCTATTCGGGCCGGAAGTCTTGCACACTGAATCCACTGTTGGAATTATTTATAGGCTAAGTAATAATGCCCGTTAAAACTACAACCTTAAGACACCCTTTGATCGATGAGGCGGCTCAATGTAATTCTTTTCACGACTTTTGTCAAGGGGGTACGCCTGCGAATTCGATCAAAGAAAATATTCGCAACTTTTATTGGTAATCTCGGGGCGGCGAAACATTTGGTCACGCACTTCGCCCGACCCATACCCGGTCACGCTAAAGCGGCGCGCGTTCGACATGACTACAAAACCCGCGTCAAAGCCCCCCGCACGCCAACAGGCGGGTCACCCGCGACCTGGGATCGCGGCCCGTTGCTAGATCAACTCCACTAGATTAAAGTAGAAGGTTCCATGCGTTCGGCCCCGGCCGAATCGCGGGTCGTCCGAACGTCAGCAGAAGGTGCAGGAGATACTCATGTCGGGAAGCCCCCAGCCGAATAAAATTATCTACTCGATGATCGGGGTCGGGAAGTACTACGACAAGAAGCCGGTCCTCAAGGACATATACCTCTCTTATTTTTACGGAGCCAAGATCGGCGTCATCGGGCTGAACGGCTCCGGCAAGAGTTCCCTGCTCAGGATACTGGCGGGGGTCGATAAGGAGTTCGTCGGCGAGACCGTGATATCGCCCGGCCACACGGTCGGGTTCCTGGAGCAGGAGCCGCGCCTCGACGAGTCCCGGACCGTCCGCGAGATCGTCGAGGAGGGCGTGCAGGAGACGGTCGACCTGCTCAAAGAGTACGAGCATATCAACGAGAAATTCTCGGAGCCGATGACGGACGACGAGATGTCGGCCCTGATCGAGAAGCAGGGCGCGGTCCAGGAGAAGATCGACGCGGCCGACGCATGGGACTTAGACAGCCGTCTTGAGATGGCGATGGACGCGCTCAGGTGCCCGCCCGGAGAGACTCCCGTCAAGGTGCTTTCGGGCGGGGAGAAGCGCCGCGTGGCCCTCTGCCGCCTCCTGCTCAAACAGCCCGACATCCTCCTGCTGGACGAGCCGACCAACCACCTCGACGCGGAGTCGGTGGGCTGGCTCGAACAGCACCTCCAAAAGTACCCCGGCACGGTCATCGCCGTCACGCACGACCGATACTTTCTCGATAACGTCGCGGGCTGGATACTTGAGCTCGACCAGGGGCGCGGGATCCCGTGGGAGGGCAATTACTCTTCCTGGCTCGAACAGAAGCGCGTAAGGCTGTCGCAGGAAGAGAAGTCGGAGAGCGAGCGGCAGAAGACGCTCGAACGCGAGCTTGAGTGGATACGCATGTCCCCGAAGGGGCGGCAGGCCAAGTCGAAAGCGCGCATCAAGTCCTACGAGAGCCTGCTGAGCCAGGAGACGGAGAAGCGCGCGCGCGACCTCGAAATCTACATCCCGCCCGGCCCGCGCCTTGGCAACGTCGTCATCGAAGCCAGCGACGTGAGCAAGGCTTACGGCGACCGCCTTCTGTTCGAGCGCATGTCGTTCAACCTGCCTCCGGGCGGCATAGTCGGGGTCATCGGCCCGAACGGGGCGGGCAAGACGACCCTCTTCAGGATCATCACGGGGCAGGAGCAGCCCGACTCCGGCACCGTTCGGGTGGGGGAGACGGTCACGCTCGGGTACGTGGACCAGAGCCGCGACGCGCTCGACCCGGACAAGAGCATATGGCAGGAGATATCCGGCGGGCAGGACACCATCGAGCTCGGCAAGCGGCAGGTGAACTCGCGCGCCTACGTCGCGCGGTTCAACTTCTCCGGCTCCGACCAGCAGAAGCGGGTCGGGATGCTCTCGGGCGGCGAGCGCAACCGCGTCCACCTGGCGAAGATGCTCAAAGAGCAGGCGAACGTCCTGCTGCTCGACGAGCCCACGAACGACCTCGACGTGAACACCATGCGCGCCCTGGAAGAGGCGCTCGAAAACTTCGCGGGGTGCGCGGTCGTGATCAGCCACGACCGCTGGTTCCTCGACCGCATCGCCACGCACATTCTGGCCTTCGAGGGCGACAGCCGCGTCGTCTGGTTCGAGGGGAACTATTCGGACTACGAGGCGGACCGGCGCGCGAGGCTCGGGGCGGCGGCGGACCAGCCCCACCGGATCAAGTACAGGCACCTGACGCGCGGCTAGGGCGGGCACGGACGGAGATGAAGATAGACTCCCTCAAAATGACATCGTGCATGGCTTCAAACGCCGACCCCGCGTGCGGGGCGATAGCCGCCTACCTGGAGGGGCGTCTGGGCCTGCCCGTCGAGTTCATCAACGGCATACCCTGGCAGGAGCGCGAGCGGCTCTTCGACGAAGGGGAGATTCAACTCTGCTGGATATGCGGGCTGCCCTACGTGTGGAAGGCCGACCGGGGCCTCCCCCGCATAGAGTTGCTCGCGGCCCCGGTGATGGCGGGCGCGCGCTACGGGGACCGGTCGGTCTATTTTTCAGACGTGGTGGTGCGCCGGGGGAGCCTCTTCAAAAGATTCGAGGACCTGCGCGGCGCTTCGTGGGCGTACAACGAGCCGCGCTCGCATTCGGGGAATTACGTCGTGCGCCACCGCCTCGCGGAAATCTCTCGCGGCGGCCGCTTCTTCGGCAGGGTGGTCGAATCGGGCGCGCATCAGGCGTCGCTCGATATGATACTCGCGGGCGAGGTCGACGCCTCCGCCATCGACAGCACGGTGCTCGAAACCGAGTTGCAGGCGCGGCCCGAGATTTCCGAGCGGATCACGATCATAGAGACGCTCGGCCCGAGCCCCATGCCTCCTTGGGTCTGCCTGAAAAGCCTTCCGCGGGAGTTGCGCGACTCGCTGCGGCTGGCGCTCCTCGGCATGCGCGACGACGAGCGGGGGCGCTCCATCCTCCTCGCCGGGCGGATGTCGCACTTCGCGCGAGTCGAGGACAAAGACTACGACCCGATCCGCCGCATGGCCCTGCGAGCGGAGCGGGTGGCCCTTTAGGGTTATCGAGTAAGATTACCGGGACGCGAACCATGACCCCCACTGCCATCACCAGAGTCAAGGTCTGCTGTATCAGCAGCGTTGAAGAAGCGCGCGCGGCGATCCGACACGGGGCCAGCGCGCTCGGGCTAGTCTCCGAGATGCCGAGCGGGCCGGGCGTGATCCCGGAGGATATGATCTCCGAGATCGCGCGGCTCACCCCCCCGGCCGTCTCCACCTTCCTTCTGACCAGCAGGCAGGACGCCCGCGACATAATCGAGCAGCACCGTCGCTGCCGGACCAGCACGATTCAGATATGCGACCGCCTTGAGCGCGGGGATTACGGAGGGCTGCGCGCGGCCCTGCCCGGCGTCAAGCTAGTTCAGGTGATCCACGTTTCGGGGGAGGAGTCCGTGGATGAGGCTCTGGCGGCCGCTTCCAGGGTCGATGCGATTCTGCTAGACTCCGGCAATCCGGTCCTCAAGGTCAAAGAGCTCGGGGGCACGGGCCGCACCCACGACTGGGCCCTCAGCAGGAGGATTCGCGAACGGGCGAGCGTACCCGTCTTTCTCGCGGGCGGGCTGAACCCCGGCAACGTCGCCGAGGCGATCCGGCAGGTCGGCCCGTTCGGAGTCGACCTGTGCAGCGGGGTCCGCACGGGCGGGCGTCTGGACGAAGTGAAACTCTCCAGCTTCTTCCGACAGGTCGAGACATGCAGGCACGAAGTCGATGACACGCACAGGAGATGAAGGATGAGAAAGCAAGCCGCTCTGCTGCTGGCGCTGGTTCTATTTATGCCGGCCCTGCTGTCCGCGCAAACCGTTCGTCAGGATTCGCCGCCCGCCCCGGGCAACCGCGCGGCGTCCCCGACCCTGGCCGAGAGGCTGGGGTTCAAGGCGACCGATATAATCCTGATCGTCAACGGGGACGACGTCGGCATGAGCCACGCGGCGAATGCCGCGACCATCGACGCGATGGAGAACGGGCTGATGACCAGCGGGACGATCATGGTCCCCTGCCCCTGGTTCGCGGAGATAGCCGCCTACGCGAAGGCGCACCCCGATCTCGATTTCGGGCTGCACCTGACGCACACGAGCGAGTGGAAGGGGTATAAGTGGGGCCCGGTCGCGAGCAAGAGCGAGGTGCCGGGGCTGGTCGACCCGCAGGGCTACCTCTGGCCCGATATACTGAGCGTCTATAAAAACTCCACGCCCGAACAGGCGGAGATCGAAGCGCGGGCGCAGATCAAAAAGGCTCTCGCGGCGGGCATAGACGTGACCCACATCGATTCGCACATGGGCGCTCTGCAATACAACCTCCAGTACCATGAAGTCTACAGAAGGCTCGCGAAGGAGTTCGACCTCCCTCTTCGGATGGGCTCGCAGGAGCTTCTGGCGGCGCAGGGCGGGGGCCACTTGCGCGCGCAGCTCGACGCGGACGGGGTGATCTACCCCGACTACCTGATCCACGGCATGCGCAAAAAGGGCGAGCCAGTCGCGGACTACTGGAAGCGGATGCTTAACGGCCTGAAGCCGGGCGTGACCGAGCTTTACATCCACGCGGCGCTGGCCGGGGAAGAGATGAAGCACATAACCAACTCCTGGCAGGAGCGCGCGGACGAGCACCACCTCTTCACGAAAGACGAGGAGGTCCGCAGGATTCTCGAAGCCAAAGGGGTCAAGCGCATCGGCTATCGCGCGCTCCGGGACTTGCAGCGCAAGTCCCGCTCGGGGGCGCAGAAGTCGGGCTCGAAGTAGGGCCGGCGGAACGATCATGGACGACAAGACGAAGAAGGCGGCCGAGGCAATCGGCGTCCCTAAAATCAGGCGGCACATCTTCCTCTGCTGCGACCAGACCAAGCCGAAGTGCTCGGATAAAGAGGCGAGCCTCGCGTCCTGGGAGTACCTGAAGAGTCGGCTCAGGGAGCTCGGCCTCACCGGGGACGGGGGCGTCTACCGCACCAAGGCGAACTGCCTTCAGGTCTGCAACCAGGGCCCGATAGCCGTGGTCTACCCCGAAGGCGCGTGGTATCACTCCTGCACCCCGCAGGTGATCGACCGCATCATCCGCGAGCACCTGGTCGGAGGTCGGCTGGTCGCGGACTACCTGATACTCACGCACCCTCTGGGGCCGGGGGCCGGGGGTCGGGGGTCAGGGGAGGGCGAATAGGAGCGCTGACGGATTACGCGCGAGTCGAAGAATTATCAGGAAAGGATTTCTCATGACGGACAGCAGACGATACTTTAACCCGACCCGATTCTTGCCCCTGCTGATGCTCCTGCTCGCGGCGGGCCCGGCCTCCGCGCAGGAGGCGATGGATGTCAAAGCGCTCTACACGAAATCGGAGCACACGATCCAGATGCGGGATGGGGCTAAGTTATTCACGTCGGTCTATTCGCCCAGGGACACTTCGCAGAAGTACCCGATCCTCCTGAACCGGACTCCCTACGGCGTCTCGCCCTACGGCGCGGAGTACAAAGAGAGCATCGGGCCTTCGCCGATGATCGCGAAGGAGGGCTACATCATCGTGTACCAGGACGTTCGAGGGAGGTACATGTCGGAGGGCGAGTTCACGATGATGACGCCGTTCAAGCCCGACAAGAAAGGCCCGAAAGACGTTGACGAGAGCAGCGACACCTACGACACCATCGAGTGGCTTCTGAAGAACGCCCCGAATAACAACGGGCGCGTGGGGCTGTGGGGCATCTCTTACCCCGGCTTCTACACCGCCGCGGGCATAATGGAGGCGCACCCGGCGCTGAAGGCGGCCTCCCCGCAGGCGCCGATGGCCGACACTTTTATCGGAGACGATTTCCACCACCACGGCGCGTTCTTCCTGCCGCACGCCTTCAACTTCCTCTCGTCGTTCGGCCGCCCGAGACCTAAGCCGACCACCGAGCGGCCGCCCACAATCGAATACGGCACGCCCGACGGCTACAGGTTCTACCTTGAGATGGGGCCGCTCCCGAACGCGAACAGGAAGTACTTCAACAACGAGATCCGGATCTGGAACGAGTACATGAAGCACGGCACGTACGACGAATACTGGAAGGCGCAGAACGTGCCGCAACACCTGAAGAACATCACCCCGGCCGTGCTGGTCGTCGGCGGGTGGTTCGACTCCGAAGACCTCTATGGCCCGCTCGTGATCTACAAGACGATAGAGAAGCAGAACCCCTCCGCGCGCAACACGCTCGTTATGGGGCCGTGGTTTCATGGCGGGTGGGCGCGCTCCGACGGGGACGCCCTCGGGAACATCCGGTTCGGCTCCAAGACCAGCATCTATTACCAGGAGCAGATCGAGCTCCCCTTCTTCAATTATTATTTGAAGGATAAGGGCGAGCTGCGGCTGCCGGAGGCGATGGTCTTCAACACGGGGGCGAACCGCTGGCGGCCGTTCGAGCAGTGGCCCCCGGCGAACGTCGAAGATAAGAACCTCTACCTGCACCCGGACGGCGGGCTCTCGTTCACACCGCCCGCGAAGAATGCGGGCGGCGACTTCGACGAGTACGTGAGCGACCCTAAAAAGCCGGTCCCCTTCACCTCCGAGATCAGGACCACGATGGGCCGCGAGTTCATGGTCGAAGACCAGCGCTTCGCCTGGACCCGCCCCGACGTGCTCTCTTACGAGACCGAGCCTCTAGCGGAAGACGTGACCATCGCGGGGCCCATCATCGCCAGCCTCTTCGTATCGACCACGGGCACGGACTCCGACTTCATAGTCAAGCTGATAGATGTCTACCCGCCCGACGCGCCCGACAACGACCCCAACCCGGCCAACGTCCGCATGGGCGACTTTCAGATGATGGTCAGGGGCGAGGTGATGCGCGCGAAGTTCAGAAACAGCTACGAGAAGCCCGAGCCGATGAAGCCCGGCGCGGTGACCAGACTGGAATTCGAGCTGCGGGACGCGCATCACACTTTCAAAAGAGGCCACAAGATCATGGTGCAGATCCAGAGCACGTGGTTCCCGCTCGTGGATCGCAACCCGCAGAAGTTCGTCGACATCTACAACGCCTCGGAGGGCGATTTCCAGAAGGCTACGCAGAGGGTCTACCGCGCGGGCCAATTCAGCTCTCACCTGAAATTGAAAGTGACGAAGTAGACTTTGCGATGGACCGGCCCCCGCTTTACAGATAAAGTTACTGCGTCGACTGGCAGAGCCGTCCAATCTCTG
Organism: Blastocatellia bacterium; assembly: GCA_035634255.1. GTDB lineage: Bacteria > Acidobacteriota > Blastocatellia > UBA7656 > UBA7656 > DATLMR01. The sequence goes on from DASQDI010000158.1 coordinate 18,072, forward strand.
CAAAAGCGCCGCCGCCGGCGCGTTCATTGGTTATCATGAGGGCGTGGAGGAAGTATGACTAAACTGCGCGTGATTTGCTCGACCCTGCTGGCGGCGTTTCTGATCAATTTCGGCTTCACGCCGGCGGCTCAGACACAGGAATCCATATTCGAAACGATCAGGCGCGAGCACGAAGAGATGCTTCGGGATTCGCACCACCGGGGCCGTCGGCCCGGACAAAGCCCCGGACAAAGCCTCGGGCAAAGCTCGGAGCAAGGCCCGGCCCGCCTGCTCTCGGAACCGAATCAGCCCATCGACGTGACGCATTACCGCCTGCGGATCAAGCTCGGATTCGATAACCCGAAAATGATAAGCGGGAGCGTGACGATCTCCGCCACGGCTCTCTCCGCGCTCAGCAGGGTCACCGTCAACGCGAACAACAACCTCTCCGTGACCGCCCTCCGCGTTGACGGCCAGCCGAGAGACTTTGACCGCAGCAGGGCCGATCACCTGGACGTGAGCTTTCCCGAAACCCTCCCCGCCGGTCGGACCTTCACCGTCGAAGTCGATTACCACGGGCCGCCCATTTTTTCGGGCAGTTTTGGAGTAGGGATGATGGTATCGACTCATGGGGATGCCAAGACTCCGGTGATGGCGACGCTCAGCGAGCCTTACGGGGCCCCTACGTGGTGGCCATGCATCGACACGCCGACCGACAAGGCGACGGCGGAGATCGAAGCCACCGTGCCGCAGGGATACGTGGCGGCGTCGAACGGGAGCCTTCAGAAGACCGAAGCGAACCCGGACGGCACCGAGACCTATTTCTGGCGCGAGGACTACCCCATCGCCACTTACCTAATATCCATCTCGGCCACCAACTACGCCCGCTTCGACGACACGTACACGGCGCGCGACGGCGTGACGCAAATGCCGCTCGTCTATTACGTCTACCCCGAGCACCTGGAGCGCGCGCGGGAGAAGTTCCCCGTCACCCGCGTGGCCATGTCCATCTTCGCGGAGTTGTTCGGGGAGTACCCGTTCCTCGGGGAGAAATACGGGATGGCCGAATTCCCATGGGGCGGGGCGATGGAGCACCAGACGATGAGTAGCATGGGCGACCGCCACGTCTCGTCGGCGAGCGCGTCCCACTCGATCATCGTGCACGAGCTTGCGCACCAGTGGTGGGGCGACCTCGTGACCATGTCTTCATGGAACGACATCTGGCTGAATGAAGGCTTCGCCACCTATTCCGAAGTGCTCTTTTTCGAGCGCTTCTTCAACGTGCCTCCCGGCGAGGTGATGGCCCAGAGCTACGACGACGGCGAGGTGAGCGGGAGGATGGGAGGGACCGTTTACGCGGAGGACGAGTCGGACCCGTTCGACGACACGGGCGCGATCTACACGAAAGGCGCGTGGGTCCTCCACATGCTGCGGCGCATCCTCGGCGACGAGGCGTTCTTCGAAGCGTTGAAGGATTATGGCCGACGCTATTCGTTCGGCAACGCTTCGACGAGAGATTTCCAGCAGGTTTGCGAGGAGCATTATGGCCAGTCGCTCGACTGGTTCTTCCAGCAATGGCTGTTCGCCCACTCGCGCCCGATCTATAAGGTCACGTCGAGCATCGGCCCTCGGAGCAGCTCGGGCGATTACAGGATCAAGCTCACCGTGAAGCAGACGCAGACGCACAGCATACCGGGCCGGGGCCAGGAGCCCGCGAACTTCTACTTCATGCCGCTTGATGTCCAGATCCATTACGCGGACGGTAGCAGCGAAACCCGCGTGGTATTCAATAACACCCGAAAGCAGAAATTTTCTTTCACCGTACCGAAGCAGCCGGTGCGAATCGGTTTCGATGAGCAGAACTGGGTGCTGAAGAAAATCAAAGGATAATGATGAGTGAATCACAGGCGAGACCTTATGGCTCGTGGAAATCTCCGATAACTTCGGACGTGATAGTCGCGGGGGTGGTTAGGCTGAGCGAGCCGACCCCGTCGGGGAGCGACACGTTCTGGGTAGAGAGCCGCCCCTCCGAACAGGGGAGGAACGTGCTGGTGAGAAGGACCCCCGACGGGCGGGTCGCCGACGTGACGCCCGCGCCTTTCAACGTCCGGACGACCGTGCACGAGTACGGGGGCGGCGCGTTCATCATCGACCGGTCGCGCGTCTACTTCTCAAACTACTCGGACCAGAAGCTCTACGTTCAGGAGATCGGGTCGGAGCCGAAGCCGCTCACACACTCGGAGCACATGCGGTACGCCGACGGGGTGATCGACCGGCGGAACAACCGGATCATCTGCGTGCGCGAAGACCACACGACGAGCGACACGAATGCCATGAACACGCTCGCGGGCGTCGACCTCGAAACGGGGGACGAAGCGGTGCTCGTCTCGGGGAACGATTTTTACTCCTCCCCGCGCCTGAGCCCCGACGGAGGCCGCCTCGCCTGGCTCACGTGGGACCACCCGAACATGCCGTGGGACGGGTCGGAACTGTGGGTCGCGGAAGTTAAAGAGGATGGCTCGCTCGGCCATCGCGAGCGCGTGGCGGGCGGGCCGGACGAGTCGATAGCTCAGCCCGAATGGTCGCCCGAAGGCGATCTCTGTTTCATCTCCGACCGCACGGGCTGGTGGAACATCTACGAGATGCGCGGGGGGAAGACAGAGCCGGTCTGCGAGAAAGACTCGGAGTTCGCGCGGCCGCAGTGGGTCTTCCGCATGTCGTCTTACACGGTGCAGGCGGGGCGCATAATCTGCGTCTTCAACGAGAGGGGCCGGTGGCAGGTCGCGAAGATCGACCGGGAGACGAGGCGTTTGGAGCGGGTCGAGACCCCTTACACCGAGATCGCTTACGTGCAGGCGGAGGGCGACCGCGTTGTCTTTCTCGGGGGCGCGCCATCCGAATCTGCGGTGATCGCTCAGCTCGACCTCTCGGCCCGGCGGGTCGAAGCGCTCAGGCAGTCATCTTCGATTAAGATAGACGCGGAGTACCTGTCGGTGCCGGAGGCGATAGAGTTCCCCACCGAGAACGGGCTGACGGCGCACGCTTTCTATTACGCCCCCGCAAACCCCGGCTTCGCCGCGCCCGAGGGGGAGCGCCCGCCCCTTCTGGTCATCAGTCACGGCGGGCCGACCAGCTCCGCCTCGACCACGCTTGAGCCGATGATTCAATACTGGACCAGCCGCGGCATAGCCGTGCTCGACGTGAATTACGGAGGCAGCTCGGGCTACGGCCGCGAGTACCGCCGCAGGCTGAATGGCAACTGGGGCGTTGTCGACGTGGACGATTGCATAAACGGCGCGAGGTACCTGGTCGAGCGGGGGCTGGCCGACCGCGACCGCCTGATCATCCGAGGGGGCAGCGCGGGCGGCTACACCACTCTGGCCGCACTGACCTTCCACGACTTCTTCAAGGCGGGCGCGAGCTACTACGGCATCAGCGACCTCGAAGCCCTGGAAGTGGACAGCCACAAATTCGAGGCCCGGTACAACAACAGCCTCATCGGCCCTTACCCCGAGCAGCGCGACCTGTATCGCGCCCGCTCGCCCATCCACTTCACGGAGAGGCTTTCGTGCCCGCTCATTATATTTCAGGGGCTCGAAGATAAAGTAGTGCCGCCGAACCAGGCGGAAAAGATGTTTGAGGCCGTGCGCGCGAAGGGGCTGCCCGTGGCTTACGTGCCCTTCGAGGGCGAGCAGCACGGCTTCCGCAAGGCCGAAAACATCAAGCGCGCGCTCGATGGCGAGTTGTATTTCTACTCCCGCGTCTTCGGCTTCGAGGCCGACGTGGAGCCCGACGAATACGTCACCTCTCGGATGCTGAACTTCCCCGATTGATTCTGAACGCCCGCGGCTAACCTCCGAGCGGACGGTGGGGTCACATTACACCCGGCCCACCATCCGCTCGATCTTCAATACTTCCCCCGCGACAGAAAGCTCATTATAATACCGGCGGCCCACTCACATCACAGGAAGGTCTAATATGGTGGTACTTCTCGTCGTTCTGGCCGTTGCGCTCGTGATGATCGTGATCGAGGCCGCGCGGCCGGGCAGGTCATGGCCGCGGGTGAAAGGCTGGTGGACGCGCGCGGCCCTGCTCAACGGATTTCAGGCGGGCTCGGTCTTTCTTGCGGGGGTGGCATGGGATGGCTGGATGTCGCGGAACCGTTTGTGGTCGGCCGACGGGCTGGGCGTCACGGGCGGGGCGGTTCTCGGTTATTTAGTCATCACCTTTGTTTATTACTGGTGGCACCGCTGGCGTCACGAAGTGCCGTTCCTCTGGCGGTGGTTTCATCAGGTGCATCACAGCCCGCAGCGCATAGAGATAATCACCAGCTTTTACAAGCACCCTTTCGAGCTGATCGCCAACAGCCTGCTCTCAAGCGCGGTCCTCTACCTGCTCGTGGGAGTCGGCCCGCGGGCGGCGACCGGGGCGGTCCTGCTGAGCGGGCTCGCGGAGCTTTTCTATCACTGGAACGTGAAGACTCCTCACTGGCTCGGCTACGTGGTGCAGAGGCCCGAGAGCCATTGCGTCCATCACCAGCAGAACCTCCACTGGAATAACTTCGCGGACCTGCCGCTGTGGGACATGATGTTCGGCACGTTTCAGAATCCGAAAAGGTGGGAGGCGGCCTGCGGGATGGGGGAGGAGACGGAGCGCAACCTGAGAGACATGCTTGCGGGCGTGGACATGAGACGCCGCGGCCGCGCGAGAGCCTCCGCATGAATAACGAAGAGGGCAAGCGCACCGGGATGGCCGCGCTGGTCTTACTGCTCGTCGGCCTGATGCAGATGGCGGGCGACCTGCTGAACGTGCCCGCGCTCAAGGGGGTGGGCGCGGCGACGGTGGCTTCGCCCGCGCCCAAGGTCTTCTCTTCGGTCGCGGGGCTTGAGACTTATTCGACCCGCTTCTTCATCGAATGGACCGGCACCGACGGCGCGGAGCACTCTCTTGAGCTGACCCCCGAAGTCTACGCGCGGATCGAAGGCCCATACAACAGGCGCAACGTCTACGGGGCCGCGATGGCTTACGGCCCGGTCCTGTCGACGGACCCGAGGGCGCAGTCGATGTTCAACTCCGTGAGCGGGCATGCGATGTGCGGGGAGGCCCCTCTGCTGCGCGAGCTCGGCATTAATCCCGCGACCGTCGAGGGCCGCGTGCGCGTGCGGTACGAGCCCCTGCCCGGCACGAACATGGGCGACCTGCCGCGCCTGCTGGAGGCCCCATGTCGATAACGAATGGCTGGACGGGCGGCCAGTACAGCCTCTTTCGGGCGATATTCGGGGCATACCTGTTCGTCCACTTCGTTCAGCTCGCGCCGTGGGGCGCGGAGTTATTCGGGAATCGCGGGGTGATTCCCGACTCGTCTTCGAGCCCCCTGATCCACCTCTTCCCCAACGTGCTGGCGCTGTGGGACTCGCCCGCATTCGTGACGGGGCTTCTGATCTTCGCGGCCCTCCTGAGCGTAGCCTTCACGGTCGGCTTTTATGACCGCGCGGCGGCCATCGGGGTGTGGTACGTCTGGGCCTGTATTTTCGGGCGCAATCCGCTCATCTCGAACCCCGGCCTGCCTTACGTAGGATTACTGCTGCTGGCCCATGCCTGCCTGCCGCGCGCGCCTTACGGGTCGTGGGAGAGGCGAGGCGACCCGGACCCCGGCACCGGCTGGCGAATGCCGGGCTCGATTTACGCGGTCGTCTGGATTCTGATGGCGCTAGGCTACACCTACAGCGGCTACACGAAACTCGTGAGCCCGTCGTGGGTCGATGGCACGGCGATGGCGCGAGTCCTCGCGAACCCTCTGGCGAGGCCGGGAGCCTTGAACGAGGCGGTCCTCGCCATGCCCGACATCTTCCTGAAGCTCGTGACGTGGGGAGGGCTGGCGCTTGAGCTGGCCTTCGCACCACTCGCTTTGTGGAGGCGCACGAGGCCGTTCGTCTGGCTCGCGATGCTCGGCATGCATCTTGGCTTAATCACCCTGATTGACTTCGCGGACTTGAGTCTGGGGATGGTGATGCTGCACCTGTTCACCTTTGACCCCGGATGGGTTCGGCCACTCAGGGCAGGCGTGACCGAGATGATCTTTTATGATGGCAACTGCGGGCTGTGCCATCGCGCGATCCGCTTCGTCCTCGCCGAAGACCGCACGGGCAAGGCATTCCGGTTCGCGCCGCTCGACAGCGACTCGTTTCGGGCAGCCGTCCCCGAAGAAGTCAGGGCCGGGTTGCCGAACAGCGTTATTGTCCGCGATGCCCGGGGCAACCTGCTCTCGCGCTCTGCCGGAGTGATCCACGTAATGCGCAGGCTCGGGGGCGTGTGGAGGCTGCTCGCGGCCGTCATGTCCGTCATCCCTTCCGGCCTCCGAGACATTGTTTATGATTTCATAGCCGGCATTCGATACCGGCTCTTCAGCGCCCCAAAAGAAGCCTGCCCGATCATGCCGAAACACCTGCGCGAGAGGTTCGATTATTAAGGGTTCTTAATTGAAGCCAAGGCCGGGGGGCTGAATCAATCTGTTAGGGGCAGGGGCAAACCTAACCCCTCACTTCGATCAAGAGCAGGCCGTAAGTAGCCCGCTGAGTCAGGTAGCAGACCGCCTTGAGCAGGAGCAAGCATTGAATGCGGGCATCGCCAAAATGCCGAGGTTTACCGCGCCTTCCTGTCCGGGAGTGGTTAAGCCAGGACCCAATAGACGCACCATCGAACCGGAAAGTGAGGCCGGTGAATATTCAGTTAGGTCTTGATAGGAAGTAGCCTGAGGTACTACTGTCGGCGCGATCAACAGTCGCCTGTAGGCAAATACATAGTCACCAACCAAAACTCAAGGAGTGCTCTAACGGAGCAAGAAAGGAGCCACCCATGTTTTCTAAACTGAAGAACATAGCAAAAGATAAGGGCGAAGAATTGAAAGGCAAAGCCAAAGACAAGAGTGAAGAAATGATTGAAGAACACATCCCGAAGATAAAGGTGCTGCTCAAAGAAAAGGTTGGCATCAAAGCAAAAGACGCCTTTGAAAATGATGAATTGATGACTAAGGCTCTGAGCCGTGTTTACGACTTGCTCATAATTTCACATCCAACTATACGTTTCTTCATCAAGCGAGAAAAACTCATTAGCTTCGGCTTAAGTAATCGTAACAGATTAATTGACTGGCGTGACACAAGGTCACTGCCTCCCCTTACCGAGCCACAGCCCGGAGAGAGCGAAAGTCAAAATATAGAGCAAGATGCTTCGGGCATGACCTTTAACCCGCCACAAGATTTCATGGACTTTGAAAAAGCCCGAATCTACTTGGGCACACGCACGCCCGAACAAGTAGCAATAGAATCGCGCAAGTGGGGATGTAGCCTTACGGACATCTTGGCGGTAGCAGATGTGTTATCAATGGCCCTGCAAGCAGATGACCATGCAATCGCACTTTATAAAGAAGGGTTGAGGGAATTGAGCGAACATCCTGAAAAGAGTGACCCTGATACAAATATTGCTTTCGCATACGCCAGTCTCGGCCAAGTGCTCATAAGAAGGAACCGAATCGAAGAGGCCATTGATGCTCTTTACGAGGCCGTCAGATCAGGGAGCGACCACTCACATATAAAAACACTGCTGGCCTTGAATCTTCAGAATACCGGGCGCTCGCAAGAAGCCTATCAACTCATTGAGGAGGTATTCAGTTATCCACAGGCAAAACTTTCGGAGGAGCTTTCTCCTCAATTTTTAGAAAAGGCTAAAGAGTTACGAAATTTCCTTACGGCAAGGCACAGATCGCAAAACAGCCCGGACTCAGAAGAGGAGAGACCCATGCCAAGAGATTATATACGAGAAGCTACGAGTACCATCTTCGGCGACAAGGTTCCGCTCGCGGAGCTTCTTGAAACCGAGCCTGGCCAAGTCGTAGGGAACCTTCTTCGCGCCCTAAATTATGAAGAAGGATTACCGAGTACGATCATTAGAAAGGGAGCTGCATACGCGCTCGGACAAATAGGCTATGAGGGAACGCTGGATGACCTCAGAGAACGCTATGGAAGAGAACAAGCGCCAGGAGTGAAAGACGCCCTCGTTGCATCAATGACAGCCATTAAGTTAGCTCCCGATGGAGAGGGCCATTCTCAATTGGAGCGCCGCCAGATTATCGAAGACGTATACAATGGCCGACGGCCTGCGGACTGGATATGAGCTTAGATGAGTCGAATCCCGCAGAAATAAAAAAGGAGGGGCAGTTGGTGCCCCTCCGTTGAGTGTTCTTGCTAGGGAACTATCGACGCTCAATCGATACTCGTTGAATAGAACCTACTGCTGGCGGCCCGTCAGGGTGACGGTCGCCGGCCCCGCGCTGGCCGCGCGGGCCTCCTCGCTCTCGGCCTCGCGCTGGAGGCGGGCCTTCGGGACCGCGCGCCCGACATCGACTCCCGGCGTCCACACCTGGGAGAGAAAATACCTGTCGCCGTATTGCTTGAAGACCACCCTTGCTCCCTTCCGGACCGAGCTGCTCTGGACCGGGTTGGTCAGAGTTATGTACGCGGACCGCCCGTCCGCGCTCCGGATCAGCAACGCCTGCGTGCGCCCGGTCGAGATGTTCCTGACCGAATACTCGCCCGCCGCGAGCGTCTTGTCCCCGACTATGAAATTGAAGGGAACGTCGACGACCACCTTTTCGGGAGACTGCGCGAGCGCCGAGCCCGCCGCCGCTGTTATTAATAGACCGGCCATGATGAATGCTCTAAAGAATTGCTTTCTCATAATCTCTCCTTAAACTCTCCAATCCAGTAATAAAACTCGTCGAGGCAGGAACCCGCGGGATCGATCTCCTCGTCGCTGTTCAATGCCTGCCTACACTATGGACAATACGGGAGGATCGGATTACAAGTCGTTTCAAACCCTGAAACCGGCGGTGATAAGTTCTTACAAACTCTTACATCGGGCTATATCCTGTTTTAAGAAGGGTTTAAAGCAGGGGTCGGCGGCCGGGAGTCAGGATTCAGGGTAGTCGAGGGATCCGTTTAACGAAGGTTTAAAATGAAACGGGGCCGGGGCTGCTGTTACCGCCCCGGCCACCGGCCACTGTTCCTATTTAAAATCGGATATGAGGACCACGTCGCTAGTGACGACTCCGCGCGAGCAGACGAGTTGTTTGCCGTCCCGCGACCACGCGAAGGCGAAGATCTGATCTGACTTGAAATCGGTCAGGGGCTTCGGCTCGTCCCCATTCAGAGGCAGGCTCCAGAGGTTCGCGGTCCCTCCGCGATTATCCACGTACGCGAGGGCTCGGCTATCGGGCATCCACCTGAGCCAGACCTGCCCGTCCGAGTCGATGGCGCTCACGGGGATGGTGAAAGACTTCGCGCGCTCCGAGCCGTCGACGGAGATGACCTCTCTCCCCCACTGGGCCGGGTTCGACTCCTCGTCCCAGATCGAATAGGCTATGTACTTCCCGTCGGGCGAGATCGTCGGGCCATAAGAGTATTTCGCGCTCAGCTGCTCGGGCTCCCCGCCTTCAATCGACATCTTCCAAAGCGTCTGCTTGCCCGAAGCCGCCGAGACATAAACGAACCACGGCCCGACCGGCGAGCAGAAGGGCGACCACTCGCTCTCCCCGAAGGTCATCTGCTTCTGCTCGCCGCCGTCGATGTTCATCCGCCATATGTGAAATGAGCCCGTGCGATTGGAGATGAAGACGATGTGCCTGCCGTCATGCGAAACCTCCGGGGCGAAGTCCGCCCCCGGCTCGCTGGTCAACTGCTTCTTGTTGGAGCCGTCCGGGTCCATGATCCAGATGTCGGGATTGCCGGAGACCGCCGACATGTAAACGATCTTCCCATCCGGGGCCCAGGAGAGAGAGAGACCTTCGTACCTGCCTGAAGTTATCTTCTGCGCGCGCGCGGAATCCCCTCTGGGCATAGTCCACACGTTCGAAATCATGTCCCTCTGAATCGACACGAGGGACTTCGAATCATTCGTGAGGCTGACGCGGACGTACCCGGTCACGTCGTTGGTGACCTGCTCGGCTTTGCCATCGGGGTACGAGACGTACCAGATTTGAAGCGGGTCCTGCGCGCGGTCGGAGGCCGTCATAATCAGCCCGCTGCCGTCCCCGAGCCACTTCAGCCCCCCGATTTCGAGCCACTCTTTCGAGGTTATTAACCTCTCGGGCCCGCCCTCGGCTGGCACTTCGACGAGCCGGACGTAGCGGACGCCCTGCTCTCCCGAGTTCCCGGTGGTGCAGGCTACCCTCTCCCCGTCCGGAGACCATGAAGGCTCGATGAAATGGCCGGAGTTGCCCCGCCTCGCAAGAAGCCGCTCGCCCGTCCCGTCCGTGTTCGCGACCAGCAGGCCCTGCGCTTTTTCGGAGGCGTAGCCCCGAATGTAAGCTATCCGCTTCCCGTCGGGCGAGACCGAAAGCGAAGGCATCACGTCGTAAATTATCCGCGTCGAATTGCCCCCGAGCGCGGGCACCTTGTAGATCTGGCCCACGCTCTTTCTGTCCCATACGTTATAAAAGATGTAATCGCCATCGGGGGAGAAAGCCAACCCCTGATAACTGACATCCGAAGGCGGGATTATTCGAACATTGCTCGCGGTGGCGACATGCTTGACCCACAGAGACTGCTGCCACTTCTCTTCCATCACGTAGACGACGTACTTGCCGTCGGGCGAAATGGCCGCGTCCAGAGACGTGCCGGTCGTCGTGAAGCGCGCCACTTTCATGCTCTCCCCGAGTGCCACGACTCTGCCGGGAGAGGCGAATTCAAACAACACGTAGCCGAGCCCCGCGAGCGCCATAAGCGCCGGTACGAGTATGAGGGCCGAGCCGCGTCTGCGCCTTCCGCTTTCGGCAGGGGCCGGAGCGGATGAAGTCACCGCCTCGCCCGGCGCGCTCTCCGCACCCGTTGCGCTCGCCGCGTTCAAAAGGGTTGCGTACGCGGGGCGCGGCTTGACGCTCGCCTTGCCGTTCGTCGAAACCGTCGAGGCGACCGGCTCCTCATCCCTGACCTGCGGCGGGGCCTGGGGCGAGAGCGACGGTTCCTCCGCCTCGGGAGCCTCCCCCGCGAGCTCTCTCACGCTCGCGACGAACCTGTAGCCGCGCTTGGGGATCGTTTCGATGTAATGGTGGTCGGAAGGGCCTTCGCCGAGAATCTTTCTGAGTACCGAGATGTTGCGGGTGAGGCTCCCTTCCTCGACGAACGTGTCAGGCCAGACCTCCCGCATCAGCTCGTCCTTCTGAACTATCCGGCCGTTGTTCTGCACGAGGATCGCGAGCGTCTCAAAGGCTTTGTGAGTCAGAGGCACGGCCTTCCCGTCGCGCAACAGGAGCCGCCTGTTCGCGTCTAGGCGGAAAGGACCGAACTCGTAAATTAGCCTTATCTGTTCAACCATAATCGACGTGAGTTATCTTTTGATGTTAAGGGTTAAAAAATCAGGTTATGAAAGGACATCCCCGCGCTCCCCGCTGGCAAGTCGATTGGCTCTCGATCTCATTTAGAATAAAGCCGCATGCTCGTCAAACCCTACCTTTCCGGGCCGAAGCGATACAACCCCATGAACGCGCCTGACACATTTCGAGTTCCATCCACCCCAGACATTTTCCACAGGCTCCGTACAGCGCCGCAAGCAAAATCATGCGCCATTACGGCCGCGAGGCCGCCCCCGCGCCCTTACGCCCGGCCCTCAGTTTCCTGATCCCCCAGAAGACGCCCCCGACGAGCGCGTACAGTATCCCGGCGTAGACCAGCTTGAACTTTATCCACGCCGACCAGTAAGCGGTCAGCCTGAGAGGCTCGGAGACGGAATCGACCAGCATGACCATCAGGGCCGTGTTCTCTATCCCGTCCAGAATCCCCGCCGCGCCCTGCCCCCAGGCGAGCGCCACCCCCGCGAGCGCCAGCAGCCTGCGGCCCGCGAATAAGCCGGAGGCCATCACGCAGGCCAGGCTGATCGTGGTCGCGTAGGCGAAGATGAAGAGGAAATCGAGGCCGAGGCTGAAGGCCGCGCGCACCCGCCCCCTCTCCCCCCACGCATCGAGTATCGCCCGGCTTTCCGACGTGTCTCGGGCCAGCTCGTAAGAGATTATGCCCTCCGGGGCCACGGCCTTATTCTCCGAGAGCGGCCGGCCCACGAGCATCATCGCGCTCGTCACCAGAGACGTTATGACCAGAAGCGGCAAAAACAGCCATGCGCGCCTCGAAGGAGAGAGTTTTTCAAACGGATGTTTCATGATAGCGGAACCGGCCTTTAATAAACAATCCGACCACCCTGCCTCGCGCCGCATTATACCCGCGCGGCGGCTCCGCCGAAACCTCCGGCGTACGAATGCCCCGGCGGTATCCTCACCCCGCCCCATGCGGCTTGACAGAATCTGGAATTAGAATTATTCTAAATTTGAATCATGAAGCGAAGCAACAAAGGGACCCGGAGAGAAGAGCCTAAGCTGACGCGCCAGAGGGGCGTGGTGCTGGAAGTCGTGCGCGGGAGCGAAGAGCACCTGACCGCGAGCGAAGTCTACGAGGCCGCGCGGAGATTATTGCCGACGATAAGTTACGCGACCGTCTACAACTCTTTGAGGTACCTGAAAGAGGCGCAGCTGGTCGGCGAGATCACCTTCGGGAACGCGGCCAGCCGGTATGACGGCAAGACCGAGCGGCACGATCACGCCATCTGCACGGGGTGCGGGAAGATCGTGGACTTCCACCTCGCCCAGACGCCCGAGCTGATGCGCGCGGCGGCGCGGCATTCCAGGTTCAGGCCCGAATCTATTCACCTGACGCTCAGGGGACTCTGCCCCGGCTGCTCGGATTGAGAAGCATCATTTTTCAGACACAAATCAAACTTCAGGAGGAAGCATGTCAGCAATAGGAACCGCAGTTGATAAGGCGATGGTCGGTCAGATGGCCCCGGATTTCGAGATGCCTTCGACCAAAAACATCGAGAAGCTCAACGAGAACGTGAAGCTTTCAGACTACAGAGGCAAGTGGCTGGTGCTGTTGTTTTACCCGCTCGATTTCACCTTCGTCTGCCCGACCGAGCTTACGGCCTTCAGCGACCGTTACGAAGACTTCGAAGGCATCGGCGCGGACGTGCTCGGCGTTTCGACCGATTCGGTCTTCTCGCACCGCGCGTGGCTCAACACGTCGCGCGACAAGGGCGGCGTCGAGGGCCTGCGCTACCCGCTCGCGGCCGACTCGACCAAGAAGGTATCGCGTGATTACGGGGTGCTGATCGAAGACCAGGGCGTGGCCCTGCGCGGGCTCTTCGTGATCGACCCCGAGGGCGTCCTGCGCTACAAGGTCGTCCATGACTTGAACGTCGGGCGTTCCGCCGACGAGACTCTGCGCGTCATACAGGCGTTGCAGACCGGCGGCCTCTGCCAGGCCGATTGGAGACCGGGTCAGGAAACGCTCAAGGTCTGAGCTTCCGACCGTCCCGCAGTGATTTTCCGTGCGAGGAGTGATGGCGGCCCGAGCCTTTTGCGCCGGGCCATCATCACTCCTCCGCCGTTGTGAGGTGAAGATAATGCCGATGAGAATTGGGACGGAGATGCCCCGTCTGGAGGGCGCGACCGAGTGGATCAACAAGGCCGGCGCGGAGGCCGTGGAGGAAACGAAAGGGCACCCGACGCTCGTACACTTCTGGTCCGTCAGCTGCCACATCTGCAAGGAGAACATGCCGCGCGTCTCCGAGTGGCGCGAGAAGTACAGGGGGGAAGGGCTGCAGGTCATCGCGGTCCACATGCCGCGCTACCCCTCGGATTTAGAGGAGGGCCCGGTGCGCGAGGCCATCGAAAAGTTCAACATCACGGAAGCCTGCGCCGTCGACAACGAGCACAAGCTGCGCGATGCGTTCGGGAACGAGCAGGGGTACGTGCCCGCATACTATCTCTTCGACCGCGAGGGCAAGCTCAAGAGCTTTGCCGCGGGCGAGCGAGGGTTGGACCTGCTCTTTTCCGCGATAAACCGCACTCTGGCGGCCGAAGCCGCGAAGTAATTAAAGCGGGGGCCGGGCCCGCCCCGCCCCCGCTCCTCCCCATCAGATGATGAGCGAGGCGTCGCCGTAGCTGTAGAATCGGTAGCCGCTTTTGATCGCGTGGCGGTAAGCGTCCAGTATGAGGTCGCGGCCCGCGAAGGCCGCGACCAGCATCAAAAGCGATGAGCGCGGCAGGTGGAAATTCGTAATCAGCCCGCCCAGAGCCCTGAACTCGAACCCCGGGTAGATGAACAGGTCGGTCATCGCGAGCGACGCGGGAGCCACCCGCCCCGCTTCCCGGCAGGCCGATTCAAGCGCGCGGGTCGTCGTGGTGCCCACGGCGAGGACGCGGCGCTTCTCCGCCAGCGCGCGGTTTATCCGCGCCGCCGCGTCAACGCTGATCGAATAAGCTTCGGGCTCGACCCTGTGATCTTCGACCCGCTCGACCCGCACCGGCTGAAAGGTCCCATAGCCGACGTGCAGAGTGATCTCCTCTATCTCGACCCCTCGCTCCCGCAGAGCTTCCAGCAGTCGCGGGCTGAAATGGAGCCCGGCGGTCGGCGCGGCAATCGCCCCGCGCTCGCGCGCGTAGACCGTCTGGTACCGCTCGACATCGAGCCGGTCGTCCTCGTCCCGCTTTATGTACGGAGGCAGAGGCGTGCGCCCCGTCTCGTCGATCAGATGGTCGAGTTCCTCGTCGCTCCCGGCGTCGAAACGGACCACGCGCCGCCCGAGCTCGCGCCGCTCAATCACTTCCGCCCTGAGCCTGCCGCCCGCGAACTGCGCGCGCGCGCCCGGAAGCAGAGCCTTGCCCGGACGGACGAGCGCCTCCCAAACCAGCGGCCCGACCCTCCGCACGAGGAACACTTCGACCCGCCCGCCCGTCTGCTCGCCGGTCCTCAAACGGTTGCCGATCAGTCTGGCCGGAAAGACTCGGGTGTTGTTGAGTACGAGCACATCGCCCGGCGCGAGATGACCGGGGAGACGTTCGAAGACCGTGTCGGAGAAGGCCCGCTTCGCGCGGTCGATCACGAGGAGGCGGGACTGGTCGCGCGCGGCCTTCGGCTCCTGTGCGATCAGGTGCTCGGGCAGTTCGAAATCGAAATCAGAAACAAGCATATGAAGCAGGGATCAGGGATCAGGGTTCAGGGTTCAGGGTTCAGGGGAGGAGAGGGATTCTATAAAGAGAGTCTCTTATCACCTCCGGCCCCTGACTACTGACCGTTATTCCTTCGAGATTCTCTCCACAGAATCCCCTCCGACCGCGGACTCCTCGCCCTTGAGCCCCGACTCTCGCCCTCCGGTGATCACTTTGTAACTCGCGTTGAAGAGGTGGTCGCGGTGAAGCAGCGCGGTGAATTGCGCCCCGTACAGCATAATCACGCTCGAAAAGTAGACCCACGAGAGGATCGCCACGCCCGCGCCTATCGACCCGTAGAGCAGGTCGTAATGAAAGTAAGGCAGCAGGTACGCGAACCCGAACTTGGCACCTTCCCATAGCACGCCCGCTATGCATGCGCCGAGCAGGGCCTCCATCAGCGGCACTTTCGTATTCGGCAGCAGCTTATAAAGTGCCGTGAAGAGCATGATCGTCACGGCGGTGCTCGCCAGGACGAATACCACCTGCCAGACGTAATCGCCCAGAGTCGCGACGAAGGGGCCCATCCTGATCGGAATCTTTTCGGCCGCCGCGCGAACTCCCGAGACGAACGCCGTGAAGAGGGCGGACGCTCCGAGCAGGGCCCAGACCAGGCTCATCACCGCGAAGTTCACCGCGCGCCCGTGCAGGAAAGACCGGGGGTACGTCCCCCAGATTCGATTGAGGGCCTTCTCGATTACGGTGAACATCCAGGAGGCGGCCCACAGCATGACCGTGAGGCAGCTTATCACCACCCCGGTCGAGATGCCCGTGATCGATTCGAGGTTCTTGCGGACGAAGACCTGCGCGCCCGGCAGGAAGGCGAGCACCTGCGCGATGATGTACTTCTCGACCGTCTCGCCTCCGTAAACGGAGTTGCCGATCTTGAGCAGCAGCAGCAGGGTAGGAAAGAGCAGGAGCATGGAGAAGTACGAGACCGCCGCCGCCGAGGTCGTCAGGTCGTTATCCATAAAGGAAATGAAGCTGCGCGTGAATATCTTCCGTGTCGGGGCTTTAGTCATCATAAGGTCTGTTGGCTCCGCTCACTCGCGCGTCCGCGCGCCTAATTGATTTTAAGGGCTGGGATGTTTAAAGGTAAAGCAGGGCCGTGCTAGAATCTCGCGGTATTTTCGAAAGGTTTCCCATGCGAGAATTCGACGTTGCCATCATAGGGGGCGGGATAATGGGCGCGGCGGCGGCCTGCGAGGCCGCGCGCGCGGGCGCGCGGGTCGCGCTCGTGGACCAGTCGTCTCTGCCGAACCCGCGCGCCGCCTCGACGGACCACTCGAAAGTATTCAGGTTCGCTTACCCCGACCCGCTCTACGCGAGGATGGCCGCGGAGGCGCTCGGCCTGTGGCGAGGGCTGGAAGCGGAGACCCGAGCGACTCTGCTGACTCAGACGGGCCTGCTGATGCTGGGGCAGGCCCGGCCTTCAGTCGAGACCGAGACGTACGCGATCCTGCGCGCGCTCGGGGTCGAAGCGTTGATGCTTGAAAAAGAAGAGGCGGCCGAAAGGTTCCCGCAGTTCAATCCCGAATCGTTCTCTTACGCGGTATTCGACCCCACGGGAGGGATCCTGCACGCGGAGTCGTGCGTGCGCGCGCTCGTCGAACTCGCGCGGGGGCGCGGCGTGTCGGTCTTCGAGAATAAAGAGGCGGCGGGCATAAAGGCGGGCGGGCCGGCGGGCGCGCTTGAAATCATGTGCGAGGACGGCGACGCGGTCGCGTGCCGCAGACTGCTCGTCGCATCAGGCCCGTGGACTCGCAAGCTGATGCCCGAGCTTTCGCGGGTTCTTACGACGACCCGGCAGGACACGCTCTACTTCGAGCCTCGGGAAAGCGCGACCGATTTCGGGGTCGGGAGCTTCCCGGTTTTCATCTCGTTCGACACCGGCTTTTACGGCTTCCCGATCCACCACGCGGGCGCGATGAAGATCGCCAATCACAACAAGGGCGAGCCCGCCGGCCCCGAGTCTTTGTCCCAGCCGGTCGGGGAAGATTCGGTGTCGAGGTGCCGCGACTTCTTCTCTCGTTATATTCCCGAGCTTGCGCGGGCGCGGGTTCACGAGACTCGCGTGTGCCTGTACAACAACACCCCCGACGACGATTTCATCATCGACTGGCACCCGGAGGTGGAAGGCGTCCTGATAGCGACGGGCTTTTCGGGGCACGGGTTCAAGTTCGGGCCGGTCGTAGGGCGGATGTGCGCGGAGCTTCTGCTGTCGGGCCGCACGTCTTTCGATACCGAGCGCTTCAGCCTGAAGCGATTCAAGTGAGGCGGGATCGAGTGGCGGGCATTCGACGGCCCGCCACTCGCGACAAAGTTATCGCCGCTCCAACCTACCTCTTCCTCGGCGATTTCCAGGAGAGGGCCGACGCTAGAGCGCGCGCCTCGCGAGGCATGGGTACGCTGTCTCCGAAGAGTATCTCGCGCGCTTCCATCTCCCGGCCGTAAAAATCGCGGTTGTCGTCCTTGTCCTGCTTGACGACCGCCCCGTTGAGGGTGATCCCGGCGAAGAGCCCCTTAGCGCGCGAGTACGTGAGGATCTTGGCGTCCATCCGTATGTTCGTCTCGGCCGAAGTCTGCCGCCCGACCGGCCCTGCCGCCGCCGAAGCGTCCGCGCCCACGGTGAGCTTGTCGCCGATGAGCTTCTCCATGCCTTCGCGGTTCATTATGAGCATAACGAGGTCTATCTGCTGGAACCCGATCTGGAGCCCGACGCTTCCGCCTTCGACCGTCATAAACGAAGGGGCGCTCCAGCTCCCGTTGCCCTTGCGGCACATCACGACCCCTTTGCCGTAACGTCCGCCGAGGCCGAGGCCGCCCTTCTTGAGGCCGGGCACTATGGCTATGCACGCGCTCCTGTGGAGCAGGTCTTCGGGCACGCCCTTGTCCGGGGTCTTCATTATTTCGCTGAAGACCTCCGTCGCCCTGTCGAGGCGCTGCACTTCGTCGGAGCGTTTGAGGCCGGGGCCCGCGGGCGCCGAGGCGGAGGCGGCGAGCAGCAGTGAAACGGTCAGGAATATTTTCATAGGCATTCTCCGGGTTGTAGTCTGCTTCATGCGAGCGCGGCGTCCGCGGGCGAGGGGCTGGCTAGCCCCCGGTCTTACCGGCTCGTACTTTCGGTATCTCTTTTTCGAAGATGTAACCAAGCGACTTGTAGACCAGCTTCGCCGTGAGAAAATCGGGCGAGTTACTGCCGGGCGTCGGCGCGAGCTCGGTCACGTCCATGCCGACGATGTTTCGCGCGCGGGCCGCCGCGCGAATTATCCCGAGGGCGTCGTACCACCCGAGCCCGCCGGGCTC
>DASQDI010000159.1:0-7050 GCA_035634255.1 Blastocatellia bacterium
GTGCAAGAGTCGCCGGCCTCGATTGAAGCGGCCGAGCGCGCGCTCGGCTACCGGGTGAAGGTCGATTTCGATGAGGGGTTGCGCCGCACGGTCGCCTGGTTCAGAGCGCAGGCCGGGTAGTTCGGAGGGGCGGGCCATCTGCCTGACGGGTGTCCCGCCCCGCAGCTTATCAAATCACCCCGACAGGGCCTCGACGTGGGTCCTCACCGTTTCCCCAAGGGTGTCGAGGTTGTAGCCGCCTTCGAGTATCGACACGACCCTCCCCGAAGCCGTTCTCTCCGCGAGGTCCATCACCTCTTTCGTCATTTCGGCGAAGTCCCTGTCTTCGAGCATAAGGTTGCCGAGGGGGTCGCCCCTCCTCGAATCGAACCCGGCGGAGACGATGATGATGTCGGGCGGGAACCGGTTCTCTATTATTTTGAGCGCCTCTCTGAATGCCTCGCGGTGGGAGGCCGCGGAGGTGTGCGCCGGGAGCGGGATGTTTAAAGTCGTCCCCTCCCCCTCGCCCGCCCCCGTCTCGCCCTTCGCGCCGGTGCCGGGGTAGTAAGGGGACTGGTGGGTCGAAAAGTAAAAGACCGACGGGTCGGCGTAGAAAATATCCTGAGTCCCGTTCCCGTGATGCACGTCCCAGTCTATTATCAGCGCCCGCTCGGCTCCGTACTTCGCCTGAGCGTAGCGCGCGCCGATGGCCGCGTTGTTGAGGAGGCAGAAGCCCATGGCCCGGTCCGCGGTCGCGTGATGTCCGGGGGGCCGCACGAAGGCGAAGGCGTTGGCGGCCCCGCCTTCGAAGACGTGATCGACCCCCGTAACGGCCGCGCCCGCCGCGAGTCGCGCGACTTCGTATGATCCCGAGCTTATGACCGTGTCGAGGTCGATGAAAGGGATGCCGCGCTCGCAAAGGCTTCGCACCTGATCGACGAGGCGGGCGCTGTGGCACCTGAGTATGTCTTCGTCGGAGGCGCGCGAGGGCGCGAGCCTCTCCACGCGAGCCATCAAAGATTCGTCGGCTTCGAGCGCCGAGACTATGGCTTTCAGCCGGTCCGGGCTCTCGGGGTGGCGGCCGGTCCGGTGGTCCAGGTAAGCCGGGTCGTAGATCAGAGCTGTCGTCATAGCTCGATTATAGACGATTGATGGCGGGCCAGAAACTTGGGGGAAAATAAAAAAGGTGCGCCCTTTCGAGGCGCACCACCTATCTTAAGAGGAGGGTTACCCATGGTCACAGGCGGAAAACTATGAAGTTAGTTATGAGACCGTCTTACCGCCGCGCGCGGTTCGCGATCCGCGCGCATGTTGAAGCTTCAGCCGGCTGTCCCGCTATGACGATGATGTGCAAATAACATGAAGAGCCTTTCCCTCGGCTCTGAACCGCATTTCCGAGTCGTATCTGTAAACGCCCCTCCGATATTGTTTGTTCCCGCCTTTCTTGTAAAAAAATTGTATTAGCGCGAGCAGGGGTCGCGCGACCCCTGCTCATTCATAACGGAGCGCGATCATCGGGTCCACCCTCGTCGCCTTGCGCGCCGGCACGTAGGTCGCCGCGAGAGCTATGGCCGACAGGGCGAGCGGCACCACGACGAACGTCATCGGGTCGGTGGCGCTCAGGCCGAACAGCATGCTCTGCATGAACCTCGTCACGACGAGCGCCATGACTATCCCGATGGCGACGCCGATGGAGACGAGCAGCATCCCCTGCCCGACGATGAGCCTGACTATGTCGCTCTGTCTGGCCCCCAGGGCCATTCTTATGCCTATCTCGTGCGTCCGCTGAGTGACCGAGTAGGACATCACGCCATAAAGCCCCACCGCCGCCATGATCATCGCGATCCCCGCAAATATATTGAGCAGGAGCATGGAGAACCGCTTCTCCGCCGTCGAGTTGTAGACTATCCGGTCCATCGCCATGACCCTGGCGACGGGCAGGTCCTTGTCGATGCCGAGGACCGACGCCTTGACGGCGGGCACCACGCTCATCGGGTCCGAGTCCGTGCGCAGGACGAAGTTGGTGGTGCGCTGCGGCCTCTGGGAATTCGGGAAGTAGTAATGCACCTGGTTCTTCCCCTCGAACCCGTAATGCTTCAGGAACCCTACCACCCCGACGATCTCGCGCCAGATCACCTTGTCGTCCCTGCCCTCGAAGGTCAGCCTCTTGCCTATGGGGTCCTGGTCCGGGAAGTAGGTCTTCGCCAGCAGCTCGTCGATGATGACGACGGGCGTGGACTTCGCGTTGTCCCTCTCGTCGAAGGTCCGGCCCTTCTTAAGGGGTATCTTCATCACCTCGAAATACTCGGGGCCTATCCCCCTCGGGTCGCCGTGCGGGGACATGTCGCCGGGGGCCACCGTGAGCCCTTCGACGTTGAAACTGCTGCTCCAATTGTTCCCGGACATCGGGAGGTTCGTGATGACCGAAGCCGCCTGCACGCCCGGAATGTTTTTGAGCTTTTGCAGAAGCTCGTCCTGGAAGGCGGAGATCTGGCTCGCCTCTTTGTACTTCGAAGTGGGCAGGGCCATCTGCAAGGTGAGGACGTTCTCCGGGTTGAAGCCGGGGTCCACTTCGAGAAGCTTGGCGAAGCTCCGGCTGGTCAGCCCCGCGGAGATGAGGACCAGCAGGGCGACGGCGACTTCCGACACGACCAGCAGGCTTCGCAGGAGGTGGTGCCCGGACGCCGAAGCGCCGGTCCTGCCGCCCTCCTTCAGAGTCTCGCCGAGCTGGGGCTTGGATATCTTGAGAGCGGGCGCGAGGCCGAATATCAGCGCGGTGAGGACCGAGGCCAGCAAGGTGAAGCCCATCACCTGCGAATCGATTGTCACCTCGATCAGGCGGGGTATGCGCGCGGGGAGCGAAGCCGAGATGAACCTGACGCTGACGTAAGCCAGCGCCAGCCCGAGCGCGCCCCCGAGCAGAGAGAGCAGGAGGCTCTCGGTCAACAACTGCCGGATCATGCGGAGGCGGCTCGCCCCGAGCGCGCTTCGGATGGCTATCTCTTTCTGCCTGACGGCAGAGCGGGCGAGCAGGAGGTTGGCGACGTTGGCGCAGGCGATCAGCATCACGGAGCCCACGACCATCAGCAGGAATATGAGCGCGAAGCGGAGGTTTTCGACCAGCACCTCCTGAAGGGAGAAGACCTTGACGCCCCAGTTGCTGTTGCTCGCGTAGAACTGCTCGCGCAGCCTGGCGGAGATCGTGTCCATCTCGGCCTGCGCTTCGGCCTGCGTGACGCCCGGCTTCAGCCGCCCGATCACGTTCAGGAATTCCCACCCGCGCTGCGCGGGCGAGAGCTGTTCCGGGGTGAACGTGAGGGGCGTGAAAAGCTCCGCCTCCTGCGGGAGCTTGAAGGTCGGGGGCAGCACGCCTATGACCGAATATGGGCTCCCGTTCAGCATAATCGTGCGGTCAAGGATGGACGGGTCGGACCCGAAGCGGCGCTGCCATAACCCGTGGCTCAGGACTACGACCGAGCTGTTCCCCACCTGGTCTTCGCCCTCGGAGAAGCCCCGGCCTTTCGCCGGGGCGACCCCGAGCGTGTCGAAGAAGTTGGCGCTCACGTTTAAGCCCTGGACCCGTTCGGGCTCCCCCTCGTCCGTCAGGTTCACGCCCTGGCCTTGAAACGCGGTCAACTGCTCGAAGGAGGATGCCTGCTCGCGGTAATCCATGAAACCGCCGGGCGAGACAGAGGCTCTCGGGAGATTAATATTTGGGTACGAATGAAAGAGCATGACCAGCCGCTCGGGGTCTTTGTAGGGGAGCGGGCGGAGCAGCACGGCGTTGACGACGCTGAATATCGCGCTGTTGGCCCCGATGCCAAGCGCGAGCGTCAGGAGAGCGACCGTGGTGAAGGCCGGCTTCTTTGCCAGCATGCGAGCACTGTAGCGAAGGTCCTGCAATAACTTTTCCATATGTGTTCTTTCATGAGGGGCCGGCGGTCAATAGTCCCGCCACCGGCCCCTGATTTATTCATATCTCAGAGCGACCATCGGATCGACCCTCGTCGCCTTGCGCGCGGGCACGTAACTCGCCACGAGGGAGACGAGGACCAGGACCAGAGCGACGCCCGCAAAGGTCACCGGGTCGGTGGCCGTGACCCCGAAGAGGAGGCTCGCCATCAGGCGCGTCACGATGAAAGCTCCGACAAGCCCGACCGCGACGCCGATGGAGACGAGCAGCATCCCCTGCCCGACGACGAGCCCGAAGATGTCCTTCTGTCTGGCCCCCAGAGCCATTCTTATGCCTATCTCATGCGTCCGCTGCGCGACCGCGTAATTCATCACGCCGTACACGCCGATGGCGGCCAGGATGAGCGCGACGCCCGCGAATATGCCGAGCAGCATCGTGTTGAATCGCGGCTGCGCGACGGAGCTGTAGACCCTCTGCTCCATCGTCTGAATGTCGGAGATGGGCTGGCTGGGGTCGAGCGACCAGACCTGACTTTGGATCGCGCCGACGAGCGCCGAAGGGTCGCCCGAGGTGCGCACGGCGAGGAACATCGTCCTCACCCCGCGCTGCGAATGCGGGAAGTAGGTCTGCTCGCGCCCTTTCGAGTTGAGGTTGTAATTCTTGGCGTGCCCTACAACCCCGATGACGGTGAGCCAGGGGGCGGTGGACTGATTGCCCCCGAGTTTGATGCGCCTGCCGATTGGGTCTTCGCCCGGCCAGAAGCGGTGGGCGAAGGTCTCGTCGACGATCACGACTCCCGGCCCGTTCGTCTCTTCCGAGCCGGTGAAATTACTCCCCCTTTGCAGCTCGATGCCCATGGCCTGAAAGTATTCGGGGGTGACCGACCGGCGGTCGGCCTCGAAGCTCGCGTTGTCGATGCTCGCGGACGGCTGCTCGACGGTGACGGTGCCGGAGGAATAAGACCCGCTCAGAGGCAGGTTCGATATGGCCCCGGCGTACTCGACTCCGGGCAGGGACTTAACTTTCTCTATCACCCGCTGGTAGAACGAGAGGATCTGCGGCGTGTCGGGGTACCTCGATTGAGGTATCTGGAACCGCATCGTGATGACCCCCTCTGGCTTGAAGCCGGGGTCGACTTCCTGGAGCCTGAGGAAGCTCCTGATCATCAGCCCCGCCCCGGTCAACAGCACGAGCGCGAGCGCGACTTCCGACACGACGAGCAGGTTGCGAATGCGGCGGCCGTGCGCGCCCTTGGTCGATCCTTTGCCGCCTTCTTTGAGGGACTCGTTCATGTCGGGGCGCGAGGCCTGGAACGCCGGGACCAGCCCGAACACTATCCCCGTGAAGAGCGAGACCCCGAAAGTGAAAGCGAGCACGCGCCAATCCACCCCGACTTCGTTGAGGCGGGGGACGTTGTCCGGGGCCAGGGCCACGAGAGCCCTGAGCCCGATGACCGTCAGGACGAGCCCGACCGCCCCGCTCACGAGGGCCAGCACGATGCTTTCGGTAAGGAGCTGTCGGATGATTCGGAGGCGGCCCGCGCCGAGCGCGGTGCGGATGGCGATCTCCTTCTCGCGGGAGGCGGCCCTCGCGAGCAGCAGGTTCGCCACGTTCGCGCAGGCTATGAGGAGTACGAAGCTCACGGCCCCGAGCAGGATCAGAAGCGCGGGCCTTATGTTGCGGACGACGTGGCCCTGAAAGGGAACCGCCATCGCCCCGAAATTAGAATTCTGGTAAAACTCCTGATCCATCTGCTCCCCGACGTTCGCCAGCTCCGCGTTGGCCTGCTCGACCGAGATGCCCGGTTTGGTCTTGCCGATGACGCGGAAGCCATGATTGCCGCGGGGGAGGGCTTTGAAATCGACCGCCAGCGGAACCCATATGTCTATGACTTTCGGGGACTGGGCGTCGGGCGGGAGAATCCCGAAGTCCGGAGGCATGATGCCGATGACCGTCGTGTTCTGCCCGTCGAGTTCGATGGTCTGATTCACCAGATTCGGGTCGCCCGCGAAGCGCCTTTGCCACAGCCCGTGGCTCAGGAGGGCGACCCTGTCCCCGCCCGGCTTATCCTCGTCCTCCGTGAAGACGCGCCCGCGAGCCGGGTCGACTCCGAGAAGGGGGAAGAGGTTGGCCGTGACGGCCCCGGCGGTGATCTGCTCGGGGTCGCCCGCGCCTGTCAGCCCGACCGTATTCCAGGCGAGCACGGCGATCTCTTCCAATGACTGGGCGCGCTCTCTGAAGTCGATAACCTCCGGCCCGGAGACCCAGTTCTGAGGCAGGTCGGGCTCGAACTTGGTCCAGATGAGCGCGAGCCGTTCCGGGTCTTTATACGCGAGGGGGCGGAGCAGGACGGTATTGACCACGCTGAATATGGCGCTGTTGGCGGCTATGCCCAGCGCCAGCGCCAGCACTGCTATGAACGTGAACGCAGGCTTCTGGCCGAGCATGCGTATGCCGTAGCGGAGGTCCTGAAGCAGGTTTTCCATCATGCCACCTGAGCTTTCTCTGTTAGAACTCGGCCGTCGAAAAGGTCGATGGTCTTGTCGGCGTGGCGAGCGTACCTCTGGTCGTGCGTCACCATGCAGATGGTCGCACCCGCCCTGTGCAACTCCCTCAGCAACTCCATCACGGCCTCACCGTTGCTGGAATCGAGGTTCCCCGTAGGCTCGTCCGCAAGCAATATCAAGGGCTCTCCGGCGACCGCGCGAGCCACGGCCACGCGCTGCTGCTGGCCCCCGGACAGCTGGCTCGGCAGGTGCTTGGCCCTGTGCGCCATCCCCACCCTCTCAAGCGCGTCCGTCACCCGCTTCTTCCTGTCTCCGGCCTTCATGCCCCTGTAGGTCAGCGGCAGCTCCACGTTCTCGTAGACGGTCAGGTCGCCTATCAGGTTGAAGCTCTGGAATATGAACCCCACCTCCCGGTTCCTGATCCTGGCCCGCTCGGCCAGCGGGAGGTCAGCGACGGAGTTGCCGTTGAGCCAGTAGTTGCCGTCTGAGGGGGAGTCCAGCAGCCCGAGTATGGACAGCAGGGTGGACTTGCCGCAGCCGGACGGGCCGGCTATGGAGACGTACTCCCCCTTGTTGATGTTCATGTGGATCCCCGCCAGCGCGTGCGTCTCGACCTCGTCGGTGAAGAACACCTTCGTGACTCCTTCGAGC
>DASQDI010000160.1:0-205764 GCA_035634255.1 Blastocatellia bacterium
AGCAGGAGACCCTGCTGTGGGTCCCGAAGTTCAACTTCAACTGGCAGACGATGTACTACCTGAAGAACCCCGTGCAGGTGCCGAAGGGTGCCAGGCTGGTCGTCACGGCCCACTTCGATAATTCGGCGAAGAATAAGTACAACCCGGATATCAAGAAGGACATCCGCTGGGGCGACCCGACCTATGACGAGATGATGATCGGCTGGCTCGATTTCATCACGGACAATTCGGCCAAGCCCGAAACGGCAGGAAGGGCCGGAAAGTAACCCGGCCGGTTTATACCCCTCTCTATTAACACAATGCGCCGGCCGTTTCCGAAAGCGGCCGGCGCGCCGCGCTTGATAAGGAGTTCACCCGTCATGAAAAAAGCGCTCGTCTTCTTATCTTTCCTGAGCTTTGTGGCAGCCCTCTCCCTTCTCGCGGCCCCGAAAACCGAGGCGAGCGACGCGAAGAAATCCGCCGTCACTTTCAACAAACACGTCGCGCCCATACTCTTCAGGAACTGCACGCAGTGCCACCGGGCGGGGGAGATCGCGCCGATGTCTTTGATGACGTTCAAGGAGGCGCGGCCGTGGGCCCGGTCGATCAAGGAGAAGGTCGTCACGCGCGAGATGCCCCCCTGGCACGCCGACCCGAAGCACGGAGAGTTCAGCAACGACGCGCGCCTCTCTGAAGAAGAGGTCGACACGATAGCCGCGTGGGTGGACGGGGGCGCGAAAGAGGGCGACGCGAAAGACCTGCCGCCCGCGCCCAGGTACTCCGACGGCTGGGAACTGGGCAAGCCCGACGTGGTCTTCTCGATGCCCGAAGCCTACACGGTCGAGGCGAGCGGGCCCGACGATTACATCTATTTCAGGATCCCCACGAATTTCAAAGAGGACAGGTGGATTCAGGCCACTGAGTTCAAAGCCGGCAACAAGAAGGTCGTGCACCACGCGGTCATCTTCATCGAATCGCCCGACCTGATGGACGCGGCGCGGAACATGGCCCGGCGCAGAGGGCAGAGCGAATCCGGCAACATCCCTTCGGTCTTCGAAGGCGGAGGGGGCTCGATCTTCGAAAAAGTCGGCACGACCCGCCGCGTAAGGCCGGACGTGAACGTGGTCGATGACGGCTGCAACGCCCCCAGCGGCGGCTCGGGCGGGGGCGCGGGCAACCAGATCCTCGCCGTCTACGCGCCCGGCAGGAACGCCGACATGTGGCCTCAGGGCACGGCCAAGAGAATCCCCGCCGGCTCGAACATAATCTTCCAGATGCATTATTCGAAGACCACGGGCAAGCCTGAAAAGGACCTCACCATGGCCGGGCTCTACTTCGCGAAGGCCCCGGTCGAGAAGATGATAATCACGCGCGACGTGCAGAACCTCCTCTTCAGGATCCCGGCGGGCGCGGAGAATCACGAGGTCACGGCCTGCTACACCTTCAACCGAGACACGCAGCTCGTCAACTACATGCCGCACATGCACGTCCGCGGCAGGGACATGAAGTACGAAGTCCAGTACCCGGACGGCAGGCGCGAGACCTTGATCTGGGTGCCCCGCTACGATTTCAACTGGCAGACGTTATACAAGGTGAAGAAGCCCCTGCCGGTCCCCAAGGGCTCGAAGCTGATCGTGACGGCCCACTTCGATAATTCGGCGAAGAATAAGCACAACCCCGACCCGGCCAGGGACGTTCGCTTCGGCGAGCCGACCGACTACGAGATGGCCGTGGGCTTCATCGATTACGTCGCGGACATCCCGAAAGAAAGAGCTGTGGCCAAACTGGACCCGAAGGTTTATGATGCCTACGTCGGTCATTATTCGGTCGCGCCCGCCGGCTCCTTCGTCGTGGTCAAGGAAGGCGACAGGCTCCTGATAGAAGCGCGCGGCCAGAGCGTGCAGCTTTTTCCCGAATCCGAAACGAAGTTCTTTTTGAAAGCGGTGGAAGCGCAGGTCACCTTCACGAAGGGCGAGAATGGCGAAGTGACCGGGCTCGTCTTCGAAACGAATGGACAGAGCATAAAAGCCAAAAAGAACGAGGTGAAAAAATGAAGAAAGCATTCAAGACTCCCCTGCTGGCACTCTTCGTTGGTGCGCTCTGCCTGCTCGCGCTTTCGACCGGCCACGCGAGCGACGCGAAAAAAGGGCCGAAGGCAGGCGGCGCGGGTGAAGTGACTTTCAACAGGGACGTGGCGCCGATCTTCTACAAAGCCTGCTCCGAGTGCCACCGGGCGGGGGAGATCGCGCCGATGTCTTTGATGACGTTCAAGGAGGCGCGGCCGTGGGCCCGGTCGATCAAGGAGAAGGTCGTCACGCGCGAGATGCCCCCCTGGCACGCCGACCCGAAGCACGGAGAGTTCGTCAATGACCGACGCCTCACCCAGAAAGAGGTCGACACGATAGCCGCGTGGGTGGACGGGGGCGCGAAGGAAGGCAACCCGAAAGACCTGCCGCCCGCGCCGAAATTCCACGAGGGCTGGAACATCGGCAAGCCCGACGCCATCTTCCACATACCCGAGGAATTTTCGGTGCCCGCCGAGGGCGTGGTCGAGTACAAGTACTTCAAGGTCCCCACGAGCTATAAAGAAGACATGTGGGTTCAGGCCGCGGAGATTCGCCCCGACAAGCGCAAGGTCGTCCACCACATAATCGTGTTCACGCAGAAGGGGGGCGAGCGCAAGCTGCTGGTCGGCTACGCTCCGGGCGAGCCGCCCGTGGTCCTCGAAAAGGGGCTGGGGCGCAGGCTGCCCGCGGGCGCGGACCTCGTCTTCCAGGTCCACTACACGCCCAACGGCGAAGCGGTGAAAGACCGCTCTTACCTGGGGCTGATATTTTCGAAGGAGCCCCCGCGCTACGATGTGCAGACCCGCCCGATCCTGAACTCGAAGTTCGTCATCCCCGCGGGCGACCCGAACTACAGGGTCGAGTCCACCTTCACCTTTAAAGAAGACGCGCACGTCCGCTCCCTGATGCCGCACATGCACCTTCGCGGCAAGGACTTCGAGTACCGCATCACGTACCCGGACGGCACTTCGAAGATACTGCTCTCGGTCCCGAAGTACGACTTCGCGTGGCAGAGCTACTACGTGCTGAAGGAGCCGGCGCCCGCCCCGAAGGGGTCGCGGATCGATTGCGTCGCCCACTTCGACAACTCGGCGAAGAACAAGTTCAACCCCGACCCGACTAAAGACGTGCGGTGGGGCGACCAGACCTGGGAAGAGATGATGATCGGCTGGCTCAGCTACACGCTCGATAAGGGCGGAGTCAAGCCCTCGGCGGGAGACGCCGCGGGCGCCTCGACCGGCAATCAGTAACGGGCGGGAATGGTTTTCGGAGCACCGTGGGGGCAGCCCTAGTGGCTGCCCCTATAATTATTCGGAAGGACTCGAACAATGCTCGCCCGGCCCACACGATTAGCGGTCCTCCTGCTCGGGCTCACGGCCCTGGCGTCGCCCCTCTACACGTCCGCGCATGAGCCGATCACCACGAAGGTCAGGTTCAATAAAGAGGTGATCCGCGTGCTCCAACGCAACTGCCTGGGCTGTCACAGGCCCGAAGGCATCGCCATGTCTCTGGCCACTTACGACGAGGCGCGCCCGTGGGCGAAGGCGATCAAGGAGGAGATCCTCGAAAGGCGCATGCCTCCGTGGCACGCGGTCAAGGGGTACGGCGATTTCGTCAACGCGCCTTCGCTCACGCAGCGCGAAGTCGATCTGATAGTCAACTGGGTCGAGGGCGGGGCGCCCAGAGGCGAGGAAAAGGACCTCCCGTCCGAGCCCCTCTATTCGGACGACTGGGCGCTCGGCAAGCCCGACCTCGTGCTCGAACCCGAGCAGGAGTCCAGAGTCGCTTCGGATGCGGACGAGCGGCGGGCCTTCCCGCTCCCCGCGAACCTGAAAGAGAACCGGTGGCTCTCGGCAATCGACCTGCGGCCCGGCAACCGCTCGGTCGTGCATTGCGCCAGCCTGCACCTTGAAGAAAAAGCGCAATCGACCCTGCTCGCGACATGGATGCCGGGGCAGAAGACGGTCGCTCTGCCTAAAGGAGTCGCCCGGCTCCTGCCCTCGGGCTCGCGCCTGAGGCTTCAGGTTCACTACCGCGGGGCGGGCGAAGATACGAAGGACAGGAGCCGGGTCGGGCTCTACTTCGCGCCCGCGCCTCCGGGCAGGCAGGCCCGCGAAATCGTTTTGAATGACCCGAAAGCCGAGATACCGGCGGGGGAGGGGCTTCATCGCGTGACCCAGTCGGTTACGCTCGCGGAAGACGCGGAGGCGGTCATGATTCGCCCGAGCGTGAACCCTCTGATCGTCTCTATGCAGGCGAGCGCGTACAGGCCGGACGGGACCGAAGAAGTTTTGATATGGGCGCGCGGCTACCAATTCGACTGGCGACCGGCGTATTACTTCAGGCGGCCGGTCGCGCTCCCGAAGGGGACGCGCGTCGAAGTGGTCGCTCACTTCGACAACTCCGGAGCGAACCCCCACAACCCGAACAGCCCTCCGGCGAGGGTGCGGTGGTCCGAGCTTTCTGCGGACGCGCTCTGCTCGCTTTTGATCTCGACGAATCGCGCGGCTAATGATTGAAGGGTTACCTTGCGGGCGGCGTTAGCTGGACGAGGTTGCCGCCCGCAGCGGGGGCTTTGCCCATCTCGACCCGCCAGAGACAATCGGAGACTCCGAAGGGGCCGCTCATGCTGCCGTCATAATCGCGGCACATCTGCGGGCGCGTTTCGTAGACCCCGCACGTGTACTGGAGGGAGCCGTCCGCGAGCTTCGTCTCCTGAAGCGCGTCGCATTTCTTAGGGATGGTGAAGTAGTATTCGAGCCGCCCGCGCTTCTTCACGTAATCGATCCTGAGCCCATGCAGCTCCATCCATTTGATCTCGTCTCGCGATTCGTCGTCCACCTCGCCGCCGAAAAAAGTCATCGACATGCAGCACTTGCCGCACTGGAGGCAGAGCTCGGATTTACGCTTCGCGGATAGTCGGGTCTTCTTCTTCATGGAACCTCTGGGAGTGACACCCGAGGGCGCGGGCCTCCCGCCCGCGCCTTCGGGAATTTCGGCCCTCTCCGCCTACGCCGTGTGCGAGATGGCCTGCTCGCTTCCGAGCGCGGCCTGCGCCGCCGCGAGCTTCGCGACCGGCACGCGGAAGGGCGAGCAGGAGACGTAGCTCAGCCCCGCGCGGTGGCAGAAGGCCACCGACGAGGGCTCGCCGCCGTGCTCCCCGCAAATGCCGACCTTCAGGTCCGGGCGCGCCGCCCGCCCGCGCTCCGTGCCGAGCTTCACGAGCTGGCCCACGCCCTCCTGATCGAGCACCTGGAACGGGTCCTCCTTGAAGATGCGGTGCTCAACGTAGTATGGCAGGAACTTGGCCGAGTCGTCGCGCGAGATGCCATAGGTCGTCTGCGTCAGGTCGTTGGTCCCGAAAGAGAAGAACTCGGCCACCTCCGCTATGCTGCCCGCCGTGAGCGCCGCGCGCGGCAACTCGATCATCGTGCCGACGAGGTACTCGATCTGCTGGCCCGTCTCTTCCATCACCTCGGACGCGACCCGCCTCACGACCTCGGCCTGCAGGCGCAGTTCCGCCACGTCGCTCACGAGGGGGATCATGACTTCGGGCAGCACCTTCACGCCCTTCTTCTGGACGCGGGCCGCGGCCTCGAAGATCGCCCGCGCCTGCATCTCCGTTATCTCGGGGAAGACGAGCCCGAGGCGGCAGCCGCGGTGCCCGAGCATCGGGTTCGCTTCGTGCATCATCTGCACGCGCTCCCACAACTGCTGCGGCCGGGTCTTCAGCTTCCGCGCGAGCTTGCGCGTCCCTTCCTCGTCGTGCGGCAGGAACTCGTGAAGCGGCGGGTCTAGCGTGCGGATCGTGACCGGCAGCCCGTCCATGGCCTTGAATATGCCTTCGAAGTCCTTGCGCTGGAGCTTGAGCAGTTCCGAGAGCCCGCCCTTGTAAAGCCGCCTCGGCTCCTCGATCTCCTTCTTCAACTCTCTGCGCGCCTTGGCGAGCTCGCCCGCCTTCTTGGGCGAGGTGTTGCGCCGTATCTCCTCTTCGACCGCCTTCAACTCGCGCTCGATCCTCTTGTATTCGAGCGAGCCGAGGATCATCTGCCGGACGTAGTCGATGCGCTCGCCTTCGAAGAACATGTGCTCCGTGCGGCAGAGCCCTATGCCTTCGGCCCCGAACTCGCGCGCGACTGTGGCGTCGCCCGGAGTGTCGGCGTTGGTCCGCACGCGCATACTCCGGTACTTGTCGGCCCAGCTCATGAGGGTGTAGAAGTCCTCACCCAGTTCCGGGTCGATGAGGGGGGCTTGCCCCTGAAGTATCTTGCCGCTGGTGCCGTCGACGGTGATCCAGTCGCCGCGCCTGACCCTCGTGCCGTTGACGGAGAATTCGTTCTTCGCGTAGTTGATGTTGATCTCGCCCGCGCCGACGATGCAGGGCTTGCCCCACCCGCGCGCGACCACCGCCGCGTGCGAGGTCGGGCCGCCGGTCGAGGTCAGGATGGCCTGCGCCGCGTCCATCCCGCGAACGTCTTCGGGTGAGGTCTCGCGGCGGACCAGTATGACCGGCTCGCCCTTCTCCGCCCACGCCTCCGCCTCTTTCGGGGTGAAGACGACCCGCCCGACCGCCGCTCCGGGGCTGGCGTTGATGCCTTTGGCCAGCACCTTGGAGCTGGCCTTCGGGTCGATCATTTTGTGAAGCAACTGGTCGAGGTCGCCCGCGGGTATTCGTTGCAGGGCCGCGCGCTCGTCGATCAAACCCTCGCGCGCCATGTCGACCGCGATCTTGACCGCCGCCGGGCCGGTGCGCTTGCCGTTTCGGGTCTGGAGCATCCAGAGGCGTCCGCGCTCGATGGTGAACTCAAGGTCCTGCATGTCCTTGTAGTGACGCTCCAGCTTGTCGGCCACCTCGACGAACTGGTTGTAGATTTCGGGCATGTCGTTCCTCAGCTCGTCGATGTGCTTCGGCGTGCGGATGCCCGCGACCACGTCCTCGCCCTGAGCGTTGGTGAGGTAATCGCCGAAGAGCACCTTCTCCCCGGTGGCCGGGTTGCGGGTGAAGGCGACGCCCGTGCCGGAGTCGTTGCCCATGTTGCCGAAGACCATCGTCACGACGTTGACGGCCGTGCCGAGGTCGTCGGGTATCTTCTCCTTGCGCCTGTAGGCTATCGCGCGGTCGCCGTTCCATGAGCGGAAGACGGCCTTGATCGACTCCTGAAGCTGCGCGTGCGGGTCGGTGGGGAACTCCTTACCCGTCTCGCGCTTCACGATCTTTTTGAACTCTTTGACTACCTGCCTGAGGTTTTCGGCCGAGAGGTCCGTGTCCACCTTCGCCTTCGCTTTGCGCTTGGCCTCGTTAAAAGCGTGGTCGAAAATCTCCCCGTCCACGTTCAACACGATCTTGCCGAACATCTGGATGAAGCGGCGGTACGCGTCGTACGCGAACCGCTCGTTAGAGGTGAGGCCCGCGAGGCCCGTGAGCGTCTCATCGTTGAGCCCGAGGTTCAGGACCGTGTCCATCATCCCCGGCATCGAGAATTTCGCGCCTGACCTGACCGACACCAGCAGGGGGTTCGAAGGGTCCCCCAGCCTCTTGCCCGTCGCCTGCTCGACCTGCGCGAGCGCGGCCATGACCTGGTCCCACATCCCCTCGGGGAACTTCGCGCCCTCCGAGTAGTAGGCGTTGCACGCCTCGGTGGTGATCGTGAACCCCGGAGGCACCGGCAGCCCCGCGTTCGTCATCTCGGCAAGGCCCGCGCCTTTGCCCCCCAGTAAATCCTTCATGTCCCCGCGGCCATCTGACTTCCCGTTCGCGAAGATGTATACGTATTTGTTAGCCATCTATCCGTCCCCCAGAATGAACTATGATTTCGAAGAAAGCTTGCGTCGGACGATGTATCGGTGCCCGGACCAAACTAATGACTTAACTTGATACTCCGCCGCTTGTCAAGCGGCGCGTCAGCTTCAAAGCCCGCGCAGAGTGTTTTCATCGTAATCGCATATGAGCCGTTCCGGGTCCTGCTGTTCTATCGCCTCCCTGTTCAGCCATATCTTTATGCGGCCGTTTTCGGCCACACAGATGATCTCGTCGAAGTGGACGTAATTGCCCGTGAGCTGCCCGTACTCGTTGAAGGTGTGGGCGGGTATCAGGTGCCGGATGTCTTCGAAGTCGATTATCATGCGTCGCCTCTCGGTGCGTATTCGGGTCGGCCGCGCGCGCCTCAATTCCTCGCTTGCAGGACCTCTATCGAAGCCAGGGCGAACTCCATCCCGGCCGACGTTTTGCCGCGCACGGGGATGTTCAGGTCCGCGTGCATCCACCAGTCGGAGTGCTCCCCCTCCGCCCTGCGGACGAAATGCCTTGAGCGGAACTCCCCGGCGGGGACGCGCACCTGCTCCTCGCCTCTCGCCTCGACGGTCACGGCCTGAAGCGTGCCCACGGTGCTGTCGAGCCTGAGGGGCGCGATGTACCTGACCGAGGGGGTGCCGCCGCCCGCCTTCTCGCCCTCGGCCCAGGTCCACCCTTCGGCGGCTATGGCCTGCGACGTGAAGGCGTACCTCTCCGGCACGCTGAGGGTCTGCTCTATCACGCCAGCGTCGTTGCCGCGGAGCCGCGCGGTCAGGCTCCGGTCGCCGAACCGGTAGCGCGTGCGCGCGACATCCGCCCCGCGGTACTTCGTGATCTCCACCATCGAAGGCTTCCTCGCCGCGTCGACCCGGTGCCATATCTCCGTGACCGTGTCGCCCGAGGTCACCTCGCTGTGGACGAGGCTGCCGCCTTCGGAAGTCGAGTAAAGCTCCCACCGCTCTCTGCCGCGCTCTTTGCCGCTCTCGTCCCTGTAGACGTACACGCCCTGAGCGATCTTCGGCCCGCGGTCCCACTTCCCCGGATGCGGCTGCTGCCTGCCGTTGAGTATGGCCACGAGGTCTTTCTCCATCGCCTCGCTCGCCGGCGTCTCCACGACCCGGCCGATCTCGCGCCCGCCGCGCTCGACTATCAGCGTGGGGACGTTGATGACGCGGCGCTGCTGGATGGTGGCCATCGGGTCGTGAAACTGGCTGTCTATGCCGATGAGATTGACGCGCAGCTTCTGATTGCCCGCCGCGTGCAGGGCCTTGAGAAGTTTGGGCACGTAGTTCTTGCTGTCCGGGCACCACGAGCCGAGCACCACCGTCAAGCTCGCGTCCGCGTCGACGGCTTTCAGGGCGCTCACCGCTTCGGGCGCGGGCTTGTAGTCATTCATCAGGGAGCGCCAGACGGGTACGGTCTCAAGCAGCCTCTCCTCCGAGATTTCGCCCGTCAGCCCCGGATGCGGCTTGATCAGCACCGGCCGCCCGTCGATGGCGAAGAGGTAAGTCGAGCCATCGACCTGCGCGAATTTGCCGGCCTGCTGCATCTGCGCCGAGCTGTCGGAGGCGGCCGACGCATGGTCGTTCGCCATCCGGAATGCGTCTTTCGCCATCAGGTTCACCGTGCGCGCGGAGACATCGAGGACCACCGCCCGGTCCAGCTTCGGCGAGATCAGGGCGACCCGGCGCGGAGTGTCTAGCATCAACACCTGCGCCGCGCGGTCCACTTCGTTGTCGATGTACACGTCGCGCGTCGCGTCGTTCCAGGTGAACGTCTCGAAGCCGCCCGCCCGCGCCGCGCCCGCAACCGCGCAGAGAAGGAGGGCTATAATAACGAAGGATTTTATTTTCATGACGCCTCACTTTCGGTACTCTCATCCCCCGGAGCCGTTAAACTTTAACAAAAAAACGAGCCGGGTCGCGAGCCGATAAACACGCGAGGGGTTGAACACACCTTCGCCGAGGCTCTAAGATTCAACGGTGTGACGCCGCGTGAGCAGAACCGTGAGATTGAAAGTGCCCGGAGGCGAATGGGCCAAACTACATGCTAAAACAAAAACTCGCGGCGATCCTCGCCGCCCTTTCGTTGCTCTCTCTTCAGGTCGCTTGCGGAGGGTTGTCGAACCGCTCCGGCAGATTCGGAGGCGGGCGGGCGGAGCAGGCCCCGCACTTCAAGCCCGGCTTCAACCTCTTCAAGCCCGAGCAGGACATAGAGCTGGGCCGCCAGTCCGCGCAGAAGATCGCGCAGGAGGTCCCGATCAGCCGGGACGAGCCGACCGTCAACTACGTCCGACAGCTCGGCTCGCGGCTCGCCTCGAAAGCGCCGGGGCACAAGTTCCCGTACCAGTTCAACGTCGTCGCGTCGAAAGACGTCAACGCATTCGCCCTGCCCGGAGGGTTCATCTTCGTCAACGCGGGGGCGATCATGTCGGCGAATAATGAGGGGGAGCTCGCCGGCGTCATCGCTCACGAAATCTCCCACGTCGCGCTCCGCCACGGGACGAGCCAGGCGACGAAGGCGTACATCGCCAAGGCGGGCCTCGACATCCTGAGGTCGATAACGGGAGGCGACAGCCCCGAGGCGGGGCAGATCATAAACACCATCGGCGGCGCGGGGGCCAACGCCCTGTTCCTGAAGTTCGGGAGGACCGCCGAGACGCAGGCGGACCTCGAAGGCGCGCGCATCATGGCGGAGGTGGGTTATGACCCGCGCGACATGGCGAATTTTTTCAAGACGCTTCAGGAGCGCGGGGGGCAGAGGGTGCCGGAGTTCCTGAGCGATCACCCCGACCCCGGAAACCGCGTGGCGTCCATCAACGAAGTGATCTCGGCCCTCCCCGTGAGCCCGAACCCGATCCGCACCTCTCCTGAGTTCGAAGAGGTGAAGGCGCGCCTGCTCGGGAGCGGGGGCGCGATCAGGGAGTCGGCCGAGCCCGCGCGCATCGGGTCCGTCCCGCCCGGCGGCAACAGGTCGGGCGTGAGGGTCGAGCCCCCGGCGCGCGAGTTCACGAGCTTTCAGGCGCGGGACAACTCGTTCGCCATTCAATACCCGCAGAACTGGGATGCTCTGTCGGCGGACGAAGTCAACATGATCTTCGCCCCCAGAGGCGCGTACGGCCGGACGGAGCAGTCCCTCGTGGTCACGCACGGCATATTCATCGGGGTGGTCGAGCCCGAAGGCACTGACCTGGAGTCCGCGACCTCTGCCTTCATTCGGAAGCAGGTGGAAGGTAACCCCGATTTTCGCGTGGTCCGCGACCCGCAGGGGATCGACTTCGGAGCGCGGAGGGGTTACGCCACGGTAATGGCCGGCCCTTCGACGGTAACGGGAGTCATGGAGATAGACGTGATCTACACGATTGCGACGAGCGACGGCCGCCTCTTCTATCTCATCACCATGGCCCCCGAAGACGAGATGCAGCAGTACCGCTCCACGTTCGAGGCTATCATCAAGAGCCTTCAACTGGCGGGATAGGGGCCAGGGGCCGGGAGTCAGGATTCAGTGGTCAGGGGCCGGGGATGATAAGAGACTCTCTTTATTGAATCCCTCTCCCACCCTGAATCCTGGCCACTGGGTCACCCCGTCAGTCTGAAGAAGACATCTTCGAAGTCGGCGCTGGCGAGCCCCGTGGTTTCGCGCAACTCCGAGGGCGTGCCTTCGGCGACGAGCGAGCCTGCGCGCATCACTCCCACCCGGTCGCTCACGCGCTCGACGAAGCTCATCACGTGCGACGAGACGATCACGCCGCGCCCGGCCTCGCGCTCCGCTTCTATCCTGATCCTCAGCTTGCGCATCATCTCCACGTCGAGCCCGTTGAGCGGCTCGTCGAGGACCAGCACCTCGGGCTCTCCGAGCATGGCCGCAGCCAGCCCCAGCTTCTTCCGCATGCCGAGCGAGTAGCCCCCGACCAGCTTTTGATAGACCAGCTTCAGCTCGAAAAAATCTATCTCCTCCGGTATACGCGACGGGTCCGCCTCCTTGAGCCCCGCCACGAGGTGAAGGTACTCGACCCCCGTGAGCTGTTCGTACAGGGTCAGTTCTTCGGGGAGGTACCCGAGGTGCCGCTTGGCCTCCGGGCTCCCATGCGCGAGGGCTTCGCCGCAGATGAACCGCTTGCCGGAGTCGGGCTCGGTTATCCCGATGATCATGCGGATGAGGGTCGATTTGCCCGCGCCGTTGGCCCCGACCAGCGCGTAGACCTCTCCGGCCTTTACCGCGAGGCTCACGTTATTGACCGCCGTCAGGTCTCCGTACTTTTTCGTGAGTCCTTCGATCACTACGAGGCTGTCAGTCAATCTCCCTCCGTAATCAGGTAGTATTTAGCCATTTCGCGCCCGCGCTCGGTCAGCGAATGCATGGACTGGAAGTAGATGATGAACCCGAACGGCCACAGCAGGGCTCCGAATGCGCCGGCCGCCAGGCTCATCAAAGTCATGATCATGATCGCGAGCGCGGGCCGGTCGGGCATCTCGAACGACAGGGCGCCTATTATCGAGCTGGACATCCACCAGAGCCACGCGCACTCGGCCAGCAGCGCGAGCGCGTAGTTGGGCGCGACCTCCCCCGTCGAGAGCGCGACCAGCCACACCGACACGGGCGCGGGGAGGCTCACGAGCCGGGCGTACCATAACTTCGCCTCCCACAGGTCGAGCCCTTTGACACCCAGAGCCCGCTCCATCCAGAAATGCGGCAGCTCGTAGGCGAGCAGCACCGGCACCAGAGCGCCGAGCGTCGCGACCACGCACACGCACGCGAGCTTGGCCGTCATGGCCCACGGCTGCCACGTCTGATCGAACCACCCCCTGATCTCGTAAGGCGGCGGGAGAGTGTTCGCGGTGAGGAGCATGAAGAGCCCGGCGTGCAGCACGAGGGCGATCACCAGGACGACGTAGACGGCCGAAGAGAAAGCCCTCAGCGTGAGCTGCAGGTCGCGCAGGAGCTGGGCCGCGACCGACGGGCCGAACCTGCGTTTGAAGGCCGAGAGCCTGAAGAGGTTCCAGCGGCCCGAAGACTGCAACCGCTTGGCGTATTCCATGTCGGACGGTCGCCACCTGTCGTGCGCCCGCCGGATCATCAGGTAGAGCGCGAGCGACCACGCGGCGCCCGCCGAGGGCCAGAGCCACGCGGGCCGGAGCCACGCCCCCTCGGTCAGGGAGATCACCAGCAACAGCCCCGAAAGGGCCGAGCTTACTAGCAGGACCGCGAGCGCCAGCGCCGCCGCCCGCGCGTCTTTCCTGTGGCCCCAGTGAATCCAGTTGAGCGCCGCGAACACTTCGCTGAGCGCCAGCACGACGACGAACGAGATCAGGGCGGGAAGTATCACCGGCTCGACCGCGACCTCCCTGCCTATGATCGAGCGGAAGGCCACGACCAGCAGGCCCGTGGCGAGGGCCCTAGTCATGCGGTTCAGTATCGCCGAGTGCAGGAGCGTGCTCGCGCTGATCGGCAGCGCGTCGAAGTAAGACTCCGGCCGCCTGATGTGATAAATCTCGATGGTGGAGCGCGACAGGGCGAGGGCCATCAGGCACCCCGCGAACAGGGAGGCAAGGGCCACGCCCGAAGCGTGCGAGAGGCGCACCGCGGCGAGGTTCTCCGTCAGGCGCGTGGCCGTGGCGTACGTGCCGGCGATGACGAGCGGGCCGAGCACCATCCATGCGTAGATGTGCCGCCGGGCCCATCGCAATCGGATGAGCATGGAGGCTTTGGTTAGTAGTAAAAATTTGTTCACGCCGGAGGATTCGAGCACGCGGTCTGGGCCGGGAAAGTTATCGCGATCCGGGCCGGTTGGAAATTGCGTTAAAGGTCGAAACTCGAATCGTCACTTGACGCTCAGCAATTCGATTTCGAATACGAGGGTCGAGTTGGCCGGAATCTTGGACCGCGGCATGGCCCCATAGCCGAGGTTGGGCGGCACGATGAGCTTGCGCTTGCCCCCGACCTTCATGGTCTTCACCCCTTCTTCCCACCCTTTTATGACGGTGCCCCGCCCGAGGCTGAACGTGAACGGCTGGCCCTTGTCGAGCGAGCTGTCGAACTTGGAGCCGTTGAGTAAAGTGCCGACGTAATGGACCGTGGCCGCCTGCCCGGCCTGCGGGCTCGGGCCGGTCCCCTCCACGAGATCGACGTACCGCAGGCCCGATGGGGTGGTGACCTCCGCGCCCCCGCCTGCCCCTTCGCCACCTCCGTCGAGGGTGGCGAGCCATATGGCTCCGGCGGCGACTACCGCTGCGATTGTGCCGATTATGATGAGCTTGTTTTTATTGCCGGGTTTCGGCTTCGAATACGTGGACCTCCCGGCCACCCTCACCTTCGATTTTCTACGCCTGCTTTCGGGCACTTTTTACCCCCTGTTCGTTATAGAGATGTTGACGAAAGATTTTATAACCAATTTGCTCGCGAGGTTCAAACGGGGAGCGCGACTGACGAGGCGGTCGCATGGGGCCGCCCGCGAAGGCCGCCCCATGCATCGATCCTGGAATCGCTTTAAGAGGCGTTCTCCCCGTACGGGCCGCGAAGCTCGACGGGTTTGGACTTGGACCTCAGCTTCAGGTTCAGCATCTCGACTATGACGGAGAAGGCCATCGCGAAATAGATGTAGCCTTTCGGGATGTGCTGGTCGAGCCCCTCGGCCACCAGCATCACCCCGATCAGGAGCAGGAATGACAGGGCGAGCATCTTGACCGTGGGGTGCCGGTGCACGAAATCGCTTATCGTGCCCGCCGACAGGATCATCACGCCCACGGCCACTACGACCGCGATGACCATGATCGACAGGTGTTCGACCATGCCGATCGCCGTGATCACGGAGTCGAGCGAGAAGACTATGTCCAGCAGCAGTATTTGAATGATGACGCTCATGAAGGTCGCGCCGGCGCGGGCCCCCCCGTGCTCCTCTTCGCCTTCGAGCTTGTCGTGAATCTCGTGCGTGCTCTTGGCCAGAAGGAA
Source organism: Blastocatellia bacterium (assembly GCA_035634255.1). Lineage (GTDB taxonomy): Bacteria > Acidobacteriota > Blastocatellia > UBA7656 > UBA7656 > DATLMR01. The sequence goes on from DASQDI010000160.1 coordinate 14,785, forward strand.
GAGGCCCCCGCAGATGAGGATCAGGTCGCGGCCCGAGATGCCCTTGCCGAAGACCTCGAACAGGTCGGCCGTCAGGCGCATTATGAAGCTTATCGAAAACAGCAGGAGGATGCGCGTGAGCATCGCGAGCCCGAGCCCCACGGTCCGCGCCTTCTTCTGTTGATCGAGCGGCAGCTTGCCCGCGAGGATCGAGATGAAGATTATGTTGTCGATCCCGAGAACGATCTCCAACACCGTCAGTGTCAGCAGAGCTATCCACGCTTGAGGGTCAGCGAACCAGTCCACTAGTTTTCTCCATTAGGTAAGATTGAATTCCACTGAGTGATTATACACGCCGCCGCCGAAGTCGAAAGTTCCTGACGGGCTCCCGCCCGGGTCAGGGCCGCGTCAGGAGTTTCGCCGCTCGCGAGTCTGCGAGCCAGAGCAGGCGGCCCTCGGACGGGCGGATTAGCTGGCTCGGGTAGGTCTCCGGGTCATGCGGCCCTTCGAGCACGCTTTTGAGCGCGGGCGCTTTCTCTTCGCCCGCGACGAGGAACGTCACGTTGCGCGCGTTGTTGATGGTCGCGGGGGTGAGCGTCAGGCGGTCCGCGTTCAGCTTCTCTACGTGATTCGCGACCGCGACCCGCCGGCCCGCGCGCAGGGCCGCGGTCTTCGGAAAGAGGGACGCCGTGTGCGCGTCGGCCCCCATCCCGAGCAGCACGAGGTCGAACCGCGGGAGCTCCGAGCCGGGCTCCGGGTTAAGGTTGAAAAACTCTCTGAGTTGGGCGGAATACTCCTCGGCCGCGAGCTCCGGGTCTTCGGCCTCGCCCGCCATCCTGAAGACGTTCCCATCCGGCACCGGCACCCTGTCGAGCAGGCTCTCCCTCGCCATCCGGTAATTGCTTTCGGGGTGATCGGGCGGGACCATCCGCTCGTCCCCCCAGAAAAAATAGACGGAGCGCCAGGGCACCTCACGCGCGTGAGGCTCGCGCGAGAGAAGCTCGAACATCGCGCGCGGGGTCGAGCCGCCGGAGAGCGCGACCGTGAATTGCCTTTCCCTCGCGGCGCGCTCCCCGGCCAGCTCGGAGAAGTGGCGGGCAGCCTCGCGAGCGAGCTCGCCCACGTCGGGGTAGACTCTGACCTCCGGTCCTCTCAGATCATTTTTCGGACGCGAGCCAGTCCGTGTGGACGTGGCCGCGCTCGGGGTGATCGACGCGCTCGTAGGTGTGCGCCCCGAAGTAGTCGCGCTGCGCCTGGGTCAGGTTCTGCGGCAGGTTCGCCGTGCGGTACGTGTCGAAGTAAGAGAGGCTCCCGCTCATCGCGGGCACGGGGATGCCGAGGCCCTGCGCGGTGCCGACGGCCTTCCTCCACCTCGCCTGCGACGCCGCTATCCACGCGCTGAAGTCGTCGTCGAGCAGAAGGTTCGGCAGGTCCGGCCGGCGTTTGTAAGCGGTCATGATCGAATCGAGGAACCGCGCGCGGATGATGCAGCCGCCCTTCCAGATGCGGGCCAGCTCGCTCATCTGCACGCCCCAACCGTACGTTTCCGAGCCCTTCTGTATCAGGTCGAACCCCTGCGCGTAAGAGCATATCTTCGACGCGTAGAGCGCGTCGTGGACCGCCGCTATCAACTCGCCCCTGTCCCCCTCGTACCGCGCGCCCTCCGGGCCTCTGAGCACGCGGCTCGCGGCGACCCGCTCCTCCTTGATGCTCGAAAGCACCCGCGCGTTTATGGCCGCCTCAATCGTCGGGATGGCGACGCCGAGGTCGAGCGCCTCCTGCGCCGTCCACTTGCCCGTCCCCTTCTGCTCGGCCTTGTCGAGTATCAGGTCGACCAGGGCCCTGCCCGTCTCCGCGTCCCGCACGCCGAATATATCGGCGGTGATCTCTATCAGGAAGGATTCGAGCGGGCCGCGGTTCCACTCGGAGAAGGTGCGGGCGAGCTGCCCGGGGTCGAGCCCGAGGGCCGTGCGCAGGATGTCGTAGGCTTCGGCGATGAGCTGCATGTCCCCGTACTCGATGCCGTTGTGGACCATCTTGACGAAGTGGCCCGCCCCGTCCGGCCCGACGTAGGTGACGCAGGGGCCGGAGTCCGTCTTCGCGGCTATGGCTTCGAACACCGGCAGGATGTGGTCGTACGCCTCGCGCCGGCCTCCGGGCATGAGGGACGGGCCGAAGCGCGCGCCCTCTTCCCCGCCTGACACGCCCGAGCCGACGAAGTGCAGGCCGGAGCCTTTGAGTAGGGCCTCGCGCCTCTGCGTGTCTTTGAAGTAGGAGTTGCCGCCGTCGATCAGTATGTCCCCCGGCTCCATCAGGGGCCTGAGCTTCTCGATGGTCATGTCGACGGGCGCGCCTGCTTTGATCATCATCATCATGCGGCGGGGCCGCTCGATTGCGCGGACGAACTCTTCGAGCGTCGCGGCGGGGACGAACTTCCTGCCCGCGTTCTCCGACACGAAACCTTCGGTCGTGTGAGTCTCGCGGTTCCAGACGGCCACAGTGAACCCGTGCTCTTCGATGTTCAAGGCGAGGTTGCGGCCCATCACGGCCAGCCCGATTATGCCGAAATGCGCCTCTGCTTTTTCGCTGGTCATTGTTGATCCTTTCTTTCCACCTCGCATTGTAGACGAATGCGAAAAGGCATCCAAGCCGGGCGCGCCAAATACCGTGGTGCAAAACCGCGCGCTCAGTTGCTAGAATCAGACTTGCGACTCTGCTTCTTCCGAGAAAGGTGTTCATGGAGTTTCCCAGATCAAGCGGCCTGTTGCTGCACCCGACATCATTGCCCGGACCTTACGGCATAGGCGACCTCGGCGGCGAGGCCCGCAAATTCGTGGACTTCCTTTCCGCCTCGGGCCAGCACCTGTGGCAGGTGCTCCCGCTCGGGCCTCCGTCCTATGGCAACTCCCCCTATCAGTGCTTCTCGGCCTTCGCGGGGAACGCGCAGCTCGTGAGCCCCGAGGAGCTTGTCAGGGAGGGGCTCATCTCGAAGGCCGACCTCAAAGGCGCGCCCCGGTTCGACGCCGCGCGGGTCGATTACGAGGCGGCGGGCGGGTTCAAAAACCGCCTGCTGGGAAAGGCTTTTGAGGCTTTCAAAAAGAGCGGGCCGCGCGCCCGGTCGGAGTTCGAGGAGTTCCTCGGCTTCGCCTCTTACTGGCTCGACGACTACGCCGTCTTCCGCGCGCTTCAGGAGTCTCACAATTACGAGGCGTGGAATAAGTGGGAGCCGGAGCTCGCGAACCGCTCGCCCGAATCCATGGCCCGCGTCCGCTCCGAGATGTCGGAGGCGATTGAAGCGCAGAAGTTTTATCAATACCTCTTCTTCAAACAGTGGCTCACGCTCAAGGCGTATGCCAACGGCAAAGGCGTCGACCTGGTCGGCGACATGCCCATATTCGTCGCCTACGATTCGGCCGACGTTTGGACCCGCCCGGAGCTGTTCAAGCTCGACGAAGAGAAGAACCCCCGAGTGGTCGCGGGCGTCCCCCCCGACTACTTCAGCAAGACCGGGCAGCTTTGGGGCAACCCGATCTATGAGTGGGAGCGGATGAGCGTGTCGGGCTTCGCGTGGTGGGCCGAGCGCATGCGCGCGACTCTTCAGACCATGGACATCGTCCGGGTCGATCACTTTCGCGGGTTCGCCGCCGCGTGGGAAGTGCCCGCGAAAGACGAGACCGCGGAGCGCGGGCGCTGGGTCCCGGTGCCGGGCAAAGAACTGTTCGGAGCCGTGAAGCGCGCGCTCGGCCGCCTGCCCGTCATCGCCGAAGACCTCGGCACCATCACGCCCGACGTTCTCGCCTTGCGCGACGAGCTCGGGCTCCCCGGAATGCGCGTGCTCCAATTCGCCTTCGGGGGCGACCCGCGGGACACCCACCTGCCGCACAACTACACGCGCAACTCGGTCGTCTACACCGGCACGCACGACAACGACACGACCGTCGGCTGGTTCAACCGCGAGCCCGAAAAGGATTCCCCCGAGAGCGCCGAGCGGATCGAGCGCGAGCGGAGCCTCGCCCTGAGCTACCTCAACTCCGACGGGCGGGAGATTCACTGGGACTTCATTCGCGCGGCGTTCGCCTCGGTGAGCGACGTGGCGATCATCCCGCTTCAGGACGTGCTCGGGCTGGATTCGAGCGCGCGGATGAACCTGCCCGCGACCCCGGAAGGGAACTGGGCGTGGCGCTTCGAGGCAGGCGCGCTCACCGAAGAGCTAGCCGAGCGGTTGAAGAAGATGACCGAACTCTACGGGCGGCGGGTCTACCGGCAATGAAGCGGCGAGGTCATGTGACTCGAAAGGGGCATAGCATTTCGCGTCAGCGGGCGCGGGCCGGGGCGCTTGATGGGCCGATCAAACCCGCCGCCCGAGCTCCGCTGCGCGGTTGTTAAATCGTGCCTGTCCCGGAAGTTCGCTTTTTAGTAATAAGCAATCGTCCGGTAAGTAATATTCATCAACTCGTAGAATGACTCCCCGTCTTTCGTTACCCAATAATAAAGGGTCTTCTTCACCCAATTGCCTTGCTCGTCTACCTCATAGGTCCGCTTCTCCATTTCCACAGACGACCCGTCGGAAGGATAGAAAACAATCCCTGCGATATTCCCTTTCTCATCATAGGTGATCGTTTGCTTGCCCATGACTTCACCTTCGGGGGAGAAGCCAATAACTTCATCCACCTTACTTCGATCATTCCAAATAAAACCTATCTTCCCGCGAAGGGCATTGTCCGAATCGTATTCGACAACTTCTGTGTAATTCCCCTTCTCGTCATGGGAATAGAGCCGCCTACTTAACACCCTGCCATCCTCGATACTTTTGCCAACCTCCTCTTTCAGTCTTCCTTGTGAATCATAGATGTAAACAGTCTCATAATACGGCCTGCCGCTCACCGCGCTATAGTGATTCTCTTTCAGCAACACGCCGTTTTTATCATAAGAGTAAGTCGTTTTAGGTAAAGGAACGCCATCCATCCGGTAATCGAACCCCTCAATCTTTTTGCCGTCACGATCAAAGTGGCTCGTCTGAAAAAGCTTTCGCTTATACAGGCTTCCGAAATCCAGGACGTGAGTCGTGAATCTATGCTTCTCTATCTCGACATCAATTGATTTCACATTTCCGACGAATTCATCCAAATCATCGCCGGGTTCTTTGAAGCGGCCTTGCGCCGGGGAAGGCTGTGATAAGAAAGGGGGATTGACAAGTGCGACAAGGCCGCCGGCGAAGACGCCGAACACGAGGATAAGAAGAGTAGATAATTTAACCATAGGACCTGACCCCTTACTTTAGACACCGCCTTCTCGAAAGTGTTCCTTCACCTCAAAGGAAGCGGTCTAACGCCCCGGCGGGTTGTCAGGCGCGGGGTATCCGGCGGGCGCTTCAGCTTACGAGTAGCTTTCAATCCGCTCTTTGCAAACCCCTTTCGTCAGTCTTTGCAACTTCTTTACTCGCCCCGACAAATACTCTAACTCTTTCTTCGTGATCTTATACTTCGGGTCGTACCGCGCGTCTATGTACGCCTTCTGTAGCAACTCAAACAGCCGATTCTCTTCCGGCATTTTGCGGGGAAATACCGGCAGGAATCGAGGGCCGATGCTGTTCACCCGCTTGCCGAGTTTGTCAATGTCGTGCTCCTTCGGCTTGTAGTGCGTGAACACAAGCAGAATAGTCGTGTAAAATCGCTCGGTCGCTTGATGCAGTTGGAAAGCCACCGCTTTGTACGGAAGTGATCTATTTAAGCTCTTCCTGTTTGTGCTCCGGCAGATGGGCGAGGCTTCTTTTCATGGTCTGAGGCAAGGTAGAGAACATAGGCGCGTCAATCGCGCGCGAATAAGTGAAGGCTGATATGAGAAAACAAAGAGGGCAGATCGTGATCTCCGGCGACATCTACCGCCGCGGGCAGGATCATAACATCAACCAGCTCGCCGAGGTCGTCGTCCCGTGTCTTGAGCGGTGGAAGCCGCGTGTCATGCTCACGCGGCCGCTCCCGTGGCTCGCGTGGCTCGAACGCTTCGACGCCGGCCCCTACGAGTTCGATGCCGACATCCTGATCGGCTTCGAGCTGCCGCCCGCGGCGAAGCGCCACCCGGCATGGATTGAGGTTCGCCTGCACCCGCTCCGATTCGCGGGGAGGTTCTGGTCTGTGTGCTCCAACATCCCCGGCGTGAGCGACGTGGTCGCCGCGCATGAGGTCAAGGTCGAACCGCCCGGAGCGGAGCCCAAGGTCGAAGGGCTCGCGTGCTTCACCTGCCAGGTCTCGTGGGACTCGGCGCTGGTGCGCGGGGGTCGGTTTATTCACCCTGAGGACGTGATCGAAAGGGTCCGGGCGGTCGCCGCGGCCCATGACGAATTCCTCGTAGTCCCTCACCCGGTCGAAGTAGAGAACGTCTGGGCCAACGCGATCCTCAGGCACGTGCCCAAGTCGAAGCTCTCGCCGGAGCTTGCTTACCCGACTATGGCCAGGGCAAGCAAGCTCCTGACCGTGACGAGTTCGACAGGCTTCGAGGCCCCATACTTCGGGTGCGAGGCGGAATTCCTCAGTCAGCCGCCGGAAGTCTCCGGCCCGGTAAGGATCGACAACCGTGAGCTGTGGGCGTCAATCTCGGAGATTCTGGAGGCCGCGTGAATTATTCACGGGACCACCGCGAGGGGGCCGGGCAATAGATCGGGCAGCTTGGCCAATATAACGCGCCGGTCTCATTCGCGCGGCGTGCCGCCGGGGTGTAAGATAGCTCCGGATAAATTTCACGCCCCTCGGAGACCGAAACCGGATGCGCGTATTCAAGACCGTGATGAAATATCTGCTCGCGATCTTCTTCATACTGGCGGGCCTAAATCACTTCAGGAGCCCCGAGTTCTACCTCAACATCATGCCGCCCTACCTGCCCTGGCACGGGCCGCTCCACCTCCTGAGCGGCCTTCTGGAAACCCTCTTCGGGGCCCTGCTCCTCGTCCCGAAATACTCGCGCGTCGCCGCGTGGGGAATCATCGCCGTGCTGATGCTGGTCTTCCCGGCCAACGTTCACATGGCCATGCACCCGGAGCTGTACCCGGAAATCAGCCCTGTCGCGCTCTACGTCAGACTGCCGGTCCAAGGATTGTTCATCCTGTGGGCGTGGTGGTTCACGCGGCCCTCGGGGGAGCGCCTCGCCCGCGCCTGAGGTCGATCATTCTCCGGTTAGAAGGCTGACGGGGAACCGCCCGAATGCTTCGGAGAGCCGGACGCCTCCGCCGCCATCGAGCGCCTCGCCCGTGAAGGCGTCGCGCCAGGTTGCGGGCGCGCCTTCGGGCAGAGCGACCTGCGTGTCCTCCCAAGCTTGGCCGAGCGGCAGCCCTTGCTCGCTCACGAACGAAGTCAGGAGCCGGGGCGCGAGGGTGACGGCCCACCGCGCGGTTGAGGCGGCGCGCCTCGCGAACGCGACGACGTTCCCCGAACGCGCGCCCGTGACGCTCAGGGGGATGTACTCGCCCGAGTCGAACAACTCTTTGCTCTCGTTCCTCGCCTTGAGCGCGCGGTAGACCGTGAACAGCTTCACCCGCCCATCTTCCTTCTTTGAAAGCATCTCACCGAGGAGAGCGGGGAGGTCCGTCTGCTCGCGCTCCCTGATCTCGCGGAGCAAGGCGCGGCGCTTTTGATAATCGACGGCGCGGCGGTTGTCCGGGTCGACGAGGCTGAAGTCCCACAGCTCCGTGCCCTGATAAAAATCGGGCACGCCCGGCGACGTGATCTTGAGGACGACCTGCGAGAGCGAGTTGAATGCCCCGAAGTGCGCCACTTTTCGCTGGAACTTTCTGAAGCTTTCGAGGAATTCGTTGCCGGGCTCCGGGCTCAGGATGGCCCCGACGAATGAGGTCAGCGCCGATTCGTATTCGAGGTTGGGGTCCTGCCAGAAGGTGCGGACCTTCGCCTCGCGCGCGGCCTTTATCATGTAGTCTTTGACCCTCTCAGCGTAATCGGCAAGCTCGCCCTCGTCGAACGGGAACGAGCCCAGAAGGGTCTGGTAGAGGAAGTATTCGCGGTTGCGGATCGGGGCCTCTTCGCCTTCGACCATGGCCTTGTGCTTTCGGTTCTGCTCGCTCCACCGCTCCAGATGCCGCGCCCACTCGTCGGGGATTTCCGAGAGCACGTTGATGCGGGCGCGCGTATCTTCGCCGCGCTTGGTGTCGTGGGTCGCCGTCGCGTTGAGCGTGTTCGGGTGGCGTCCGGAGCGCGCCCGGTTCCACTCGTGAAAACCCCCGACGCCGACCCCGAAGCGGCTCGGGTTGCCCCCGACTTCGTTGAGCGAGATCAGGCGGTTGAAGATGTACAGGGCCGTGTCTTCCAGCCCCTTCGCCATCAGAGGGCTCGTGAACTGCTGGAACCTCATAACGAAGGAGAGCCACAATTCCTTGTCCTCTTCGGAGATGGGCTCGGGGTAATTCACCCACAGGACCATCTCGATGAAGTCCAGCTCGCGCGCCAGCTCGGGGTTGTGGACCTTGGCCCGCTTTATCGCCTCCTCGACGTAATAGCGGTCCTGACGCGAGACGGTCGAGCGGTCGAAGTAGGTCCGGTAGACGGGGAAGAGCGCCGACATTTCTGACAGCGCGCGCTTCAGCCCGATCCACGTCAGGTCGATGCCGTGGCGCGTGGTGATCGATATTTTTTTGAGCACGTAAGTGAGGTTGTCGAGGTCTCCGGTCAGGTGCCGCTCGATCAGCAGCTTCTTCTTCTCGTAGACCAGGGCTTCGAAATCCAGACCCTTGCCCGTGAAGCCCGCGTAAATATCCTGAAACTTATCTTCGCCCGCGGGGTCGCAGAAGAGGCCGTTCACGCAGGTGAGGAAATCGTAGCCGGTCGTGCCCTGCACCGGCCAGCGCGAGGGCAGCTGCTCCGACATCTCAAGGATTTTTTCGACGACGACGTAAGCGTCGGGGGCCTGCTCCCTCAGCAGCCGCAGGTAAGAGGTCGGGTCGTAGAGCCCATCGACGTGGTCTATGCGGAGGCCGTCGATCCGGCCTTCTTTCAGAAGCCCGAGCACGAGGCCGTGGACGGAATGAAATACGCCCTCGTCTTCCATCCTGAGCGAGATCAGCTCGTTGATGTTGAAGAACCTCTGGTAATTGATCTCCTTGGTCGCGACCCGCCAGAACGAGAGGCGGAACCACTGCCGCCGCAGCAGGCCGTCGAGCAGGTCCACGTCTCGGTTGAACTCGGAGACGCTCTCGTCTATCAGCGCGCGGACCTCCTCGTTCTCTTCGGTCGCCTGCCAGAGCAGCTCTTTGCCGAGCGTGATCTGCGCGTTCCTGCCCCCGTCGACTGACACGTCTTCGGGCAGGTTCTTGAAGACCTGAAGTATCCCGAACAGCCTCACGTAATCGGGGTCCTCCTCCCCGAGCCGCTCCCTGAAAGAGTCGATGCGGCGCCCGATGACCTGCGCGTACGACTCGATGCGGAGCGGGTAGACCGTCTCCCAGTACTTCACGCGGAAGCCGTCCGCGCCGTAGACGAGCGATATCTCGCCCCTTTCGAGCGTCTCGCCGTAGGGGCCTCCCAGGAAGGGCGCGATCAGCTTGCCGCGCAGGTTCTCCCGCAGGTGGTCCCAGACCACGTCGAAGAAATTGGAGTAGGGCGAGCCGGGGCCCTTCTCGAATATGTCCATCAGCATGTGGTTGTCGCTCGCGTAGGCCATGTGGTTCGGGACGAAGTCCTGCAACCAGCCCATGCCCCTCCCCCGGACCGATTCGACCAGCTCTTCGAACTCTTCGCGCGTGCCGACCTGCGGGTTGATGAGGTTGGGGTCGACCACGTCGTAGCCGTGGGTGCTGCCCGCGCGGGCCTTGAAGATCGGCGAGGCGTAGAGCGTCGAGATGCCCAGGTCCGACAGGTAGGGGACGACCTCCCTCGCCGACCGGAACGTGAATGAAGAGTTGAACTGGATTCGGTAGGTGGACGAAGGGATGTGCATCAGGCGCTCCTCACCTGAAGGTACGTCCCCAGGCTGTCGAAGTGCTCGACCCACTCCGCCGCCCCCGGGTCCCCGCCTTCCGCGCGCCCCTGCATCACGAGGAAGTGCCTGCGCGCGATCTGGAAGTGAAGGTGCTGCGCCCTCATCAGGTCGAGCTCAAGCGCCGGCGCGCTCAAAATCCTGAGCATGCGTTCTATGATTTTAAGTAAGGCGAGGTCTTCGGGCTCGCGCGCGAGCCGCTCCATCAGCGCGTCGACCTTCTGGGAGGCGACGAAGCCGATGGAGGTCTTCTCGCCCTCGAAGTTCCACTTCCTGATCTCCTCCACTATGGCCTGCAGCTGCTCAAGGTCGGGCTCGGGGCTTTCGAGCAGCCTCCTGAGGTTCGCGTTGATCGTGTACTCGGCGGGCGTGGCGAGCGCCTTGGGGAGGGGGATTCGCAACTCCCTCATGACCTGCATGATCGGGTAGTGGTGGTCGTATATCCTGCGGAACGAGCCTTCGATCTCTTCGAGGGCCGACTGCGTTATGCGGTCGAAGACGTACCTCTGCTCGTCCTTGAACAGGTGCCAGAGCGAGTAGTTGTGGGTGTCGAAATGTTTGTCCATCAGCCGAATTATCTCCGGGAGGTCGACCTTCTCGAATGCGTCCCCGACCTCCCCGGTCATCTGCGCGAAGGCTTCCTCCCCGGCGAAGCTCCTGACGCCGCCGATTAGGTTGTGGTCCCCGAGGTGGAGCACGGCGAAGCTGATGGCGCGCTCGTCGCCCGTGATGTTCGAGCGCAGGTGCGCCCGGCCCATGGCGAGCTTCTGCCTGCCCGCCTCGCGCCGCTCGTAGCGCTCTCTCCCGACCGTGTAGGAGTAGACGGTCGCCGTCTCCTCGTACTCTTTGAACAGGGAAGAGACCGCGTAGTGCGCGCCGACCCTGAGCAGGTCGACCATCGCCGGCCTCACCAGCTTTTCGTACACCTGCGCCCCGGTCGCGAATTCGGGCACGTTGCCCGGGGCCGCCTGAAGCCTCTCGACGAAGCCGGACTCGAAGGAGGCCCCGGAGGCTTTCTCGCACAACTGGATTGCGCGCGCGGCGTACTGCAACACCTGAGTGGCTTCGATCCCCGACACCTCGTCGAAGAACCAGCCGCAGCTCGTGTACATCAGCATGGCGTGGCGCTGCATTTCCAGAAGCCTGAGCACCTTCGTCTCCTGCTCGCGCGGCAGGTCTCTCACCCCGTTGTACCCGAGGAATGATTTGACGTTGTCTTCGCTCCTGTCGAGGATGACGTTGATGTAGTCGTCCCTCGCCTTCCATGGGTCTTCGATGAAGGGCGACAGCTCGCGCTCGTAGACGGTCGCCAGGTTGTCTCTGAGCCAGTCGAGCGCCCGCCTGAGCGGCCCGCGCCACGCCTGCGACCAGCCCTCCCTGCCCGAATTGCACCCGCAGTCTTCCCTCCACCGCTCGACGCCGTGCGCGCAGCTCCACGAAGAGTTCTCAAGTACCTCGACCTCATGCGTGGGCGGGAATTTTTCGAGGTACTCTCCGTAGACGGTGATCTTCGCGAGGTCGTTCGTCTCGATGTGGCGGATGCAGTAGGCTAGCGCCATGTCCCCGTAGCGGTGGTGGTGGCCGTAGGTCTCCCCGTCGGTCGCGATGTGAACGAGCTGGTTCTGCCCCATCGCGTCGGTGAACGCCCCGGCGAGGCGGCCCGCGAACCTCTCGCCGCTCGCCAGCAGGTTGTTGAAGGCGATGTCCTGCGAGATCGGCCCGTCGTAGAAGAAGAGGCTGATGCTCCTGCCGGAAGGGAGGTTGCAGACGTAGGGCTGCCTGGGGTCGATCCTGTCGCCCACGGCCTTCCACCTCTTGCCGGGCGCGCGGGTGCGGCCCGCCTGCCTCGGCGCGAGTATGGTGAACCTGATCCCTTGTTCGGTGAGCACGTCGAGCGTTTCGAGATCGACCGCCGTCTCCGCCAGCCACATGCCTTCGGGCTTCCTCCCGAAGCGGTACTCGAAATCTCTTATGCCCCACACGACCTGCGTGCGTTTGTCGCGCGAGTTGGCCAGGGGCATGATGATGTGATTGTAGACCTGCGCGAGCGCGGAGCCGTGGCCCGAGAAGTTCTCGCGGCTCGCCCTGTCCGCGTCGATGATCGTGCGGTGCACGGCGGGCGTGTGCCGCTCCATCCAGGAGAGCAGGGTCGGGCCGAAGTTGAAGCTGATCTTCGAATAGTTGTTGACGATGTCGATGAGCTTCCCCTGCCCGTCGAGGATGCGCGAGGCGGCGTTAGGCGCGTAGCATTCGGCCGTGATTCTCTGGTTCCAGTCGTGGTAAGGGAAGGCCGAGTCCTGTAGCTCGACCTCTTCGAGCCAGGGGTTCTCGCGGGGCGGTTGATAAAAATGTCCGTGAATACAGATGTATCGGTTCATTTGTTTTTCTCCAGACCGTATAAAGCAAAGCTCAGACCTCTCAGGGCCAATTCCTGCCCGTGCCCGATCGCGGCGGCCGACAGGGAGCCGGGGCCGCCCCATCTTTCTTCCGACGAATCAAGCACTTTCTCCCACCTGCCCGCGGGGAGGTCCGGCGTCAGCACAGAGTCACCCTCCTTGAAATTCATCGCGCAAAAAAGGCCTCCGCCGTCTCGGGCCTGTCGCAGATATGCGAGCAGCCCTTCACCGTCTGTCGAGACGCGGAGGGCATGCTTATCGAGCCGCTCTCGTGCGGGGATGGAATTTCGCGCCTCTATCAATCTCTTGTAGAAGTCGAGCATCACTTTATGATGGCCTTCCGAGCGGGCTCCCCACCTGAGTTTGGAGCGCAGGAACGTCTCCTCCGCCTGCGGGTCGGGCGGCTCCTCCCCCGTGTGAAAGGCCTCGAACTCTTCGCGACGCCCCTTCCGTACAGCGGCTATCAGGTCCGGGTCGCCGTGGCTCACGAAATACTGGAAGGGCGATACCTCCGCGTACTCTTCGCCCATGAACAGAAGAGGGACGTGCGGGGAGAGCAAGACCGCCCCCGCCGCCAGTTTCAACGCCTCGAACGAAACGAGCTCCGGCAGCCTCTCTCCGAGCATGCGGTTGCCGACCTGATCGTGGTTCTGCGAGTAGACGACGAAGCGGCTCGCGGGGAGCTCCCGCGACGAGCTGCCGAACGTGCGCAGCCTGTAGCGAGAGTATTCCCACTCGTGAACGAAGCCGTCGCCCATCGCTTTCGCCAGATGCCCCACGCGCCCGAAGTCCATGTAGTACCCGCGCCGCTCGCCGGTCAGCAGAGTCCGGAGCGAGTGATGGAAGTCATCGAGCCACTGCGAGTCCATCCCATACCCGCCTTCATCGTGAGTTCGGATTACGCGGACATCGCTCAGGTCGCTTTCGGCCACGAGCAGTCGCTTTCGGCCCGTCTCGCGCGATAGCTTATCGACTTCTTCGGCGAGCTCGCGCAGGAAGTGCTTCGCCCCCATGTCGAATATCGCGTGGATCGCGTCCAGCCTGAGCGCGTCGACGTGAAAATCCTTCAGCCAGTAAATCGCATTCTGGATGAAGTGATTCCGCACCCCGTCCGCGTAAGGCCCGTCGAAGTTCAGAGCGCCGCCCCACGGGGTCTTGTACTTTCCCGAATAGTAAGGCCCGTACTCGCCTGCGTAATTGCCCTCGGGCCCGAGATGGTTGTAAACCACGTCGAGCACCACCGCGAGGCCCGACGTATGGCAGGCATCGACGAGCCGCTTCAACCCCTCCGGCCCTCCGTAAGAGTTCTGGACCGCGTACGGGTACGCTCCGTCATAGCCCCAGTTCCGCTCCCCCGGAAACTGCGCCACCGGCATTATCTCGACCGCGGTCACGCCCATCTCCTTGAGCTGACCGAGGCGCGGGATGACGCCCGCGAATGTCCCTTCGGGAGAGAACGTGCCGACGTGCAACTCGTAGATTATCATCGACTCAAGGGCCACTCCCGCCCACGCTTCGTCGCCCCACCTGAACGCGGAATGGTCGACGACTTCGGAAGGGCCGTGCACGCCTTCGGGCTGAAAGTGAGACGCCGGGTCGGGCCGCTCCTTCCCGCCGCCCGGCAGATAAAAATATCTCGCGCCGGGCCCGACACCTTCGACCATCGCCCGCCAGTAACCGCGCTCGCCTTTGACCATCTCGACCGTGCGTGCCTCCGGGGCGATTATTTTCACGGCCACTTCGTCCAGCAGCGGTGCCCAGACCACGAACTCGCATCTTCCATCGCCCAGGTAACGTGCTCCGATCTTCATGTTATTTACGCGCTCCTACTAAACGTGTGGCCGGGCTGCGCCCGATGAGAGTAACTTCGATTCGGACATCATAAAGAATATATGGAATCGGCAGGCTTTTAAACTGACGCGGGGTGAGGCGCGGGAGGGTAACAAATAATTAAGCCACAGGAGTCCGAGCGGCCCCCGTCGCCCGGACTCCTGTGGCTTTCCAAAGTACTTCTGTCGCTTCTCTCAGTTTCAACAGGGACCGACATCGCCCCCGTGATCTCGGTCCCTGTTGCAGCCTTTTGAGCTACGCATTATTCTAAGGCAACGCTTGTGCCGGCGAGGCTCCGGACTTCGGCGCGGCGTAAGTGCTTTAGAACTATTATTCGATCATCTCATCACCCGAATGGGTGGCGATTTTTGGAAGTGGGGGCATGACAAATAGCGTCAGTCCTCGCCACGCGGCCGAAGAGATAAGGAGAGGCAAATGGAGAAAGTCAGCCTGGCCGAAAAGTTCGACCTCTTTCAGGATTATTGGAGCCCGAAGATCGCCGGCGAGCTCAACGACTCGTACGTAAAGCTCGTGAAGCTCAGGGGGGAGTTCGTCTGGCACCACCACGAGAACGAAGACGAAATGTTCCTCGTGGTGAAAGGCTCGTTGCTCATAAGGCTGAGGGACCGCGACGTGTGGCTGAACGAGGGCGAGTTCTTCATCGTCCCGAAAGGGGTGGAGCACCTGCCCGTGGCCCCCGAAGAAGTACACGTCCTGCTGCTTGAGCCGAAATCGACTTTGAACACGGGCAACACCCGCGGCGAGATGACCGTCGAGCAGTTGGAGAGGGTATGAGTCAGTGAAGCGACGGCCCCGTCACTCTACTTTCACGCCGCGCCAGAAGGCCACGCGGTCTTTCACCTGTCTGGCCGCGTCCTTGGGAGTCGGGTAGTACCATGCGGCATCCTTGTTGACCTCGCCCTCGACTACCACGTCGTAGTAGCTAGCGACCCCTTTCCACGGGCAGTTGGTGTGAGTGTCGCTCTCCCTGAAATATTCCCTGTTGATGGCCTCGGCCGGAAAGTAGTGGTTGCCCTCCACGACTACCGTGTCGTCGCTTTCCGCCAGCACCGCGTTCTGCCATGTCGCTTTCATACCATCACCCCTTTGCCTGAGCTATCTCTCGGACGGCTTCGACGAGCCGGTCCACCTCTTCGATTGAGGTATAGCAGGCGCACCCGGCTCGCACCAGCCCTTCGGGCATAAGGCCCAGCCGCTCGATCACCGTCAGCGCGTAGAAGTCCCCGTGAGAAGCGAAGACCCCTCTCTCTGCGAGGCCGCGGCTGACCTCCGTCGACGCGCACCCGCTCACGGTGAACGACACGGTCGGAGTCCTGGGAGCGTCGGCCGTCGGGCCGAACAGCTTCACCCCCGCGGTTGACGATAGCCCTTCCCACAGCCGCTCCGTAAGCCCGACGCCGCGCGCGCGAAGGGCGGCGAACGTGGACCGCAGACGCTCGCGGCGCGTCTCGCCGCCCCCGAGCGAGCTAAGGAAATCGACGGCCGCCGCCGCGCCTACCATTCCCTCGTGATTCTGCGTGCCGGTCTCGGCCCGCTCGGGCGCCCAGTCGGGCGCGGGGATGAGCTTCGGGAAGTCGAGCGATTCGAGCAGCTCGCGCCTGCCGTAAAGCACCCCCACGTGCGGGCCGTAGAACTTGTAGGCGGAGCAGCCGAGAAAATCGCAGTCGAGCGCGCGGACATCCACCAGCTCGTGCGGGGCGTAGTGCACCGCGTCGACGAAGACCTGAGCGCCCTGGTCGTGCGCCATCGCGACCGCGCGCGCCACATCCGTGATCGTGCCCAGAGCGTTCGACGCCGCGCCGATGGCGAGCAGGCGCGTTCGCCTGCCGAGCGACCTCTCGAGGTCGTCCCAATCGAGCTGCCCCGTCTCTGGCACCAACCTCACCGTGCGGATCGTCGCGCCCCGCTCGCGCGCGAGGGTGACCCACGGGGCGAGGTTCGCGTGGTGGTCGAGCTCGGTGACGACAATCTCGTCGCCCGGCCCGTAGCCGTAGCCGAGCGCGCGCGACAGGTGAAAGGTGAGGGTCGTCATGTTCGCCCCGAACGCGATCTCCGACGGGGAGGCGTTCAGGAAGTCGGCGAGCGCGCCCCGCGAGTAGTCGAGCGCCGCGTCGGTCTCGGCGCTCGACGGGTAGGCCCAGTGGGTGTTGGCGTTGTGATTATAGAGATAATCGGACATCGCATCGACGACCGCGCGCGGGACCTGCGTGCCGCCCGGCCCGTCGAAGTATGCGACCGGCTCGCCCGCATGCATTCGCTCAAGCGCGGGGAAGTGGGTGCGAATCTCTTCGGTTGAAGCGGCTCCCGCCGCTCGTTTCGACGTGTCTGCCATTTTGTGAATTCAGGGATGCCCTTCGTTAAGATTCGCTGAGATATTAAGACATGGCGGGGGGAAAGCCAAACCGGATCGAGGCGGGCAGGAGGGGGCGAGCGAAACCACGGCGCGAATCCCGGCGGCCCGCCGGGATTTATACAACTTGATTTGTAAAGCCGCGGAAAAGCTCGCCCGCCTCCGGGCCGATTAGAGCGAGCTTCCGCCCTTGGTCGCCGATCTGGATTTTGCGGGGTTTTCCAAAGCGGCCCTGACGACGCCCAGCTGGGCCAGCAGGCTCAGGCCGCGGTTAGAAAATCTGAGGGCCAGGGCCTGAGCCTCATCGGGGTTCCGCAGCCCGATCTCTTTGAAGAGAGGCCCGATGACCTCCGTCACCTCAAGCGCCTCCGCCGGCTTGAGCATGACGGTCGGCATCCTGACCCAGGTCTCAAGCTCGCCCCCGCTGTCGGACTCCCAGGAGAAGGGGCGGGTCTCCATCGTTTTGTTGAGCACGTGGACGGCCCAGCCGAAAGCGGAGAAACCCATCTCCTGGTTGATTGGCAGAAGCGAGCTCGCAAGCATGAAGAAGCTTATGGCCACATTTTGCGTCGGCCTGTCTTTTTGGAGCTGCGACATCGCGGCTTCATAGAGCTCCTTGACCGCCTGCTTGTCCCCGCTCACCCGCAGCATGTTCATGGCCGTGGCATCGACCACCAGGCTACGGCCCAGGGGGTCGGTTATTTTGAATGCGTAATTCTTCGCCTGGGCCCAGTTCTCTTCGGCCCACGCCTTCCTGACCAGAGGGCCGTAGACGGAGGTGGTAGCCTTCCGGCGCAAGTCTTCGTCCTCTATTTTAGACAAGAGGCTCTCGGCTAGAACGAGGTTCGCCTTCAGGGACGCCTCGACCGCCAGCCTCTTATACTCGCCGTCGCGGGCCATCGAATCTCCGATGTTGCCTGCGCGGGAGGCGGCCTCGGCCACCTCTTTGGTCTCGCCTTCGGCGGCCACGCTATTCGATATGTCGACGGAACGGACGTGCGCATTGCCGGGGTCGCGCAGGCTGCGGGCCGCAAGCAGGGCTTCGTACTCGGAGGCTACCTTTTCAAACTCGACTTGCCACGCCGGGTAGCCTCTCGAAATCTGGACCGCCGTCCTGGCCGCGGGTATCAGGCCCTCGAACTTGTCGAAAGGGAGGTCGGGCCGGATGTCGCGCTTAAGACGGATGACGAGCGACTCGAAGAAGTATTCCCGGAGCTGAGGCGAGCCGCCACTTCCCGAGAATATGAAGCGGCGGAAATTCATTAGAAAGAACGGGGAGATCGAGCTGTTGCGTAGCCTGCCCAGGTGAACCATCGCCTGTTCTTCCGCCAGCTTCCTGTCGCGCCGCCCGAGGCGGATGAGAAAATCCGGTATGCCCGCGACCCCGAAAGAGAGGCTTTCGCGCGCGAGCCTCGCGGCGAGAGCCGGGTCCTGGTCGAGCTGCTCGTAGGCAACGACAAGGATGGCTCGCGCCTCCTCCGTCCAGTCGGCAAATACCTGCGGGCGGTCCCTGTCACCGGCCGGGCTCCGGTCCGAGATTTCCCTTATGAGGTCCGGGCTTATTCTCGCGATCTTCCGGAAAATGGCCGCCCTCAACCTCTCTTTCTCGACCCTCTCTCTCTGGGCAGATGAAGTATCCTGGGCCGAGACCTCAGTCTTTGCCTCCTGCAACCGGCGCAGGCTGTCGAAGGCGTTACTGAGCGCCGCCTGAGCCCGCTCCCTGTCGAGGCCCCACAAGAGAGTCGCGGCCTCGACCTGCACCAGAATGCTGTACTCGGTCGACACCAGGCGGTGGGCGGAAGCCAGGATCGATTCTACCGTCGAGCGCGCTTTTTGCGCTTTTTCCTGAGCAGTCACAGAGAGTTTTTTCTCGCCCCCTTTGCCCTCGTCTTTCGCTTCGTCAGGCTTACCGGATTGCTTGATGTCGCCCGGCGCGGAAGCCGGGGCGGGCAGGCGGGGCGGGCCCGCCGTTTGTGCTCTGCACAAAAGCCCGGCCTGAGGGCCGAGCGCCAGCGAAAAGATCAGGAGCGCGCCGGCCAACGCCGAACGCGAGAGTCGAACTCTACCCCGATAGCCCATATCTTTAACCTCCCCTTGAATCGTTGATTCATTAGCAGGGCCGTGATGTCTCCATCACGGCCCTGCCTTCGGGTAAAAGTAAAACTTCATTGAGTGTCCAGCATCCCGCAGCACCTCGCCTCGCTGCAATTGCTCGTGCCTTCCCAACAGCATCTGACGCAGCAACCATTCACGTCTTCCGCGACGCCCTGCGAGCAAACCCACGCGCCACTCGCGCAGGTCTGCTTCCAGCACCACTGAGTGTCTTCGGCTAAGAGCTTGTCCGAAGCGAGGCCCACGTATTTGACCGGGGGTGTAGGGGCGGTCGGGCTCGTCGGAGTCATCAGCTTCCGGTAAGCCTCGGTGCCGGGCGCGGGCACGCACCCTTTACCGGGGGCCGGTTTCTCTTGTTTCGGCTTCTTCGCCTTCACGATCTTCACGTCCTCGGCGGACGCCGTCAGGGCCCCCGGCGTGACCGACACGCCCACCAGCAGGAACAGGGCCGAGATCACCGCCAGACCCAGGGCGCGCCAAGTCGCCGGAACCTGTTTCGTAACATGTTCCTTTCTCATAATAATCCTCCCATCTCTTTATCGAAGTTAATCCAAGAGTGACAGGCGTCACTGTGAGGTAAGAAGCCGAGAACATTAAAACGGGAAAGTTAAGAAATAGTACCTCGGACGAGGCTATTATACGGAAGCTGCGTTACAAGTCAAGACGGGGAAAGGCAGGCCGATTTCATTTCGGCCCGCCTTTAGAACTTGCCCGGCGGGGCTCACCCTACGCCGCGCCGTGCCTCTTGAACCATGCCTGCAA
Source organism: Blastocatellia bacterium (assembly GCA_035634255.1). GTDB lineage: Bacteria > Acidobacteriota > Blastocatellia > UBA7656 > UBA7656 > DATLMR01. The sequence continues at coordinate 34,213 of DASQDI010000160.1, forward strand.
GCGCTTCCAGGCGTCTTCCGACTGCCCCTTGCGGTAGCTGGGTCTGTAGTCGGCGTGGAACCCGTGAGGCGTGTCGGGGTAGAGCACGATCTCGGAATTCCGGGCGGCCTTGTTGGTCGATTTCTTCAGCGCCTGCTGCATCTGCTCGACCGTCTCGTTCGGGATGCCCTGGTCTTTACCCCCGTAAAGCCCGAGCACCGGGGCCTTGAGTTCCGCGACCACGTCGATGGGGTTTTTGGGTTGCAGGGGGTTGGTCGGGCCTAACAATCGACCGTACCAGGCCGCGCCCGCTTTGAGGTTCGGGTTGTGCGCCGCGTAGAGCCACACGATGCGGCCTCCCCAGCAGAAGCCCGTGACGCCCAGCTTCGAGGTGTCCCCGCCGCTCGACTTCCCGGCCCACGCGACCGTCGCGTCGAGGTCCGACATGACCTGCGCGTCGGGGACTTTCGAAACCACCTTCGAGATGATCTCGTTGATGTTTTCGATCTTCGACACGTCGCCCTGCCGCGCGTAGAGCTCGGGCGCTACGGCCAGGTGGCCGAGCTTGGCGAAGCGGCGGCACACGTCTTTGATGTGCTCGTGGACGCCGAATATCTCCTGCACGACGAGGACGGTCGGGAAAGATTTGCCCTTCGCCGGCATCGCGCGGTAGGCGGGGATCTCGCCGTCGCCGACCGGTATCTTAACCTCCCCGGCCACGAGCCCGTTCGTGTCGGTGGTGATGGTCTGCGCGGAGACCGGCTGCACGGACAGGGCGAAGCCCGCCGCGAGCGAGGTCATCACGAACTCTCTTCTGGTCAATTCGGTTTTGGGAATCAGGCTCAACAGGTCTTCGTACACGATCTATGTCCCTCCTTCGTTTATTGGCTCCTGTTATTCGTATCAGCGGGGGAGCGGTTCCGGCAAGCTCGCAATGGCGTACGCCAGAACGGACAGCACGGCGGAATTCTCCGCCAGCTCGCGCTTCCCGACTTTGTCGAACGTGTCGGCGGGTGTGTGGTGGTAATCGAAATAGGTGCGGTCGTCCTGCAGGGGCGCGAACCCCGGCACGCCCGCGTTCTCAAGCGGGGAGATGTCCGCGCCCACGGGGGTGTCCACCCGCTCGATGGTGCCCGCGCCGGAGGCCCGCAAAATCGCCGCGAGCGGCTGAAGCATCGGCATGGCCTTCTCGTTCACGTGCGCGCGGAAGCCCAGGGCGTGGCCCGCGCCCTCGTCGCTTTCGATTGCGGCGATGTGGTTGGCGATCTCGGCCTTCTGATTCTCGGCGTAGGTCCTCCCGCCCGCGAGCCCGTTCTCTTCGTTCATCCAGGCGATGAACCTGAGGGTCCGCCGGGGGCGCAGGTTCAACTGCTTTACGAGGTTTAGCACCTGCATGGCCTCGGCCACTCCCACCGCGTCGTCGAGCGCCCCGGTCCCGAGGTCCCACGAGTCGAGGTGGCCGGAGACGATCACGACCTGCTCCGGATTCTCCGAGCCCTTCAGGTCCGCGATGACGTTGTAGCTCTCCACGTCGGGAAGGGTCTGCGGCGTGAGCAGGAGCTTCAACCGGACGCGGCCCTGCGCCGAGAGGTGCTGGATCAAGTCGGCGTCTTCGGCGGCGACGGCCCCGGCCGGGATCCGCGGCGCGTCTTCCGCGTAAGCGAACGAGCCGGTATGCGGCAGGCGGTAGTCGGCCCCGCCTACGGACCTGACGAGCGAAGCGACCGCCCCGAGCCTCGCCGCCGCGCTCGGCCCCGCCCACCTGTAAGTCACGGCCTGCCCGTAAGCCTGACCCGCATGGCCCATCTCCGCCAGACGCCGGTCGAAGCGCACGTTGTAGAGGACGATCTTACCCGCGACCCGCTCACGCCCGAGGGCTGTCAACTCTTCGAAGCTGCTCACCGGGACGACCTCCGCCGTGAGCCCCTCGGGGGGCGTGGCGATGGTGTTGCCCAGGGCCGTGACGACGACCTTCTGCGTGGTGCCGGGGGCCATCCCCGGGTATTCGACGAGCGCCGCCTTCTCCTCCCCCCGCACCCAGTGCGGCACCATCACCTTTTCGAGCCTCACTTCGGCCCCGAGCTTGCGCATCTCGCTCGCGACGTACTCGACGGCCGCCTGCGCCTGCGGGGACCCGCTGAGGCGCGGGCCGATGTTGTTGCAGAGGTAGGCGACCTGCCTGTAGTCGTAATCGCTCGCGAGCGCCGCCGCGTGCAGCCGTTTGAGGTCCTGGATCAGGCCGGGCGAGTAGGGGCTCGGGGGCGCTTGCGGCTGCTGCGCCGCGACGATGACGAAGAGGAGGAGCACCAGAACGGCCGAGGCCGCGCGGCCGCTCGAAGATAATCTGGATTTTTGCATAATGGCTAAATTATACGCCCGCGCCAGTCGTTGCAACCGCGGCAGGCTTCGTCGGAGGGGCCGCGCTTGTAAATTGATGTCAAAGATGTCAAGAGATGCAAAGGGGACGGCCCGCCGCTAACCTCAAAGCGAGCGGCGGGCCGTTCAGGAATCGAGCGGAGCGGATGGCTAGGCCATCTGAGGCTCCGGGGTCTTAACGGGGGTGAGCCAGCCGAAAGTGTCTTCGGCCTCCCCGGTGATGATGGCGAAGAACTGGTTCTGAATCTCCGTGGTGAGCGGCCCCCTGCGCCCCTCCCCGACCTGGACTTTATCCACCGAGCGGATCGGCGTGATCTCCGCCGCCGTGCCCGTGAAGAAGACCTCGTCGGAGATGTAGAGCATCTCGCGCGGGATGGCGCGCTCGACCACCGGGATGCCCATGCGCTCGCAGATCTTGATGACCGAATCGCGCGTGATGCCCGGCAGTATCGTGGAGTAGAGGGGCGGGGTCATCACGACCCCGTCCTTGATGAGAAATATGTTCTCGCCCGAGCCCTCGCTTATGTAGCCTTGCGGGTCGAGGGCTATGCCTTCGACGTACCCGTTGATCTTCGCCTCCATCTTGATGAGCTGCGAGTTCATGTAATTCGCGCCCGCCTTCGCCATCGACGGCAGGGTGTTGGGCGCGATGCGGGTCCAGCTCGAAACGCACACGTCCACGCCCTGTTCGAGGGCCTCCGGCCCCAGGTACTTGCCCCACGGCCACGCGCAGATGTAAGTCTCGATGGGCGCGGGGAACGGGTCGACCCCGAACGTGCCGTAACCCCTGAATATCACCGGGCGCAGGTAGCACTCTTTATAACTGTTCGCGTTGACGATCTGGCAACAGGCTTCGGCTATCTCATCGTAGCTATACGGGACCGACATTCGATAAATGTGTGCGGAATTAAGCAGGCGTTCGAGGTGCGCGTCGAGGCGAAATATGGCGGAGCCGCGCTTCGTGTTATAACACCTTATGCCTTCGAATATGGACGAGCCATAATGCACCACGTGCGTCATCACGTGGATGGTCGCCTCCTCCCACGGTATCATCTCACCGTTTCGCCACACGATTGTTCCGTGCTCCTGCTCTGTCACCATAGTTAATCTCCTGAAAAAAGTATTGAGGGTAGAAGCCCGTCGCGCGAGCGTCCAGAGTTCCCGGCGCTAATAATGTTTCCCGCAGGCCAAATAAGCAAGCAACATGATACGAACCGGGGCGAGATAAGGTCAAGCATTCTCCGTTGCGGGGGTGCGCGAGGATCGTGATAATCCTCGCGTGCGGGATAAATGGCTTTTCATCGTTCCCGGCGACCCGGAGCGCCTGACGGGCGGCTCCATTTATAACCTGCGCCTGCTCGACTACCTCCGCGCGCGCGGGGTCAGGGTCGATGTCCTGAGCGTGCCGGACCCGCCTTATTTCCTGGCCCTGTTGGCCGGGGTCTTCCTGACCCCCTGGCTGCTCGCGCGGCTCGCGCGCGAAAGGTATGGCCTCATCATTCAGGACAACTGGGCGCACCCTTCGCTCGCGGCCTTCAACCTTGCGTGCCGCGCGGCGCGAAGGGTCAGGATGGTTCGCATCGTTCACCAATTGAGGTGGGTCGAAAGAGGGAATCGAATCTCGAAGGCCGTCGCTCACAGGTTCGAGCGCGCGTCGCTCAACTCTTCCCACCTCGTCGTCACCGTGAGCGATTTCATGCGCGGCCGGATCGAGTCGATGGTCAAGGGCGGGACAAAGATCAGGGTGGCCCCTCCGGGCTGCGACCGCCAGGGCGAGGCCCCCTCGGGGGGAGTCAGGCAGGGCGGGCCCGACTCGCCCGTCCGCCTGCTCTTCGTCGGCAGCTGCACGCGCCGCAAGGGGCTGCACAACCTGATCGACGCGCTCGCGGAACTGACCGACGTGAGGGTGGCGCTCGACGTGGTCGGGGATTGCGCGTTCGACCCGGCCTATTACAGGCTGTTGCGGCGCTCGGTGTCGGAGAAGGGGCTGGAAGGCGTGGTCAGCTTTCACGGGCGGGTCTCGGACGACCTTCTGAAGCGCTTCTACTGCGACGCGGAGATATTCATCCTGCCTTCGTCCTACGAGGGCTTCGGCATCGTCTGCGCGGAGGCGATGCGCGCGGGCCTGCCCGTGATCGCCTCGACTAACGGGCCCGCCCGCGAGATCGTCAGGGAGAACGAGAATGCCCTGCTCGCGCCGCCCGACGACGCGCGCGCGCTGGCCGGGATGATCCGCGAGCTGGCAATCGACCCGCGCCTGCGCGCGCGATTCGGGCGGCGGAGCCGCGAGCTTTCGAAGCGCCTCCCGACGTGGCAGAGCACGGGCGACGCGGTCTACCGGAGCCTGCTCGCCCTGCTCGAAAAAGGCTAGAACTCTTCGTGGTAAGAGGCGAAGACCGAAGAGGACTCCCACACCGTGACCCTGAGGCCCGCGAGCGACGCGGCCCGAACGGGGGGCTCGACGCGCCTGAAGATGTGGCGCGCGACCATCTCCACCGTGGTGTTCACCCCCTTAAGCTCCGGCAGGTCGTCGAGGTTGCGGTAATGCATCTCCGCGAGCACCGAGCGCAGGTCCGCGCGCAATTTCCCAACGTCGTAGATCGCCCCCGATGCGTCGACCTCGCGCGAAGCGACGCGGACCTCCACCCGGTACGTATGCCCGTGCAGCCTCGTGGCCGGGCCGAAGTCCCCGGTCAGAGCGTGCGCGGCTTCGAATTCGTCGGTTATGCCTATTTCGTACATAGATCACCTGCCACCAGGCATTCAACTTTCTCTCCGTTGAACAATGACGACTCGTCTCGGTAGTCTGGATTCAGCAATCTTAGGTTCAACGCAACAAAACGTGAAGCTGAGTCATACGAAGCCGCGGCGTGCTCAGCCTTCTATCTTCTCCCACTGCCCGCACCTATGTTTACCGCACTCGTGCGGGTAATACGCCTGCACGAGCCCGTCCGCCGCCCTCTGCGCTTCCTTCAAGCTCCCGCGATAGAACTCTATGGGGTTGCGGTTGCCGCCCGCGGGCTCACGCATGCGGACCAGGAAGCGCCCGGAATTATCCGGCATTACAATCGCCGTGATCGTGTCATCCAAATGGAAACAGTTCCATTGACTCATAGTCAGCTACTCCGAGTGTTCCGGTCTTCCGGGCTCATAACTATTCAGCACCGGCCGGGAAGGAAGCCTAACGGTTGGTATGACCGGGCTGCGCACATAGCACTGAGATAACTATAAAAAATTCGCTTGCGGGACTCCGAGCCATCTCCTTGCGAGACCGCCTCTGTTGATATCATTCAGTTCAAAAAGGAATATCTTCATCATTAACTTTCGGACGTGTGGCCATTTCATAGAGCATTTGAGTCCTGTAATCCAGATCGTAAACCACATTGAGGATATCTTCAATTACAGTAAGAGCGAGTTCTAAGTCATATTTGCTAGGAGCTTCGAGTTCGTGAACAGCTTGGTTGCCGAGGAATCTAAGCCCGTGGAGGTTCTTAACAATACTTGCCGGTACTATTGAAGTAAGGCCGTTTATTTTGCCTTCTAAATTCTTAACAATCTTGCCATCTCTATCTGGGCCCTTGGTAATTCCTTTGTCAGCACACAGACCTTCCAATAAGGCGCGTATACCTGCTGTGCATAATAGAAGCGAACCTCGATTGTATGCCTCTATTGTCTCGCCGTAGAGCATCGTGAGCTTTTTAGGCAACTTAGAGTAGTGCTTTTTCTTGTGATGGTCACCCGTCCTCTCGGGAAAAAAGTGAATTTCTGGGTCATCTTGCCAGGGATAGTCGCTTGTTACTCTAAGGGAAATGCTATCACAGCCAGAGCATTGAAATAATTCCCATTGCTCGCGACCTTCACCGAACGCTTCATCATCCTGCCCGTATAGAGTCACAGTAAGTGATTTATTAGTAAGTAGCTCGTGCCAAGTCACGCCCGAGCATGTATTACACCTGATGCGCAGTTTGCTCGTAGATTTGTTTACAGCCATCTAGTCTCCTGCGGCCCTCACTCCATCAACAGGATAGTATTAAATATATTAGTTGAGATAAGTGAGAATCTCAGCAAAATCATTTGACCCAGCCAGATTAGGCGGTCTAACTATATTTTATCCGCCCGTCGAATATCACGTCGGGGCCGAGCTTGCGGCTCTTCATGGATTTGAAGGTTATGGCGTCGGTCAGGTCGGAAATCTTCAGGTCGCCGAAGGCTTCGACGCCGCGCCCGATTATCTTGGGGGCCACGGCCACGACGAGCCTGTCTATCTGCCGCGCCGCGAGCAGGGAGGTGATGATCCCCGCCCCTCCCTCGACCAGCACCGAGGTTATGCACCTGCGCCCGAGCGCCGCGAGCAATTCCGAGACGTTCAGGCCCGGACCTTCGGGCGCTTCCGGCAGCACCAGTACTTCCGCCCCGAGGGCCGTGAGCTCGCGCGCCCGCGCGTCGTCGGCGATGCGGGTCGTCGCGATGAGCGTGCGGCGTGACGCGCCGTTCGCGAGCACGCGGGCCGATGGCGGGATGCGGAGGCGACTGTCCATGACCACGCGAAGCGGGTCGCGCCCCCTGACTAGCCTGACCGTGAGCCGCGGGTCGTCGGCCAGGACCGTGCCTATGCCGACCAGGATCGCGTCGTGCTCGACCCTCAGTCGATGCGCGAGGCGGAGTGACGCGGGGCTGCTTATCCACTGGGAATTCCCCGTCGCGGTCGCGATTCGGCCGTCGAGCGTCTGGGCGAACTTGACCGTGACGAAGGGCCTGCCCGTGCGCGCGTACGTGAAATATTTCTCGTTAAGCTCGGAACACTCCTGCTCCATCACCCCCGCGGTCACCTCGACGCCCGCCCTTCTCAGGCGGCCGGTCACGGAAGCGGAGCCGCGCGCGCCCACGACTACGCGCGCGGGGCGGCATTCGATCAAACGCTCAAGGCTCTCGTCAGGGGGAAATAGGTTGGTGTAGACGGTCGAGCCGAAGGCGTCGCGCCCGGCCCTGTCGAGCGCGGAGATGACGGGGGCCTTCGCCCCGCCCGCGGACCCTCTCCCGGTCACGCGGCCGTCTTTGACCGCGACCGCGCCCGCCAGAGGCTCGCATGAGAGCTTCCCCTCGCCCCTGCGAGCTAGCCTGATCGCCATGCGCATGTATGATTCGTCTTTGTGCAGCATTGTTCGACGCGACGCCAGAGACTTTATAACCGCAAAGCGATTGCGGGTTCAATAGGCCGCCGATCCCGTTTGCAGAGCCTTTCTCCGAAAAGTAATATGAGAGCGTATGATCGTCGATCTGGTGAAAGAGTTCACCTTCGAATCCGCGCACAGGCTGCCGCGCGTGCCGGAAGGCCACAAGTGCGCCCGCCTGCACGGCCACTCGTTTCGCTGCGAGGTGGCCGTGCGCGGGGAAGTCGACCCGGAGGCGGGCTGGCTGATCGACTACGCGGAGATATCCGAAGCCTTCGAGCCTCTGCGCCTGCGGCTCGATCATTACTACCTGAACGAGGTCGAAGGGCTGGAGAACGCGACGAGCGAGAACATCGCGCGGTGGATATGGGAGCGGCTCGAAGGCCGCCTGCATGGGCTGTACCGCGTGACCGTCCGCGAGACCTGCACCGCGCGCTGCGACTATTTCGGGGCCTGAGGGCCCGGCCTCCTTTATGAGAATCACCGAGATCTACCAGAGCATTCAAGGCGAGTCGAGTTACGCGGGGCTGCCGTGCGTCTTCGTGCGGACCACCGGCTGCGACCTCAGGTGCGCCTGGTGCGATTCCGAGTTTACCTTCACGGGCGGCACCACGATGAGTGTGGACGAGGTGATCTCGGAAGTCGATAAGTTCGACTGCGATCTGGTCGAGCTTACGGGCGGCGAGCCCCTGCTCCAGCGCGATATAAACGAGCTGGCCGCGCGCCTTGCCGACTCGGGCCGCACGGTCCTGATCGAGACGGGCGGCCACCGCGACATATCGACTCTGGACCCGCGCGTCATTCGCATCATGGATTTGAAGTGCCCCGCTTCCGGCGAGTGCGAAAAGAACCTGTGGGCCAACCTCGATCACCTGCGCCCGGTCGACGAGGTTAAATTCGTGCTGGCCGACCGCGACGATTACGAGTGGGCTCTGAAGACGATCCGCGCGCACGGGCTCGAAGGGCGCGCGAAGCTGCTGATCTCCGCCGCGTTCGGCCTGCTCGATTCGAAAGAGGTGGTCGACTGGATGCTCGCGGACAAGCTCCGCGCGAGGTTTCAACTGCAACTACACAAGTACATCTGGCCCCCCGACTCCCGGAGGGTGTAGCTCAGGGGTCGGTGGCCGGTGGTCAGGAGTCAGGGGAAGACGGAAGCCCTCGCGCTCCCTAATGATTTCAAACTGTCTTTATCGAATCCCTTTCGACCTAAGAAAAATCCTCGGGATCACCACCGCCCCCTGCCCCCTGACTCCTGACCGCGCCGCGCGAAGCGCGTCATGCGCCATCTTTGAGGCGTATCGGCGACTTGCCCTGATTCTGGGCCGGGGCGGGGATGCCCAGCAGTTCCGTGACGAGCGACGCGATGTCGATTGAATAGATGGTCTGAATTGTGCCCGAGGGCTTTATGCGCGGGCCGCGGGCTATGAAGCTCGCGAGCATCTCCGGCCGCGTCGACAGGAAGCCGTGCTGCCCGTTCGGCACGCGCGTCCGCACGATCACGTCTCCGATCAGAGCGTCGGAGGCGGCGTATCCGGGCGCGAGCTCGAAGTAGAGGTCCCCGCCCGCCGGGCCTCCGATGCCGGGAGGGTCGGCCGATTCTCCGGGCCTGAAGAACTGCGTGAAGACGGCCGCCCCGGTCTCGGGGTCTTTGACCTGCCGCAATGCCTGCTCGGCTCTGTCTACGATCTTCTTCCGGTCTTCGGGCCTCACGATCCCGCCGCGCCAGTCGAGAGTGTTCACGAGCACGCAGTATTTGAGGTGGATGGCCTGCGTGCGCGCCGTGTCGACGCCTCCCTTTTCGTTGACGGAGAGCAACCCGGCATTGCGCAGTATCAGGTTAACCTTCACCTCTTTGGCTATCGGCGACATGCCGTGATCGCTGGAAAAAATTATATGGCCGTCCGACCCCGCGAGCCTGTCCAGCAGCGCGACCCTCTGGTCGAGGGCCTGGTACCCCCACCGGCGGAACTCCTGAATGCGCCGCGCGACCCTCTGGTCCACGCCCGTGATGTCGGGCCGCGCCAGCCCGTACCACGTGTGCTCCATCTCGTCGGGGTAAGGCGAGTAGTCGATCAGGAGGCGCGGCGAGTAACGCTTCACCAGCCATTCCGAGTGCCTGTTGTATTGCCGCATTATCAGCTCGATGGCTTCGAGGTATCGCCGCTCGGCCGTCCCGTCCCCGCCTTCGAACAGGGTCCGCCCGAGGCCTCCGTCGCGGTACATGTATGACGGGCCGTTGCCGATGAATCCCCCGGCCTCTTCGAGCAGAGAGCGCAGGGCGGCGCCCGCCTCGTCCGAGCCGTCGTAAAAGGCCAGCTCGTGAATGGCCGGTTGATAGAGGAAGAAGTCGCTGCCGTCTGGCGCCAGCTCGAAGAGGCGGAAGTAGGCCACGGCGGGCTTAGCCTCATCCCCCACGGAGAGCTTCAGTCCGTCGCTGAATGAGCGCGCGAGCCTTCGCCCCCGCGGGTAGTCGCGCTCGGTCGGGGCGAGCGCCACGCGGACGCGGGGGCCCGTGCGGTCCGCCGCGACGTAGATCGCGTTGTAGCTCCGCGCGGAGCCCTGGTCGGCCACGAGCGCGCCGTGAAAAGTAAGCTTGCCGGTCTTCCATTGAAAGGCGCGGACGGGCAGGGAAGAGTAAGGGAGGGCCGGCCTCCACCCGTCGGGGTCTTCGGGAGAGACGTTCGCGGAGCGGATGACGGCGTGGGGCGAAAAGGGCTCCGGCCCGTAGCCGCTCAGGAGCACGGGCGCGACCTCCGCCGAGGGCGCGGTGACGAAGGGGATGAAGGGGTGGTTCTGCGTGGCCTGATGCGCGACCGCCAGCGTCCCGTTGCGCGCGGCGGTGACCCAGATCGGCTCGGCGTGAAGGGCGCGCGAATCGAACCCGGAGACTCGCTCGAAGGCCGTGTGCTCTCCGCGCGGCAGGATGGGATTGCCCGCCGTGATGACCCCGCTTATGTCTCCGTAAGCGCCCGTCCATAGCGCGGCGTGGCCGGCGGGCGTGATCGAGGGGAAGGACTGAATCGCGCCGCGGGCCTCGACCCCGCGCGCGGCTATGGACCGGAGCGAGCGCAGTTCGCGGGTCACGGGGTCGTGCGCCCACATGTAATAAGCGAGCCCGTCGAGGCTCACGTAGACGACCATGCCGGGACGCGAGCCGCCCTTCGCCCCCTCGCGGGCCTGAGGGAGGGCGGGGGCCGCATTCGACGCGAGCGTGAGCGCGGCCAGCAGAATACATAACCAGTTTCTAAGCAGCATAAATGCGATATGACCTTTCAGGTACAGGGGAGCCTGGGAGGTTGATTCGGAAGCGCGGGCGTTTAACCCGTCTGTCTTTGTAATCAGACACTATTAAAATAACCCTGACGTTTTGAACCCGGCACCCCAAAGAATGCGGGCCGACTGAGTCCAATGCTTCACATCCCCATTATGTGGTAGCCGCTGTCCACGTGCAGGATCTCCCCGGTCACTCCGCGCGACATGTCCGAGAGCAGGAAGAGCGCGGAGTCGGCGACCTCTTCCTGATCGACGTTGCGGCGGAGGGGCGCGTGATTTCGCATGTGCTCAAGGATGATCGTGAAGCCGGAGATGCCGGCCGAGGCGAGCGTTCTCACGGGGCCGGCCGAAAGCCCGTTCACGCGGATGCCGCGCGGGCCGAGGTCGCTCGCGAGGTAGCGGACGCTCATGTCGAGCGCGGCCTTGGCCACGCCCATCACGTTGTACCGGGGGATGACTCGCTCGCCCCCCAGATACGTGAGCGTGAGGATGCTCCCATTCCTGCCTTCCATCAGGGGCGAGGCGTGCCTCGCGATGGCCGTGAGTGAATAGGTGCTGATGTCGACGGCCGTGTGAAAGCCCTCGCGGGAGGTGGTGAGGTACTCGCCGTCGAGGTCTTCTTTGAGCGCGTAAGCGACCCCGTGTACTACGAAATCGAGGCCGCCGAACCCGTCTTTAACCTGCGCGAAGACCGACTCTATCTGGTCATCCTGCGCCACGTCGCACTGAAGGACTAGCGGGTCCTTCAGGGTGGAGGCCAGCTCGCGGGCGTTCTCTTCCAGCCGCTCGCCCTGATAGGTGAGGGCGATCCGCGCGCCCTCCTGCGCCGCGCGGCGGGCGATTGCCCACGCGAGGCTGCGCTTGTTGGCGACCCCGAAGATTATTCCTGTCTTTCCGTTTAAGAGCATAAGGTCCCTCGATTCGCTTAAGGTGGTGTCGTGATCCCGCGACCCTTTACCCGCCGGGCGCTATTGCCGCTTGTCGGGCGTGAGCTTCAGGCTCATCTCTTTCCCGTCGCGGCGTATGAGCACGTCGATCTCTTCGTTCGGGCGAAGCTCCCCGAGCGCGTAGGTGTAATCGTACACGTTCTTGATCTGCACGCTGGCGAGCCTGACGATCACGTCCCCGGCCTTGAGCCCCGCGCGCTCGGCCGGGCTGCCGGGCCTGACCCCGTCGAGCTTCATGCCGTCGCTCTGATCCGAGTAGTTGGGCACGGTCCCGAGATAGACGCGGAAGCCGCGGCCCGTCGGCCTGGTCTCCGACTTCACCTTCGTGAAGGCGATGCGCTGAGGCTCGTTCGCGACCGAAAGCGTCACTTCGCGCACGAACTCCGCGATCCTTCTCGTCCCCTCGGTGTTTATCTTTTCGGCCGTGTCCGATGGCTTGTGGTAGTCGTTGTGAGAGCCGGTGAAGAAGAAGAGCACGGGGATGTCGCGCACGTAGAAGGACTGGTGATCGCTCGGCCCGAAGCCGTCTTCGCCGGTCGCCAGCTTGAAGCCCGCGCCGCCGTTCAGCTTCTCAAGCAGGGGCTTCCACGCCGGGGACGTGCCGACTCCGCCCACGAAAAGCGACTGGTCGCGCAGCCGCCCGACCATGTCCATGTTTATCATCGCGACCGTCGAAGCGAGCGGCACCGCCGGGTTCTTCGTGTAGGCGGCGGAGCCCAGGAGCCCGATCTCTTCGGCGGAGAAAGCCATAAAGACTACGCTGCGCCGGGGCGGGGCGGCCGCGAGCACCCGCGCAAGCTCAAGCAGGGCGGACGTGCCCGAGGCGTTGTCGTCGGCCCCGTGATGTATCTGATCTTCGGCCGTGGCCGCGAGCGATTCGGGGCCGCCGAGCCCAAGGTGGTCGTAGTGCGCGCCGATGACGACATACTCGGATTTCATTTGCGGGTCGCTTCCGGGAACGATGCCGACGACGTTGGCGGCCTTGCCCTCGATCCTGACCACGTCGGTTTTGAACTGGACCGAAGTGTTCGGGACCGCGAACGAAGCGGCCCTTGCCTCCGACTGACCGGAGCCCGCGGGCGCGGCCGATGCGACGAGCGAGTCGGCCACCTTGCCGCTGACGACGACGGCGGGAATCCCCGCGTCGAGGAAATTGAGGTCGAACCGCAGGCGGGAGAGGCTGTCGCGCCCGAGCTCCTGCTCGTCGCTTATGATGATGACTCCCTTCGCCCCCTTTTCGCGCGCCTTGAGAGTCTTGTTCTGGATTTCGAGGCCGGGCGCGACGTGCGCGGCGAAGCGCCCGTGCGGGTTGTCTCCGTCGGGGCTGCCGCGCCGGATCAGCACGATCTTTCCGGACACGTCGACCCCTTTATAACTGTCGTACTGAAGCTCGGGCGCGCTGATGCCGTAGCCCGCGTGAACCAGCTGGCCGGAGGCGGGCTCGGATGAGGAGAAGGCGAGCGGCATGAAATCTTCCCTCATCTTCAAGGCCCGCGCGCCACTCGCGCCCGTGACCCGGAAGCTGTTGCCGCTCCCCGCGCGCACGCCGGAGACGAAGGTGAACGATTGCAGGAACCCCGACGAGGAGGCCGGCGTCAGCTTATACTCGCGGAACCGGTCCGCGATGTACCGCGCGGCTTCGTCCGCGCCCCCGGTCCCCGCGCGGCGGCCCTGCAACTTGTCCGAGGCCAGGTACGCGATGTGGCGGGATATCTGTTCCGACGATACGCGCGCCGCGCCGAAGGCGACGCCCTGCGGGGCCGCCGCCGTCGGGTAATTCCAAAGCCCCGCCGTCGAGACCAGCAGAGCCAGCGATGCGAAGATAAGTCCGGGCTTTCTCATAACTCTTAAAGCTCCCGTTTCTATGGTTGACCGGGCGAAGGTCTCGCCTTGAGGATTCCCGTACAGGCCCTTATGAAAAATTGAATCATATCGAGCAGCCCGAACGAGTGTCAATGAAGCGAGCTTGCGGAACTATTTTGCGGCCGGAGAGTTATATCACAGGGTTGGGGAAATTCTTCGGGAGGCGACATGCGTAATGCATAACGGACACTCTGGAATCTTCGGCCCTCTTGTAATTCTGATGGGCGCGGTCTTCTTTTCAACCCCCATCATTTCGAACCCGATCACCCCGCAGGCATCACCCCTCGACCCCGCTCTCGCGCACCGGTATTTTCAGGAAGCCGAGGCCCTGTGCAGACAGGATAATGGCAAGCTCTGGGGCGTTTCGCTCTGCGGGCCTATGCTCTTTGCCGACCCGTCCACGCGCCGGGTGGTCGCGAATCAAGGCGACCGCGAGGGCAATCTCACCAGGGAAGGCGATGTCTTCGTCGGGAAGCTGCCGGACAAGCTGCGGGTCGCGAACACCGCGGTCGACTGGGCCGGGGTCAGGTGGACTATGGTTCTGTGGCCCCTGCCCGAAGATAAGCACGACCGCGCGGACACGATGGCTCACGAGCTGTGGCACCGCGTGCAGGACGACATCGGCCTCCCGACCTCCGGGCCTTCTAACAACCACCTCGATTCTCTCGAAGGGCGCGTGTGGCTGCGGCTCGAATGGAGGGCGCTTCAGGAGGCGTTAAAGAGTTCCGGGGCCAAGCGTCGCGCGCACGTCAGGGACGCCCTGGCATTCCGAGATTACAGGAGGTCACTCTTCCCGAGCGCGGCTTCCGAGGAGAGGGCTCTTGAGATGCACGAGGGGCTGGCCGAGTACACGGGCGCGAGGCTCAGCGGGAGGCCCCGCCTGGCTCAGGCTGTGGCGGACCATCTCAAGGAGGCGGAGAAGACGGACACTTTCGTTCGCTCGTTCGCCTACGCATCCGGCCCGGCCTACGGGGTCCTTCTGGACGAGGCGGGCGTTAACTGGCGCAAGGGGTTGAAGCCCGAAAACGACTTCGGGCTACTCGCGCGGCAATGGTATCTGGTGAAGCCGCCTCGGGATATTAAGGCGGAGGCCGAAAAGGCTTCCCGAAATTACCGGGGCGACCTGCTCCGCGCGGCCGAACAGGAGCGCGAAGACGGGCGCACGAAGCTGGTCGCGAAGTATCGAGCCCGGCTGGTTGACGGGCCCGTTCTGGTGCTGCCGCTCCAGCGGATGGAGCTGCAATTCAACCCGGATATTCTGCAACCGCTCGAAACTTTCGGGACCGTCTACCCGACCATAAGAATCTCGGACCTCTGGGGAATCCTGACGGTGTCCGGCGGCGCGCTAATAAACCCGTCGTTCAATAAGATTCAGGTCCCGGCCCCGGCAGACACGAGCGGGCGCACCCTACAGGGCGAGGGCTGGACCCTTCAACTCGACTCCGGCTGGTCCGTCGCTCCCGGAGAACGCAAAGGCGATTTCACTTTGAAGAAAGGGGGCTGACGGGTCGATTGATACGAGGGCGCACTTTCGGGAGAGATTTGTGCGGGCGTTATGCTATCTTCCTGAAGGTATGAGACCAGGATGCCGAGCCCTCCAAATTCTTCTCGCGAGCGTCGCCCTGTTGTTCGGCCTTTCTCAGGCTTCGGGACAGACGCCCGACACGCGCACCCTCTCCGGGGTGGTCGTCACCGGCAGGGGAGAGTCGGTCAAAGGCGTGACGGTGATCGTCAGCTACCTTTCCGGGGAGCAGAGAGCCGTGACCGACGCGGAAGGCGGCTTCCGCCTCACGGCCCCCTTCGAGCCTCTGAGGATTTCCGTCGAGGCAAAGTTCGTCGCCCCGCTTGAAAGGCGAGTCTACCCCGCCGAGCCGTCAGAGAACCTTCGGATCGAGGTCGAGTATTCAATACCGCCCGTGCATGAGAGCATGGTGATCGTCTCGACTCCGCTCGACCCCACAATCGACCGCCGTGACGAGGCCATCTACCGGAACACTCTGTTCTCGCGGGACGATCAGGTCTTTCACACCCTCAACGCGGGCATCAACGCGGGCCAGCACGAGGGCGGGGGGAAGTCGCTTGAGATTCGCCGCTTCGGGTTCAACCTCGATCACGGAGGCGTCAACGGGGGCCTGAAGGTTCTGGTTGATAACTTCCAGCAGAACCAGGGGACGCAGGGCCACGGGCAGGGGTACTTGGGCCAGTTGAAGAGCCTGACCCCGGAGCTCGTGCAGGATGTCGATATAATTAACGGGCCGTTCAGCGCCGAGTACGGAGACTTCTCGGGCCTCGGGGTCGCCCACATCAGGCTGAGGGAGTCTCTGCCCGATCAGCTCACGCTCCGAATTCAGGGCGGCTCGTTCGACACCTTCAGGGGCTTTCTCGCCTACAGCCCCCAGCTCGAAAAGGCCGACGCCTTCATCGCCTACGAAGCGTCTCGGTCCGACGGGCCTTTCGTCAACCCCCTGCGGTACAGGCGCGACAACCTGACGGGCAACTACACCCTGCGCATGGGCGAGTCGGAGGCGCTCGGCTTCAAGCTAAACGCGGGGCGAAATGATTTCGTGTCATCCGGCCAGCTCCCGCTCGACGAAGTCTTCGGGGGGCGTCTCGACCGGTTCGGGTTCATCGACCCCGATAACGGGGGCAGGGTCAGGGCCGGGACGGCCGGGGCTTATTACCGGAGGGAAGGCGCGTCGGGGAACATAATCAAGCTCGACGGCTTCGTCGCCCGGTCCCTGTTCGATCTCTATTCTAACTTCACCCTCTTTCTGAATGACGAAGTCAACGGCGACGAGATTCAACAGCACGATTCGCGCCTGCAACAGGGGATCAACGCGCAGTACCTCCACCCTCACAAACTCTTCGGCAGCCGCGCGCTCCTGTCGGCGGGCGGCAACCTTCACGCGAATCAGATCAACGTCGGGCTGAATAAGACGGTCGGGCGCGACCCCATAAGCGTCTCCACCAAAGCGCACGCGAACGTGACCAACGCGGCGGGGTACTTCCAGCAGGGCGTAGACCTGTTGCAGGGCCACCTGCACCTGAGCGCGGGCCTGCGCTATGACTATTTCCATTTCGACGTGGATGACAGGGTCGACCCTCGGGGGTCGGGCAGCGAGTCGGCCTCGCGCTTCCAGCCGAAGGTCAACCTCGCTTTCACCCCCTCGCACAGGGTCCCCGCGACCCTCTATTTCAATTATGGCCGGGGCATCTCCAGCCAGGACGCACGCGGCGTGGTCGGGCGGCCGGACGGCCCGAAGATTTCGACGACCGATTTTTATCAGGTCGGCACCTCGCATGCTCTGAAGAGGTTCTCGCTTAGCACGGACCTCTTCCTGATAGACCGCTCCAACGAGCAGGTCTACATCCCCGACGACGGCAGCTTTGAGTTCAAAGGGCCGAGCCGGGCCTACGGCTTCGAGGTGAAGAATTCGATCAAGCTGACTCGGGCGCTCGCCTTCAACGCGGGGGTCACGAAGGTGAGCAACGCTTTCTTCCGGGGCACGTCCCCGCGCGCGTACGTGGACAGCGCGCCTCACCTGGTCTCGAATGCGGGGCTGACGCTCGCGGAGTGGCGCGGGTTCAGCGGGTCGGTCAGGTACC
Organism: Blastocatellia bacterium; assembly: GCA_035634255.1. Classification (GTDB taxonomy): domain Bacteria; phylum Acidobacteriota; class Blastocatellia; order UBA7656; family UBA7656; genus DATLMR01. Next base: position 51,428 of record DASQDI010000160.1, read on the forward strand.
GCCACGTGAGTAATTACCGTCTGGATGGCGAGGACGCGGGGCCGCGGGCGTCGGGCCTCGACGTGCTGGATTTAAGCGTAACCCGGCGAATACGCCGCCAGGTAGATTTCAACATCTCAATCGACAATCTGACCGACAAGAGTTACTTCGAAACGCAGAACCTCTTCGAGTCCCGCCTGCGGCCCGGAGCCCCGGCCGTCACGCGCGTACACGCGACGCCCGGCTACCCCTTCGGCTTGACCGTCGGGCTGACCTTCCGACTGCTCGGGAAGTAGGGCCACGGTCTTTATTCAATCGGCTCGGACAGGGGGTCGGGCCGCGCGAACACCCTCGGAGCGCCGGCCATCAGCCCGAGCAGGAGCACGGCGAGCACCGTCGCCGGGGCGCTCGTGCCGAACGACGTGCCCAATATAATAGCGCGCGCGAGTGAGATGAACTGGGGTATGCCCCACGCGACCAGCAGGGCCCACCACGCCCACTTCTCGCCGCGCCTGTAGGGTATGAGCACGACGAAGATGGATAAGAGGGCGCAGCCGAGCGCCCAGGTCGCCGCCGTCGCCCGCCTCCCGCGTACCGCGAGCCCGACTTCCGGGCTGGTCGCGGCCGTCAGCTGTTCGAGCGTGTGGGTCGGCGTCAGGTTGTCCTGCCCTCCGCCGTAAGCGGTCCCGATGGAGATGACGGAAATAAAGACAACGCTGGCCGTCAGCAAAAGCAGAATCACCCAGCTTGCCAGAAACAACAGCCTTGAGCCTTTCATAGCTTCTCCTTTCCGTGGGGCGCGAGAAAGAATCTTTGCAGGTATTCGAATGCCTAATCGTTTATACCAGCCGCGGTACAAAAAAGAAATGTTGGCGGGAGGGAAACGTTATCTTACCGAAGCCTCAGTCCAGGCCGGCCAGGGCCACTTCCAGCAGTATGATCTTCCTGATCCCTTTATAAAACGGCTCTATCAGGCACCACTCGGTCAGGGCGTGCGAGTCCCCGCAGGGTGCCGCGCCGGTCGAGAGGGCCGGGATCCCCGCGAGCAGGGCGATGTTGGCGTTGTTCGAAGCCGTCGGGCTGAGCGTGACATTTTCCAGGCCGATGGCGCGGTGGACCGCTTCGCCCATGCGCACGGTGAACGAGTCGATGTTGCCCGGAATCTGCGCCGCCGGGAGCTTGTCGCCGACGAGCTCCGTCTTCACCTGCATGCCGGCGCGCTCGGCCTCTTCCTGAAGTATCTTCGCGATGCGGCGCTCGAACTCGTCGATGGCCTTCTGGTCGGTCGAGCGCAGGTCCACCGTAAACCATGCGTCGGACGCCTTGGCGTTGATCACCTCCGCGCCCCCGATCATGCCTATGTTGAGATCGACCGCCACCTCGCCCGTCTGTTCGAGGGCGTAGATGCGTTGGATGGCCCGCGCGAGCGGGAGCGTTGCCGAATAGGGCGGGGTCTTGGACCTCGTGTGGCCGCCGGGGCCGATGAAGTGGTGCTTGTACCAGTTGATGCCGATGCCGCCGTAGGTCAGCCCCTCGTACCCCCCGTCGAGCGCGACGTACTGCCCTATGCGGTCCCTGTTCTCCTCAACGAACCGCTTGGCCCCGACCATGTCGGTCTCCTCTTCGACGGTGAAGACAAAGATGAGGTCGGACTTGGTTCGGATGTTGGCATGGTTTAAGGCGCGGATCGAGGCGAGGATGGCTTCGATGTTGCGGGTGTCGTCCCCGACTCCGGGGGCGAAGATTTTTCCGTCGCGGACCTCGGCCTTTATCTTCAAGCCTTCCTGAAAGACCGTGTCGAGGTGGGCGTCGATGACGACGGCCTTGCCGGGCGTCGTGCCTTTGCGGATGGCGACCAGATTGCCCGCCGAGTCGTAGTAGACCTCGTCGAGCCTGTAAGTGTCGAGCAATTTCTTGATGGCTTCCGCGCGCTGCCGCTCCTTGCCCGAAGGCGCGTTGATCTCCGTGAGCGTTATCCATTCCGCGAGTATCCTGTCGCGATTGGCTTCGACATGCTCGAACGCGCGCTTAACGTCCGCGCGCTGCATGATTCGCCGGGCCTGCGACAGGTAGTCCTGCGCGTTCGCGGGGAGGTTGATGAACATGATCGCAAGCAGGGTCGCGCACGCCAGTTTCGCTATGGTCTTCGGCATCTATCGGCTCCGGTCGTGGATTGAACGGGTATTTTAAAGGGGACGGGTCGGAGGGTGCAACGCGCCGGAAGAGGCGGCCGCGGGGCGGGGCTCCGGGCTCCGCCCCGACTGCCTTCACCTTGTACCTTCAGTTCTGCGGCGAGGCGCTGCGGCGCGGGCGCGTTTCGCGGCGGAGCACCTGATCGCGGGCGCGCGGGCGGCCCGACATGCGCCACTCGATCCGCTTGATGGCGAGGGTCGCGTCGTCGGAGATGACGGCCCCGGAAGACTGCACGACCGGCTGAAGCTCGTCGATGGTCGAGCGGTCGCCGATGCGCCCGAGTATGTCGATGACCTTGCGCCTGACCGTCCTGTTGCTCGCGCGGATGTAGGGGTAGAGGTCCGCCGGCTCTTCCGTCTCCATCAGGTACTGCCGCACCTGCTCCTCCTGGTCCGTGTCGAGCTTGCGCACGAGGTACTGGATGTTGGGGCGGCTGCCCATGCGGTAGAGCGCCCAGTGCTGCGCGAGCTTCACGTCGGAGTCGCCTTCGGTCAGGATCAGGCGGGATATCTGATCGAGGTAGCGCGACTCGCCTATGCGCGCGAGCCCCTCGAAGGCGTACTGCCTGCGGTTGGAGTTCCTGTCGCCCATGTTCTCGACGAAGACCTGCTCCGCGCGCTCGTCCCCGATCAGGGCGAGGGCCCACAGGGCCGCTTCGTCGCGCGGGGGCAGGTAAGCGAACATGCCTTTCACTTTCCCTATGGCCTTGCTCATCGAGTTCTTATTCTCGGGGCCGAGGCCGTAGACGGCGAGCAGGGGCTCCACCGCGGGCTCGTACCTGAGCATCCCGGCGGCGACCATCGCCTGAGTCCGCACCTTCTGATTCGAGTCGCGGAAGAACGGCGTCAGGTGCCGGCCCGCCTCCGGGTCCCCGATCTTTATGAAGGCCCTGAGCACGTCGACGCGCACGTCCTGATCGGCGTTGAGCGCGTCGGCCAGAGACGGTATTGCCGCCTGCCCGCGCAGGACTCCGAGGGCCCGGATCGCGGCCACGCGCACGTCGCGGTTGCGGTCGCCTCGGGCCGCTTCGCCGAGGGCCGTTATTATCTCAGGCTCGACTTTTATATAGGTCTCGATTATCTCGTGATCGCTGGTGTCGAGGAACGGGTTCAGGCGGTTCCACCCCGTGCGGCGGTTCGTGATGAAGTCGATGTCGTGCTCGGTGTAAAGGGCCACGAGCGAGCGCGCCGCCATGAGCCTGACATCCGTTTGCGAATCCTTCAACGCGCCGAGTATGTCGGGGAGGGCCGAGAAGTCCTTGATTAGGCCGAGCGCCTTCACCGCCTCGACCCGGACCCCCCGGTCGTAATCCTGACGCGCGGCGACCGACAGGGACTCGACCGCTACCTGGTCGCGCACGCGGCGCTCGCCCAGCTTGCGCGCCGCGTCGCGCCGCGTCTCGACGTTCGGGCTCTTCAGATACGCGAGCAGCGTTTCGAGGGACTGAGTTTCGGCCGGCACCACCGCGGCGAGCGCCAGAACAACTAGCCCGGTCGATAGAATACGAGCGCACACTTTCTTTCTGGAAGCCATGATTCAACTCCTGAATAAGGGACTGCCGCCCGAGTCGTCACGGGGTCGGCGGGGCTGCCTGCGGGGTACCTGTCTGTTGGCAGAGATATTCTTGCCCTCAATTAGGATTAAGTCAAGTTTGAGATTGCTCAAGCCGCGAGCGCACGGGCCCCCGGCTTCGAATAACTTCTCAGACTCGATGCTCGCTCCGCGCGATTAGTTGCCTCGGGGGAGCTTGTGAGGGTGCTCTATCATCCCCGCCCGGAGGCCGCCTTCGCGCGCCTCCCTGCCGATGAAGGCGGGGCGGGTGATCGCCTTGCCTGATGGGTTGCCGGAAAATTACCGGGAGATTTACTCGCGGGTTTCTTTCAGCCTCTCGCGCCGCTTTGACTCCCGCCTACGCGCTGTACCTGGCACCCCGCTTCCGGCCGTCCTCGGCCCACATCCCGTACTCTTCGTAGCCGCTCGGGTGCTCAAGCATCCAGTTCCAGGCCGAAGTGATGATGCCCCTCAGGTCCTGCATGGCCGGGGACCAGTTGAGGTCGCGTTTTATTTTGTCGCTGCTCGCGATGAGCACGGCCGGGTCGCCGGGCCGGCGGGGCCCGACCCGCACGGGGACCTCGGCCTCGGTAACCTCGCGCGCGGTCTCTATCACCTCGCGCACGGTGTAGCCTTCGCCGCCGCACCCGAGGTGATAAATCTCGCTCCGCTCGTCGAGTATGCCGAGCGCCAGAATGTGCGCGCGCGCGAGGTCTATGACGTGGATGTAATCGCGCACGCACGTGCCGTCGCGCGTCGGGTAGTCGTCGCCGTAGACTTCGATGAACTCCCTGCGGCCCGCGGCCACTTGCAGCATCAGGGGGATGAGGTGAGTCTCCGGCTCGTGCGTCTCCCCGTATTTCGCGCTCGCGCCCGCGGCGTTGAAATAGCGGAGGCTGCCGTAGTGAATGCCGTAGGCCTGATCATACCACTTCAACGCCCGCTCGAATGCGAGCTTGGACTCGCCGTACGGGTTGGTCGGGTTGGTCGGGTCGGTCTCTTCGATGGGCTGCTTGAGCGGCTCGCCGTAGACGGCCGCAGTCGAGGAGAAGACTATGCGCTTGACGCCGCATTCGACCATCGCGTCGAGCAGGGAGAGCCCGGCCACGAAGTTGTTTCGGAAGTATTTCGAGGGGTTCAGCACCGACTCCCCGACCAGAGAGTCCGCCGCCATGTGGATGACGGCTTCGATGCCATAGCTGTTCAGAGTGTCGCGAAGGATCGAGCCTTCAGTCAGGTCCGCCTGAATGAAGGGAGCGCCTTCGACGACCGCGCCCAGGTGTCCTTTGTAAAGGTTATCGTAGACGACGACTTCGTGTCCGTCGCGCACTAACTCTTCGCTCACAACGCTGCCGATGTACCCGGCCCCTCCGGTAACCAGAACGCGCATTCTTTCACCTCTTTGGTATTGCGTCCAATCGATTATTCTTCATTCAATATTCCATCAGGAGAGCAGGACGGAATAAGGAATATGAGTAGCACGGAAGGCGATCCAGCCGTCTTCGACGGGCAATCTTCGTTCCCCGCCCCGGAAGCTTTTAACCCCTTTAATTCGTTCCCGCGTGCCAACTTAACTTACTTTCTCAGCCTTGTCGAGCGGGGAGGCGGCAAAACTGACACATGCAGGGGCATAATTTGCGGGCTCAGGAGGCTGAGCGTGACTTCCCGATCTCCCGAGTCTGCCGCCAGCCCGCGAGCTTCCACGCCCTGCCTCGGTGTTCGAGCCGCCTCTGGGCTTCGCCGAGTGATTCGAGCATGGGGATGTACGGCACCCGCTCGAGCTTGCCATTGACCGGGACGAGGTCCCAGAGCCCCATCCGCGTCCATTCTTCCTGCGCGTGCCATTCGGGCATGCCCAGGATCGGGTAGAGGCACGCCCCGCGAAGGGGCACCCCTTCGTCGAGCAGGGCCTCGGCTTCGAGCGCCAGCTCGCGCAGCCAGACCGGGCGCATCTCCCCGATGTGGCTCGTCTCCGTTATGAGGATGTCCGAGCCGTAGCGTTCCCACACCGAGCGCACGAGCTTGCGCAGGGGCCAGCAGCGCGGGTCTTCCGGAGGCAGGGGCTCGCCCGAGCCGTTCGCCTCCCACTGGTTGGTCCAGTAATAGTTGAGCCCCACGATGTCGAGGTGCTTGGGGCTGCCCCCGAGCTCGGGCATAAGGCTGCCGCTCAGCATGTCCCAGCTTTCGAAGACGGTCACCCGGTTGAAATTATCGACGTGGCCTTGCAGGTCGGGCCTGTCGATGGGCGCGACCATCCGGCAGAGCGGGTCGACGTTGACGATGCGCGCGCGGGGGCAGGCCGTGCGGATCGCGTCGATGCCCCGGATCGCCGCGCGCGCCAGGGCGACCTTCATCCTGTGCCCCTGCCCGTGAAGGTGGGGCGCGAAGAGGCCTACTTCGGCCGCGGCCCAGGCGAAGTAGGAGGGCTCGTTGATCGGCGTGAAGTAACACTCTCCATCGCCGCCTTCGGATATGTAGCGGGCGACCGCGTAACAGTACTCGGCGAACCTCTCGGGGAACTCGTCGGAGAGCAGGTCTATGCCTTCGGGGTAGCCGAAGTGGAAAAGGTCGTAGATGATCTTTATCCCATGCTTCCGCCCGGCCTCGACGAACGGGCGCACGGTGGAGAAATCATACCGGCCGCCCTGGTCCACCAGGGGCCACCTTATCGCCTCGCGCGCGCCTAGTATCCCCGCCTGGCGCAGGAGCCCGTAATCTTCATCCGCCAGCCGGTCGTGCTGGGTCGCCGACACCTGGTCGATGCGCTGGCGGTGAACGTTGTAGCCGGTGGCACATTCGAAACCGGCCAGAAAGAAACTATCGAACACCATGTCCTCCTAGATCCGGCCTTAACCTCTCTGGTGTCTGTACTGCCTGCCGGAGATTTTTCGGGTTCCCTTTCAGGCTGCGTAGAGCAGGCGAACCCTTTGGCGGGATTGCTCCTTGGGTAGGAGAAGTTTGATTGTCGAAACAGGTCAGCATGGAGAAACTGTTCGGCCGCGCGGGCACCGGGCGCGGCCCGCGCGGCCGAGTCGTCGTCATACTGCTCGAGGAGTCGACGTTTGGGCGAGCGCGCGCCGGTGGCCGTTGAGCCGGGCCACCACGTCGGACCTCCGTTCGCCGCTGATCTTGGCGTAGAGCGTGAGCGCCTGCGCCACGACCTGATCCATGTTGTAGTACTTGTAGGTCGCGAGCCTCCCCACGAAATGGACGCCCGTGGCCGCCGCGGCCAGCGCGTTGTACTTCTTGTAAAGCTCCGCATTCTCCGGGCGCGGCACCGGGTAGTACGGGTCCCCCTCGGCCTGCGGGTATTCGTAGACGATGCTTGTCTTCGAATGCTCCTGCCCGGTCAGGTACTTGAACTCCGTCACGCGCGTGTAGAGGTGCTCGTTCGGGTAGTTCACCACGGGCGCGGGCTGGTAGACCGAAGTGTTCAACGTCTCGTGCTTGAACTCCAGAGACCTGTACGGGAGTTTGCCGTAACGGAGGTCGAAGTACTCGTCCACCGGCCCGGTGTAGATCATCTCCTTGTAGGGGATGAAATTCTTCACCTCGCGGTAATCGACGTTGAGCATCACCTTGATGTTAGGGTGGTCGAGCATGTTCTCGAACATCCGGGTGTAGCCGTTGAGCGGCATCGCCTGGTACGAGTCGGCGAAGTAGCGGTCGTCGCGGTTGGTGCGCGTGGGCACGCGCGCGGTCACGGACGCATCCAGCTCCGAGGGGTCGAGGCCCCACTGCTTGCGCGTATAATTGCGGAAGAACTTCTCGTACAGCTCGCGGCCCACCTTGCTGACTATCACGTCCTCCGACGTGCGAATATCTTCCTTCGGCTCGGCGACCTTGGCGAAGAACCCCTCGACCTCGAACGACGTGAGGTTGAGGCCGTAGAGCTTGTTGACCGTATCCAGGTTTATGGGGATAGGCACCAGCTGGCCGTCGACGCTCGCCAGAACCCTGTGCTCGTACTGCCTCCACGCGGTGAACTGCGACAGGTACTCGAACACGTCGCGCGAGTTCGTGTGGAAGATGTGGGGGCCGTACTTGTGGACCAGTATCCCCGCGTCGTTGTAGTGGTCGTAGGCGTTGCCCCCGATGTGCGACCGCTTATCTATTATAAGGACCTTTTTATTTGAATCTTTCGCCAACCTCTCGGCAAGAACGCTCCCGGCGAATCCTGCTCCGACGATCAAGTAATCGAACATTCAGCTATTCCCCTTTCCCTCTTGGACGTTAAAGCTCTTTCAGTCGCCCGTGGCGGAGCTGTTTGGTAATTCCTGCGCGCGCTGCTGCCTGACCGCCGACACGTTGACCGACGCGGTCATGGACCGGACCTGGCGGGCGTTGATGGCCGACTCTATCGTCTCCATCATCCGCATCCATGTCTGGTCCCAGGAAGTGTGCGCCAGGAAAGAGTCCACCTCCAGGAGCCACGAGTCGCGGCCCTCTCGCTCGTCGAGCGCCGCCTCGGCCGCCGCGACGAACTCCTCGACCGTGTCGGCTATCCGCACGAGGTTCATCTCGCCGTAAGGGCGGACGACATCCTGTATGGAGGTCGACACGACGGGCTTCCCGGCCGCAAGGTATTCGGGCGTCTTGGTCGGGCTGATGAACCTGGTCGACTCGTTGCGCGCGAACGGGAGCAAGGCCACGTCCCATCCGGCGAGGTAAGCGGGCAGCTCCTCGTAGTCCTTGCGGCCGAGGTAGTGGATGTTCGGCAGTCGGGGGAGGTCCTCGGGGTCGATCTTGACCACGGGGCCGATCATGACGAAGTGCCAGTCGGGGCGGGCGAGGGCCGCGCCCCTGAGCAGGTCGATGTCGAAGCGCTCGTCGAGCACCCCGAAGAACCCGAGCCTCGGGTGCGGGATGTCCGCCTGGTCCTCGGGGTCTTTCGAGAGCGTGCGCGCCTGCGCGAAGTGCGAGGCGTCGATGCTCGAAGGGAACGCATGTATGTTCGGGTGCTGGTCGCGCTTGGCCTCGTACAGGCTCTGCCCGCCCGTGAAGACCACGTCCGATATTTTGAGCAGGTCGGCCTCGCGCTCGCGGAGCACGGGCGGCGCTCCCTTGAAGGCCGACAGCTCGTCCATGCAGTCGTAAATGACCCCGAGCGGGTTCAGGTGCCTGGTGAAGTCCAGGGCCATCGGCGTGTAGTACCAGAGCAGGTAGTCGCGAATCTTACACTTCTTGAATAGCTCGTCGATCAGATCCTTCTGGGCCGCCTGAGCCTCGGACTCGCTCATCCCTTCGGGCAGGTGTGGCACGACGACGCACACGCCCGTGTCGCGGAGGCTCACGTCCAGGTGCGGCGTCTCGCCCGGCGCGAAGATGGGCTCCTCGATGAAGAAGACCCGCCGCTCGTGCGCGCACCTGTTGAGCAGGTGTTGAGGCCTCTGAAATACGAAATCCCACCGCAGGTGCGACAGGCAGATCAGGTCCGGCGCGTTGTCAAATGAGTCTTCCGGAGCTTCATAATTATTTTCGCCGTTCTCCCCATAATCTAAATTCAATTTTTTATTATCTTTCATATTTCTCCTTTAAACTCCGGCACTTCCTCCGGGCGCAGCATTAAACGCGGTCCCGTCATAGCGGAGGTAAAAGACTACATCCGCTTACAGTCTCTCCGAGTCGGCGTGCGTTACCACCCTCTCGGGTTTCCAGGAATCCGTAAGTCGGTTGAACCGTACCCTTGGCTCTCTGGACCCGACGCTCCACTCAAGGGCCTGAGCGAACGTCCCGCTTATAAAGGTACTTCTACGCACAGGAGTAAGTGCAAAATGCGTGCCTTGATTTTCTGCCCTTAAACCCTTTGATTTCTATTAGATTAATCTGGAAATGGGAAACTCGCGCGCCTTTTTGGTAAGACAATGAGTCATCTTCGTACTCGGTTTCGATACAAAGGCTTTGAATGGATGCTTTGACCCGAGGGCGTGCGACAAAAGAGCGCCCGCCGGACAATCATACGACTCGCGGCATTTAATCTTACTTATCGCCTCGTTACGGCCTCGGTGATTTTCGGGGGGTGTGTAGGAATGTTTACGACAATTTCAACGCTGGCGCATAATTAACCGCGCCGGCCGATTATGCAAGCATCTGCTATAGCGAGCGGGGCCGTTCCGGGGTTATGACCGCGCGCCCTCAAGCTCTTCGGCCTCCCGTTCGGCGGGCGTGAACGTCCCGATCCTGTCCCCCGCGTGCGCGATGTAGTCACGCATTTGATCCACGAGGGGACTGGCCTTCCACCTGTTCGGGCCGTCCCAGTGCCCGAGCTTGTAGAGGCCGAGTTCGATCCGGTAGTCGTCGACGGGGCCGCGCCCGTACCTGTAGCGCCAGTCGATCATCGTGAAGAGGGGGAACCACGTGTAGCCGACCACCGGCACGCCCTTGCCGCGCAGTTGCCTGACCGAAGCGACCGAGGTTTCGAGCCAGTGCGAGCGCACCTGATCGCTGCCGTGCGCGCTGGTCTCCGTGATCATGATCGGAACCTTGTACCTGTTGTAGTGGTCTGCGATGAGGTTGGAAAACCCCTTGCCGTCGTGCTCGACCGCCCGGTACGCGAGCCTGCCCCTGCGGTCTATGTGAAGCTCCTGCGTGGACCACTGCGGGTAGAAGTTCAGGCCGAGGACATCGAGGCCGATGGCGCGGGAGGCGAGCCAGGAGAGGTCGTCCACGTTCGCCCCGTTGCGCACGAGCCACGGGAAGAGCGGGTGCTCGTGGTTCACCCTGCCCGTGATCAGGTCGTAGCAGATGTAGCCGCGCCTCTGCTCTTCGGACGCCAGGGCTTCGAGGTCGGACCTCGCGGCCCGGCTGAGGCCGGCCGCCTCGACGTGCACCATTATCGCCTCGGGCTGAACCTCTTTGATCGCTTCGACCGTGGTGATTATGCCCTTGGCGAGCTGAATCATGACGCGGATGTAGCCGCTGTCCCCGCGGAGGTAGGGGGGCCAGAGGCCGCGCTTGCCGCACATCAGCGCGGTGACTATCGGCTCGTTGAGCGGCGTGTACCAGCTCACGAGGTGTTTGTACCTCTCGACGAAGGTGGCCGCGTAGGTCGCGACGGCGGTCGGGTATTCGACGCTCGCGAACTCCCTGCGCAGCCAGAACGGGCAGCCATAATGCATCAGGTCGATTATGGGCGTGATGCCCAGCTCTTCGACCATGTAAGGTATAACCTGATCTATCCAGCTCCAGTCGAATTCGTTGGGGTATGGCTGGACGCGGTACCAGGGGACGCCCCACCGCAATGCCTTCACGCCCAGGTCGCGCGCGAGCGCGATGTCTTCGCGCCAGTGGAGGTAGTGTCCCATCAACTCGTACTCATCCAGGGAGCGATGCCCCGGCCTGGTCTGCGGGACGAACGTGTCCTCAATTCCGGCCGCCCAGATGAACTCAGAAGGTTCTGTGCTTATCTTCATGCTCACTCTATCCGATTATAAAGATGCGGGGGGGATTGTCTACGCATTTCTTCCGGTAGCCGTGACCCTCACCATCTCGAACGAAGCGGCGGCCCTGCGGGTGTAAAGCCCGACGCGCGCGGGGCCAAGCCCGACCTCCGCCTCGCCCAGAGTCTCGGCCTCCCACTGAAACAGGAGCCGCGCGCCCTCTTTGCGGAATCGAAACTGCTGATGCCTGAAAGGGTCGAAGCTCGGGGGCAGAGGAAAAACGACGCTCGTCAAATCGCCTTCGACTCTGACGGACCAGCCGTCGCCTTCGCGGCTCACGACGAGGAGGGGGCCGCGCCCTTCGCGATCAAGCGCGGGGTAAAATCCGTAACCGCTCTCGGCGGAGGCCGCTTTGTCGAGCCGCGCATTCACGACCATCTCGTAGGAGTCGAACGGGGGGCCTTTATCGATCATCGCGTCTTCGCCCTCTTCATCCGGTTGCGCGAGGTGTCCTTCCCCGACCTTCCAGTCCCCCCTGACCGCGCGCCAGCCCGACCTCTCGGGGTCGCCCGGCTGGTCCACGAAGAGGTCCTCCCACCCGCCCGTGAGCGCGAACCCCGAATAGGCCGCCCCCAGCCTTTCGGTCACCAGCGCGAGGGCGTTCGCTTCGCCTTCGAACCGGCCCCCGCAAAGCGGCCGTCCGTCCAGCCACAGGCGCGCGAAGGAGCCGTCTACCTCGGCCCGGAACAGGTGATAGGCGGTCGCCTGAAAAGGCGGCGCGACTTCGAAGGACTCTTCGCGCCCTCCGATGGCGCACGAGATGGGCTTCGCGCCCTCCGCAAGCTCGACGCGGAAGCGGACCGCTTCGCCTTCATCCCCCGATATGCTGACGCCGTAAGAGCCGGGGCTTTCCGCTTCGAGCGCCCGCAGGCTCACCTCCACCGCGAAGGACGGGGTGAGAGTGGAGAGCCGCGCGACGGCCCGCGACGCGAGCGATTCCTGCGCGAGCTCCTGATCGCCCGTCACCCACTTGCCGCCCTCGTACTTCCATTGAAAACGGCTCCCGTGGCCGCTTTGAGCGGGGGGCCTCCCCTCAAAGAAGTCCGCGAACGTGGGGAGGTTCGGGGCAGGCTGAGAGGTCGTGGACGGGCCGAGCACGGTCATCTGCTCGCCCACCCAGTCCTGCCGGTCGATGGCGAGCACGCGGGCGCTCCCGTCGCCGGACCAGCGGTGATAGACGCAAAAGAGCTGCCGGTTGTCCGGCCCGCGCGCGACGGAGTTATGGCCCGGCCCGGTGACGAGCCCCGGTATCGTGCGCAGGATCGGAAGCACCTTCTCGCCGTCCGCCACCTGCGCCCACTCTTCAGAGTTTCCGACGTCGCGGGTTATGGCATAGCTGACCCCGTAGGTCACGTTCTTCCAGTTGCCTCCGCTGAACATCTGGTAGTAGGCCCCCTTGCGCTTGAGCACGAACGGGCCTTCGACCGTGTGCCACCGCACGCCGCCCTTCTCCGCGCGGTTGGGGTCGTAGACCTGCCAGTCGTACTTCGCGCGCGTGACCGGGCGCGGGCGGCCCGCGAGGGTGAATTCGTCGAGCATCCTGTCCACGACGGTCCCGGTGCCGATGTGCGTGTGCTCAAGAAAATCGGTCGCGTAGAAGAGGTAACGCGCGCCGTCCTCGTCGATGAAGACGTGCGGGTCGATTGCGAACTCCTGGGTCGTAAGCGCGTGACCGGTGTCGACGAACGGCCCGGCCGGGCGCGAGGCGGCGGCCACTCTTATATGCATGCGGGTCTCGTTCCCGACGCTGTAATACATCAGGAAGCGCCCGTTGTCATAGGTTACTTCGGGGGCCCAGTAACAGGTCGAGCCGTCCGCGAACGGCTCCATCGCGCCATTCAACTCGCGCCAGTTGACGAGGTCGCGCGAGTGGAGGATTCCGAAGCAGCGCCCGTCGTGCCAGAAGCCCGTCGTGTAGCACCAGTACTCGCCCCGGTGCTTGAGCACGAAAGGGTCGGGGCAGGGGCGGTCGTGAACAGGGTTGAGATAGGTGGTCATAACCGGGGTATCGAAACTCAGACTTACTTCGTCCCGTCCGCTCGCCCTTTCCTGATTGGTGTCGGACTACCGAGTCAGCGTCCCTTCGGCGCGTAGTACCCCCGGCGGGCGCGGACGATGAGCCCTCCGCGCGACACCCCGACGCCGAGCTTGCGCCACTTCCCATCTCGTTTGTCGTTGTTCGAGTAGTAAGCCAGGGTGTACTGGTTGCGGAGCTCGTCCACTATGCCGGTGAACCCGCTCTCCAGCTTGTCGCCCTGAGGCGAGTGCAGGTACTGGCCGCCCGTCTCCGCCGCGAGGCTCTGCATGACGGCGCGGCCCCTGCGCAGCGGGGCGACGTAGCTCGCGTTGCCTATGAGAAGGTTGTCGTCCACGAGGTCCACCGTGTAGATGGTCACGCCCTCGGTCAGGGCCTTCTTCGTCACCGATTCGAGCGAGGCCTTGCTGTGCGAGTCCCACCCGTCGGAGATCAGCACGAGCGCGCGCCTTCTCTCGGGCCGCTTCCTGAGCGCCTCTATCGCCTGGTCCATGCAGTCATACATGCGCGTCACGTCCTTGGCCGTCGCGTCCCAGACGTAGTCGCTTATGTCGCGCGAGTTCGAGAAATCCTGAAACGTGTAGATCTCTTTGTTGAAGCCGTAGACCGCCACCTGATCGCTGTCGCGGATGTGATCGACGAAGGATGCCGCCGCCCCTCGCACGAGCCCGAACTTGTACTCCATGCTCCCGCTCATGTCGATGAGGAGGGCCGCCGCGAAAGGCGCCTCTTCAGACATGAAGACGTCTATGAGTTGCGTCGTGCCGTCTTCGAGAATCCTGAAGTCTCCCGCCTTCAACCCGTGGACGTACTGCCCGGCCGCGTCCATCACCGTGGCGTTGACGACGACCAGGTCCGAGTGGATTCGCACGGAGTCCTCGTCGCCCGAGGCTTCCTGTTTCCGGGCCGGCTCTTTCTGCGCGAGGGCCTCGAATTTATTGGTGGGGGTTAGCGCGACCGTGATCAGAGCCGCGAGAGCGGCCGAAGCGAACCGGGTCCATGTTCGGGCTGTTATAGGCATCAATTGGACTGTTTGTTCGAACGGCGAATGAATTGAGCGAGGTTGATGACTTCGTTCGAATTCTCGATGACCATCGCGGAGACTACGAAGCGAGTCTCTTCCGTCATGCTCTTCTTGATGTTCGACACGGCGACGCTCAGCTGGTCGACCGCTTCGCCTATCGAAAGGCGGGGGGCGTCGCTCTCTTTCGGGCTGACCTCGCTGCCCCCCGCGTGGCTCAGTATGCGCTTGGCGAGCTTTTCTATGGCCCCGACCTTCTTCAACTCGTTGCCCGAAAGCGTGCCCGCTTCCCGGTAGTGCTTCGCGATGTCTTCGGAGAGGTCGTGCAGCTTCTTCACGTCCTCCATCACCTTCCGGTGCTCGCTCTCGGCGCGCTCAATCGCGAGGCGGACGCGCATGTCTTCGGGGATGGTCACCTCCTGCTGGCGCGGGTCCCTGCCCTCTTCCGAACTCCTGGCCTCGGCGTTCTTCATGCGTGCGTGCGGGTCGCCCTGCGCGAAAGCGACGGAAGCCGCCAAAAGTAAGAGTGATGCCAGCAGATGGATTTTCATTAACTCCCCCGTGCGCTCATCCACTAAATTATTAGCACAGATTCTCAGGGCGCTTCAAATGGCCGCGTCGAGCGACGCGCCCGGCGGCCTCCTATTGATCGCGCGGCGGGGCCGGCCTTGCGGCCCAATCCTGCGGAATAAAGTATTTTCTCTTGAGGGAGGCTTGTCACGGGCCGAAGCGGGACGCCGGGGAGCTGCCCGAGATATTTTAGGTCCTGAACACCCTGGAGAGGTACTTCTCCGTCAGGTACATCACCAGCAGAGGCAGAGAGAGAAGGGAGGCGACCGTGAACGCCTGCGCCTTGTCGTTCTCGTTGATGAGGGGCCAGAGGGTCACGTGCAGGGCCATAGCGGTAAGGGCGAGCAGGGCCGTGACCATCCCCGCGAATCGATTAGCCGCCTGCCACGTGTTGTCGTTTATCATCGAGCGCGGCGTGCCGTAACCGAGCACCCAGTTCCGCTTGAGCCTCGGAGAGAACCAGTACATCGTCGCTCCGCTGAGAATAAGAATCGAGTCGCTCACCATGAGCAGGTATTCGAATAAGTACATGAGTCCTGATACCTTATTTATATTTTTCGGGTTCTTGAGAAGGGGCCTCGCCTTCACAGGCAATGGACTTTAATCTCTCGCACGCCCCCGCGTCAAGAGTTATCGGCAGGTCCGGGGGCGGCTGAGGCTTTAATAATACTAAAGCAACAATTGCCGGCCCCCCCCGAGGAGTCAGAGCGTCTGGTTCAGGATGATCTCTTCGAGGCCGGGCGCGGGCATGTCGAGGCTGTCGCTGCTGGCGATACAGTCCACCTGAGCGGCCTGAAAAAGCTCTTCGAAGCTGTTCCCGTCGCCGGGGCTCGTGGCCGACCCCAGGCTCACGACCACGCCGGGGGCGAGCGACGTTCTGCTGATCGCCTCGCGTATGCGCCCGCGCACCTCGCTCGCCTCGGCCTGCCCGCTGTCGGGCAGCAGGGCTATGAAGGAGTTCGCGGCCTGCCGCGCCACGAGGTCCGTCTCGCGGACCTGCTGCTTTATGATCCGGGCTACGGTCGCGAACCACTGCTCCGACCCCGTCCCGAAGGTCATCTCCTGCGCGTTCTTCACGCTCAGGACTATCAGGGAGAGGGGCGTGCCGAGGCGGTGGCTGCGCGTGCGCTCGCGGTCGAACTGGTTGGTGAGCGCGCGCATGTTGGCGAGGCCCGTCGCCGGGTCGGTCATCACGGCGCGCTGCGCCTGCTCGAACGCCAGGGCGTTGTAGATGGCGTCGGCCGCCGGCTGCGACACGGCCTCCATCAGCTGGATGTGCTCGCTGCCGTAGCTGTCGAAATCGGCCGAGTACAGGGCGATTGCGCCTATGCCCTCCTGGTTCTTGATGAGGGGGAAGGCCATGACGGTCTTGTAGGCGCTCCCCGCCTCGGTGCCGAGGAAGCCGAGGTCGAGCAGGGGGTTCGTGTTGTACATGGCGCGCTGGTTGGTGATCACGTACCCGGTGATGCCGGCGCTGACCGGCTGGCGGCGCTTGAAGAAGGCCTCCGCGTGGCGGCCCGCCGCGTGAACGGCCTCGAACTCGGACCGGGTCGAGTCCGCGAGGTAGATGACGCACGTGGTGAAGGGGATGAGCTTCGAGATTCTGTTGGCGAGGATGGCGACCGTGTCCTCGACCGAGAGTATGCTCGACAGGGTGCGCGACATCTCGTAGAGTGCCGTGACCCTCTGGTTCGCCTCCGCAATCGAGTTGAGCGCGGCGGTCGCCCTGTCGACTTCGGGGGTCGTGTCGAGGCCCGCGGCGGGTTTGGCCGAAGCCATCGCGGCGGAGCTCACCTGCGTGCGCTTCTGGTGCGGCGACTTGAAGTTGGCCGCCTCCGCCTCAAGCTGGTCGACGACCGAGAGGAATATCTCGACGAGGCTCGGGTCGTAGAAGGAGCCGGCGTTCTGCTTGACGTAGGCGAGCGTGTCCTCGCGGCTCATGGCCTTGTGGTATGGCCGGTCCGAGCGCAGGGCGTCGTAGGTGTCGACGAGGGTGAGGATGCGCGCCGTCAGGGGTATCTCTTCGCCCTTGAGCCCGTCCGGGTAGCCGCGCCCGTCCCACCGCTCGTGGTGGTGGCGGACTATCGGCACCACCGGGTAGCGGAAGTCCACGTTCGACAGCATGTCCGCCCCGATGATCGTGTGCATCTTCATCTGCTCGAACTCGTGCTCGGTCAGCTTGCCCGGCTTGTTGAGTATGTGCGCGGGCACCCCGATCTTGCCGATGTCGTGGAGCAGGGCGCCGGCCTTGAGCGCCTCGATCTCAAGGTCAGACAGGCCGACGATCTCGCCCATCCTGCGGGCGAACAGCTTCACGCGCTGGATGTGGTCGTGCGTCACGTCGTCCTTCGCGTCTATGGCCATCGCCAGCATCTCAAGGATCGAGTCGTAGATGCTCGTGATCTCCTGGTAGTGGTTCTCCTGCTCCTTCATCTTATCGTGATAGGCCTTGATCGTGAGGTATATGATCAGGGGAACAGGCATCGCGAGCAGGAGGGTCACCACGGTGACGAGGTACCCGTGCTCGCGGAAGGCGTAGTTGATGGCCCCGGCGAAGGTCGCCCCGGCCAGGAAGGTCACGGGCTCCCACGGCAGGGTGTACATGACCGACGTCGCGATTCTGGTGTTGAACGTGAACCGCGACAGCAGGGCCACCGCCGCGAGGTGCAGGCCGTAATGGACCATCGACATCACGACTATGGGCAGGGCCAGCCCGAGAAGCTTCTGCCCCATCCCGTCCGCGATCTGATTCTCTTTGACGACTTCGTACGTAAGGTAATAGAGCTGGCCCGCGGTGTAGATGGAGACCGCCTGGTTGGAGATGTTGAACAGGTAGAGGCTCGGCTTCAGCTTCAGGCGGTGGCAGACCAGCAGGGTGTCGACGGCCGTGAGCAGGGCCGCGTGGTACGGGCCGAGCATCATTATGGCCAGGAAAGTCAGGGCCTCGGAGATCGACACGCTGCACGGGGTGCCGGGGAAACGCAGGGGGTGCCGCGCCGAGGTCAGAGCGATGACGAACGCCAGCAGGCTCCACATCAGCAGCGAATCATTCCCGGTGAACCCGACCTTGATCACCGCGGTCGCGAGCACGACGCACGCGATCATCCCGAGGCAGGCGATCAGAGCCAGGCTGTTCACCCCGTACCGTCCGAGGTCTTTTTTCAGAGCTTCCATAATACCCACTCTTGGCGGACATCCACCAACCTGAGTCCGCGCGGTATGGGGCCTCAATACCGCGATGCGATGGCTGGCAGCGTAAGATTACCAGGGGCAGAGCGAATCGTCTAGCAATCCATTTCCCAGATGACTCCGGAGCATACGCCAGGTTTATTCATTGTCCGATCTCCTTTTATATGAAAACTGACCATCATCTCTAATCTCCTTCGCCCGCGGGAAGAGCGGGTGCTTTCTTGAATCGATCTTTTCGACGTTCGCGCCCGGAGCGACATCGCCCCAGACCATCACCGATTCGCCGGCGGAGCGCTGGTCGAACGTGCCGGACGTGAGCAGGCTCTGGTCCAGAAGGTTCCCCGCCCAGGTCGGCTCGATGGCCGAGGGGTTTGTGATGCCGCGCTCCGAGGTCATGAAGAGCCAGCCGTCGGTCATCATGCGCCCGTCGGTCATCATGCGCCCGTCCACCATCATGCGCCCGTCGGTCATCATGCGCCCGTCCACCATCATGCGGCCGTCCACGAACATGCGGCCGTCGGTGATCAGGTAGCCGTGCAGCAGGTTGATCACGGGGGTCACCCTCCAGCCATCCGTCTTCAGGACCGACAGCCTGAGGCTCGAGTCGTAAGAGTAAGCCAGGCCGTGTGAGTAAAAGACCCGGTTGCCCCAGCGTATTACCTCGCCCGCGATGTTGCTGGTCAGCTCTCCCGTCGCCTGATCGCGCGACGAGTAGAGCAGCTGGCCGAGCGCCCTGCTGTCATCCCTGAGCAGCCGCGACCCGGTGCCGAGCCTGTCCGCGTCCGGCCTGAAGGCCATCGCGAGGCGGACCGCCGCGTCCGCGTTCAGATTCCCCGCGCCCTGAGTCAGCAGGTTCACGAGGGGGTTCGCGCTCTCAAGCGAGGGGAGCGGCTGGGCCGTGAACTGCAATATGGACTTGACCATCGCGGGCGTGAGCGCCGGATTCGCGTGCAGCATCAGGGCGACCGTGCCCGCCACGGCGGGGGCGGCTATCGACGTGCCGCTCAGCCACATGTAAATGTCTCTGCCCTGGCTGGAGTAGACGGTAAGCCCGTTGGTGTCGGTCAGGTAGTTGTTGTTGCTCGCTATGGAGCGGATCATCGTGCCGGGCGCTACCAGGTCGGGCTTCATCCCGAAGTCGATCAGGCTCGGGCCGCGGGAGCTGTAGCTGGCCACCGTATCGTCGGAGCGGGCGGCGGAGCCCTGAGTGTTCACCGCGCCGACCGTGATAACGTAGGGGCTGTTGGCCGGGGCGAGTATGCCCCCGTAGACCGTGTTGCCTTCGGGGTTCTTGCCGAAGTTCCCCGAGGCGACCACGCAGACTATCCCGGAGTGTACCGCGCGCGCGACGGCCTGGCAGAGCGGGTCGGTCCTGTACGACTGCGTGACCGCCGCCCCTATCGAGAAGTTCGCCACGCGGATGTTGTAGCGGTGGCGGTTTTGGATCATCCAGTCAATCGCGGCAATCGTGTCGCTGACGAACCCCGTGCCGTCCCTCCCGATGACCCGCAGGTCCACGAGGTTCGCGTTGAAGGCCATCCCGGAGTAGAGGTTGCCCACCTGACTGCGGGCCTGAAGCGATTCGCGGCCGGAGCCGGCGGCGACCCCCGCCACGTGCGTCCCGTGGCCGTATGGGTCGTAGCCGTGCCTCAGGTCCGTCTCTGAGAGCGTCTCGTTCGAGACGAAGTTCCGGCGCTCGAGCACGCGCGCGGCCGAAGGGTCGTTGAGCACGCGCAGGTCTTCGTGCTGCGAGTCGTAGTCGTAAAGGCCCGAATCGAGTATGGCTATGGAAATGTCGCCGCCGTTCGGCCCCTGCGGCATGCTCCTGACGTAATCGGAGATGACCCTCTCCCCCTTGTTCCGGTCGATCCCGCTGTTGCCGATTACGTTGGTGGCGCCCGTCGTCGCGCGCAGAAGGTCCTGGTCGTACCGGGTCTGGAGAATTGAGGTGTGTCGGTCGAGCGATACGTAGACCGTATCCTCCCGCGATGCGAGGGCCGACAGCTCGTCGGGCGATACCTCCGCGACGTAGCCCCCCACGAGAGGTAGCCTCCCGGTGATGTTCCCGCCGCCCGCCTCCAGCGAATCGGCGAGGGTGTTTTCGGCCGCCCTCGTCTGGATGATGACTCGCAGTTTGCCTTCCGAATTAGTCGTCGACGGATCGATGAAAGACTCCAGCTCAGGTGCAAGCTTGCTGACCGGGGACGAGTCGTTGGCCTGGGGGTGACCCGCGCCGGTCGCCAGCGCCGGTGAAGTCAGGCTGACAGCAATGACCAGAGCGAGCGTTAAACTGATCAGAGACATCAGACCCTTGGATCGCATTAACTTTCTCCTGCTAAGATTCATAAGTTTTTTAAGGGAGCCAGCAGAATCATTCGTACCGGGTAGGGATATACAACCTAAGTGCCATATGAGAAGGGAATCGGGCGGGAGGGCTAAGTGAAGGAATTTAAAAGTGGTAATAAGCTTACGCCCGCGAGTGCTCGCGAGGGTCCGGTCAGCGGTTCGGTCAGCCTGATTTGTTCTATTCAGTCATTAGGTCAATTTGACAGGGCCACAAGCGGGAGAAGGAGTGCTGGCCGGTCAGCACTCCTTACTTCTTCAATGTCCCGGATCGGTGTTTGGGTTACTCGTACCTCAGAGCGTCGATGGGGTCGAGCGCGGCGGCCTTCCGCGCGGGGTAGTAGCCGAAGGTCACTCCCACGAGCACCGAGAAGATGACTGAGATCAGGATCGACGCGGGCGAAAGCAGGGTGGGCCACTTGAGGAACACCCCGATCCCGATTGATGTCGCGGCCCCGAGCATGACGCCGATGATTCCCCCGACAATCGAGATCGTCACCGACTCGATAAGGAACTGGCGGCGGATCACTCCGCTCCGCGCGCCGATTGCCATGCGGATGCCTATCTCCCGCGTGCGCTCGGTCACCGACACGAGCATGATGTTCATGATCCCGATGCCGCCCACGAGGAGCGACACCCCCGCGATTGAAGCGAGCAGGGTGGTCATTATCTGGCTCGATGCGTTGGCCGTCTCCGCTATGTCGGTGAGGTTGCGAATGCTGAAATCGTCTTCCTCATTCGGGGCGAGGCGGTGGCGCTGGCGCAGGAGCTCGGCGATCTGGCGCTCGGCCGTGAACGTGGCGTCCGGGCTTACGGCCGACACCATCGCCATCGAAACGTGCGTGATCGAGAGCAGCTTCTTCTGCGCGGTCGTGTACGGGATGATGACCGTGTCGTCCTGGTCCTGCCCGAACTGGTTCTGGCCCTTCGGCGAGAGGACGCCGATGACCCTGAACGGGAGGTTGCGGATGCGGAGCGTCTGCCCGATGGGGTCCATCCCCGAGAAGAGGTTGTCGGCCACGGTCTTGCCGAGCACGGCTACGCGCGCGGAGGTCTTCACGTCCACTTCGGTGAAGAAATCGCCCGAGGCGACCTGCCACCCGCGGATCTCGGGGAACCTGTCGCTCACCCCGACGATGCCGCCCGACGCCGACCAGTTCTGGTTGCCGAAAATCAACTGCCCGCCGGCCCGCACGCTCGGGCTCGCCGCCCTGACCGACGGTATCTCGTTCCCTATCGCCTCCACGTCCTCGACCGAAAGCGTCGCGCCCGAGCCTGAGCCCCCGCGCATCCCCCCCGAGTTCGACGAGCCCGCCGAGACGTAGAGCATGTTGTTGCCGAGCTGAGAGATCTGCGCCTGAATCGAGGCGGACGCACCCTGGCCTATGCCCACCATCGCGATCACCGATCCCACGCCGATGATGATGCCCAGCATCGTGAGCATCGACCGCATCTTGTTGCGCGCGAGCGCGCGCAGAGCGAGCTTGAATGTGCCCATCAGGTTCATAGTTCGTCGTCCTCCTCTTCGCCCGGAGGCGGCAGGTTCGCCAGCTCTTCCCGCGCCGACCTGGGGTGCTCCACGTCGTAATCGCGTTTGATGCGCCCGTCTTTGAAGACGATAACGCGGCTCGCGTACTGCGCGATGTCAGGCTCGTGCGTCACCAGGGCCACGGTTATCCCCCGCTCGCGATTGAGCCTCTGAAATATATCCATGACCTCGACCGATGTCCGGCTGTCGAGGTTGCCCGTCGGCTCGTCCGCGAGGATTATCGCGGGGTTATTCACCAGGGAGCGCGCGATGGCGACCCTCTGCTGCTGCCCGCCCGAGAGCTGATTGGGCATGTTGTGCATGCGCCCCGACAGGCCGACCAGCTCAAGCGCTTCCTTCGCCCGCCGGGTGCGCTCGGAGGGTTTGACCCCGAGGTAGAGCATCGGGAGCTCGACGTTTTCAATCGCCGACGTTCGCGCGAGCAGGTTGAAGCTCTGAAACACGAAGCCGATCTTGCGGTTGCGAACGTCGGCCAGCTCGTCCTTCGACATCTTCGAAACGTCCTGCCCTTCGAGGTAGTAGTGGCCCCGCGTCGGGCGGTCGAGGCACCCGAGTATGTTCATGGTCGTGGACTTGCCCGAGCCCGACGTGCCCATGATCGCGATGAACTCGCCCGGATCGATCTGGAGCGACACCCCGCGGAGGGCGTTTATCTCCACGTCTCCCATCTGGTACGTCTTGTGAACGTGATCGAGGGCGATCAGGGCGTCGGCCGCGATCCTCTCGCGCAGGTGGTCCGACATGCTGACCAGGTTGTCCGGACGCCCCGCGGGCTCGATTACGTTGTTCCGCTTGATCTCAGATACGGCACGCATATTAATCAACTCCTTGCGCTGGCCTTCCGGTTATCGCCCCCGGCCGCTGCCGCCTCTGCCGCCCGGTTGCCGTCCGAAGGGCGAGCCAGCCTGCTGCGGCTGATTAGAGCTGTCGCTCTGGTTCTGGCCGGTCACTATCGTGTCGCCTTCCTCAAGGTTGCTGCCGACGACCTCCGTCACGCGGCCGTTGGTCAGGCCCGTCCGGACGAACCGGGGCTCGATCTTCTTCTCTCCGGTGAGCACCCACACGGTCTGTCCCTGCGGCCTCGCGCCGCCTTCGGTTGCCTGTGCGCCCTGCTCGCCCCGTGAGCCACCTCTTTCGCTCTCGCGCTGCTGGCGTCGGGCCTGCATCTGCGCGCGCAGCTCTTCCTGCTCTTTCTCAGAGAGCGTCGGCTTGAACCTCAGGGCCGAGTTGGGGACGGTCAAAACGTTTTCGCGCTGGGCGACCGGGAACGTGATGTTCGCGGTCATGCCGGGCTTCAGCTTCGCCTCAGGGTTCGAGACCTCGACGACCGCCGTGTAGGTTACGACGTTCTGAAGGTTCTGCGATTCGAGCCTCACCTGGGAGACTTGGCCGCCGAACGTCTCGCCGGGGAATGCATCCACCGTGAAGTTCGCCTTGATCCCCTCGCGGACCTGGCCCACGTCCGCCTCGTCGATTGAAGCGAGCACCTGCATCTTCGTCAGGTCGTTGGCTATGGTGAAAAGCGTCGGGGCCTGAAGGCTCGCCGCGACGGTCTGCCCCACGTCCACCGAGCGCGATACGACCACGCCGTCGATGGGGGAGGTGATGACCGTGTTGTTGATGTTCACCTGAGCCTGCGAAAGCTGCGCCTGGGCCTGCGCGAGCTGCGCTTTAGCCTGTTCGAGCCGCGCGCGCGAGGTCTGGCGCGCGGCCTCGGCCTGCGCCACCTGGGCGCTGGCCTGCGCGACGCGGCCCGCCGCGACGTTCGCCTGCGCCTGCGCCGACTCGATCTCGCGGCCCGCCATCACGCTCCGGAGCTCGTTGTAACGGGTGACTAGCGCCGCGGCGTCTTCGCCCTGCACGCGGGCCACTTCAAGGTTGGCCTTCGCCGCCTGGACGTTCGCGTTCTGGTTGTTGATCTCGCTCGTGGCGGCCTGCACGGCCGCCTCGGCGTTGATCACGCTCGCCCGCGCGTTCTCCGCCTGCGCCTGCGCGGTCGAAGGGTCGAGCCGCGCGATCACCTGCCCCCGCTTCACCTCTGAGTTGAAATCGGCCCCGAGCCACGCTATGGTCCCGGACGCCTGCGAGCCGACCTGAACCGTCGTCACGGCCTGCACGGTCCCGGTCGCGGAGACCGTGACCTCGACGGAGCCGCGCTCGACCTTCGCCGTCAGAAAATCGCTCGCGTCGGCCTTCCTCTCCCAGAAGACGACCCCGGAAATGACCGCCGCCGACAGCAAGGCCAGAGTAATCAAAAGCCCGCGCCTCTTCCTGACGGTGAGAATGTAGCTGTTCATTTTCTCTTTCATCCTTAGAATCTCCACCACTCTGTTCTTTAACCCCGCTCGTGCCCGCGAGCGCCTCTTAAAATGGCCTCATGTGTATAGACACCTCCCCGAGGCGTTCGGTTACATCGATGGATTTATATATATTTGAGCCTCGATCAGCCGATCCGGTGCGAGGGGTAGCCCACGTGGATGTGCGCCCCGGTGGCCGCTCCGGGCACCGCCGAGCGGAAGGCTATGAAGGGTATGCCGTTGCTGCGGAGGTAGGCTATGAGCGCCCTCCCCTCCGCGCTGTCGGGGTGAACGGCGACGTCGAGGGAGTTGCTGTGATTGAATCCCATGCGGTTGTGCGTCGCGGTCTGGCCGTAGGCGCTGACGGGCAGCGCGCGCCCGAACCGGGAGGCGAAGAAGCTCTGCACCTGTGACGCGCGGCTCAAAGACCAGCCGCCCGAGCCCCCGTAGCGCAGGATGGCGGACGTGGCCGAGTAGCCCCCGCGCGGCGCGGAGGGGGTCAGCTTAGGCATCTCCTGTTCGGCTTTGGCTTCCGCGATCAACTGGTCCGACTCGGTGAGCTGCTTGCGCGACTGGTCCAGCCGGGCCTGCGCCTCTTTCAGCGCCAGCTCGCTCGCCTCCACGTCCCGCTTCGATACGATGCCCTGCGCGAAAAGCTCTTTGCGCTTTTCGAGGGTCTCGCTGGCGCTCTTCAGAGCCGCCTCGTACATCGGGATCAGGGCCTCGACGCTGGCCTTATATTGATTGATGGCCGAGACGAGGTCGGAAGTCGCCTTCGTGAGCTTGTCGGCGGGCTTAGCCTTCTGCGGGCGGGAATCCCTGCCGAGCGCGCCGACGGGCATGCACGCAATCAAGACGGTTATCGCTATGACAGTGAAATATCCGAGTCTGATTTTCATCCCCTCCACCCTGTTGCTCGCCCCCTGAGTTTTCATAAATATCGCCAATACATTTATAGACACCGGGCCGGGCGGATCGGTTACAATCGCTCCGAAAAAAATCGGCCGGCCGGACGGAGCGTCGGCGGGTGTAACCGTTCCCGAGCGCGCGGTGTCTAACCAGTAGAGGCTGTTGGAGCCTTCGAAAGGAATCTAGTTAAATTGATCGACAAAAGGGTAGAACGAGGTAAATCAATGAGAAAGCTTAATAAGTTTCAGGCAATGGCGCTGGCCTTCATCATGGCCATCGCGGTTGCGGTTCCGGCGGCGCTGGCTCAGACCGAAGGTGAAGGCTCTAAGGAAAGACGCGGCGGCAAGTGGGGACATCGCGGCGGGCGCGGCGGCGACCGCCTGATGGGTCGCGGCTTCGGCCAGCTTGATCTGACCGACGCGCAGAAGGCTCAGATGAAGCAGATTCGCGAGACGCAGCACCAGAGCCTCCAGCCTTTGCGGGAGGAGTTGCGCGCCAAGAGGCAGGAGCTTCGCGCGGCCAGCCAGAACGGCACGTTCGACGAGGCGCTGGTCCGGCAGAAGCTCATCGAGATCGCTCCGATTGAGGCGAAGCTCATGGCCGAGCGGTTCCGTGCTCACCAGGAGATGCTTTCGGTCCTGACGCCTGAGCAGAGATCGAAGCTTGACCAGATGCGCGAGCAGTTCAAGTCCCGAAGGGGCGAGCGCGGCTCTCGCAATCGTCAGACATCTCTGTAAGAATGATTCGGAAGCGACGAGTGACCAGCGATGAGTGATGAGAACCTAATACCCGAATCTCGGTTGCTTAAGTTCTTCCTTGTAACTGGTCACTCGTCACTAATCATGCATTCGGTTAGGAGCTGCTCTGGCGATAGGGATCGAAGAGGTATCAGACCTGGAACTGGCGCGCCTGTCGCGCGACGGGGACGAGCAGGCGTTCGAGGAGATCGTGCGCCGCTACAGCCCTCGGGTCTTCCAGGTCGCCGGGCGGTTCTTCCGCCAGAGGGCGCAGGTAGAGGAGGCGGCTCAGGAAGCCTTCCTGAGGGCCTACACCCAGTTATCCAGCTTCGAAGGCAAGGGCTCGTTCGAGGGGTGGCTCACCAGGCTCACCACGAACCTCTGCCTCAACATGGTCAGGAGCGCGAAGCGGAGGCCGGAATCGACGGCGGCCGACCTGAGCGAGGACGAGTCGGACTGGCTGGAGAATCGCCTGGCCGACGTGTCGACCGCGCGCCACGAATCGAGCGAGCGCGGGCGCGCCGCGGCGGACCTCGCCGAGAAAGTGCTGAACGATATGTCGCCCGATGACCGGCTGGTACTGATGATGATCGACGGCGAAGAGAATTCGGTCAAAGAGGTGTCGGAGATGACCGGCTGGTCCGAATCGAAGGTGAAGACGCAGGCATTCCGCGCCCGACGCCGCATGCGGGAAGCCGTGGAGTCGCTCCTGGGCGGCAGGCGGAAGACCGAACCTTAAGAAAGACGGATAGACCATGCGAGACAATCACATCATAAGAATGCTGGAAGAGAGGGCCATCGACGGCCTGAGCGAAGGCGAGGTGATAACCATCGAAGCCCACTCCGCCGATTGCTCCGCGTGCCTGCGGGCTTACGAGGCGGCGCGGCTGGCGGCCGAGATGCTGCGCGCGCGCGCGTCCGAAACCGCGGAGCCCACGCCCTTCTTCAAGACGCGAGTGATGGCGTCCATAAGGGAGAAGCAGCTCTCGCCGGAATTGCCTGCGCTCCTGAGGATGTGGAAAGCCGCGGGCTCGCTCGTCTCGATGATGGCCGTGCTGGTCGTGGTTCTGATCGGGCTGACCGTCTACAGCAGCAGCTCCGGCACGCAGGCCGATGAGCTGTTGGCCGGCCAGAACATCTACTCGCCCGAGTTCGTGGTGTTAGAGCCGGGCGCGTTGGACGACGGTCTGGCTTACGATCAGGTCCTGTCGACCATGTACGATCTGGGAGACTTTGATGGACAGTAAGTTTAGAAACAGGTGGCAGATTCGGCTGGCGGTCGTGATCATTTTCGCCATCGGGTTCCTCGCGGGCGGCCTCGCGATGAACATATACCACAACACGCAGGCCGGCCCGCCGCGCGGCGGCGCGGGCATGCGTCCGGGCTTCGACAGCGTGATCAGCCGGCTTGACCTGACGGAGGAGCAGGAGTCTCAGGTCCGCTCCATCTTCGACGACGCGCGCTCGCAGCTGCGCGAGATCCGCAAGGAGTCGGAGCCGAGATTTCTTGAGGTCCGCAAGCAGACCGACGAGCGCCTGAAGGGCGTCCTCACCCCGGAGCAGTGGGAGCAGTTCCAGCAGATGAAGAGCGAGTTCAGGGAGA
Organism: Blastocatellia bacterium; assembly: GCA_035634255.1. Classification (GTDB taxonomy): domain Bacteria; phylum Acidobacteriota; class Blastocatellia; order UBA7656; family UBA7656; genus DATLMR01. Next base: position 78,843 of record DASQDI010000160.1, read on the forward strand.
AGCGGCCCAACGGCCGGGGCAGGAGGGACAGGGACCGCCGCCAGTAAATCCCGGCCCGGCAACCGGCCATTCGTTCAGCCCCGCGGGGGCGATACGTGAAGAGACACCGGTCTCCGTATCGCCCCCCGCGGGGCTCGCTCTTTTATCACCTGCTTGCCGTAAGCGCCCCGCCCCCGCTGTCCTCGGAATGAAAGATTAATTGACATGGGTCGTGAGAGGTAATAGACTGCACGCCACATTAGGAGCCTGCCTCCGACATCCACCGCGGGCAGCCAGTATCAACATCGTAAGCCGCAAGGGTAGTGGATGGGACAAGGCTATAGCGATTATGGGAAGCATAGTTTTTGTTCACGGGACCGGGGTGCGTTCCGACTCCTATAAGATGACCTTTAAAAAGCTGAGGCAGGGCGTCGAATCGAACCTGCCCGCGTGGACGCTCGTGCCTTGCTGCTGGGGTGAGGAGCACGGCGCGAAGCTGCGCAAGCAGGGCGCGTCCATACCGGACTTCGAGCAGACCGGAGGCCTGAAGGCCGGCCTGTCCGGCGACGAAGACCTGGCCCTCTGGAAATTGCTTTACGATGACCCCCTCTACGAACTGAAGCTGCTCGCGTCCGTGCCCGGAGAAGAAGGCGTCCCGTTACTGGGCGGGGCGTCGCCCGCGCTCGAACTGAGGGATAAAGTTGAAGGGCTGGAGCCGCCCGCGCAGCTATGGGAGTTGCTCGAATACCACCTGCTCGACGCCGTATGGGGCCCGGCTTTCGATAAAGTCAGAACTTCTTCCGCGCTGGACGAAGCGCTCGCTCCTTCCCGGCCGGCGGGGGGCGAAGAGCGCGCGGCCATAGCCCGCGCCATAACCGCGCAGGCGATAGCGCTCGCCGCGGAGCAGGGGATTCCTTCGGTCGACAGCAGGTCGCGCGACCGGATCGTTGACTTCATAATCGACGAGCTCGGGGGCGGCGACCGCGGCCTGCGCCAGTGGATGGGAGACAAGATGGCCGGCCTCGCCATGAAGGTCGGCACGAGCTGGGCGAGCCGGAAGCGGGGCGCGATAAGCGAGGCGGCTTCGCCACTGGCGGGAGACGTGATTCTGTATCAGACTCGCGGCGAGTCCCTCCGCGAGTTCGTCCGCGAAAAAATAGAGAGCGCCCCTCCGCCCGTCTTCGTGCTCGCGCACAGCCTCGGGGGGGTCGTCTGCGTGGACCTGCTCGCGATGGAAAAGATGGACGTCTCGGGCCTCATCACGGTCGGCTCGCAGGCCCCTCTCCTTTACGAGATCGACTCGCTGACCGGCCTGCGCCACGACTCGGACCTGCCGGCGCACTTCCCGAAATGGCTCAACTTTTATGACCCGCACGATTTTCTGAGCTACGTCGGGGCCGCGCTCTTCCCCGGCCGCGTAGAGGACGTGAAGGTGGAGAGCGACCAGCCCTTTCCGGAATCGCACAGCGCCTACTGGTCTTCGGACCGATTCTGGAAGAGATTCACAGAGTTCGTCGGATGATACTGACAGCCGATCCTGAAAAGACTTTCGCCGTAGTGGTCGGGGTGGAGAAGTACGCCCTCGGGCCTCAGTACAATCTCAACGGCCCGGCGCACGACGGCGTGCGCTTCGCGAGATGGCTCCGCTCGCGCGGGGTGCCCGCGAAAAATATCTCCCTCTGCCTCTCCTCGATAGAAGACCGCGGCGCGCTGCTCGGGGGGCTCGACGTTCCGGCGGGGGACGCGAAATGGCACCTCATCGAGAGCGCTTTTCTCGAAAAGCTGGCGGCCCCGGACCTCGGGGGCGAGCTGCTGTTTATATTCTGGGGAGGGCACGGCGTCGCGAGGAACGACCTCCAGCGGTACCTCTTCGTCGAAGAGGCGCAGGCGAACAATATGAAGGCCGTCAACTTCACCTCCCTCCTGTCCAAGCTCAGGAGCAAACAGGCGGGCCGGTTCCGGCAGCAGATCGGCATAGTCGACTCGTGCGCGAATTTTTTCGAAGAGCTTAAGCTAAAGAACCTGACCGAGATCAACTACCAGCACAACGACCCGGACCCGAGGGTGAAGCAGCTCGTCCTTTTCGCGGCGGCGGCGGGAGAGACGGCGAAGAACAACGTGATCAGGCGCACCGGCGAGTTCTCGTCGTTTCTGCTCGACCTCCTCGAAAAAGACGCGGCCCGCCCGTGGCCCGATTTCGGCCTGCTCACGCAGAGCGCTCAGCAGTACTTCAGGGACCTGGCCGCGAGCGGGAACGCCCGCCAGACGCCCGTCTATTTCAACTACGACGACCCGTCGCAAGGCTCCGGCGTGGTCGGGGAGATTCCCGTCTCCGGCAAAGTGCGCGAGCAGGCGCGCGCCTCGGGTATCGCCGTGGGCCAGTTGAGGAGGCTCGGCGTCATCCTTCTGAACGCCGCCGATCTGCGGGAGGCCGGCAGGCGAGACGCCCTTTACGGGCGCTTGCCCCCGGACGTTCGGCAGGCGTCCGCCCGCGACGAGGGCGACCCCGAAAGCGACCTGCTCAATATATTGGGCTCGGCCTTCGGGATCGAGGGGGGCGTGGCCGGGCTCCTTGATGCATTCGAGCGCCTCGACCTTGAGCCCGTCACCCTGCAAACGGTGCGGGAGAACATCGAGCGCTTCAGCCTCGCGATCAGCGTGAGGGACCTGCTCAAAAAGGTGCCGATCACCACGTCGGAGATGAGGCGGTGCTACGTGCGCTCGTCCCCCGATTGGCAGAGGGCCCCCGAAGTGATCGACCTCGATCAGGCGGTCGAAAACTTACTGGATATGCCCCCGCGTCGCGCGGGCGCGGCCCCTCCCCTACTCGAATTCGTCGAGAGGATTTCGAGGAAATACGATCAGGCCGCCCTGTCGGAGTGGGTCGATAAGAATGCGCGCACCATGCAGATGGTGGCGGACCTGCGGGAGAGTTTGCGGGACGAGAGCGAGGGCGGCTCCGACACCCTGAGCTACCTGATAGTCGACCTGCCGGACGAGCTACCGAGCAGGCTCGAATACTGGCTGCTGAACGATGAGGGCGGGTGCGAGGTGCACAACTACATCGATTGCCCTCCCACGCCCGAAGGCGTTCGCGCGGGTCTGGTGAAGATCATCTCCGAGGCGGAAACGGTCTCCGAGGGCCAGATCGTTTTAGAGCTGTTCGTGCCCGCGCACCTTCTGTCGTGCGACGCCGACCAGTGGGAAGTGTGCCTGTTCGAGCAGACGGTTGATCGTCTCGGGGCCGTCTATCCGGTGCTGCTGCGATGGCGCGACCGGGCCGTGAAGAAAGGGCTCCTGCAGAAAGATTGGGTAAGCCTGACGAATCGGATACGCCGGAAGCTCGAAAGGAACGAGGCGCTTTCGGCCCTCTGGATAGAGCCGGGCTCGTACACGGGGGCGAAGGTGATGAGCGACCTGAAAGGCGGGGAGTACGGCGACTGCATCAGCTTCCTCTTCGTGCCCATCGAAGAGCGCTCGAAGAAGGTGAACGACCTCTTGATCGCGGGCCTGCGCGCGGGCGCGCCCCTCGCCCTCTGGGGCAGGAAAGCGCCTTCGGACTGGCGCGCGTTCAAGACAAAGCTCGAACACTTTCTCGTGAGCGGGACTCTCGAAGCCATGCCCCAGAAATTGAAGATCATCCGGGCTGAGGCCACGGCCGCGGCCGCCGCGGACGCGGACCATCTGGGATGCTCTCTCACCCTCTTCTGGGACGACCCCGAGCGCAATCCGATGAACGAGCAACTGCGACCTATCGGCCGATGAGAGAGGTGTAAATAAAGATGAGCTGGGAGATTTTTACCGGAAAGAGGAAACCGCATAACGGGATCGAGCGCCTGCCGCCGCCTCCCAAATGGCGCGAGTTCGGGGGCGAGATAGCCATAGAGCGGCGGCTGCCCGGAAAAGACGACGACGCGATGTACGAGGACACGAAGCGCGGAAAGACGTTTCAGGTCAGCCCCGACATAGTTCGGATAGTGAACGCGGCGCTCTACCTGCGGCGGCCCATCCTGATCACGGGCAAACCGGGCTCGGGCAAATCTTCGCTCATTTACGCCGTCGCCTACGAACTGCGGCTGGGCAACGTGCTGCAATGGGCGATAACGTCCAGGAGCACGCTGCGCGACGCGCTCTATCAGTACGACGCCATAGGCAGGCTTCAGGAGACCCAGTTCCAGGGGCGCGCGCCCGGCATCGAAAAGTACCTGAAGCTCGGGCCTCTGGGGACGGCCCTGCTCCCGACCGGACGCCCGCGCGCTCTGCTGATAGACGAGATCGACAAAAGCGACATAGACCTCCCGAACGACCTGCTGAACGTTTTCGAAGAGGGCAGGTTCGACATCCCCGAGCTTGAGCGATACAGCGAAGAGACGGTCCACATACAGGCTTACAAAGAGGACGAGAGGTTCCCGATTCATAAGGGCCGCGTCGTGTGCCGGGAATTCCCTTTCGTGGTGCTCACGAGCAACGGCGAGCGCGAGTTCCCGTCGGCCTTCCTGCGCCGGTGCCTGCGCCTCGAAATGCCCGAGCCTGACAGAGAACTGCTCGGGAGGATAGTCTCGGCGCACCTCGGCGCCAAAGCGGCGGCGGAGGCCGACGAAATAATCGAGGAGTTTCTTGAGCGAAGAAGCTCGGGGGCGCTCGCGACCGACCAGTTGCTTAACGCCATCCATATGCTGATGCAGAAGCGCGACGGCATATCGGCCAACCGGGATGTCTTCGTGGACCTGTTGCTCAAAGAGCTCTCCACACTCTAGCCGACATGATCGAAAAGCTGGCTCAAATATTGATGGGGGCCGGGCTCTCCGCCGACTACAGAGACATCAGGGACGCTCTATGGCTCGCTAAATTCTTGCCCCGCCCCGGAGCCGTGAAGGCGGAGGCGAAGGCGGAGCCTTCCGCCCCCGCTCGCCCGGCCCCGGTCGTGCAGGAGCCCGCCCCGCCTCCTTCCGAGAGGGAGAAGATCAGGAGGCGCGTCGTCGTGCCGGGCGCAAGTCAGGAGACCCCGGTCTACACTTCCGGCCTTTCGGCGGCGGGCTCCCATCCTGCGGGCGCGTCGAGGGTCCGCGCCCCCGGAGTCTCGGCGCTCCCGAAGGCGCTCGCCATTTCCCGCGCGCTTCGCCCGTTCTCGCGAAGATTCCCCTCCCGCCGCGACTTCACGCTCGACGAAGAGGCGACCGTCCAGCTCGTCGCGGAACTCAGCTCGGTCCGCGCCGACCTGTCCGCCTCACTCTTTCTCTCTCCCGTCTTCCGCCCGCGAAAGGAGCGGTGGTTCGACGTCGCGCTGGTGGTCGAAGACGCGCCTTCGCTAGAGATATGGAGTCAATCGATCAGCGAATTCTCCCGGTTGCTCGGTCAGGTCGGGATCTTTTCCGATGTCCGGAGCTATAGCCTGAAGCCGGTGGAGAATGGGGTCCGCGTCTCCGGCCCATCGGGCGCGATGCGAAGCCCGAAGGAGTTGAGGCACCCGACCTCGCGCCGCCTCATCTTAGTCGTGAGCGACTGCGTATCAGAGGGCTGGCGCGACGGCCGGATGGACCGCGCCCTGCGCGAATGGGGCGAGACGACTCCTGTCACGCTCGTTCAGGTTCTGGCCGAAAGGTTGTGGAGGCACACGGCGGTAGGCGCGCCGGATGTCTACGTCGAGTCGCTCATGCCGGGACTGCCGAACAGCCAGTTGAGCGTTGTTAAGGAGTGGTGGGACACCGAGCCCGTCGGCCGGGACATGGCCCTGCCGGTGATTAGCCTTGAGCCCGTTTCAATAGGCCGCTGGGCGGCGAGCCTGATGGGAGCGGGCTTATCGACGGGGGCCGTCCTGTTGCGGCCCGATTCGGGTGACGAAGAGCGGGGGCCCGGAGAGGTGATTGACGAGCCTGTGATCTCCGCCGAAGAGCGCGTGCGGCGGTTCCGCTCGCTTGTCTCGCCCGAGGCGTTTCAGTTCGCGGCCTACCTTTCGGCCGTGCCGCTGACGCTTGAGGTCATGCGCCTCGTTCAGGAGACGATGCTGCCGCAGACCGGTCAGTCGCACCTGGCCGAAGTGTTGCTCGGCGGCATAATCCAGAGGGAGGTCGCGGCGGAAGGCAAAGCGGCCGGGAAGAAAGGTGAGTATCAATTCTACGAAGGCGTGCGAGAAATATTGGGCACGTCGATGCTCCGCAGCGAGCTGATGCGAGTCCTGCAAGCGGTCTCAAGGTTCGTGACGCGCCGCGCGGGTAGGTCACTCGACTTCGAGGCCCTGGTCGCGGACCCCTCGGGCGCGGAGGCGCTCCCCGAAGACGCGATCCCATTCGCGCGGGTCGGCGCGGAAGCGCTCAGGCGAATGGGAGGCCTGCCCATCTCTCTGGGCAAGCAGCAGTCGGAAACGGGTGTCGGGGCCGGGAAGGGGATCGAAGAGGTCGTCTACGCGCCCGGCCTCACGATTCGCAGGAGCCGCGAGCACATGTTGACGATACGCCATCTCGCGTACTCGCCCGATGGCAGGAAGCTGGCCGTGCTCGACACGAGGGGCATAACGATCATATCGGCCGAAACCGGCGAATCTCTCCATCAATTCGCGCCGCAGACCTCGCGCGAGCCCATGCGTTTTCCGGAAAGCCCGAGCATCTACATGAGCTACGCGCCGGAAGACGGCCAGGGCGATCTGATACTCAACCTGTCCGACAGCCTGAAGGCCGCATTGGATAACCGGGTCACGGTTTACCCCGACTGGTCGGAGCCGCGCTTCGGAAAAATGTTACTCAGGCAATTGCATGAATCAACAGTATTTCTATTGATCATCACGCCCGGCTACTTGCGGAACCCGCATTGCCGCTACGAAATGAATGAGTTCATCATTGATAAGAAATTGCAGGGAGTCACGCCGTACATAATCCCGATCCTCCTGTCGGACACCCCGCCGCTTGATGACCCGGCCTCGGAGGATGAGGTCGTGCGGGAGATCAAGTCGCGCCAGTGGGCCGACTGGCGAGAGCTGAGAAAGATGCCTCTGGACTTGCCCCCGGCCAGGCTAGCCATCAAAAGAGTCGCGGAATGGATAGAGATGTTTTTACAGAGGGAAGAGACCGAAGGTCAGCAGCGGTCGAGCGACGAGCCTCAGTATTTACCCGATTTTTCTTCAGTCGCGTGGTCGTGGGACTCGAAGTCGGTCGCCTTCGCGCTGAACGGAGGATTGAGCACGACATCCAATATATTTTTGATCTCGGAATACGGCTCGGTGAGGCCGAAGTTCGAGCTTAAATCCAAATTCGAATTCAAGGACCTGCCCGGCACGATCAGGCGGTTGAGCTGGAGGCCCGGCACGCCCCAGATCGCCATGTCTCTGTCGAATGGCTCGATAATCCGCTGGCATCCCGACGAGCACCCGCGGTGGGAGACTAACAGGGCTGTGGAGACGGGGAGGCGCGAATCTGCCGGAATTCCCGCCATCGCATGGTCCCCGGACGGACAGCATCTCGCCGCCGTTTACCAGGACGGGACGATTCATTTCAGCGCTGATAACGCGCCGGTCCACAGCCCCCCGGAGAATCTTAAAAGACCCCTAACAGAAGAGTGTACCCATATTATCTGGGCCTCGGGATCGGAAATGGTGGCCGCCACCCAATCCCGGCCTCTTGGAATCGTGCTGTGGTCCCTGGAGAGGACGGTAATTACACATGCGGGCATCATCGGCGCGAGCGTTCTCAGCATGTCCGCCTCTTCGGACGGAAAGCTGATTGCCGCCGCGCTCGAAAACGGCGCGATGAAAATCTGGCGAACCGATAACAGGCAAGCCGTCTGCTCGACCGAGCAGCAGGAAGGCGCGAGGCCGATCAGGCAGGTCGATTTCTCTCCGTCGAGCGCGGAGCTTGCCGCGGCCGAGGGTTCCACCATCCACTTCCTGCGAGTTCACGACGAGCTTTTAAACCGGGGCGAAGAGGATAAAGAAGAATATAAAAATGTTCACATAAACTTCTCCCCGATCTACCGGGGCAAACAGTTCCGCATACTAGACAACTCGTCCAAGGTGATCGCGACGGGCGTATTCGATGAAATGCCTTATAAGCTAAGACTGGCTCCGCCTGCAACGTACACGGTGGAGATACCGTCGCTTCAGAGGCGCGAGACGGTCACGCCGCAGCCTAAAATGACTTCGGTGCTGATGCTGACGTGGGAGTTCAAAGAGAGGTGGGTGCTGGTCGCCGGGACCGGGTCATACACTCTGACGGATGCCCAGTTGCTCGCGAGCGAAGCTCTGGGCGGGATTCTGGCTGAAGCGGGTTATGGCCTCATCACGGGAGGCTGGCGGGGCGTGGACCACGTCGTGGCCCGCGCTTTCACCGAGCGGATTCGTGTGGCCAGAAAGGAAGAAGATAAATATCTCATCCAAATCGTTCCCGCGGGAGGAGAGGCGGACTTTAAAGGCGGTCAGGTCGTGACCGTTGCCGGTGAAGAAGCCGCGTATGCCGAAAGCCTGAGCAGAGCAAGTGCCGTGGTATTGATAGGAGGCGTCGGCGGGACCTATGAGATTTACCGGCGCGCGAGACTCGCGAACCTTCCGGTCCTTCCGCTGCCCGCCACGGGCGGGGACGCGCAGAGAATTTATAATCAATTGCTGACCACCGGAGGTAGCGGAGAGATTGAGCCGCTCCGCTCGCTTGACGCTCCGATAAGCAATGCCGAAGACGCGCGCAGGTTAGTGGAAAAAGTTATATTGAAACTGGCCGCGCTCCCCGAGGCGAGCCATTCGAGCGAGTCCGTGTCGGAGGTCGAGAGCGAAGTAGAGCCTAACGACCTGCCGTAGCGAGAAGAGACTCCCGCCCCTCACCCTTGCCCCACCCAGATTGTATCCGCGACCTTTTGCCACCTCTCTCTGATCGCCTGAAAATCATATTTCACGCCGGGGCTCTGGACCATCGAGATATTTTGACGCCAGTGGTCGGGGTTGGTAGTGCCGACTATGGCCGTGTGCACGCCGGGCGCGGCGAGCGTGAAGCGAAGGGCGATTTCGACCGCCCTCTCGTCGTCACTGTCACGCAGGAAGTCATAGTCGAGCACCTTGAGCCTGTCCCAGTACTCGCCTTCGGCATAGCCGGGGCGTTCTTCTCTTTTCCAGGCCGCGTTGGCGATGGGCCGCTTCGCGATCACTCCCAGCCCGTGCCGCCGGGCCAGAGGCAGCGTGAGCGTTATCGCCTCCTGGTCCGCTATGCTCACCGAAGTTTGCAGGGCGTCGAACGCTCCCGACTCGACGGCGTAACGGGCCGCCTCCCCGTCCCCGCTGTAACCGATGAAGCGCGTCTTGCCCGCATCGCGCGCTCTTTGCAAAGCGGAGATCACGTCCCCCCGGCGCAGCACGTCTTCGCCGCACGTGTGCAGTTGCACGAGGTCGAGGTAATCCGTGCGCATCCGCCGCAGGCTGCGGTCTATGGTCGGCTCGATCAGCTCCGGGTCCCAGCTTTCCAGATCGAAGCCCGAGCTGTGCCCGCATTTCGTGAAGAGGTAACACTGCTGCCGCCGCCCGAAGACCGCGTTGCCGATCAACTCTTCGCTGCCGTAGCACTCGGCCGTGTCGATGACGTTGAGCCCGGAGTCCAGCGCCTCGCCGAGCATCCGGTCCACGACTCCCTGCGAAGCCTGCGCGAGGCCGATGCCCGCCCCTCCGAAGCCGAGCACGCTCACCTGAAGACCTGTCTTGCCGAAGGCTCTCTTTTCCACTTGAATACCCTCACTCACGGACGGCGAACGGCGCGGATGCCCTACACCTGATCCCTCAATATCGACGCCAGGGCTTCGGAGAGCTTCCTCGTGACGCCGCGGTTGCGCCATGTCTCAAGGTCGACGAGATCACAGTCGGCGATATCAGTGAGGAACATCTGCGACCACTGGCTGGCGAAAGAGTGGTCGTAGACGCAGACGTTGTTCTCGTCGTTGAGGGCGAAGGACCGGTTGTCGAAGTTGGTGGTGCCGACGGTAGACCAGACGCCGTCGCAGACCATGTATTTATGATGCATCATCGTCTTGTTGTACTCGTAAATCTCGACCCCCGCTTCGAGCAGCTTCCCGTACAGGCGGGTGCTGTTGTTGTGCGCGAGCCAGTTGTCGTTATGCTTGCCCGACACCATGATCTTCACGTCAACCCCGCGCTGTTTGGCCTCCGCGAGGATCCTTATGGCCTGCTCGTCGGGGACGAAATAGGGGTTCGCGATGAAGATGGACTTGCGGGCGCACACGATGGAGAGGTAGTACATGATGCGCACGGTCGAGGACCCGGTCTCGGGCGAGCTCAGGATCGACTGCACCGCCAGAGGCCCCGGCGTCTGGTAAGGCGGGTAGTAAATCTCGCCGGAGATCAGCTCGTCGGTCGTTTCGAGCCAGTTGCGCGCGAAGCCCGCCTGAAGGGTCGCGACCGCCGGGCCTTCGAGCCTGATCTGCGTGTCCCTCCAGTGGTCGGGGTCTTCGGCGTTGCCCTTCCAGTGATCCGCTATGCCCGCGCCTCCGGTGAATCCCACGCGGCCGTCGATTATTAAAGACTTGCGGTGCGTGCGGTTATTGAATCGCCTGATGGTGTACCACCGCACGGGGCGATACCACCGCACCTGACAGCCTCCGTCGGTGAGCTTCTTCATTATGTCGTCGCTGATCGAGGACGAGCCCACGGCGTCGAGCAGGATTTTGACTTGCAGGCCGGAGCTGGCCTTGGCCGCCAGAGCGTCCGCGAAGCGCCGCCCGATGTCGCCTGCCCAGTAGATGTAAGCCTCGACCGTGACCGACTTCTGCGCCTGCTCGATGCCCGCGAGCATCTCGGGATAGAACCGGTCCCCATTAGGCATGATGTCGATCCGGTTGCCCGGCAGGAATGGCGTGTCCGTGGCCCCCGAGATGGTCGAGAGGAACTCGTTCGATTCGATGGCGAAATCGTGATCAAGGCCGTACGCGGGCTCTTCTTCGAGAGGGCTGAAGGAGATGAAGAGAATGACCGCGAGGACCAGGACCAGCACTCCCGCTATCTTCTTCCAGGTCGCGCGGCCGGCTTTAACGAGCAGCCAGAGCCAGCCGTACCTTATCGCGCGCCCGAGGCGTTTGAAGATGCCCTTCTCCGACCGGGCGTCCGCCCCGGCCTGGTCGCGCATCCGCTCCAGTGTTTCGACCGGGCTTTCAATGGGCTCGTCAGACTCTTCTCTGGTCTTCATAGATCAATCGTTAAATAAACGTGCTCTTATGTTCAATATGAAACTGCTCCTCCACCCCCCCGGCGTCCCGAACGGGTTGAATAACATTAAATAACAAGGGCGGCTTCGCACAACCCGCCGGCTGATTCGAGGGGCGGCCCATCGTGGATGGGCCGCTCTCTATTTGTCGGGCTCTGTGAGGACCTCTATCACTTGCCTGTTCGAGCGAAGCCCGTCAGAGGTGACCGCCTCGATTATGAGAGGGCCGGGCTGAGACAGGGTATCGGCGCGCAGCCTCGCGATTAATTCCGAGCCCGGAGTCGAGCCCGCCTGTGTATTCAGCTTCACCCCGTTGACGAAGACGACCGTGCCCTCCGAGAAGCCCGCGCCGCGCACGACGAGGTTGAATTTCTTGCCCTTCTTCTTCACCACGACCGGCTCCAGTATGTTCCCCGTAGACCGGTTGCGCACCTGGATCGAGTCTATCCTTATCTCCGGCTCCTGCGCGCTGGCGATCAAAAGGCGATGCACGGTGCCCCCGATGCCGATTACATAAATCTCTCCGTCCTCGTCCTCGCCGAAGGACGTGATGTTCAGGCCGGTGTCGAGAAGGAGTTTCGGCGCGCCCTCTTCGAACAGAAATATCTCGCCCGTGCAGAAATCGCCGTAGACGTAAGAGCCCGCGGGCAGGGTCGCTTTCGCCCCGCGGTAGGCGTAGCCCGCCGTGATCGAGCACCGCCCGCCCGTGTGGTCGTACTCGATCAGGGGAGGGGCGGTTTGTAGAACGCCGCACAGTGAAGAGTCGAAGTTCGTGCAAAGGGTGCCTTCGAAGACGCGCCAGCCATAGTTGCCTCCGGCGGTGACGAGGTTTATCTCTTCGCGCCTATTGTGCCCGACATCCCCGACGTAAAGCCGTCCGTCCGCCCTGTCGAACGAGAACCGCCAGGGATTGCGAAAGCCCGTGGCGTATATCTCATCCCTGCCGGGAATCGCGCCGGAGAAGGGGTTGGTCGCGGGAGTCGAGTATGGCCCCGCCAGAGTCGGGCCATCAACATCTATGCGCAGTATCTTGCCGCGGAGCGATTCCTTATCCTGCGCTCTGCGCGCGGGGTCTTCCCATTCCGCGTCGCCCGTCGATATGTAAAGGAACCCATCGGGGCCGAAATCTATCATGCCGCCGTGATGAATCGCCGAGGGCTGGGGGATGGTCAGCAGAGCGCGCTCGTCGGTCAGGGCAACGTCCGGGTCCTGCCGCGACGCGCGGTACTCGGCTATGACGAGGGCCCCGTCGGGCACCCGCGTGTAGGAGACGTAGAAGCGCCTGTTGTTCTCGTACTCGGGGTGGAAGGCCAGCCCGAGCAGGCCGTCCTCCGAGCCCGTCCTCACCTTCGCGGTTATGTTGAGAAATACCGTCGGCGAAGAGGCACCCGGAGGCAGAGTTTTGATGCGTCCCGGCAATTCCGCTATGAATACCCGCTTGCTGCCATCTCCGGCGCCGGTCAGGTAGACCGGCCGGTCCAGGTTTTCGAGCACGGGCGCGACCTCCACCTTCGCCTCGGAAGGGTCGGGGAGTTGATTGAGGAGGGCCGGCGAGCGCCGCGAGAGCTCGGCCTGCCCGGCCAATAAATAGAAGACACACAGGACTGCGAGGCAAGGCATAAAAAAACTCAGCCTCTTCATGTTTCCGCTCCAGGTCGGATTGATCACAAGCGCCTACAATAAGACTACAAGGCTATACCGCTGGCCTTGAAATATTCGGCCCAATTCTTAAAGAACCGCGTGAGGTTTGATCTGCCGTCGATCAAGGGTGGCACGGGACGTTTATTCGAACGGAATCAGCCCGGCGAGTCGGCGGCCTCTCTACTTTACGTGCCTCATTGCTTCGAAAATATAAAGCGAATCAGACAGCCCCGCCGGACTCCCCGAATTTCCACCGCGTCATATTAGCAGCTTGGATGTACGCCTGTCGAACCGTCCGTAAAAAATCCGACGCCGAACAATTTGTCGCCGCGCTCGCGGCTCGCGCGCCATTGCGCTGCAACCCGTTGTTAGGCCCAGGCCCGCGCTTTTTCGACTGAAGACGGCATGGCTTGAGAGGTTTCGTTGAAGGCGAGATGCGGCGGCAACTCTTCGCGCACCGCTTATACATTGACAAGGTTAAGGTTGTCTAATAGATTGGCCGAGGACGTGATTCAGGATCTATAAGGTTTAGTAATGACCCGAATCCCCTTCCTGCTAGCGTTCTTCGTCTTAATATCTCCCCCGGCAAATGGACAAACCGATCCCAGCCCGCCTCGGGATGACAGAGGCATTCAAGCCGAGCCATCACTTTGCGAAACTACAGAGGGCGGCTCCGCCACGCCCGCGGGAGACTGCCCGCGCCTCCCGCCCGACCTGGAAACCCTGTTTATTAAGGAGAGGATCAAGCGCGACCCGCCCCCGGCCATCCGGATCGAAGGGGGCGACAAGGCCGAGATTCTTCCGCAGCTCGTGCTGCCTCCCGTAGGTACTGTGGGGCCGGGTAAGAAGGGCGCGGCGCGCGGCAAGGAATATCCGGGTTTCAGGTGGGGCCCGGCGCTCAGGCAATACTTCCTCCTCCTCGCCATCGAGCATGCGTTCGACCTGACGCAGGAGAAGACGCGGCGCGAATTGAAGGGGCCTTTCGTCAAAGATTATTTCAGGTCGGTCAGAGGGCTCGGGGGGTGGTCGGACGGGGGTAAGTTTTTCACCAACTACGTCGCGCACCCGATGGGAGGCTCCGCCCACGGGTGGATTTACGTTCAGAACGACCTGAAAGGGTTGCGACAGGAGTTCGGACGGTCCAAGGATTATTGGGTCAGCCGCCTGAAGGCTATGGCTTGGTCTGCCGCGTGCAGCGCGCAGTTCGAGCTCGGCCCGCTCAGCCAGGCCGCGATAGGCAACGTCGGGCTGCACACGCCCCACTCCGGCAAGGGCAAGCGCAAGATGGCCTACGTCGATCTGGTAATCACCCCGACAGTCGGGACGGCATGGATGATGGGCGAAGACATGGCGGAGCGCTACATATTGCGGCCCATGCACGATTCCGACTATGTGATCTTGAAGCATGCGCTGAGAGTACTGCTGACGCCCACGCGCAGCGCCGCCAACCTCCTGCGCTTCAAGATGCCGTGGTACCGCGACGAGTAACGGCTCCGGGTGAAATTGATCCGCGCGGGCGGTTGAGCTAGTATAGGCGTCGCCTCGCGAGGGCGATCATCATCCGTCGAAGGGGAGGGATTGGACATGTCTACAGACGCTTACACTCCGCGCGCCGAGCACAAATTCACTTTCGGATTATGGACGGTCGGCAACCGCGGGCGCGACCCTTTCGGCGAGGCGGTGCGCCCGACCTTGTCCCCCTCCGACGCGGTCAGGCTGCTCGCGGAGGCGGGCGCGATGGGAGTCAATCTTCACGACAACGACCTCGTGCCCATCGACTCCACGCCCTCGGAGCGCGACCGGATCGTGCGCGAATTCAGGCAGGCATGCGAAGCGAGCGGCCTCAAAGTGCCGATGGCCACGGTCAACCTCTTCTTCGACCCCGCCTTCCGCGACGGCGCTTTCACGGCCAACGACGGGGGCGTCCGCGCCTACGCTCTGCAGAAGACCATGCAGGCCATGGACATCGGCGCGGAGCTCGGGGCCGAAATATTCGTGCTGTGGGGCGGGCGCGAAGGGGTCGAGACGGATGGGTGCCGCCGCCCGGACGAGGCCATCAAGCGCCTGCGCGAGGCCGTCAATTACCTCTGCGAATACTCGATTGATAAGGGGTACGCCTACAGGTTCGCGCTCGAAGCGAAGCCGAACGAGCCTCGGGCCGACATCTACATGCCGACCACGGGCGCGTACCTCGCCTTCATCGAGACGCTCGACCATTCCGAGATGGTCGGCGTGAACCCCGAAGTGGCGCACGAGCACATGGCGGGCCTGAACATGACGCACTCCGTCGCGCAGGCGTGGGAGGCGGGCAAGCTATTCCACATCGACCTCAACGATCAGGTGCCGGGCCGCTACGATCAGGACCTGCGCTTCGGCTCGGCCAACCCCCGCGCGGCTTTCTGGCTGGTCAAATTTCTGGAAGACGTGGGCTATGACGGCCCGCGCCACTTCGACGCCCACGCCTACCGGACTGAGGATTACGAAGGCGTCAAGGATTTCGCGCGCGGCTGCATGCGGACCTACCTCATACTGAAAGAGAAGGCCGCGAGGTGGAATGCTGACCCGGAGATCAAGGCTCTGCTCGGGGAGATGGTCGAAGGCGACTCCGGCGCACAGGGGTCCGGGTATTCCAGAGAGCAGGCGGCCGGCCTACTCTCGCGCAGCTTCGACCGCGCGGCGATGGCCTCCAGAGGTCTGCGCTACGAGCGGCTCGACCAGCTGACCGTCGACATTCTGCTCGGCGTGCGTTAATCCGAAAACCATAATCACAAGAGAGTCGATTGAATAAAAACCGATTGCATTCGAACCTCATCGAACGCGGGAGGCGCAGCACCCTCCCGGCCCTGCTGATCGCGGCGCTCGTCCTCTGCGCACAGTCGGAGGCGAGCTTACAGGGGGACCGACCCGGATACCGCGACGCGCGGCTGCCGGTCGAGCGGCGGGTGGCTGACCTGGTCGGGCGGATGACGCTCGAAGAGAAGGTGGCGCAACTGTCATGCCTGTGGGTGAAGAAGCCGCAGCAGATAGACGAGCCGGGGAATTTTTCCTTCCCCGACCGGGGCGACTTCTCGCCCGAAAAAGCGTCCGTCGTTTTGAAAAACGGCATCGGCCACATCGCGCGGCAGAGGGAGAGGAAAGACGCGCGCGCCTCCGCGGTCTTCGCCAACGCCGTGCAGAAGTTCCTCGCGGAGAAGACGCGCCTCGGCATCCCCGCCATCTTCCACGACGAGGCCCTGCACGGGCACATGGCAAAGGGGGGCACCCACTTCCCTCAGCCGCTCGCCCTGGCCGCGAGCTGGGACACGGAGCTCGTCCGGAGGGTCTTCACCGCCGCCGCGCTTGAGGTCCGGGCGCGCGGGGGCCATCAGGTCCTTGGGCCTAATCTCGACCTCGCCCGCGAGCCGCGCTGGGGGAGGACCGAAGAGACGTATGGCGAAGACCCGTACCTCGCGTCGCGGATGGGCGTCGCCTGCATCAAGGCGCTTCAGGGCCCGGGGCCGGGCGTGGGCCGCGAGCACGTCATCGCGACGGGCAAGCATTACGCGGCGCACGGCCAGCCCGAGGGCGGTACCAACATCGCCCCGGCCAACTATTCGGAGAGGATAATCCGCGAAGTGTTCCTACCGCCCTTCGAGGCCGCGGTTAAAGAAGCGGGCCTGATGAGCGTCATGCCTTCCTACAACGAGATCGACGGCGTCCCCTCGCACGCGAGCCGCTTTTTGCTTGAGAAAGTCCTGCGCCGCGAGTGGGGCTTCACCGGCCTGATCGTCTCCGATTACGACGGCATCGCGCAGTTGTACACGCGCCACCGCGTGGCCGCGGATAAAGCCGAAGCCGCGAAACTCGCGCTCGAAGCCGGGGTCGATGTCGAGCTGCCCGACCCCGACTGTTACCAGACCATCCCGCAACTGATCGCGGAAGGGAAGCTGTCGGAGTCCGCGCTCGACCGCGCGGTGGGCCGCATCCTGAAGGCCAAGTTCCTGCTCGGCCTCTTCGAAAACCCATACGTCGACCCGGAGCGCGCCGCGAAGCTGGCGAACAGCCAGCCCCACCGGGAGCTCGCCGCCGAGGCCGCGCGCCGCTCCATCGTGCTCCTGAAAAATGAGAAGAACGTGCTGCCGCTCGACCCCGGCAGGCTCAGGTCAATCGCGGTGATCGGCCCGAACGCGGACCGCGCACACCTGGGCGGCTACAGCGATGATCCGATGCGCGGCGTGAGCCTGCTCGACGGCATCCGCTCGAAGGTGGGAAGCCGCGTCAAAGTGAATTACGCGAAAGGCTGCAACATCACCGTGGAAGGCGGAGACTGGTGGGCGGACAAAGCCCGCCTGCCCGACCCGTCCGGCGAGGCGAAGCTGATCGCCGAGGCCGTTCAGGCGGCGAGGGCCTCGGACGCCGTGGTGCTCGCGCTCGGGGGCAACGAAGACACCAACAAGGAAGCATGGGCCGAGAACCACCTCGGGGACCGCGACAGCCTCGAACTGGTCGGCCAACAGAACGAACTCGTCAGAGCCGTACTTGAGGCGGGCAAGCCGACAATCGTATTTCTCATCAACAGCGGCCCGCTCTCGATCAACTACATCGCGGAGAACGCGCCCGCCATTCTCGAAGGCTTCTACCTCGGGCAGGAGACGGGCGTCGCGGCGGCGGACGTTTTATTCGGAGATTACAACCCGAGCGGGAAGCTGCCCGTGAGTTTCCCGCGCTCGGTCGGCCAGTTGCCCATCTATTACAACCAGAAGCCGACCGCCAAGCGGGGCTACCTCTTCACGAGCAAGGAGCCGCTCTTCGCTTTCGGGCATGGCCTGAGCTACACGACTTTCGAGTACTCAACGCCCGCCGTGAGGCCGGAAAAGATCGGCCCCGCCGGGCAGGCTTCGGTGAGCGTGACGGTCACGAACACGGGCCGGGTCGCGGGCGACGAGATCGTTCAGCTTTACATCAGGGATCAGGTCAGCTCCGTGACCCGCCCGGTCAAAGAGCTGAAGGGGTTCGAGCGCATCACCCTCGCGCCGGGGCAGAGCAGGACGGTCACTTTCACGATCACCCCGGACAAACTCTCTTTCCTCGACCTGAACATGAATCGCGTGGTGGAGCCGGGGCTGTTCGACATAATGGTGGGGCCTGACTCGACCCGGCACAAGCTCGCCCGCCTGGAAGTCAGGTGAGCAGGGGTCAGTGGTCAGTGGCCAGGATTCAGGAAGTAGGGCGATTTTATAAAGAAAGTCTCTTATCATCACCTGACCCCCGGCCCCTGACCGCGCCGCGCGAAGCGCATCATGCGCCATCCCTGACCACTGACCCAACCTCTCCGCCGCTGATGTTGCCGAAGAGGTGCCAGCGCTCGACGTGGTCGGCGGAGGCTTCGGGTTCGAGGCGGGTCAGGGGGCCGAGCGATTCCAGTTCGATGAAAGAGCCGGCCGTGAAGGTCTCCGTGTTGCAGCCGTAGTCGGGATAGACCGCCCCCTCCTGATACGGGAATCGCTTCACGAACAGGGTCTCTTCGCGAAGGTACGCGGCCCACCCCTGCTTGTTCGCGATGCCGATCTTTTGAGGCTCCGGCGAGGCAGCGTCGCACCTCAATCGAATGTATTCCCTGCCGAGAGTCCAGCGGGGGTCGCTCAGGTCGGTGTAATGCCAGAGGACGAGCGCGCGGGCAGGCAATAGGGCCTCCGGGTGCGGGCGGTACGGCTCCTGCGGGAGAATCACCTCCCCGCCGCCGTTCATAATCGTGATCGCCCACGGGGCCAGCTCGATTGGCCAGAGGTTCCGGTTCGTGATCCTGTGACGCACGGCGACGGCCGTCCCGCCGGGCTCAACGGTTACGGTGATCTCTTTTTGAATCCCGGCCGCCGGCTCGGTTGGCTGCATCAATTTGATAGAGTTTTCTCCGAGGATTTCATATTCGATTGCGGTGTTGTCGGGCGCGTAGGTGCGCGGCATCGCCTCCGGGGCGGCCCAGAGGCGATGGCCTCCCCACGGCTTCCACCGGTCGAGGTCGGCGTCCGGGGCCGCCTCCGGGAGTTCTCCGAGCATGTTCTGATGGCCTGTAAATCCGTAGCGTATGATGCGGGGGCCGATGTCGGTCGTCACGACGACTTCGACCTCCCCGTTCGAAAGCCTGAAGCAGTTCGGCAGATTCAAGTATGAGATTTTTTCCAGAGCCATGCCCTCTCCCTGACCGATTGGATGGCCGAGCCATTGAAGGGGTGCGTCCACGCGCCGGCATATATTGGCCGTTCATGAATCTCTCCGTCAAGATCGCGCCCGCGAAGTTTGCTCCGCGGACCCTCCCTCTGTCGTATACTCTTCATAATTTTTCGGAGCGTATTTTATGAGCCTCTTTCTCGGCATCGACATCTCCACGACCGGCGCGAAGTCGCTCGTCGTAGACGGCGCGGGCCGGGTCGCGGCGAGCGCGACCACGCAACTGACTCTCTCGACGCCGCGCCCCCTCTGGTCGGAGCAGGAGCCGCGAGACTGGTGGCGGGGCGTGGTCGAGAGCGTCAATCGCGCCCTCTCTCAGGCGGGCGTTTCGGGAGCCGACGTGTCGGCCGTCGGGCTGACCGGTCAGATGCATGGCCTCGTCCTGCTCGACGGGCGGGGGGAAGTCCTGCGCCCCGCCATCCTCTGGAACGATCAGAGGTGCGGCGACGAGTGCGATCTCATACGCGAGCGGCTCGGCAAAGAGCGGCTGATTCAGATCACGGGGAACGAGGCCGTGACCGGCTTCACCGCGCCCAAAATCCTGTGGGTGCAGAGGCATGAGCCCGAATTTTATGCGCGCGCGCGCCACCTCCTTCTGCCCAAGGATTACATCAGGTACAGGCTCACGGGCGGCTTCGCCATGGACAAGGCTGACGGGTCCGGCACGATGCTCTTCGACCTGAAACGTCGCGACTGGTCGGACGAGGTGCTCTCGGCGCTCGACATCCCGGCGGAGTGGCTGCCCCCGACCTTCGAGGGGCCTCAGGTGACCGGGGAGGTGACGCGCGACGCGGCGGAGGCGACGGGGCTCAAAGAGGGCACTCCGGTTATGGCAGGCGGCGGGGATCAGGCGGCGGGAGCCGTCGGCATGGGCGCGGTGCGTCAAGGCATAGTGGCCCTGACTCTGGGCACTTCGGGGGTCGTGTTCGCCCCGACGGAATCGGCCCTGGTCGAGCCCGAGGGCCGGTTGCATTCGTTCTGCCACGCCCTGCCCGACCGCTGGCATTTTATGGGCGTGATGCTCAGCGCGGCGGGGAGCCTGCAATGGATGCGCGACAGCCTCGCGCCCGGAGCGAGCTTCGACGAGCTGATCGAAGAGGCGGCGCGGGTCCCTGCCGGGAGCGAAGGCCTGCTCTTTCTGCCCTACCTCTCCGGCGAGCGCACGCCTTACCCCGACCCTCTGGCGCGGGGCGCGTGGGTGGGGCTCACCGTGCGGCACAGGCGAGGCCACCTGACGCGGGCCGTGCTCGAAGGCGTGGCCTTCGGCCTGAAGGACAGCTTCGCCCTCATTCAGGGCGCGGGCCTCGGGGCCATCGAGCAGGCGCGCGTATCGGGCGGGGGCGCGAAGAGCGCCCTCTGGCGGCAGATTCTCGCCGACATCCTCTCGGTGGAACTGGCCGTGGTCAACACCACGGAAGGCGCGGCCTTCGGGGCGGCCCTCCTCGCCGGGACCGGCAGCGGGGCCTGGAAGGATGTCGAGACGGCCTGCTCGGAGACGGTGAAGATTACCGGGCGAGTCAGCCCCGACGCGCGGGACGAAGATATGTACCTGCGCATGTACGACCGGTACAGGTCTCTCTACCCGGCCCTCACCCCGACCTTCAAAGGCCTGTCGTCGATAGAAGCCTGAGCGCGCGAGGGGCTTTGATCGAAGCACACGTAGCCTGAGACGCCGGTCTAATCTCTGCCTTCCGGTTGAAAAGATGTGGTGATGTTATCGACCTTTGAATAATGAACGTCGCCTCTACCGCCTTCAAAACGCCCTGTTCCCTGAGATTTTGCGGGCGGAAAGCGCGACATTGTTTTTTCAAAATCAATAACTGTACGTCTTATGCGTCAAGGATTAATACCCAGAGCCGCCGCCGCTATCGTGAAAGAGTTCACTACCGCGACCCCGAGGCTGGACAGCTTATCTTTCCAGGTTTGATCCTGAGTCACGCTCGTCATGTAGATGAACAGACCTATGAGCAGTGCTAGAACGACGGGGACCCATTTGGCCGTCTCCAGCGGCGTGTAAACTGTCCCCAGCACGTTCCATATGGTGGTCACGGCGGCCACCGCTCCGGAGAAAGTTACTAACGACTGGGCCGTCGTAAATACGCCCACTTTGTCCGTGTTGGCTGTATTAACGTTTACCAGGCTGTTGGCCGTTGAGGCCGGAACACCCATCGGCGTGGCCGGCTGATTCGGGGCAGGAGCATTACCTGTCATGACATGTTCCTCCTATCACATTGGTCTGCCTTCGTAGCAAATTAACGGGTTGATTTTGGCCTGAGAGAGAAAGCAAGACTCTTACTGAAACATCAGATTGCGAATGCGCCCTTACATTATTCCTGCGGTGGCTCCATGTCAATATCAAAGTTCTCGCGACTTCTCGGGGGGCGGGCCTTTGGCTATACTCGATCATGGCCGCGCGGGTGTCGAGTAATCGGATGGTTGTCGCGCACTGATTATGGGCTGGACCTACGTCGATATTTTTCTGATCCTCGTTATCCTGGCGAGCGCGTTTTATGGATGGAGGCGCGGGTTCATACTCGGCCTGCTCGATCTGGTGCGCTGGCTCGTGAGCCTGCTCGCGGGCTTGCGCTTCTACCAGTCGGTGGCCCGGTTCCTGCAACTGTTCCTGGACTGGTCCGAAGTGTGGCTCCTGCCGCTCGCCTTCCTTCTCACGGCCACGGCCGCGGGCCTCTTAATTCAGGTGTTAGGATACAGGCTTCTGAGGCGGCTCCCGAAAGACATACACAGACGCCGGTATAACCGGCTCCTCGGAATCCTGCCGGGATTATTAAACGGGTTGATACTGGCGGCCATTATGGCCTCCCTGCTGCTGGCCCTGCCCCTGTCCGACGGCCTGCACCGTTCGGCCCGGCAGAGCCTTCTGGTAAACCACTTTTCCACGGCCACCGAGCGCCTCGAATCGTCCCTCAGCCCGATCTTCGATGAGGCGATCTCGCGCACGTTCAACATGCTCACGATCCGGCCTGAGCCGGAATCGGGGGAGAGCGTCAAACTCCCTTTCAAGGTCGCCGACACCGAGCCGCGCCCCGACCTCGAAGCGCGGATGCTTGAGATGGTGAACGCCGAGCGGGTCTCCGCGGGGCTTGAGCCGCTCGCGCCCGACCCGGAGTTGACGGAGGTCGCGCGGAGGCATTCAGCTGACATGTTCGCGCGCGGGTATTTCTCTCACTCCACGCCGGAAGGCCGCAGCCCGTTCGACCGCATCCGGGAGGCGCGCGTCACCTTCCGGACCGCCGGGGAGAACCTCGCGCTCGCGCCCACGCTCTCCGTCGCGCACACGGGGCTGATGAACTCGCCGGGGCACAGGGCGAACATCCTGCGCCCACAGTTCGGCCGCGTCGGGATCGGCATTCTCGACGGAGGGTTCCGCGGCCTTATGGTGACCCAGAATTTCAGAGATTAGATGGCCCTGTCACTCATACCTCAAAGCGATCATCGGGTCCAGCTTCATGGCCCTGCGCGCGGGCAGGTAGCTGGCCACGAAGGCCACACAGATCAGGAGCAGGGGCACGGCGGCGAAGATGAACGGGTCGGACGCGCTCACGCCGAAGAGCAGGCTCGCGATGATCCGCGTCAGGGCGAACGCCGCGGCCAGCCCCAGGGCCACGCCAGCGAGCGTGAGCGCCATGCCCTGCCCGACCACCAGCCGCAGCACGTCCACGGATCGGGCTCCCAGAGCCATTCTTATGCCTATCTCATGCGTGCGCTGCGTGACGGAATAGGAGACGACGCCGTAAATCCCTACCGCCGACAGGATGATGGCCAGCCCCGCGAACAGCCCGAGCAGCGTGACGCTGAAGCGCTGCCTTGACACCGCGTTGTCCATGTACTGCCCCATAGTCCGCAGGTCCGTTATGGGCTGGTCCTTATCGACCGCCCACAGCTCGTCGCGCATCGCGGAGATCATGCCCCGGGGCTCGAAAGAGGTCCGGACCACGAACGACATGTTCGAGAAAGTGACCTGATAGTAAGGGAGGTAATACTGCGGCCTCGACTCTATGTCGAGTGAAGAATGCTTCACGTCCCCCACTACCCCGACGATCTCGGTCCAGGGGATGTCGGGCCTGCCCAGGGCGTCGATCTTTATCCGCTTGCCGACCGGGTCCTCTCCGGGAAAGTAGCGGCGCGCGAGGCCCCTGCTGATGATCGTGACGAGGGGAGCTTTCACAGTGTCGCGCTCGTTGAAGTTGCGCCCGGAGACGAGGGGGATGCGCATCGCGTCGAAGTAATTCTCATCTATCACGCGCTGGTCGCCCAGAGGCATGTCGGTCAGGGTCGTCGGCACGGGCCGGCCTTCGATGATGAACCCGTCCACCTCCTCGCCCCCTCCGAGCGGCAGCTCCGACACCGCCCCGACCGTCTCCGCGCCCGGCAGGGCCTTGATCCTCCCGAGCACCTGCCGGTAGAACTCCCTCTGCTTCTCGTCGGACGGGTACTTCGAGTCGGGTATGTCCACGGTCATCGTGACGACGTTTTGAGGGTTGAACCCCGGATCGACTCTCAGCAGTTGGACGAAGCTTTTGATTATGAGCCCGGTCCCGATCAACAGCACCAGAGAGAGCGAGACTTCCGCCACCACGAGCAGGCTGCGCACGCGGTTGCCGCGAATCCCGGTCGAGCCCCGCCCGCCCTCTTTCAGGCTCTCGTTCAGGTCGCACCGCGACGCCTGAAGGGCGGGCGCGAGGCCGAAGAGTATGCCCGTCAGGAAGGAGGCCAGCAGGGTGAACCCGAGCACCTCAAAGTCGATGCCTATCTCATGCTTTCTCGGGATGTTGTCCGGGCCCGCCGCGACCAGAACCCTGACCGCGACGGAGGCGACCATTATCCCGAGCGCGCCGCCCGCCAGAGAGAGCAGGACGCTTTCGGTGAGAAGCTGGCGCACCATGCGCCACCGGGTCGCCCCTAGCGCGGCCCTGATCGCGACCTCCTTCTGGCGGGCCGCCGAGCGGGAGAGCAGAAGATTCGCCACGTTGGCGCAGGCGATCAGCAGGACGAACCCCACCGCGCCGAGCAGCACGAGGAGCGCCACGCGCGCGTCCCCCACGACCTGATCGCGCAGGAGGACGAGGCTCACCCCGAAGCCCTTGTTCTCCTGAAAGCTCTCCGCGAGGGCGCTCGCGATAACGCTCATCCCGGCCTGCGCCTGCTCGACGGAGACCCCATCTTTCAGGCGCGCTATGGCGGCCTTGTTGTGGCTCCCGCGATTGCTCATCTCGTTCGCCGACAGAGCTATCGGGGTCCAGAGGTCCGTCTGGGGAGAGAGGTCGAGGTATGACGGCAGGTCCTGCGCCCTCGGGAAGTGGAAGCCCTGCGGCAGGACTCCGATGACGTTATAGCTGCCGCCGTCGAGCGTCAGTGTTTTATCCAGTACGTTCGGATCGCCTCCGAACCGGCTCTGCCACATCGAATGGCTTATTACGGCGACCCGGTTGGAGCCGGGCTTATCTTCATCAGGCGTGAAGACGCGCCCGAGGACAGGCTCGACGCGCATGATCTGGAAGAAGCTGGAAGAGACGCCCGCGCCGCTGACTCGCTCCGGCGTGTCGATCCCGGTGAGGGCGAAGCGGGCGTTCTCGATCAGAGACATCTCCTCGAAGACCTGATTCTGCGCGCGCCAGTCCGTGAAATTGGCCGAGTTGACGGGGAGGAGGTCGATGCCGAGATCGAGCGTGGGGTTGGTATCCCAGACGAGCACGAGCCGGTCCGAGTCTTTGTAAGGAAGGGATCGGAAAAGCACCGCGTTTACTATGCTGAAGATCGCGGTGTTGGCCCCGATGCCGAGCGTCAGGGCGACGAGCGCGAGGGCAGTAATGGCGCGGCCTTTGAGCAGGACACGAATGCCGTAGCGGACATCCTGAATCAGGGTCTCCATAATGCTGTCTCCACCAGAGAGTCGAAACAGCATGTATTACGCAGAGCCGGGCGGCGAGGGTGCAGGAGCAGGAGCCAGTGGCCGGAGGTCAGTGGTCAGGGAGGGACTTGAGACCCTCTTTACAGAATCCTTCTCCCACCCTGAATCCTGGCTCCTGGCTTCTGGCCCCTGACCCCTGCTTCTCCTTTTGCGTCGTTATCATCACGACGGCGGCCACGATCACTGCCGCGGCCAGGAGCGTGCGGAGGGTAATCGTCTCCCCGGCCAGAGCCCACCCTAACAGCACCGCCACCACCGGGTTGACGTAAGCGTAGGTCGAGGCGAGCGAAGGCGAGGCCACTCGCAGCAGCCAGCTGTATGAGGTAAAGCCTATGAGCGAGCCGAAGACGATCAGGTAAACGAACGCCCCGGCCGACCGGAGCGAGACCTCGCTCAGAGCCACGGTGCTCGCCTCGCCTCTTAACAGTCCCGCGACGCTGAGCAGGGCCCCTCCCGCTAACATCTGTATCCCGGCCGACATCACGGGCGAGACAGTCGTTTTCCCTCGCGCGGCGTAAAGAGACCCCATGGCCCAGGAGATCGTGGCGAGGATCAATAAGCCCGCGCCCAAAGGGGCAACGCGGCTGCCTTCCGACACCCCCACGGGCCCGATCAGTATCACCATTCCGATCAACCCGAGCCCGAGGCCCAGAGCCACCCTCCTTCCGGGCTTTACCCCTCCGGGGCGCGCCCAGTCCAGCAGCACTACCATCAAAGGCTCGGTGGCGATGAGCAGGGCGGCGAGTCCCGTGGGCACGTCTCTCTCCGCGAGGACGACCATGCCGTTGCCTCCCAGCAAGAGCAGGGCCCCGATGATCAGCCCCGTCCGCCAGTTGATCAAACCGGGGTTCTTCTCCCCCTTGAATCTGGCCCACACGTAAAGCGCGGCCCCGGCTATCAGGAACCGCCCGCCCGCCATCAGTAGGGGCGGAAGAGTCTCTATGGCAAACTTGATCGCGAGGTAGGTCGAGCCCCAGATCACGTACACCGCCGCGAAGGCAAGCACCAGCTTTATTCGATTAGAGCGCTCCCGTAAATCCAGTTTAGTCATCGCTGCCCTCGCCCGTCCGGGCCTCCTGTTCCAGCGGAAGCTCCTGGCTCTCCTTGGTGGTGTTCAACACGATGGTGGTTCGCGTCGAACGCACGGACTTTATCGCCGCAATCTTCTCCCGCAGGATTCGCCCCAATTCCTCCGTGTCTTCGGCCCTCACTTTCACCAGAAAGCAGTCCTCCCCGGCAACGTGATGCACTTCCAAAGCCTCGGGAATCTCGGCCAGCAGCTTCGCCGTCCGGTCCTCTTTTACGTAGTCATCCGTCCGCACGAAGACGAAGGCCACAAGCCCCAACCCGAGCTTGCGCGCGTTGAGCCGCACCCCATACCCTTCGATTATTCCGCGCTCCTCAAGCTTCCGAACCCGCTCCAAGACCGCCGACGGAACAAGCCCCACCTGCCTCGCCAATTCCGCGTTTGACGTTCGCGCGTTCTGCTGAAGAATCGTCAATATTTGTTTATCAATCTCGTTGATCATTTCCTTATCCGCCTGTAAAAACGAATATAATTCTAAGAAGTTTCAAAAGTCAAGAAGCCGGTTTTTAAGCGCGTGGGGCCGGAAAATAGATGAATGAGGAGAGAAGGAAAGGGCGGTAACAGGTCAGGTTGTCAGAGCGGGCTTCGGACTTTAAGGGTGTTGCCGTGGGATTAGCCGGCTAAATTTTCTTCTTCTTTGCTTCCTTCTTTTCCAACTCGGGCTCTTCCTCTTTCTTGCCGAGCCCCCAGAGTTCTTTCATCGCTTCAGCGCCTGGGAAGAGTTTTTCAAGCATCTGGGGGGCTGTCGCGCTCATTTCGAGCCACCCTTTAAAGCGGCGGTCGAACTCCTGTTTCGTCCTTACGTAGGCCTCGAAACTGGTCGAGAGGTAATTCCTGAAGAAGTCCTGGGCCGTCTCTTCGCGCGAGCGGATCAACTGGAAGAGAAACTCAACGGGCAGCATGCTCTTTTTGTTCTTCTCCTCTTCCAGAATTATCTGTATCAGGATCGCTTTGGTAACGTCCTCCTTCGTTCGCGAGTCGATGACTTGCATGTCGCGCCCTTCGCGGATCAACTCGACAAGCTCCTGGTAATTGACGTAACTGCTCGTCTCGGTGTTGTAGAGTCTGCGGTTGCCGTAGCGTTTGATGATCAACCTGTCAGAGCCCTTTTTCTTATTAGCCATAAGCCCTCGCGTGCTGTCGTGATCGCAAAAAAGCAATCGAACATTTTTACTATGTGCTGAAAATTAAAAGCATAGCCTAATGCTGCTCTTGCGAAACGCATTATACGCTAAAACTCGTGTAAAAAGCAAAAACAGCGCGATATTTTTTTATTATTTGCTTAATAATGATGATTTAATTGCTATAATTTATAAGTATTATCTCGCAAATGCGAAAAATCTTGTTGACAGTGTAAGAATCTCTGATATTCTCTTGCCCAGGGGCAGCAAAGAGGCTGGCTCGGTAGAAATCGATCAGTAAGAGAGGATTTTGAAATGGCACAGAAGAAGCAAGCTAAGGACGCCGGTTTTGATCTGACGGAGCTTATCGACATGTCTAGGGAGACATCGCTCGTGGCCTACCGCGCGGCCGTCCAGACGCAGAAGGCGGCGGACCAGATGTTGGAGAAGATGATCGAGGCGGGCACGGCTTCGCAGGAAGCGGGCTTGCAGTTCGGCAGGACCTACCTGCGCACTGTGAATCAGTCGCGGCAGGATTGGATGGGCCAGGCGAATCAGGTGACGGAGAGATTGCTGACCTCCTCGCCCACGGCCTTCGAGTACCCGTTTAGGAACGAGATGGAGCAGATCAATGACGGGCTCGCGCAGGGGGCGAGGCTGTTATTTGACGCCTTTTTCGCGCCTTTAAGAGCGGCCACCCGGCGGTAAGCCCGCCCGCGGGTGATTGACGAAAGCCGGATAAAAGTGTAAGCTCGCGGCCACTCACCCGCTACATTTCAGGAGTCTTGAATGATACGAAAGCTGCGCGGATCAGCGGTCGTAATAACCGGCGCGACCAGCGGCATCGGCCGCGAGACGGCCCTGAAGTTCGCCCGCTCGGGCGCGCGCGTCGTCGTGTCGGGCCGGCGCAAAGAGCGGCTCCTGGAACTGGTGGGCGAGATCGAATCGAAGGGCGGGGAGGCGCTCGCCGTCCAGACCGATGTCGCGGAGCGTAAGCAGGTCGAGCGGCTGATCGCGAAAGCGGTCGAGCGGTTCGGCCGCATCGACACTCTGGTCAACAACGCGGGCGTGGGCCTCGCCGCGCGGTTTTCCGAGCAGTCCGTCGAGGACTTCCGCCGTGTGATGGACGTGAATTTCTGGGGGGCCGTCTACGCCTGCAAGGCCGCCGTCCCGCACATGCGAAAGCAGCCCCTCGGCGGAGTCATCATTAACGTCTCCTCAATTATGGGCAAGCGCGGCATCCCGTTCGAGACGGCTTACTGCGCGAGCAAGTTCGCCCTCGCGGGTTTCTCGGAGGCCCTGCGCGGGGAGTTGATGTCGGACAAGATCGACGTGAGCACGGTCTTCCCCGGCGCGGTCGAGACGGAGATATTCGAGACATCGGCCAATCAGGTAGGGATGGAGCTGCCGGGCTACTTCCCGAAATTTCCCGCGCGCGAGATGGCAAGGATCATCGTTCAGGACGCGCGGTTCCCGCAGCCCGAAATTGTGATGGCTCTCGACGCGCAGGTGATCAACCTCTTCAACAAGGTCGCCCCCAACCTCATGGACATCGCCATCGGGCTGGGCGTCCCGTTCGTCGAGGGCCTGCGCCGAGGCGGCGCGCCGAAAAAGTCCGGCACCGGGAACCTCTATAAAGCGAAGGGTTCTTCGGGCGGCAAAGATGATTAATGAATGTGCGGGCTTTCGGAGCCTCCCGAGGCCCGCATACCTTTTTGGCCACGCCCGTCACTTTGATCGCGGAGGGTTATGAGCGCCAGCAAATCGATAGTACCCGAGCAGTCTCCGTACGCGCAGAAGCCGTGGCTCAAGCACTATGATTTCTGGATACCCGAGCGGATCAACTACCCTCGGCAATCTGTCTATCAGGTGTTGAACCTGTCGGCGAGCCTTTTCGCGGACCGGCCCGCGACCGTCTTCCTGGGCGCGAAGATGACGTACTCGGAGATCAAAGCGCACGCGGACAGGCTGGCGACGGCGCTCTCCCGGCTCGGCATCGGCAGGGGGGACCGCGTGGGCATCATGCTGCCGAACTGCCCGCAGTACATCATCAGTTTTTACGCAATCGTTCGGCTGGGGGCCATAGTTACCAACGTCAACCCGATCTACACGCCTCGCGAAGTGGAGATGGTCGCGAAAGATTCCGGCATGCGCGCGATGATCACGCTCGACGCTCTGGCCGGCACGGTCCTGTCGATCCGAGGCGCGTCGCAGATCGAGCACGTCATCACGACCGGCATCGGGGATTATTCGGGCGAGCCGCGGGCCGACTCGTCCGGGACGCCCGGCACGCTCTCCTTCTCTGAGATGATCGCCGGCGTGGGCGCGGCGGAGTTGCCGTACGTCGTCATCGACGCGGAAGAAGATGTCGCCGTGCTGCAATACACCGGCGGGACGACCGGGCTTCCGAAGGCGGCCATGCTCACGCACTTCAACCTCTTTTCCGCGACGATTCAGTGCGCGATGTGGGGCCATTACATCTCGAAGCGCGGCGAAGAGCGGTTCCTGATGGTGATCCCTTACTTTCACATCTACGCGCTCATCACCGGGGTCGTCTACGGGGTCTGGATGGGCGCGATGCAGATCATCGTCCCGAAGTACGAAGTCAACCAAATGCTCGCGATCATCAAAGAGCATGAGCCCACCTATTTCCCGGCCGTGCCGACCCTCTTCATCTCCCTGCTCAACCACCCCGAGGCCGCCGGTTCCGGCCTCGACCGCATACGCAGGTTCAACAGCGGCTCCGCGCCGCTCCCGCTCGAAGTGATCGAGCAGTTCGAGCGCCTGAGCGGGGCGATGCTCTACGAAGGGTATGGGATGACCGAGACCTCGGCGCTGGCCCACACGACGGCGACGCTCGCCAAACGCAAGCCGGGCAGCATCGGCTTCCCGGTCCCCGACACGGACTGCAAAATCGTGGACCTCGAAACCGGCGAGCGCGAGGCGGCCGTGGGCGAGGAGGGCGAGCTGGTCCTCAGAGGGCCGCAGGTGATGAAAGGCTACTGGCGCAACGCGGAAGAGACGGCCGCGGCCCTGCGCGACGGGTGGCTCTTCACGGGCGACGTGGCGCGCATGGATGAAGACGGCTACTTTTACATCGTCCAGCGCAAGAAGGATATGATCATCGTCAGCGGCTTCAACGTCTACCCGAACGAGGTCGAGGAGGTGATCTTCACGCACCCGGCCGTCAAAGAAGCGGCGGTAATCGGGGTCGCGGACGACTACAGAGGCGAGGCGGTGAAGGCTTTCATAGTTTTGAAGGAAGGCCGCGAGGCGTCGGAGGAAGACATCTTCGAGTTTTGCAGCGCCCGGCTCGCGCGGTACAAGGTGCCTTCCCTGGTCGAATTCGCCGGGAGCCTACCGAAGAGCGGCGTCGGCAAGGTGCTGCGCCGCGAGCTTCGCGAGATGGAAGACGCGCGGCGGGGCCGGGGCTGAGGCCGCTTTTAAGGGCGCAGTTAATCCAGAAAGGAACGAAATTATGTCGAGTAAATCCAGACCATCGAAGGGCCGATCAAAGAAGTCACCGGCCGCGAAGGCGGGCAAGGCACCCCGCTCTAAAGCGACCCCGCGCGGCGCGAAGTCGGCGGGCGCGAAATCAACCGGCGCAGAATCTCAGAGGGCCGCCGGGCCCGAGCCGTCCGCGCAGCAGGCAACTCAAAATGAATCGACGGCTGACTGGGCGCGCCAGGTCATCGAGAACCTGGTGGAGGCGCAGAAAAAGTGGATCGAGCTCACCACCCAGCAGAACGCGCTCGTGCTGCAGGCGATTACGGAAGGCATGTCTTACTACAGGTCCGCCCCGACCCCCGCGCTCGGCGACTGGGCGCGGCAGGGGGTGGAAGGGTTCGTCGAAGCGCAGAGGCGGTGGGCCGAGGTCGTGTCGCAGCAGAGCTCGCAGTTTTATGACGCGGTGAGGGAGGGCGTGAACTTCGACGCCTCCGACGTTATGCGGGCCATGTCCGATTACGCCGGGCAGGGGGTCGAGACCTTCGTCCGCGCGCGGACCGCGTGGCTCGATTTCGCCGCGCAGCAGAACACGCAGGCCCTCAACGCGATGAAGGAGAATCTGGGGCTCGACGAATCGTCCCCGGCGGCGGCGCTGGCCGACTTCGCGCAGCAGGCCATGACCAATTATGTTGACGTGCAGAAGCGGTGGCTCGAACTGGCCACGCAGCTCCCCTTCCTCGGCGGGTCGAGGAAGGGGTAGTCATTAAGGAGAGAGTGATGACCACACAGTCAGCCCCGGAGCGGAAATATCCGTGGACGACGGAAGTCAACGGCCTGCGGATGAGCTTTCGCCTCATGCGGCCCGAAGACAAAGAGGCCATGCTCAGTTTCGCGAGGTCTCTGCCCGAAGAGGACCTCGTCTTCCTGTCGTTCGACATCACGAAGCCCGAGGCGGTAGACCAGTGGGCGCGTAATATTCAATCCGGGCGCATCAAGACCCTGCTCGTCGAAGTCGGCGGGCGTCTGGTCGGCTACGGCAGCCTCGGCCACAACGAACTGCTCTGGACGCGCCACCTCGGAGAGATCCAGCTGCTCCTCGGCCCCGAGCTGCGCGGCAGGGGGGTCGGGACCCTGCTGGCGAGCGAGCTTTTCAAACTCGCCCGCGCGCGGGGCTTGCAGAAGATCGTCGCCCGCATGGCCTCGGAGCAGAGGGGCGCTTTCCGCGTTCTTGAAAACCTCGGCTTCACGGCCGAAGCCGTGCTCGCCGATTACGTGATAGACCGCAAAGGCGTCACGCATGACCTGATCGTTATGTCCTACGACGTGACCGGGCTGACGGAAGAGTGAGGGACCCCGGCGCGTCGGCGGAGGGAGGAGGGCAGCAAGATGTCCGGCACCGGTAAAGCGAAGGCCGCGGGGCGGGCGAGGTCGAAGGGCAAGCTGCCGCCGGGCCCGAAGACCAGCGCGCCCGGCGGGCAGCTCGTCTCCATGTCCCGCGACCCGCTCGGCTTCCTGATGAAGCTCGCGAAAGATTACGGGGAGGTAGCCCACTTCAAGCTCGGCCCGCAGGACACCGTGCTGCTGAACGACCCCGAGTACATAAGCAACGTGCTGGTCGCGCACGACTGGAATTTTCTGAAGGGCCGCGGGCTGCAAAGGGCCAAGCGGGTGCTCGGGCGCGGGCTGCTGACGAGCGAAGGCAACTTTCACCGCCGCCAGCGCAGGCTCTCGCAGCCCGCTTTCCACAAGCAGCGCATCGCGAACTACGCGGCCGTGATGGTCGATTACGCCGAGCGCGCGCGCTCCCGCTGGGCCGAAGGTGAGCCCGTCGACATGGCCGAGGAGATGATGAGGCTCACCCTCGCCATCGTCGCGAAGACCCTCTTCGGCGCGGACGTTGAAGAGGAGGCCGCGGAGATCGGGGAGGCGCTCACCGAAGTCCTGAAGATGTTCGAGACCTTCTCTTCGCCCCTCACCGAGATCCTCGACAAGCTGCCGACCCCGAGCAACAAGCGCGTGCGTCTGGCCAGGGAGCGGCTCGACGAGACCATATACCGCATCATCGAAGAGCGCCGCGAAAGCCCGGAGGATCAGGGCGACCTGCTCTCGATGCTGCTCCTCGCGCAGGACGCGGAGGGCGACGGCGGCGGCATGTCCGACGAGCAGTTGCGCGACGAGGTGATGACCCTCTTTCTCGCGGGCCACGAGACGACCGCCAACGCGCTCGCGTGGACGTGGTACCTGCTCTCGCAGAACCCCGAGGCCGAGGCCCGCCTCCATTCGGAGATTGACTCCGTGCTCGGGGGCAGGCTCCCGTCGGTCGGGGACGTCCCGGACCTCAAATACACGGAGATGGTGCTGACCGAATCCATGCGGTGTTACCCGCCCGTGTGGGTCATGGGCCGCCGCGCCCTGAGCAGCTACAAGGTCGGGGAATACACCATACCCGCGGGCGCGATTGTGCTGCTCAGCCAGTACGTCATGCACCACAACGAGCGGTATTACGAGGACCCTTTCAGGTTCGACCCGGAGCGGTGGACCGAGGAGGCGAAGGCCTCGCGCCCGAAGCATTCCTACTTCCCGTTCGGCAGCGGCCCGAGGCTCTGCATCGGGGAGCAGTTCGCATGGATGGAGGGGATTCTGATCATCGCCACGCTCGCGCAGGAATGGAGGATGCGCCTCGTGCCCGGCCACCCGGTAAAGATGCAGCCGCTCATCACCCTGCGCCCCAGACATGGCATGAAGATGACGATGGAGCGGCGATAAAATAATACCGGCAGGCGCGGGCTACCCGGCCCGAGGCGCTTGCGCCGCCTGCCTGGAGGACGAAATGGTTCAGCCCAATCTCAATCGGCAGCTTACCTCGATGGACGCGACTTTCCTCTACTTCGAAAAGAAGGAAGCCCCGATGCACATCGGGAGCGTGAGCGTCTTCGAGGGCGAGATACCTTTTGACAAGTTTGTGGAGAACGTAAGGTCGAAGCTGCACCTGCTCCCGCGCTACCAGCAGAAGGTCGTCCCGGACCCGTTCAACATCGGCCACCCGACATGGGAATTCGACGCGAACTTCGACATTGACAATCACATCCGGAGGGTCCGGATCGACGCCCCCGGCACCGACGCCGAGCTGATCAAGCTGGCGGGCCGCATATTCTCCCCGATGATGGACCGCGGCAAGCCCCTGTGGGACATCAGCCTCGCCTACGGCCTCAAGGGCAAGCGCAGCGCGATGATCGCGAGGGTCCATCACTGCATGGTGGACGGGGTGTCGGGCGTCGACCTCCTGAAAGTGGTGCTAGACATTTCGCCCACGCCTCCCCCGCCCCCGAAGCCCGAGCATGCGCCGCCTCCCCCGCGCCCCGACGCGACGCGGCGGCTGTTCGATTCGCTCCTGGGCAGCATGCAGGAAGGCATGGCGCGGTGGGTGGAATTTCAGAACGGGTTGCTGAATCTCACGCAGGCTCTGACCAGCGAGCAGAATCAGGGGGCCGCGCAGAAGATGGCGGCCCTGTTCCCGTCGCTCGCGGCCCCCGCGCCCTTGCTGCCGTTCAACCGCCCCTGCTCGGGCGAGCGCAAGCTGGTCTGGAGCGAGTTCTCGTTCGCGGAGGCGCGCGCCATTCGCGGGGCGCTCGGCGGCACGGTAAACGACGTTGTCCTCACGGCCCTGTCGGGCGCGGTGTCCCGCTACGTCGACATGCACGGGCAGCAGACTAAGGGCCGCAGCCTTCGCGTGATGGTCCCCGTCAGCATGCGCCAGGAAGACAAGCGCGGGGCGCTCGGCAACCTCGTCTCCATGCTCCCGGTGGAGATACCTCTGGACCTGAGAGACCCGCTCGCGCGCTACCGGTTCGTCAACGAAAAGACCACTGCCATGAAGTCCGCGCGCGTCGCCGAAGGGATCAACCTTCTGTCGGCCCTCATGGGCATTCTTCCCGCGCCCGTGCAGGCGCTCTTCGGGGCGATGGCCAACACCCCCGTGCCCGCGTTCAACATGGTCTCGACTAACGTTCCGGGGCCGCAGGTGCCTCTGTACGCGATGGGCAAGCGGATGATCGCTTACTACCCGTACGTGCCGGTCGGCTATGCCGTCGGGGCCGGGTGCGCTATTATGAGTTATGACCAGAAGCTCTACTTCGGGCTGACTTCGGACACGCAGGCGATGCCCGACGTCGAGCGCCTGAAGGGGTTTCTGGATGATTCGTTCGTCGAGCTGCGGGCCGGGGCGGGGGTCCCCGAGATAAAGCCGCAGGTCGTGAAGAGGGCAAAGGGCGCACGCTGAGTTTCACCGGACCGGAGGCGAAAGCTTCACCCCATCACTGGAAAGCCGAGGGAATTAATGGCCGCACAACCGAAATCATTCGAGAGGAAACAACAGGCGGCAGCACGCCCGATCTGGCTCGAAGCTTTTGCCGGGATCGACTGGCTCGCGCTCCACTCTTCGCCCGTCTACTACGGCCTCGGGGTGCCGCGCGGGGACCGCTCGGCCGTGGTCGCGATTCCGGGCTTCATGGGGACCGACCTCTACCTGCAGGAGATGTACTGGTGGCTGCGCCGCATCGGGTACAGCCCTTACCTGTCGCGCATCGGGCGCAACGCAGATTGCCTCGACCTCCTCGTCGAGCGATTGTCTGAGACGGTGGAGAAGGCCTGCGATAGGACCGGGGGCAAAGTCCACCTGATCGGCCACAGCCTCGGGGGGGTGCTCGCCCGGTCCGCGGCGATGATGTACCCCGAGCGCGTCGCCTCGGTGATAACACTCGGCTCGCCGTTTCGCGGCATCCGCTCGCACCCGGCGGTGCTTCAGATGGCCACGTTCGTGCGCGAGCGAATAAAGCGGACGAAGGAGCAGACCCGCCCGCCCGCTTGCTACACCGGGTTCTGCTCGTGTGACGCGGTGCGCGCCTTGCAGGTCCCGTGGCCCGAGTCCGTTATGGAGACGGCCATCTATACGAAGAGCGACGGCATAGTCGATTGGAGAGTCTGCATCCACGACGAGCCGGAGAAGGACTTCGAAGTCCTGGGGACCCACGCCGGGCTCGCTTTCAACTCCTCGGTCTATTACCTGATCGCTAACCGACTGTCCGCGGCCAGGGCGAAGCGGGCCGCGGGATGATTGCCGCTAGCTCCAGGGCCGATCTCTTTTAGGATGTTCTCCCGTTATAAATTTCCCGTGACGTTGCGCGACGGCTCGACGATGCGGGTGCGCCCGATCAGGCCGGAAGACGATGCCAAGCTGCTCGATCTTTATCACCGGCTCTCCAATCGAAGCCTCTATAATCGCTTCCTGACCGTCCCGGACCCCGACCCGTCGAAGGCCGCTTACCTCGCCCGCGTGGACTACCACAACCACTTCGCCCTTGTGGGGGAAGTCGGGGGCGTGGGTGAAGTGGGGAAAGCCCCCGAAAAGATAATCGCGGTCGCCCGATATTTCCGCGACAGTGACCGCCCGGACCGCGCCGAGGCCGCCTTCACCGTGGCCGACGATTACCAGAGGCAGGGCATCGGGCAGCAGATGCTCGCCCTCCTTTCGCAGGTGGCCTTCGAGCAGGGCATCACGACCCTCGAAGGCCACGTCCTCGCCCAGAACCGGCCCATGATGAAGGTCCTCTCCCGGTCCGGCTTCAACCTCAGCCGACAGGTCGAGGCGGGTGTCTTCCTCGTCAGCCTATCTCTCGGCCCTCCCCCTCTGCCCTAGATCATCAATGGAAGGCGGAAAAGAAACAGGGACTTTTCTCGCCACCCGCCCCCCGCGTAAATAATTCAATCCCGTAAGATTCCTGAATTTTAACCCGAATACCGGCCTTCGCCCGCCCATTTTCTTGTTGACTTGCCGGAAATCTGGAGTATCCTGTCTCCCTAGATAATCTTTGGGAAGGGATTCGACTGATGCTTAAAAGCAGGACGAGGAAGAAGAGCGAGCTCCTGCCGGGGACCCTCGACATGCTCATTCTCAAGACCCTTGAGCAGGGCGGGGTGATGCACGGTTACGCCATCGCGGACCGCATACGCCAGGTTTCGGAGGACGTGTTGCAGGTCGAGGAGGGCTCGCTTTACCCCGCGCTTCAGCGCATGCAGTTGAAGGAATGGGTCGCTTCCGACTGGGGCCATTCGGCGAACAACCGCCGCGCCCGCTACTACCGGCTCACGCCCGCGGGCAAGAAGCAGCTCCAGCAGGAAGTCTCCGAGTTCGACCGGGTAATGAGCGCGATCCTTCGCGTAATCCAGACGGCGTAAGCGAGGTACGATTATGGGAAAGCTGGCTCAGCTCTGGCGGCGCCTTCTCTTCTTTCTCCGGGGCGAAAAATTCGACCGCGAGCTGGAAGAGGAGATGCGCTTTCACCTCGACATGAGGATCGAGCGGAACATCGCCGAGGGGATGTCCCCCGAGGAGGCGCGCTTCGACGCGATGCGCCGCTTCGGGAACAGGACGAAGCTGCACGAGGAGTCGAGGGAGGTCTGGTTATTTTCTCAGCTTGACAGGCTGGCGCAGGACCTCCGCTATGGCGTGCGCGTTCTCGGGAGGAACCCGCTCTTCAGCTCGGTCGCGGTGCTCGCGCTGGCGCTCGGGATAGGCGCGAACACGGCGATCTTCAGCGTGGTCAACGCCGTGCTGCTTCGCCCGCTCCCGTTCCGCGACCCGGACGGTTTAGTCATGCTGAGGGCGGTCAACGTCAAGGCGACCGATGGCAGCTCGATGGGGGCCGCGCCCGCGGATTTCTACGACTGGCGGTCCCAAAGCCAGTCCTTCGAGCAAATCGCCGCCGAGACCGGCGGGGGCGTCACGCTGTCCGGGGCCGAGGGGGCCGAGATGATTCCGGGCTCGCGCTTCTCGGAGGGGCTGCTTGAGATGCTGGGCGCGCGCCCTTTCATGGGACGCTCGTTTCAGCCGGGCGAGTTCAGGTCGACGGCCCAGCCGGTCCTGCTCCTCAGCCACCGCGCGTGGCGGGGGCGCTTCGGCGGCGACCCGGACATAGTCGGAAAGACCTTCCCCATGAACGGCAGGGCCACGACCGTAATCGGCGTGATGCCGCCCGATTTCAGGCACCCGGATTTCGCAGAGGTCTGGACGCCCATGCCGGAGGACTCGGGCGAGATGCGCATCCGCACCAGCCGGTACTTCAGCGTCATAGGCCGGCTCAAAGAAGGGGTCTCGCTGGAGCAGGCCGAGGCGGAGATGGCGACGCTCGGCGCCCGCTTGTCTGAGCAGTACCCGGAGTCTAACGCCGGCTGGACCGTGCGCCTCGTCCCGCTGAAAGAGCAGGTGGTCGGAAACATACGGCCCGCGCTCCTGATCCTCCTCGGCGCGGCGGGGTTCGTCCTCCTGGTCGCGTGCGCCAACGTCGCGAACATGCTGCTCTCGCGCTCGGCCGCCCGGCGGAAGGAGATCTCGCTCCGCCTCGCGCTCGGGGCGGCCCGGTCGCGCGTAGTCCGCCAGCTGCTCACCGAGAGCATTCTGCTCTCTTCGGTAGGCGCGGCCCTCGGGCTCGGGCTCGCGTACTGGGGGGTGGACGCCTTGACCGCCCTCGTCCCGGAGTCGATGAATTTCCCCCGACTCGACGAGATTCGGATCGACGGCCGGGTGCTCGGGTTCACGGTCCTCATGTCTTTCCTGACCGGGGTCGGGTTCGGGCTGATCCCCGCGCTTCAGGCTTCGAAGCAGGACTTGCAAGGGTCCTTGAAGGAGAACAGCGCGAGAACGTCGGCGGACCGGGGGCTGCAACGCACGCGCGGGCTCCTGATCGTCTCCGAAATCGCGATCACGCTCCTGCTGCTCACGGGCGCGGGCCTGCTGATAAAGAGCTTCGTGCGGTTGCAGGAGACGGACCCCGGCTTCAGGGAGGAGAACCTGCTGGCCCTGAACATCGGGACGCCGATGAGGAAGTACCCGAAGGAAGACCAGCGCGCGGCATACTACAAGCAGCTCGTGGAGCGGGTCGGGGCCCTGCCGGAAGTCGAGTCGGCCGCGCTCACCTCCGGCGCGCCGATGACCGGCTTCGATCTGGTCTTCGAGTTCTCTATCGAAGGCCGGGACGCGAGGCCCGACGACGTGCCGCAGACCGTCTACAGCTCGATCAGCCCGAACTATTTCCGAACCATGGGAATCCCCCTGCTCGCCGGGAGGGAGTTCGACGAGCGCGACGTGGCCGGCTCCCCCTTCGTGACCCTCATAAACGAGACGATGGCCCGCCGGTTCTTCCCAGACGAAGACCCTCTCGGGAAGCGCGTGCGGATAAACTACCTGGGAAGGCCCACCATGCTCGAAATAATAGGCGTGGTGCGGGACGCCCGGCAGTCCGCGCTCAGTCAGAAGACCGACATCGAGATGTACACCAGCTACCAGCAGGCCCCGTGGTTCTCCACGCACATGCTCGTCCGCACCAGGACCGCCCCGGCCGGCGCGTCCACGTCCGTCAGGCGCGCGATCCAGTCGGTCGATAAAGACCAGGCCGTCATGGACGTGAAGACGATGGACGAGCTGATCTCGGAGTCGGTCGCGCAGCCGCGCCTCTACACGTGGCTGTTGAGCGTCTTCGCTTCCATCGCCCTCGTGCTCGCGGCGGTGGGCATCTACGGGGTCATGTCCTACACGGTGGCGCAGAGGACCCACGAGATCGGCATCCGCATGGCGCTCGGGGCGCAGGTGGGCGACATACTCGGAATGATCGTGAGGCAGAGCCTGTCGCTCGTCTTCGCGGGCGTGGCCCTCGGGCTGATCGGGGCCGCCGCCTTGACGCGCATCATGTCCGCCCTGCTCTACGACGTGAGCGCGACTGATCCCGCCACCTTCGCGGCCATCCCCCTGCTGTTGATCGCCGTCGCGTTACTTGCCAGCCTCATCCCCGCGAGGAGGGCGACGAAAGTGGACCCGCTCACGGCCCTCAGGTACGAGTGAGAGAGCCTGGGCTTTAAGACCGAGCGTCGAATCACAATCTTAATAACCACGCGGCGGGGCCTCGCCTTATGCACCTTTTAAGGAGGCCCCGCCGTATCTTTCTTTGAACACCCCGCGCGCACCAGGCATAATGCAGGCAACCGGTCGGTGTTCAATCTCTAATATATTGGAGCCCAGAAATGGCAAAGCATTCCGCAAGGGTCAGCTCGGTAGTCTCGTTGCTTTTAGTCATCTCGACGTGCGCGGTGGCGCAGAACGCTACCGGCAGGCCGGCTCGCAAGGCCGGCTCGCTGCCGCAGTCTCTGGCGAAGAAGATCGACGCGGTGATCGAAGAGCAGAGGGCGAAGCTGGGCATTCCGGGGATCTCGGTGGCGGTAGCGACCGACGGGCACCTGAGTTACTCGAAAGGCTTTGGGATGGCCGACCTCGAAAACTCCGTCCGGACCGGCGTGAACACGGTCTACCGCACCGCCTCAATCGCGAAGCCGCTCACGGCGACCGCCGTGATGCAACTGGCGGAGCAGGGAAAGCTCGACCTGGACGCGCCTATCCAGAAGTATTGCCCCGCCTTCCCCGAGAAGCAGTGGCCCGTCACCGCTCGCCAACTCCTGGGGCACCTCGGGGGAGTCAGGCACTACAAAGCGTCCGGGGAGTCGAATGGGACCACGTATTATTACACCATCGAAGACTCTCTGAGGATTTTCAAGGACGAGCCGCTGCTGCATGAGCCGGGCACGAAGTTCAACTACACGACCTATGGCTACAGCGTGCTCGGCTGCGCAATCGAGGGCGCGTCGGGCGCGCGGTACGAGGACTACATGCGCGAGCACGTCTTCGGCGCCGCGAAGATGGAGCGCACCCGAATCGACAACCACCGCTTCATCATCCCGGACCGCACGCGCGGGTACATGAGGCTGGACCAGACCACGCACGCCCTGCTGCCCGCTTTCCTGAAGGCGCAGGTGAAGGTCGGGCAGATTTTCAACGCCCCCCTGCACGACACGAGCATGAAGGTTCCGGGCGGGGGGCTGGTCTCCACCGCGCCGGACCTCGTGAGCTTCGGCCTCTCTATGATGAATGGTCTTCTGGTCAAGCCTTCGACGCGGGACCAGATGTGGACGGCTCAAAAGCTGAGGGACGGCTCGCCCACCAGCTACGGCCTCGGGTGGGGAGTAGGGGAAGTGCCGGGGATGAAGGGCGTGGCCCTCTACTCGCACTCGGGCGGGCAGGCCGGGACGAGCACGATGCTTTACCTGATCCCCGGCAAGAACCTGGTCATCGCCGGGATGTGCAACCTTCAGGGGGCCGACGTGGGCCGGGTCCTGAACGAGATAGGAAAGCTCCTACTCGCCGAAAGCAAGCCATAAGACGGGTGCCGGGGGCGGAGGACAGGCACCGCGCTCGATTGCGCCACGACCGAGCGCGGGTCGGCCTGCGTGGGCGTGCGCGGCACCGCCTCGCTGCCCCCGTACCTCGTGCGCTGCTGGTCGACCGTGCGCAGGTACCCGTCGTATTGCAGGGGGAAGTTTTTGCCCCAGACGGCGGGGTCTTCCGTCTCGTCGGTGATCTCGACGACCCTGTGAAAAGGGTTCCTCGCCTCCTGCTTCCGCTCGAATATGTTGACTAGGAGCGCGACGAGCCCGACCGCGACCAGGGCGGCGACGAACGCCGTTATGACGACGAGCTTTATCGTGCGGCCGCGCTGCCCGCGGCCGCCTGAGTCCGAAGGTCTGTCTTGCTTTTCCGACATTCACAATCCTCTGTTCTTTGGCCGGGCCCGTTCCATCACCGGGCGTGCCCGACGGAGCTGTGGCATCGAATGCGGGAAATCTCCTTTGAATCATGGTGAGGGCTTTCGATGGCGTCGATTATCTCCCTATGACAGTTGCGGCATGCCTGCTCTGTTATATCGCGGTTGTGCTGCTTGATCCACAACGGCTCCGGGAACCGCCCCGTGGTGAAGGCGAAAGAGTGCCAGAAGCCGTTCGACGCCTTGGATGCGTACTTCGGTATTAGCCCGGGGGCGTATGGCAGTCATTGCAGGCGGCCACCGAGCGGTGGCTCGACTTGATCCAGCCGTCGTAATGGTCCTGCATTATGTGGCAGTTGGCGCAGGCGGCCGGGTCGTTGGTCAGGTACGAATAGCCCTTGGCGTAAATGAAGGTGTAGCCGCCGACCCCCGCGGCAAGGCCGACAGCGACTCCGAAAACGATTCTTGCAATCGCAGGCGACCTCATCAGTCACTCGCCCTGCCCCGCCCGACTTAGACTCCGCGCAATGTCCCGTACCCCAACTTATAACAATCAGTGTGCCAATAAAAATGATCGGCTTTAAAGATAGGCGGGATTATACCGTGTCAGGTCATCCGGGCCCCTCCGGCTTGAGCGGAAATGCGCGAGGCTTCGCATATTTTTCCCGTCCCGGGCGTCGGAAGGGTCGACCGTATCCGGGTCCTGGGTAGCGTCACCGCCCCGACCACGGCCTTCTTCTTCTTCCCGCCCGTACTCTGTTATTATCTAAGCTCGTATGTTTGCCCGCAGATTGAAAAATGGATTTTGCGGTATTAAAGTGAGCCTGGCACTCGTTGCGTGAGAGAAGCATGATCCCCAAGACAATTTCCCACTACAGAATTATCGAGAAGATCGGCTCGGGCGGCATGGGTGATGTCTACCTGGCGGAGGATACCCGGCTGGGGCGCAGGGTGGCCTTGAAAGTGCTCTCAAGTCAGTTCGCGGGCGACGACGAGCGCCTGCTCCGCTTCGAGCAGGAGGCGCGCGCGGCCTCCGCCCTGAACCACCCGAACATAATCACGATCCACGAAGTCGGGCATGAAAACGGCACCCGATTCATAGCCACGGAGGTCATTGAAGGCGAGACGCTGCGCCACCGCATCTCGCGCGCGAAGATGGG
Source organism: Blastocatellia bacterium (assembly GCA_035634255.1). Classification (GTDB taxonomy): domain Bacteria; phylum Acidobacteriota; class Blastocatellia; order UBA7656; family UBA7656; genus DATLMR01. Next base: position 121,240 of record DASQDI010000160.1, read on the forward strand.
GATCCGGGATGTCTTGGAGGTCGCCATTCAGACGGCGGGGGCTCTGGACGCGGCACACAAGATCGGGATAGTCCACAGGGACATCAAGCCCGAGAACATAATGCTCAGGCCCGACGGGTACGTCAAAGTGCTCGACTTCGGGATAGTCAAGCTCACCGAGAGGTTCAACGAGCAGCACTTCAACAACTCCGAGGCGATGGACGAGCAGACCGTCATCCTCGTCCAGACCGAATCGAACGTGGTGATGGGCAGCCCGAGCTACATGTCGCCCGAGCAGGCGCGCGGTCTGCTCGTGGACGCGAGGACCGACATCTTCAGCCTGGGCGTGGTCATCTACGAGATGGTCGCGGGCAAGCGCCCCTTCGAGGGAGAGACGCTCAGCGACGTCATCGTCTCCATACTCGACCGCAACTACGTCCCGCTCGCCCGCCACTCGGACGAGGTGCCGGAGGCTCTGGAATGGATAGTGGCGAAGGCCCTTCGCAAGGACAGGGAAGAGCGGTACCAGTCCGCTAAGGAACTGCTGCACGACCTCCGCGCGCTGAAGCAGCGGGTGGAGTTCGAAAACGAGCTCGGGCGCTCCGTCAACGCATCGCCCGTCTTCACGAGCCGGATGACGCAGTCGACCGTCGCCACGTCCAGGACCGTCAGCGTTTCGAGCAGCGAGCTTGAGTCGCGCAAGACTTCGAGCGCCGAGTACATCGTCACGGAGATCCGGCAGCATAAGAAAGCGGTCGCCATCCTCCTCGTCGCTTCTCTGCTCGCGGCCGCCGCCCTCTGGTACTACTTAAACAGGTCTTCGGTGCTGACGGAGCGGGACACCGTGCTCATAGCCGACATCGTCAACACGACGGGCGACCCGGTGTTCGACGGCACCCTGAAACAGGCTCTGGCGGTACAGTTGGAGCAGTCGCCCTTCCTCAACATCTTCTCGGACGAGCGGGTGCGGGAGACCCTGCGGTACATGAGCCGCTCCCCGGACGAGCGCCTGACTAAGGAACTGGCGCGCGAGGTGTCCCGGCGGCAGGGGTTGAAGGCCCTGCTGACGGGCGCGATATCGAGCCTCGGGAGCAACTACGTCATCTCGCTCGAAGCCATGAACCCTTTCACGGGGGACGTGATCGCGCGCGAGCAGGTCGAGGCCGAGAGCAAGGAGCAGGTGCTCCGCTCTCTGGGCACGGCCGCCTCGAAGCTGCGCGAGCGGCTCGGGGAGTCGCTCCGCACCATCGAGAGGTACGACGCGCCCATCGAGCAGGCGACGACCTCTTCGCTCGAAGCCCTGAAGGCGTTCTCCCTGGGCAACGAGCAGCACAACAAGGCGAAGTACCTCGAAGCGATCCCTTTTTACCAGCGCGCGATAGAACTCGACAAAGACTTCGCCCTCGCCTACACGCGGCTCGCGGTGGCCTACGACAACACGCGCCAGCAGGAGCTCGCTTCGCAGATGGCTACGCGGGCCTTCGAGCTGCGGGACAGGGTGAGCGAGCGCGAGAAGCTCTACATCTCGTGGCGCTACTACAGCAGCGCGACCCGCGAGCTTGAGAAGGCCATCGAGGTGCTTGAGCTGTGGAAGCAGACCTACCCGCGGGACACGGAGCCGTTCAACACCCTGTCTAACTCCTACATCCAGATCGGGCAGTTCGACAGGGCGGTGGACGAAGCGCGGGAGGCCATCCGCCTCAACCCGAACAGGCCCCAGCCGTATTCTAATCTAGGGCTCGCCCTCATCTGCGCGGGCCGCCTGGACGACGCCAAGCAGGTGTACGAGCAGGCGTTCGCGCAGAACCTCGACGCGACCAGCTTTCACTGGGGGCTCTACCTGATCGCCCTGATAGAGGGGAACTCCGAGGTGATGCAGAAGCAGGTGGAGTGGATGTCGGGGAGGCCGAACGAGTACGAGTCGCTCGACTGGCAGGCCAAGACCGCGACGTTCTGGGGCCAGTTCCGGAACGCCAGAGAGCTTTCCGGGAGGGCGGTCAGCCTCGCCGAGCAGAACAACGTGAGGGAGATCGCCTCCCAATACGCCCTGCGCGCGGTGCTCAGGGAGGCGGTCGCGGGCAAGTGCGACAGCGTTAAAGAGAGGGTCTCGGAGGCGCTCGACATCGCGCGCAACACCTCTTCGGTCGAAGCGGCCATCACGCTGGCCCTGTGCGGGGAGCTCTCCCTGGCGCAGGCGATGATCGACGAGCAGGTGAGGCAGAACCCGAAAGACTCCCTGCTCAACTCGATCTTCGCGCCGACCACGCGGGCGGCAATCGAGCTGAACCGCAACCCGGCCCAGGCGATCCAGATATTGGAGGACACGACCCGGTACGAGGCCGGGTACGCGGCGGGCTTCTGGCCCACCTACATCCGCGGGCTGGCTTACCTGCGCCTGCGCTCGGGCGCGGAGGCGGCGGCGGAGTTCCGCAGGGTGCTCGACAGCCGCGGCCTGAACCCCAACTCCAACGTCAACATCCTTGCGCGCCTCGGCCTGGCGCGCGCGGCGAGCCTCTCGGGGGACCGCGCGGCCAGCCGCAAGGCGTACGAGGAATTCCTCAACGTCTGGAAGAATGCCGACCCCGACATCCCCCTCCTCCAGCAGGCCCGCCGCGAGTACGAGGGCCTGAAGTAAGCGCGGCCCGCGACCCCCTGAAATTAACGCTTGACTTGCCTACTATAATTGTAGTAGATATGCCTATGCTCATAGGAGGAGCGCGTGATAAAGAAGAAGGTGAGATTCACTAAATTCGAGATCGAGGTGATGGACGTGCTGTGGGAGGCGGGCAGCTCGTCCGTGCGGGAGATTCAGGAGCGCCTGCCGGAGAAGAGGCGGCCGGCCTACACCACCGTCCAGACCATCGTTTACCGCCTGGAAGAGAAGGGGGCCGTGCGCCGCGCCAGGAAGATCGGCAACGCGCACATATTCGAGCCGGTGATCTCGCGGAAGACGGTCCACAACCGGGTGCTCGACGAGTTGATCGACATGTTCGGAGGCTCCATGCGCCCCCTGATGGCTCACCTCGTCGAGTCCGGGCGCGTGACCCTCGAAAACCTGCGCGAGATGGAAGAGACTCTGGCCCGGATAGAGGGCGGGGAGGTGAAGGGGGCCGCCCCGGACGAGGAGCCGGATAAAAGGAAAGAGATGGGCAAAGGGAAGCGGAAGCCCGCTTCTAAAAAGTAACGGCGACAGGACGAAGGAGTAACAGGTCATGGCTTTTCACGAATGGCTGTTCGAGTGGTCGGGTGCCTCGGCACCTTTGATGGCGAATCATCTATGGCAGGCGACGGTCTTTTCGTTGCTGGTGTTCGCGGCGGCCCGCTTCCTCAGGCGCGGCCCAGCGCGAGTGCGTCATGCCCTGTGGCTTATGGCTTCCCTGAAATTCGCCCTCCCTTCGGACCTCTTCCTGCTGTCGATCCATTACGCGGGGGTGGACCTCGGCTTACTGTTCGGCCCGAACGACGCCCCGGCTGGCGCGCCCCAAACCCTCGGGCCGGTGCCTCTGACGCCTGCTGGCGCGGTTGAGGGCGCGGCGTCCGCCGTCTCCGGAACGCAGGCGGGCCACGGGGAGATGTTATGCGCGCTCTTTATAGTCTGGGCGGTCGGGTGCCTGCTGACCCTGTCGCTCTGGTGTTCGAAACGGTTTCAGATTTCGTCCGCGCTTAAAGGCAGGACGGGCACCGAGAGCGGGCGGGTTTCGCAAGCTCTCTCGCGCGTGCGGGGCAGGCTGGGGATGAAACGGCCGGTTAAGGTGGTCATCTCCCGCGACGCGATAGAGCCGGGGATATGGCGCGTGTGGCGGCCGGTCCTGGCCCTTCCCGCGAGCCTCCCGGAGCACCTGAGCGACGACGAGCTTGACGCGATGCTGATGCACGAGCTGATTCACATATCGAGGCGGGACAATCTGGTGAGCAATCTGAGCATGATGGTCTGCTGCCTCTTCTGGTTTCATCCCGTGGTCTGGATCATCGACCGGCGCCTGCTCTCGGAGCGCGAAAGCTCGTGCGATGAGAGGGTGATGGAGCTCGGCGTGTCGTCGAAGGTCTATGCGGCAAGCCTGTTGAAGGTGCTGCGATTCTGCGTTGGGTGGAAGGTCGCGGGGGGCTCTGCCGCGACGGGCTCGAACCTGCAAAAGAGGGTTGATTCGATCCTGGCTTTCCGCGCGGGCGCGAGGGCAGGCGCCGCGAGCCGTTACCTGATCGGCTCTTTCGCGGCTTCCGTCGTCGCCTTCACGATTGCGGCCGGCCTGCTGGTCCCGAGCGACGCCGTGGCTCAAAGCCTCAAAGCTCCAAGGGCCGCCGGGGCAGAGCGCGCGCAGGACTCCGCGGACCGGCTCGTGCCGGCGCAGGCTCCGAAGGTCGCGGACGTGACCCCGCAGCCCGCGGGCGGCTCTCCCCTCTCGGGCCGCGAGGGGAGAGAGTTGATCAAGGAGGCGGAGAAGGCGCCTTTCACTCCCGCGCGATTCAATAATCTCGACGGAGCGCCGCTCGTCATAACCGACGCGAAGATGAAGGTCGTCGCGTACGAGAAAGGCCCATCCTCTTCGGACGCCGCGCCCGGCGCGCGCGAGCTGTTGATAATGCCGAGACTGAGTCTGGTCAATAACACGAACCGGCGAATCACCTCAGTTCATGTGTTGTCCAAGATCGCCCCGGTCTCTTACGCCGTAACGACGCACCGCGTCAACATCGGCCCATACGAATCGTTCGTGCTCCAGATAGAGGAGAATGATTGGAGCGAGGTACTGCCCGCGGGGAGCGCGCGGAATATGGTCTTCTTCGTGCCGCGGGTCAGGTTCGAAGACGACAGCGAGTGGAGCGCGTTAAAGGTCGAACAGCTGGAGCCCGTGCTCGCGCCTGCCGTGCCTCAGCCCGGCGCGGCGCTCGATGTTTTGCAGCCCGTGACCGCGCCTCCTGCTATTCCGCAACCGGGCTCGCCCTCTGATATTGACGCGGTCATCGCGCCCGCCCGGATCGAAAACGGACCGCCCGCGCAGGACCGGGCTGGCGAGTACGTGCCCGCTCAATTCGAGAATCCCGCGGGCGCGCCCCTGGTCGTCCACAGCGCGCTGACTCCCGCGGGCGGCTCGCGGCAATCGAATGCCGACGCGGCAGAGCAGACCGCCCTGCCCGCCGTCACGCTCGTCAACGCCTCCGACCGCCGGATCGTCTCGGTCAAGCTGAGGTTCAAGGCCGACGCGGATGAGCACGCGGTCTCGGCCTTCCGCCTTGCCCTCGGCCCCGGCGAATCTTACACCTACAGGACCAACAGGCGGATTTCGGGCAGGCCGGGCTCCATGAAGGTCCAGGTGATCGGAGTACAGTTCGAAGACGGCAGCGTGTGGGGGTCGATGGATTCGCGGATCGACACGCGCGACAACTGGGTCCCCGTGCCTCAGACGATCAGAAAGCCATGAGAGCCGTCCGAGCAACTCCCTCTTAAGAACCGCCGCCGGCCCGCAAAAATATTGGGAGGAACATCTGAGCCGGTTACGCGCGAGCCGGCCCCGGTTCAGGGCCGGCTCGCGCGCTTTGGTAAGAGGTAAAGGTGCGCGCAGCCGACCCGAACCGGAGCCCGGCCCGCGCGGGCCGATCCCTGAATGAAGCCTTCCAGAATGTCCCTCCACCATGCTTATGCCGGTTCGTAAGAAGCGTTTCATTCCACCGCCCCGCCCCAACCGCCTAAACCCGGGCCCGCCTCCGGGGAGTTGACAGAAGATATATAGATGGATATAAATATATTGTTTCAATTTTGAGTGTGCGGAGATTGATAGCAGGTGGACACAAACCAGTTTCAGCGTATAGCGAAGGCATTGGCCGACCCGCGCCGCTTCGAAATCTTCGAGCAGATAGCCATGGCGGGCGACGACCTCTGCTGCGGGGCCATCGTCGAGCGGCTCCCGGTGGCGCAGGCTACGGTCTCGCATCACCTCAAGGAACTGACCGACGCGGGGCTCGTGGAGATTCGCCCCGAGGGGCAGTTCCGCTTCTTCCGCGCCCGCTGCGAGATTCTCACCCAGTACATAGAAGAGCTACAGCGCCGCGCGGGGATCGCGTGCGGGGCCGCCGCAAAGGCGAAAGCTCCGGGCAAGCGCCGGCCCCTACCGAAGCAGGCGGTCGCGCGCCGCTCATGACATGTCGAGGCGGCAGGCATTATGCAGGTATTATGTAGATGTGAAGAAAGGAAAGGGAGAAAAGATGAGCGAGTACGTGAACAATGTCAGCGAAGGCAATTTTGATAAGGACGTTCTCCAGTCGAGCCAGCCGGTGCTGGTGGACTTCTGGGCCGAGTGGTGCGGCCCCTGTCGCATGCTCGCGCCGACGGTCGAGGCCGTCGCGCAGCAGTACGCCGGCACCGCGACCGTCGTCAAGGTGAACGTGGACGAGAGCCCCTCCGTGGCCGCGCGCTACGGCGTGAGAGGCATCCCGACCCTGATCCTCTTCAAAGGCGGGCAGGAGGCCGAGCGAGTCGTGGGGGCGGTCCCCAAGGAGACGATCTCTCGCCTGATCGACAAGCATGTGAGCTAGGGGCCAGGAGTCAGGGGCCGGGGGCCAGTGATGCTCCCAGGGTTTGATTTAGCCGAAAGGGATTCTATAAAGAGAGTCTCGAATCATTAACGGGAGCCCCGGCTCCCGTTCCCGGCCCTGGCCCCTGACTCCCGACTACTGACCCCCGCCTCATGGCTTTTTCTCGCCCGCCGAGATCGCGACCTTCAGGCGGTTCTGCCGGGGAGGCAGAGGGCAGGTGGCGAACGAGGTGAAGGCGCACGGCGGATTGATCGCCTGATTGAAGTCGAGCACCACAACGCCATCAACAGGCGGGTCGCTGTAGAGGAACCGTCCGGCCGGGTAGGTCGATTTACCGCTGGTCAGGTCGCTGAATATGAAGAAGAGTTTCTTGCCGTCGAGCACGGGATCGAGGCGGTACATTTTGCCGCCCATCTCGAACTGAGCGTAGCCGGGGCTCGGCATGTTCTGAACATCGCCCAGCACGTTCGCGATGGGGATGTCTCTCGGCTCGTCGTAAGCGACGAAGCTCGCCGTGACGCGAAGGGGCTCCTTCACGGGAAACCATCGCAGGCCGGCGAATTCGCGCCTCTGCCTGCTGTTCTTATCTTTGACCCTCACCCCGAACCGCGCGCCCCGCTTTATGACCTGCATGGTCACGCTCCCGGCATTCAGAACGCTCGGCCTCTCGTCGGCGTCGGTCCGGATTTCAAGCGCGGTCACGGGCCGCCCTTCCGAAAAAATGTTTGCCCCCGGCTCGGCGCGCAGGGTCGCCCTCCCTCCGTTGAATTCGAAAACGCCGGCCCTGCCCAGAGTGGAGCCTTCGGGCAGAACGATCTCGTTAGAAGGGTCGGTGCCGAAGCGGTTCGCTCCCTCTTTGAGCCAGAACAGGCCCGCGACGGTCAGCCACCCATTGTCGCTTTTAAGCTCGGCCTCGCGCTTCTCGCGCCACGCTTTCATGGCCGCGGGGTAGGAAGCCTCCGGGGCCTGTCCGAAGGCCGCCGCGGCCAGGGCCGCCATGACGGCGAGCGCGGTCAGCAGGCGCGAATGATTTTTATAGAGCCTCATCTTCATAACTCACCCCGACGCGCTCAGGCCCGCGCGTTCTACGCCTTCGAGTAGTTCGTGGCCTCGGGCACGTCGATCAGCCTACCGGTCTTCACGTCGTAGACCATCCCGTAGATCGGGATATTTTTCGGCACCAGAGGGTCCTCCCGGATGCGGCGAACGACGTTCGCCACGGCTTCGGCGGTGTCCTTGAAGGTCAGAGAGTTGACGGACCTGCCCGCGGGCGCGCCGGGCCCTTTACCCACCCCGCGCCCGGCGGGCTCGTCGATGACGGACGTATCAAGGCTGCTGGCCAGGAGCTCGTTGATGACCTCGTCGGGGAAGAGGGCCATCCCGCATTCCGTGTGATGGATGACGAACCATTCGCGCGTGCCGAGCAGCTTATACGAGATCAAGAGGGACCGGATCGCGTCGTCGCTCGCGCGCGCGCCCGCGTTGCGGATCACGTGCGCGTCCCCCTCGGCGAGGCCCGCGAACCGCGCGGGGTCGAGCCTCGCGTCCATGCAGGTGAGAATGGCGAAGCGGCGCGCGGGCGGGAGCGCCAGCTCGCTCTTGCTCCCGAACTCCGCCGAGTACGCGGCATTCGCGGCCATCACTTCTTCATAGACTTTACTCATACATGCTCCTCTTATCGCAAAGTCAACGCGCCCGCGCGTGAGATCAATCCTCCGCGCCGGGGCTTTCGTCTGTTTGAAGATTTATGGATTGAGTTAGAGCAGGGCCAACCGTTGCAGATCGGGTCGGCCTAAGTACAAGGGCAGAGGCGCGCCGCAAGCCTTCGTGCGCCGCCTCTCCTTTCGGTCAACGATTTCATGCTCTGTCACTCCCCGTTAAACAGGTGGCATGATTTCTACACGAGCGCGCGCCGTTCGTCAACCGCGGTCCCATTTTCGCAATCTTTCGATCCCACAAGTGGACATCGGGCGAGGAGCTTCAAGAGCGTTGCGCCCGCCCAAATCGCCGTACGACACGCGGTTCCGCCGCGGAGGGGTGATGGCACGAGATTTGGAGTGATGTGCGGCGGCGCATTCACTGTGCGCGGCATGCTTGATCCTTATCGGGAGGCAATCTCATGGAGACTTTCTTGAAAGATTCGCTGTATGGCTTCCGGCTGTTGCTCAAGAAGCCTGGGTTCGCGACCGTGGTGGTGCTCACGCTGGCCCTCGGGATAGGGGCCAACACGGCGATCTTCAGCGTGATCGACGCGCTGCTGCTCACCTCCCTCCCGTACAAGGAAGCGGACCGGCTCGTGCTCTTCTCTACCACCACGAAGTCCGCGCAAGTGACCAACAGCTACTCCTCCTTCCCCGACATAGAGGACTGGAGGGCCTCGTCGTCCTCGTTCGAAGCCATTGCCTCATTCAAGAGCGCCGGGTTCACTCTGACCGGGGAGGGCGAGGCCGAGCGGGTGGAGGCCGCGCAGGTGTCTTCGAGCTTCTTCCCGATCCTTCGGGTCAACCCGATTCACGGCAGGACTTTTCTGGAGGCGGACGACAGGCCGGGGAGCGAGAGGGTCGCGCTCGTCAGCCACTCGTTCTGGCAGAACCGGTTCGGGGGCGACCCCGACCTCGTCGGCCGAGCCCTGATGCTCAGCGGGAACCCTTACACGGTAGTCGGAGTCATGCCTCCCGATTTCAATTTTCCGATCCAGATGGATGAGGCGGAGCTGTGGGTGAGCACGGCCTACGAAGGCGGCAACCTTCAGTCGAGGGGCGCGCAGGTGACGAGCGCCATAGCGCGCCTGAAGCCGGGCGTCACGCTCGAACAGGCTCAGGCCGAGATGGACAGAATCATGCTCGGGCTCGAAGAGAAGTACCCCGAGACGAACACCGACAGGATAGCGATAGTCACGGGCTTACAGGACCAGCTCGTCAGCAAAGTGAAGCTCGCCCTGTGGCTGATGTTCGGGGCGGTCGGGTTCGTCATGCTGATCGCCTGCGCGAACGTGGCGAACCTGCTGCTCGTCAGGGCTTCTTCCCGGCAGAAGGAGTTCGCCGTCCGCCTCGCGCTCGGGGCCAGCCGCGGGCGGATCGTAAGACAGTTGTTGACCGAAAGCCTCGCGCTCGCCCTGCTCGGAGGCTGCGCGGGCCTGCTGTTCGCCGTCTGGGGCCTCGACCTGCTCCTGGCGCTCAGCCCAGACGACCTGCCGAGGGTCGACTCGATTGGGATAGACGGGCGCGTGCTCGGCTTCACCCTCGCGGCGTCGCTTTTGACCGGAGTCATCTTCGGGCTCGCGCCCGCGCTCAAGTTCTCAAGGCCCGACCTGAACGAGGGGCTGAAAGAAGGCGGGCGCACTTCGTCGGGCGCGGGGCGCAATCGCCTGCGCGGCACGCTCGTGGTGGCCGAGGTCGCGCTCTCGGTCGTGCTGCTGGTCAGCGCGGGCCTTCTGGTCAAGAGCTTCCTTCGAATCCAGCGGATCGATCCGGGGTTCAACCCCGAAAGCCTCCTGACCCTGCGCATCTCTACGCCGCGCGCGAAGTACCCGAAAGGCGAGCAGCGGGCGGAATTCTTCCGGCAGGTCCTGGACCGCGTCCGGGTCCTGCCCGGGGTGCGGACGGCCGCATTCGTCACGCCCGCGCCCTTCACCAATAACAACGTGAACACCAGCTTCGTGATCGAGGGTCGCCCGGCCCCCCCGCTCGGACAGGAGCCGGGTGCAGACGTGCGCGGAATCACGCCCGGATATTTCGAGGCGATGGAGATCCCTCTCATCAGGGGGCGGCAGTTTTCGGACGCGGACAGGAAGGGCCAGGTCGGGGTCGCGATCATCAACGAAGAGGCGGCCCGCCGCTTCTGGCCCGGCTCCGACCCGGTGGGCCAGAGGATATCTTCGGTCGGCGTCGGCGTCGATGCCGACGAGCCGGAGCAGTGGGAGATAGTCGGCGTGGTCGGGAACGTCAAACACGTCTCCCTCGATAAAGCGCCGAGGCCGGAGGTCTACCTGCCGCACGGCCAGCAGTCGTGGGGGTGGGGTCATCTGGTGGTGCGTACCGCGGGCGACCCGATGAGCCTCGCGCCCGCCGTCCGCTCGCAGATTCATGCGGTGGACAAGGACCAACCCGTCTATAACGTCCGGCCGATGGAGCAAATGATCGCCAGCTCCTTCGCCGCCCAGCGATTCTACATGCTCCTGCTCGGAATCTTCGCGGCGGTAGGGCTCGTGCTCGCCCTGGTCGGCATCTACAGCGTCATCTCCTATTCGGTCACTGAGTCCACGCGCGAGATCGGGATTCGCATGGCCCTCGGGGCGCAGAAGCGAGACGTGCTCGGCATGGTGCTGAGGCACGGGATGATTATGGCCCTGGTCGGCGTAGGGCTCGGACTCGTCGCGGCATGGGCGATGACCAGAGTGCTGTCGAGCCTGTTGTTCGAGGTCAGCACGACGGACCCTCTGATCTTCGCGTCGATCTCTTTCCTGCTTCTTGCTATGGCTTTGATCGCCTGCTACCTGCCCGCGCGCAAAGCGACGACCGTCGACCCGATGGTCGCCCTGCGGTACGAGTGAGACGAGAGGGGCCGGGCTCATGGAGATCGAATCGACCCGCGGCGTTTCGGGCGGCGGAACGTGGCCGGAGCTCGCGTTGAATGTCTCTGCAACATGCCCCGCGCGAAGCATTCTCTCTTCAACTCTCGGTTTAAGGATGGCGAAGCGTGTGAGAAGACGGGGAATCCGCGCGATCCTGATGGCCGCGCTCTTACTTTCAAGCGCCAGCGCATTCGGACAGGAGCCGAAAGCGGGGCCACCGTCGATTGAAGAGACGGGCGCGGACGTTCCCCTCCTTCTCGCGTCGAGCGACCCGAGAGAGTTGGCGTGGGCGACTCATCTGGTCGGCAAGCGGCGGCTGCATGACCTCGCCCCCGCGCTGCTCGACCTGCTCGCGGAGATTCCGGAAGGCCCGAGGGATGATAAAGACTTCGCCTTCAGGAACGCGATGCACAGCCTGATAGAACTCGACGCGGAGGTCCCGCACGACCTGCTTTTGAAGGTTTACAAGAGATACTCTCAGGAGGTCATGTACTATCTTTCAAGAGCGCCGGAGCGGCATGAAGAGGCGCTTTTACACCTGCTACGAGAGCCGGTTTTCACCGACCATTACTTCGCCGCCATCATCCTCCTGGCCTCCATCAATTCCCCGAGGCTCGCCGCAAGTATTTTGAAGGATATCGAGCTTACGCTCTGGTTGACGGTCAGGGATGATGGCAGGAACAAGGCGACTCCCGGCGAGGGATGGGGCATGACCGGTACCGGAATCTTTATCGTCCCCGACGGCTACCCGCCCTCATACTTATACAAGGTCTACGCAGGCCCCGCCCCGCCCGGCTCACAGAGGCGTGAACTCGTAGCCAGCCGCCGACTAGTTCAACCCGGCAAAGAGAATGGGGTGTCCGACTGCACCAGCAGCGGCTTCGACATGAAGAACAATTACGTCCTCGAAGGGCTCGCCAGATTGTTGAACACGTCCGTGTCGGACCTTGGCATGCAGCTATCGACAACGCAGGTCGTGGCATGGGTCAATGCCGCTCAGTTTCAAAGCGATGTCGCGGCCGTTAAGAAACGCCTCGCCAAGCCGTACAGGAGATTGGTCAGGCGGTGCTTCGACAAAGACCTCATCTCTCATTCCGACCTGTCGTCGCTCAAACCGAAGATAGAAGTCAGCATAAAAGACAGGAGGAAGGACAGGCGCGTCAAGCTGCCTCCCGTGAGCGACGACCCTCAACAATGAAACGCGGACATGTCTCAGGCTTCACTCGCCGGAACCTATGAGGCGCGCGGGCGTAATAGGTCTTGTGAAAATCAGGATCATGAGACCACGCCATCTTATCCCCCTGTTTGTCGGTTTGCTCGCCCTCACAGGCTCGGGCGCGGCTGCATCCCAGAGCGCCCCTCCGCCGTCGGTAGACGTTCGCGTGATCACGGACGAGCCGGAGGCCGTGCTCTCCATCATCTCCAAAAAACAGGCGGGCCAGCCCATCACGGACGCGGACTGGCAGAGGCTCTTTTCGAGCGAAGGCTACGTGCGGCTCAGGAAGCGCGAGGCCGCGATGAGGAGGCCCTTCGAGGACGCGGATTTTAAATCCTTCGTCCTGTCCGACTCGCTCGCGGCGCGGGCCAAAGCTCTGGAAGAGACCCTCGAACGGTGGAAGCGCGCCGACGTCAGCAAAGCCGCCGGGCGCGCGCTCGCTTACCTGCCTCAGCGCGCGAGCCTCCGGGCGAAGGTCTACCCGTCGATCAAGCCGAGAGATAACAGCTTCGTCTTCGAGGTCAGGACGGACCCGGCCATCTTTCTCTACCTCGACCCGGAGGTGTCGGCGGACCAGTTCGAAAATACCCTGGCTCACGAGCTGCACCACATAGGCTACGGCGGCAGCTGCCAGCCCGAAGCCGCGCCCGCCGAAGCTCGGAATGCGCTCGCGTGGGTAGGGGCTTTCGGGGAAGGGCTCGCGATGCTCGCGGCGGCGGGCGGGCCGGACGTGCACCCTCACCTCGCGAGCAAGCCGGAAGACCGTAAGCGGTGGGACCTCAGCGTCGCGACGGTCAACGAAGACCTGATGAAGGTGGAAAAATTCCTGCTCGACGTTCTCGACGAGCGGTTGAGCGAGGAAGAGGAGCAGAGGCGCGGCTTCGAGTTTTTCGGGGTCCAGGGGCCGTGGTACACGGTCGGGTGGAAGATGGCGGCGACGATTGAGACGGTCTTCGGCCGCTCGAAGCTCATAGAAAGCGCATGCGACAAGAGGAATCTGCTCGCCGTTTACAATGACGCGGCCCGGAAGGTCAACCGCTCCGGGCGCGAGAAACTCCCGCTCTGGTCTCCCTCCCTGATCGGCCGCCTCGGTAAAAAACTTTGAGCGCAAGAAACGGATAGATTGCGCGCCGGTCCTCTCCTATTATGAGAGTCGGAGGCGATCAATATGAATCAGGATCAGGAAGTGTTGTCCGAGATACGCCGGATGGACGGGGAGACGCGCTGGAAGGCCGTGCAGGAGAGGGACGCCCGGTTCAACGGCATGTTCGTCTACGGGGTCCGGTCGACGGGGATCTATTGCAAACCATCCTGCCCCTCGCGCCGCCCCCGCCGCGAGCACATCCTCTTCCTCGACTCCTGCGACGAGGCCGAGAGGGAGGGTTTCCGCGCCTGCCGCCGCTGCGACCCGCGCGGGGGCACGGGCGACCCTTCGCTTGAGTTGGTCCTGCGCGCGTGCCGCGCCATCGAAGCTCACGTCAGCGAAGGGTCCGGGCCGGTCTCGCTCTCCGCCCTGAGCGAGAGCCTTGGAGTCAGCCGCCACCACCTTCACAGAACGTTCAAGGCCATCACGGGCGTGACGCCGCGCCAGTACTCGGCGGTCCACCGCCTGGAGCAGTTCAAGTCTCTGGTCAGGGGAGGCGGAGAGCTTGCGGGAGCGATGTACGGGGCCGGGTTCGGTTCGAGCAGCCGGCTCTACGAAAAGGGGTCCGAGTCTCTCGGGATGACTCCGGCGACCTACCGCCGGGGAGGGAAAGGTATGATCATCGATTACACGATAGTCGATTCTCCGCTGGGCCGCCTGCTGGTCGCCGCAACCGGGCGGGGGGTCTGCGCGGTCAGCTTCGGGGGCGAGGACGAAGGGCTGGAATCGGCTCTGAGAGCCGAATACCCGGCGGCGGCCATCCGGCGCGACGCGACCGATTTGAAGGACTGGGTTGACGCCCTGCTTGAGCACCTGGGCGGGTCGCGGGCGCGGCTCGACCTGCCGCTCGACCTGCGGGCGACGGCTTTTCAGCTTCGGGTGTGGGAAGAGATGCGGAAGATCCCCTACGGCTCCACGCGGTCATACAAAGAGATCGCCGAAGCCATCGGGCGGCCCTCGGCCACGCGCGCGGTCGCGCGGGCCTGCGCCTCAAACCCCGTGGCCCTCGTCAACCCCTGCCATCGCGTCATCCGGGGGGACGGCTCTACGAGCGGCTACCGCTGGGGAGCCGAGCGCAAGGAGATTCTCCTCTCGCGCGAGGCCGGGGGAAAGAAGTAAAAAGAAGTAAGACACTTTGTCATCATTTGAATCCGGGGGAGGCGAATGCTGATCTTAACTGCCCGTGTCGTGATCTTCTTATTTTTATTAGGGTCCATGCCCGCTCCGGCTCAGACCCGCCCGCACACGCCAGCCGCCGGGAGCCCGGAGCGCAAAGCGATCATGGAGAGCCTGCGCGCGCCCGTCGAGCGCCAGCTTAAAAAGCGGGTCGTCTTCAAGGTGGACCACCTGAAAGTGCAAAGCGGCTGGGCCTTCGTCCGCGGGGTGCCGGAGCAGCCGGGCGGCAAGGCGATGGATTACCGCGACACCGAGTACCAGGAGGCCATCAGGGAAGGCGTCTTCGACGACTGGTTCTGCGCCCTGCTTCGCAGGGAAGGCGCGAAATGGAGAGTGGTCGCCTACAGCATCGGCGCGACCGACGTGGTCTACGAAGGCTGGGACGAAGAGTACAAAGCCCCTCCCGCGATCTTCCGATAGCCCCGCGCCCGCAGGGATTCTTACGCAACCTTGTAATTACCCGCGCGCAAGTTATATCTTTGTGGCTCCGGTCCGTCAGGCCCCTCTGACGAGCCGAATTATTGAGAAGTTCAATTAAAATCGGATCGGTTGAAATGGTCATGGCTTCGTCCGCTTCACCGATTCTCTCACCGGAACGGGCGAAGGCGCGGGAGCCGGTCATCGGGCCGCAGAACTGATTCTTCGAGCCGGAGTGATGGAGGAGGAGATGGGAAAAAGAATATCGCGTCGCGATTTTGTCCGGAGCGGAGCGGCCGCGGGGCTGGTCGCCGCCGCGCCCGGTCTGGTGTCTGGTCAGGCCCCCGCGGTGGCGGGCCGGCGGCGGGCGGAGCCCGTGGTCATCGCGTCGGCCAACGGGCACAAGTTCAAGAACGGCGGCAAGCTCACGTGCGTCGAGACGGCATTCTCTCTGATGACGGGGGGCTCGGACGTGCTCGACGCCCTGCTCGCGGGGGTCAACATCGTCGAGCTTGACCCGCTCGACGACAGCGTCGGCTACGGGGGTCTGCCGAACGCGGAGGGCGTGGTCCAGCTCGACTCGTCGGTCATGCACGGGCCGAAAAAACGCGCGGGCGCGGTGGCCGCCCTCGAAGGGGTGCGGACGCCCTCGCTCGTCGCGAAGGCCGTGATGGAGATGACCGATCACCACCTGATAGTCGGCGAGAATGCCCAGGTCTTCGCGCGCAACATGGGATTCAGGATCGAAGACGATCTGAACACGGAGAACTCGCGCAAGCTCTGGCTCGAATGGAAGCGGCGCACCGACCCTTCCCGTTATCTCGACCCCGCGAAGCGCGCGGAGGCCGGGCACCGCGAAGCCCTGAAGATGGCCGCGGAGGGCTTGATCGACCCGTCGCACCTTTACGGGACGATCAATTGCAACGGCGTCAACGCCTCCGGGGAGATCTGCGGAGTCACGACGACGAGCGGGCTGGCGTGGAAGATACCGGGACGGGTCGGCGATTCGCCCATCCTCGGGGCGGGCCTCTACGTCGATGGGGATGTCGGGGCGGCGGGCTCGACCGGCCGCGGGGAGGCGAACCTCTACAACCTCTGCTCGTTCCTGATCGTCGAAAACCTGCGCAGGGGGATGCTCCCGAAGGACGCGGGGATGGACGCCCTGAAGCGGATCAGGGCGAACACGGTCGAAAAGCGTCTGCTCAATAAAAGAGGCACCCCGAACTTCGGCATAAACTTTTACGTCCTGAATGCCAGAGGCGAGCACGCCGGCGTGTCGATGTACGAGGGCGCGAATTACTCTTTCTGCAACGCGAGCGGCGCGCAGACGGTCCCGTGTGAGGCCCTGCTGCCGGGCAAGCCGGGCGACTAATCGCGGGGCTGGCGCAAGCCGGGTGGCGCGTGTAATTTAAAAGGGTCGTTTCCGGTAGCCCGAGGAGGGACGGTGAGCCTACTTGCAAAAGCCCTGTTGAATATCGCCGGGACCGTCTTCG
The DNA here is from genome assembly GCA_035634255.1 of Blastocatellia bacterium. Taxonomy (GTDB): domain Bacteria; phylum Acidobacteriota; class Blastocatellia; order UBA7656; family UBA7656; genus DATLMR01. Next base: position 137,766 of record DASQDI010000160.1, read on the forward strand.
TGGCGCTCGGCATTCTCGGGGCCTTCCTGCCCCTGCTCCCGGCCACGCCCTTCCTGCTGCTGGCTTCGGCCTGTTACATCCGGGGGTCCGACCGGCTCTACCGCTGGCTGATGGGCAACCGTTATCTGGGCCCGTACATCAGGAATTTTCAGGAGAAGAGGGGCATGCCGATGAAGGCCAAGATCATCTCCATCGCCATCCTCTGGGCTTCGCTCGCCTTCTCCATTTACAGGGTCGAGCCGGTCATTCTGGACACGACCCTGATCGTGGTCGGCGTCGGCGTCACCACCCTCATCCTCTGCATCAAGACCTTGAAAGAGACTTAACCGCTATCACCGAAAAGGAGAAGATCACGAAAATGGCTCAAAGAGTTATAGAGCGGCCCGGCGCGGACGAGTACGCGCCGTATTACGGGACCTACGTAAGTCTCGTCCCCGACGGTGACATTCTGGCCCTGCTGTCGGAGCAGATGGAAGACACCCTCGCCCTGTTCGGGGGGCTCTCCGAGGCTCAGGCCGCCTCCCGTTACGCGCCCGACAAGTGGAGCATCAAGGAAGTCTGCGGCCACATCATAGACGCCGAGCGCATCTTCGCCTACCGCGCGCTGCGCTTCGCGCGCGGGGACCAGCAGCCCCTCGCGGGGTTCGAGCAGGAGGGTTACATCCGCAACGCCAGCTTCGACTCCTGCTCTATGAAAGACCTCTCGGAGGAACTGGATTTCGTCAGGAGGTCGACCATATCACTCTTCAAAAATCTCGACGGCGCGGCGTGGTACCGGCGCGGCGTCGCGAGCGAGGCGGAAGTCTCCGTGCGCGCGCTCGCGTACATAATCGCGGGGCACGAGCGCCATCACGTGGGGGTGATACGGACCCGGTACATCTGAAGGCCGCCGGAGCGAGCACAGGGTTTAAGGGTTGAGGGATGATCAGTCTGAAAAAGATTAGAGACCTGATCTCAGAGAACACCGCCAGATATTTCTCGCACGGCCGGGTCGAGGAGGTCGGGCGGCGGCCTTCGGTCATGAGGGACGTGTTCACGGAGATTTACCACTCGGGGGCATGGGGCGACCCGGAGTCGGTCTCGGGGCCGGGGTCGAGCGTGCGGCACACGCTCGCATTCAGGGACCTGATACCTGAGCTCCTGCGCGGCCTCAACGCGCGGTCTTTGCTTGACGCCCCGTGCGGGGATTTCAACTGGATGAAAGAGCTGCGCCTCGGCGTGAGGAGGTACACGGGCGTCGACATAGTGCCCGAGCTTGTGGAGCGGAACAGGAGAAATCACTCCGCCCCCGGCCGGGCCTTTCTGAACCTCGACATCACGAGAGACAGGTTGCCGCGCGCGGATGTCGTCCTCTGCCGCGACTGCCTCGTCCATTTTTCCAGAGGCGACATCGTCGCGACCGTCCGGAATTTCAAGAAGAGCAAGTCCAGATACCTCCTCACCACCACGTTCACCGGCCGCCGCGAGTACGTCGAGATATCGACCGGCGAATGGCGGCCCCTGAATCTACAGCTCGCGCCCTTCAACTTCCCTCCGCCGCTGAAGCTGATCGATGAGCGGTGCACCCATTCGGGCGGCACGTACACGGACAAGTGCCTGGGCCTGTGGGAGCTCGCGGCCATCGACATTTAAGGGGATCTGTCGCGGAGCTTTGGCGGCCCCCTCCCCCGCGACCGATCTTTGTGATAGAGTCAGGTGTAACCGGGTTTAATTAAAGAGCCTGATCGGGGATGAAAGAGATACCGTTCCGCACAGACGGAGATGTTCCGGAAGACGCCCTGCGCGAGCGCGTCGGGATGGAGGAGTGATGGACAAACTCCGGGTGTTGATCACCAATCACACCGCGGCCGCGCGGGCCGGGTCGGAGCTTTATATCCGCGACATCGGGACGGCCCTGATCGAGCGCGGCCACACCCCGATCGTCTACAGCAAGCAACTCGGGGATGTCGCCTCCGAGCTGAGGGCCGCGACCATCCCCGTCATCGATAACCTCGACATGCTCGCCGCCGCGCCCGACCTGATACACGGGCAGGACCATTTGCAGACGATGGAGGCGATGCTTTATTTCCCCGACACTCCGGGCGTCTTCTTCTGCCACGGCTGGATGCCGTGGGAGGCTTCGCCGCCGAGGTTCCCGCGCATCCTGCGTTACGTCGCGGTCGATGAGCCTTGCCGCGACCGGCTCGTTCTGGAGGGGGGCATACCCGAAGAGCGGGTCCGGCTCATCCTGAACTTCGCGGACCTCGACCGCTTCAAGCCCCGAGGCCCTCTCCCCCCGCGCCCCCTTCGGGCGGCCCTGTTCAGCAATTACGTCAACGAGCACACGCCCGCGAGCGCCGTGCGCGAGGCGTGCGAGCGCGAGGGGATCGCGCTCGACGTGATCGGGATGGGCGTCGGCAACGCATGCGAAAAACCGGAGTCGGTCCTGGGAGGCTACGACCTCGTCTTCGCCATCGCGAGGTCGGCGATTGAGGCCCTCGCCGTCGGGTCGGCCGTCGTTCTTTGCAGCCCCCAGGCCGTCGGCCGGATGGTGACTACCGAGAACCTTGACGCCCTCCGGCCGCTGAACTTCGGCATACGCGCGCTGCGCGAGCCCCTGACGGTTGAAGCCGTCTCGCGGGAGATCGCCCGCTATGACCCCCAGGACGCGGCGGAGGTCAGCCGCCGCATGCGCTCGGTCGCTAATCTCGACGCGGCCGTCGATGAGATACTCGCGCTCTACCGGGAGGCTCTGGAAGAGTGGGCGGGCGCGGGCGGCCGCGACCTCGTGGCGGAAGGGCGCGCCGTGACCTCGTACCTGCAATGGCTCGCCCCGCGGATCAGGGACAACGAGCGGTTACAGGGCGAGCGCGATTGGATTCAGGCCGAATATTACAAGCTGGACAGCCGCCTCTACGCGCTCAACAACGAAGCCGCGCAGTTGAAGGAGCAGCTCGGCGAGAGCAGGCAGTTGGTACGGACTCTCGAAGAACGCGCGGCGGAACAGTCCTTCCTGATGAGGAGGGACCTGGCCGAAGCGCGCGGAGACAACCGGCGGCTCGTCGCCTCAAGTGAGACGCTGCAAGCTGAGTTGTCCGAAAAAGAGCGGGCCATTCAGCAGCTCTCGGCCGACCTCTCCGAGAAAGAGCGGAGCATTCAAAGATTGTCGGCCGACCTGTCGGAGAAGGAGCGTAGTATTCACGCGCTCTCGGCCGGCCTTGCCGATAAAGAGCAGAGCGTGAGCAGGCTGTCGGACGACCTGGCCGACCGGGAGGAGCGGTTGCGGAAGATCACGGGCTCTTTAGGCTGGCGTCTGCTCAGCCTCTACGGCCCCGTGAAGTACCGGCTCCTGCTGCCGCCATACAACATGGTGAAGAGGGTGTTCGGCCAGAAGCCGGGGCGAGAGGTCTAGCGCGTAACGCGCAAGCCCTGCCCCGCGCTTAGTCTCCGACTAATCGCTTTTGCCACGGCCCGCGCAAATATAAGGAGCCCGCATAATGAAGACACGCATTCCGTTTCTCTCTCTGATGACGGTGATCGTTTTTGCGTGCGCGAACATCGGCGCGCAGCAGGTCGCCGACCCCGACTTCAACCCTCCCATCGCCAAGCCCGCTTACGCGGAGGGGCGCGGCCCGCTGGTCATGATTGATGAGTCGCACTCCAACTTTCATACGGCCGAGGGCCGGTACAAGCCCTTCGCGGACCTGCTCAGGCGGGACGGCTACAGGGTCCAGCCTTTCACGGCGAAATTCAGCAAAGAGTCTTTGAAGGGCTGCGATATTCTCGTCATCGCGAATGCCCAGGCGGAGGGCGAGCGGGAAGACGGGTCTCCGCCCCACCCTTCGGCCTTCACCGACGAAGAGGTCGCGAGCGTGCGCGAGTGGGTGCGGGGCGGCGGGTCGCTTTTCCTGATCGTCGATCACATGCCGTTTCCGGGCGCGGCGGAAAAGCTCGGGGCCGCGTTCGGCGCGAAGTGGAGCAACGGGTACGCCATCGACCCGGCAGCGCGCGGCCCGATGGTTTTCAAACGCTCGGATGGCTCTCTGGCGGACCACCCCGTGACGAACGGCAGGGACGCGAGCGAGAGGGTCGATTCGGTGGCGACGTTTACCGGCTCGGCCTTTCAGGCGGAAGGGGCGAGCCCCCTGCTTACTTTCAAAGGCGACATCGTGTCTTTGACGACGATGGGCGCGGGAGAGCTCAAGCCCGACACCCCGCGGGTCGGCGTGAAGAACTGGCAGCAGGGCGCTCTGCTCCGGGCCGGGAAAGGGAGGGTTGCGTTGTTCGGGGAGGCCGCGATGTTCTCGGCCCAGCTCGCGGGGCCGCAGCGCGCGCCGATGGGCATGAACGCGCCGGTCGCCTCGCAGAATTACCGGCTCCTGCTCAACGTGCTTCACTGGCTCAGCGGGCTGCTCGGGGAGAAATGAGCGCGCCGGTCGCGGCGGTCTATGATCGTCGCCCGGATGTTTTTGAATTTAAGCCCGAATGGCCGGAGAGCCGGAACGGATTGAAAGATTCCGAACCTTGAGTTTATTCTAGGCGTAGCCTTATTTGCACTGTCGCGAATAAGCTATTAGCTAAAATGAGGTTCTGATGCATTGTCCAAAATGTGGTTATCAGCAGACCAGCTTCGAAGTGAAGTATTGCTCCCGGTGCGGGTTCTATCTCGGAATGGTGTCTGAGATTCTTCGCCTGGACGGGGCCCTTCCGGGGCGGGATGTCGTATTAGCTCCCCCCGCCTCCGGCAAGCGTAAGAAAGCCATCCGCCGGGGGGCGAAGATGCTGTTCTTCAGCGTGGTGACCTTCATCCTGGCCCTGATCCTGAGCGCCGCCACGGACGCGCCCGAGTTCTTGATACTGCCCTTTTTCATGATCGTCGCGAGCCTGCTCTGGATGATATACCACCGCCTCTTCACGGAAGATACAGAAACACAGGTCCAGTTCCCCCGGCAGTCACAGTTCCAGCCGCCGCGCCCGATGCTCAGGCCGGAGGAGGACCGCATGCGGGTCGCGGAGCCTCGGCGCGTCAACACGTCGGACATGGCCAACCCGCCGAGCGTCACGGACCACACGACCCAGTTGTTCGATAACGAGCGGTGATCCGCAGGCAGGAGAATTCATGCGAAAAAGTCTCATCCTGATCCCGGTCGCACTCTTCATAGCGCTGCCCGTCCTGGCTCGGCAGGAGCTCCCGCCCATCCGGAATTTCCTGCGCGTTAACGACCAGTTCTGCACGGGCGGGCAACCAAGGCTGGAGCATCTGGCGAAGCTGAAGGCGGAAGGCGTCAAAGCCATCATCAACCTCCGCCAGCCGAGCGAGCACAGGGCCCCCGAAGAAGAAGCGGCGGCTAAAGAGCTCGGCCTCCGCTATTACAACATCCCCGTGGTCTACGCGGACCCGAAAGAGGAACAGGTCACGGAATTTCTCAAGATCACCGACGACCCCGAGAACCGCCCGGCCTTCATCCACTGCACGGCGGCGGTCCGCGTGGGGGCCTTCTGGATGATCAGGCGCGTGCTGCGCGACGGCTGGACCGTTCAGGCGGCCGAGGAGGAGGCGCAGAAAGTCGGCCTCAAAGAAGCCCCGCACCTGAACGAGTTCGCGCGCCTCTACATCGAAAAACACAGGAAGAAGTAGGGCCCCGGCCCGTGGCGTCTCGGCCGGTCAGTCGCCTAACAGACTGTTGCGCGCAAGTCGCGGGCGTCAGGCGCGCGGGGTCCTTCACGAAGCGAGTACCCTATGGCCTTGCTGAGCACGTTGAGCATGAAATCACTCGCGGTCATAGCCCCCTGCGTGGCCCTCTTCGCGGGGGTCATGCTCGCCTCGGGACCGCCGGAGCCCGAGGCCGGCGGACCGTCCGTCGGGCCGGTCACCGCCTCCGAGCCTTTGCGCCTCCCTCTGGTCGATCCGAAGATAGTCGTGTCCAAGAGCCGCCGCAGCCTGGCCCTGTACTCGGGCGGGAAGGTCGTTCGGACTTACCGCGTGGGGCTCGGGCTCGACCCAGTGAACGACAAGGTCCGGCAGGGGGACCGACGCACGCCCGAAGGCACTTTCTATATCTTTATTAAAAATCCGAAGAGCTCTTACTACCTTTCGCTCGGCCTGAGCTACCCCGACATCGAAGACGCGGAGCGCGGCCTGCGCGCCGGCCTGATCTCGCGCGCGCAATATAATTCAATAGTCCGCGCGATCAACCGGAAGGAGAGGCCGCCTCAGAACACCGCGCTCGGCGGGGACATCTTCATCCATGGGCGCGGCTCGCACAGCGATTGGACGTGGGGGTGCATCGCGCTCGATGACACAGACATGAAAGAGTTGTTCGACGCCGTGCCCTTAAGGACTCGCGTGGAGATAGAGCATTGAGGGCGGGCTCGATGTCGCGGCCCTCGCTAGGATGATCCCGCGGTCGCCGGAATCAATAACCGAGGCGGGGCGTTGTAGTCTCCGCCCCGTTCTTCTCACCCCATCGGCCTCGAATTCTTCACGACCCTGACCATCGGGCTGCAAACGCCCTCGGATGGCTCAAGCCTCTCGCACTTCCTGAAATCGCTCTCGGCGCGCTTCTCGTCGCCCCGCGTGAGAAAGACCAGCCCCCGATTCGCGTACGCGAGCGCGTAGTCCGGCTTGAGCTTGATCGCCTTGTTGTAGTCGGAGACGGCGCGTTCCAGATCGCCCCTCAGGAACCACGCGGCCCCGCGGTTATTGTAGGCGAAGGCGAAGCGGGGGTTCAGCTCTATCGCCCTGTCGTAATCTTTTATGGCCGCCTCGTAATCTCCCATCGCCTTGAGCGTGTTCCCCCGGTTGTTGTAGACCTGCGGAAGGTTCGAATCGAGGTCGAGAGCCTTCGTGTAGTCGGAGAGCGCACCCGAGAGGTCGCCCATCTCTTTGCGCGCGTTGCCGCGCTTGTAATATGCCAGGGCGTAATTCTGAGGGGTCGCGATGTCGTAGACCTCGCGGCCGTTGCGCCCCTGCGCGCGGGCGGAATCGCCCCCGAACGCCCGGCCCGGCGCGCCCTGCGCGTGCGCGCTCGCGTCGGCGAGCGCAAAAAATATCAGCAACAGGTATAACCCATAGCACTTCTGATTTTTCCTCTCTGCTCCCAGCATCTCGGCCTCTCCTTCCCGTCTCTTTCTTCGTGAAAATATCAGTTGCGTAAAGAGACTGACCCTTTATACACTAGACCGTCTTGTAATGCAACTGATAAAATGAGCCACGATGAAAAGGACAAACTTTCAAGACATGAGGTGTTCGATAGCGCAGACCCTCAACCTGATAGGGGAGTGGTGGACGCCTCTCATACTGCGGGATATTTTTTATGGCATAAGGCGGTTCGAAGGGTTGCTGACGCACCTGGGCATCTCGCGCAACATACTGACGGACAGGCTCCAGGCGCTCGTCGAGAACGACATTCTTGAGCGCAGGCCGTACCAGCAGAGCCCCGAGCGGTTCGAGTACTGGCTCACCGAGAGGGGCATCGACCTCTACCCGATCCTGATCTCTCTGATGGCGTGGGGGGACCGCTGGCTCCCGAACGAAGAAGGGCCTCTGATCGAGCTGATCCACAAGGAGTGCGGGATGCCCGCGAGCCCGGAGGTGGTCTGCTCGCACTGCCGCAAACCGATAACCGCGCGCGGCATGCGGGTCAACGTGCTTTCGGAAGAGCTGGCGGAAGAGCTGGCGGCGGTGAGGTCGCCTTCGGTCCGGGACAGGAAGTGACGCCGCCCGCCCCTTCCATGCAACTTTTGCTTCCCTCCACTAGTTAAACAAGGCAAATCAAATTTCGGATATTTTATAATCCCGCTTGCCCTCGGGTGAGCGGGTTCCTGAAGGAGATCGGTTAATGAAAAGGCTCTTTATCGCTTCCGCACTCGTTTTGACAATGTTTCTCGCCGGGACGCCCGCCGCGCTCGGGCAGGCCGAAGGCGCGGAGCTCGCGGTCGGCAAGCCCGTCGAGCGGGAGCTTGCCGGGGGAGGCAGGCACTCGTACCGGGTCCATCTCAAGAGCGGCCAGTGGTTGAAGGCCATACTCTACCAGAGCGGCATCGACGTTATAGTCAGGGTCTCAAGCCCTCAGGGGAAGCGCCTGGCCGAGATCGACAGCCCGAACGGGGACCAGGGGCCGGAGCCGATCTTAGTGACCGCCGAATCGACGGGGGATTACCGCATCGAGGTCTCCCCGGTCGACGAGAAGGCGAAGCCGGGCCGGTACGAGATAAAGGTCGAGCAGGTGCGCGCGGGCGCGAAGGACCCGGCGGGGAAAGTGGATCAGTTGTTCGCCCTGTGGGACCGGCCCGGCTCTCCGGGCGCGGCGGTCGCGGTGATCAAAGACGGCCGGATCGTCCACAAGAAAGGCTACGGCTACGCGAACCTTGAGTACGATGTCCCGATCACGCCTTCGACCGTCTTTCACGTCGCCTCGGTCTCCAAGCAGTTCACGGCTTTCGCCGTCGCGATGCTCGCGGACCAGGGCAAGCTCTCGCTCGACGACGACATTCGCAAGCACCTTCCCGAAGTGCCCGACTTCGGGAAGAAGATCACCGTCAGGAATCTGATCCATCACGTCAGCGGCCTGCGCGACCAGTGGGAGATGCTCGCGATGGCGGGCTGGCGGCTCGACGACGTGATAACGACCGAGCACATCCTCAACATGGTTTCGCACGAGAAAGAACTGAACTTCGATCCGGGGAAGGAGATGCTCTACTGCAACACCGGCTACACCCTGCTCGCGGAGATCGTCGGGCGGGTGAGCGGGAAGTCGTTCAGGGCTTACTCGGATGAAGCGATCTTCAAGCCCCTCGGCATGACCGGCTCCCATTTCCATGACGACCATCAGATGGTGGTTAAAAACAGGGCCTACTCATACGCGCCCGGCGAGGGCAGAGGGTTCAAGCTGTCTCCCCTCAATTACGCGACCGTGGGCGCGACTAGCCTTTTCACTACGGTCGAAGACCTGGCCCTCTGGGTGCGAAACTTCGACGAGCCGCGCGCGGGCAACAGGGCCGTGATCGAGCAGATGCACGAGGTCGGGGTACTCACAAGCGGCGAGCGGACGAGCTACGCTTTCGGGTTGGTGACGGGCCGGAGGAAGGGGCTCAGGACCGTGGGCCACTCGGGCGGGGACGCCGGATACCGGAGCTATGTCGTTCGCTACCCCGAGCAGAATCTCGCGGTGGTCGTGCTCAGCAACCTGGGCACCTTCGATCCGGGCGGTCTCGCCAATCAGATAGCCGACATATATCTCGAAGGGCAGTTCAAGCCCGAGCTGGCGAAGCCGGAAGAGCAGAAGCGGACCGAAGTGCCGGTCGACGCGGCCGTGCTGAAGAGCTACGAGGGGGTATACCAGTTCAGGCCCGGACTGTCGGTGACCGTCTCCGTCGAGGACGGGCACTTGATGACGCAGCCCGCGGGCGAGAGGAAGTCCCGAGCCTTCGCCGAATCTGAAACCCGGTTCTTCGTCCCCGGTTACGTCGGCCCCATCGAGTTTGAGAAAGACGGGGATGGCAAAGTCAATCACCTGATTTACCGGAACGCGCGCGCGAAGCGAGTCGTCCCGTTCTCCCCATCCCCCGAGCAGATGTCGGACTTCGCGGGCGATTATTACAGCCCGGAGCTCGGGGCCACCTACACAGTCGCGGTCGAGAAGGGTAAGCTGGTGGCGAAGCACAGGCGCACCGGCGACGTTCCCCTCACCCCCGCCTTCACGGACCAGTTCAGGGGCGGGCAGTGGTACTTCCGCCATGTAGTCTTCACGCGCGACGAGCGGAACCGGGTAGACGGGTTCAGGCTCACGGGCGGGCGGGTGAGAAACATGCGGTTCGACAGGCAGCCGGCCCCGGCGTCGCCCTAACAGAGCGGTGTACCAGACATGGCAGGCGGATTCTATGAAGGCCCGCCCCGAATGGCGGGACGGGCTGCGGGAGGAGGTCGGGATTTGAGCGGCGTGAGGCGACTGAAAATCTGCTCAGTATCAATTCTGCTGGCCCTGTGCTTAATCTCGGGCGGCCTCCCTTCCGGCACGCGCGCGGCGGTGAATCTAAAGACCGGGCGCGTTAACTCCCCCCCGGTCAGAGTCATGTCTTTTAACATTCGGTACAACAACGCCGAGGATAAGGAGAATGCCTGGCCGAACCGGAAGCGGATGGTCGCGAGCATGTTCCGGTTTCACCGCGCCGATATATCGGGCATACAGGAGGCCCTGAAAGACCAGGTCGACGATCTGGAGAGTCTGCTGCCCGAGTACGCCTGGTGCGGCGTCGGCAGAAGCGATGGGAAGGCGGGGGGCGAGTTCTCGGCCATCCTCTACCGTAAGGAGAGATTCAGGCTGCTGGAAAGCTCGACGTTCTGGCTGTCGGATACGCCGGAAGTGGCGGGCAGTAAGGGGTGGGACGCGGCCCTGCCGCGCATCGTGACGTGGGCCAGATTCCGCGACGTACAGACGGGGCAGACCTTCTTCGTCTTCAACACCCATTTCGACCACGTCGGCCAGCGCGCCCGCGCGGAGAGCGCGCGGCTGTTGGTCGCCCGCATCGAAAAGATAGCGGGGAACTCGCCCGTCGTGGTGACGGGTGATTTCAACGGCAACGAATCGTCAGAGCCCTACCGCATACTGACATCGGCCGGCGTGCCGAATGACGCGAGGCCCGAGAAGAGATTGCAGGATGCTCGCTACAAATCTGCGCTTGAGCATCACGGGCCAACGTCAACCTTCAATGGCTTCGGGCCGCTCGTCCCCGGCGCGAAGATCGACCACGTCTTCGTGAGGGGCGGCATAAAGGTGCTACAGCACGGAGTCCTCGCGGACCGCTGGGACGGCAGGTGGCCTTCGGACCATCTGCCCGTTATTGTAGAGATCGAGATAGTCTGAAAAGCCCTCGCCCCGGCGGGCCGGAGGCGGCCCGTTTGACCGGGCGCGGACAAGAGTGAGAGTATAATTTGAAGTGGACGCGGAAAGATTCGATGCCGAGGTGATGAGAGTGGATAACGACAGGGAGAAATCCGGGAATCAGGACGAAGAGATCGCGCCGATTGATAAGATCGAAGAACGCGTCGAGGCAGAGATGAAAGCCATCGAGGGCCGCGCCAAGGAGCGGGCGGGGCAGGGCATGCAGGACGAGGCTCTGGAGCGCGAAGGCCGAAAACTTCAGGAGAAGGCCGAAGAGGAACTGGAACAGCAGCGCGGCAATTCATAGATCAGCGTCGGGCTCGCTGTCCCCTTCAAGCCCCGCCGGGAGCGCATGCGCCCCGCCTGAACATGCGCTCCCGGCGGGGCTCGGCTTTTGACCCGCGCGATATACACGGCCCGCGCGGGTGTGATAAAAACTCTCTCGGAGATTACCGAACGACGCGGGAAGAGGTGCCTGAGATATGAGAACGAGGCTGCTCGCCTACTTGCTTCTAAGCCTGCTTCTGAGCCTGCTTCCGGCGTGGCGGGGCGCTTACGCACAGGAGCCCGAACAACACCCCATAGACAGATCGCTCGACGCCTGCATCGAGAAAGACCCGTCCACGGCCGGCATGGTCGAGTGCATCGGCAGAGCGTATGAAAGCTGGGACAAGGAGCTCAACCGCGCCTACAACGAGCTGAGCCGGAAGCTGAGCCCTCAGGGCCGGCAGGCGTTGAAGGCGGCGCAGTTGGAGTGGATCAAGTACAGGGATTCGGAATTCAAGCTGATCGACAGCGTCTACTACGGCCTGCAGGGGACCATGTACATACCGATGCGGGCCGACAGCCGCCTGAAGATCGTAAAGTCCCGCGCCCTTGAGCTGAACGATTACCTCGGACTGGTGGGCGAGCACGATAAATGATTCTCAATCGAATGAAGAACGGGCCTGAGCCCTCGCGGCAAAATCCGGGAGGGCTCATCCGCATGCGATTATTTGCGCGAGTGTCTCTGGCGCTCCTGATCCTCTCCGCCTGCACTCTTACCGGCCCTTTGCTCAAAAGCTCGGAGGGCTCCTTCCGGGCCGCTCAGGAGCCGCGGGCGGCGGCGAGCCTGCCGGACCTGAGCGGCCTCGCGTGGGTGGAAGGCGATACTTTTCTGGCGGTCCACGACGCGAAGAACCCCGAAGAAAACGCCAGCCCGCGACTCAGCCTGCTCCGGCTGCCCCGCTCGCTCGAAGGGATCACGTGGCTCCCCGTGCAGGTCGATTGGCCTCAGCCTCTCGGCCTCAGCAGCGACCTTGAGAGCCTCGCGCGGATTCCGGGGACGCAGTCCTACCTCCTGATCGAAAGCGGGGAGGGGCTACACCAGAATCGCCGGTACCGCCGCGTCTTCCTGTTGGACGTCGCGGGCGGGCGGGCCGTGGTCCGGTCATTCACGGAGCTGCCGGAATCGGTCAATAACATAGAAGGGGCTGCCGTAGCCCGTTTCAGGGACACGCTGGTCTTCCTCTACTCCGAGCGCGCGGAGGCCCTGCGAAGCACAGACATTTTTTATTCGCGGCTCAACCTCGAACCGCTCGGCCTCGGGCCGGTGGGGAAAGCTTCGTTCCGCCCGCAGGATTTCACCGGCCCCGGCATTCGACTTGTCAGCGCGATAGAGATCGACGGGCGGGGTAACATCTACGTCGCCTCGGCGCTCGATCCGGGCAATGATAACGGCCCTTTCACGAGCGTCATCCGGCGCATCGGGCGGGTGACGCTCGACCTCTGGGGCCGCGTCAGGCTTACCCTGAGCCCGCGCCCCGGCAGGCTCGCCACTCTGGATGGCTTCAAGGTCGAAAGCCTCGCGCTCCGCGAGCAGACGGGTCGCCCGCTTGAGATATTCGCCGGGATGGATGACGAGAATTACGGCGGCACCATGCGCCGTGTCGTTCCGGCTCCGAAGTGACGGCCGATCACCTACAGGATGGATTATAGTGACCCGCGCATCTTTCATCATCCCCGCAATCATCTCGGCGCTGCTCACGTTCGCCTGCGAGCCGAACGCGAGCACGCCGGCGCAGCGCACGTTGGCGCGGCAGCCATCGCCCTCGGCCACGCCCGCGGCGGCCGTGACATCCCCTCTGGCGCGGCAGGTCGTAAAGGCCGCCATCGAGCAGACCTCCTACACCCGACGCTACGACCCGTCTTACGTGAGGATCGATTACCCCGGAGGCGACGTGCCGCTCGACAGGGGAGTCTGTTCGGACGTTCTGGTTAGGGCTTTTCGCAAAGTCGGGATCGACCTTCAGAAAGAGGTCCACCAGGACATGCGAAGGGATTTTGCCGCTTACCCGAAGAAGTGGGGGCTCGCGCGGCCCGACTCGAACATCGACCACCGCAGGGTCCCGAACCTCATGACCTTCTTCGAGAGGAAAGGGAAGGCGCTCGCCACCTCGGACAGAAAGGAAGATTACCTGCCCGGAGACATCGTCTCGTGGGACCTCGGGAACGGGCTCACACATATCGGCCTCGTCTCCGACGTGCCCGCGGGCTCGACGGGCGTCTTCAAGATCGTCCACAACATAGGTTCGGGCGTGCAGGTCGAGGACGTTCTGTTCTCGTGGAAGATCACGGGCCATTACCGCTACTTCTGACCGCCGCTTTCGGTGTTTGATTTTTAAGGCCCGTTGTCAGACAATCCCAGAGGTTTTCCGCTCTCACTTCATCCCGGAGGTCGATCCATTGTTAGCCACTCTGATAGTCTTACTCGCCCTGTCATTCGGGCCTCTTCAGCAGACGCCCGCGCCGTCTCAAACCCCGCAGGGCCGGCCGCCCGAGAGGGCCGCGGATAAGCCCTCGCCTCCCGTCGAAGAGAAGCCCGTCGTCACGAGGCACGAAGTAAGGGCCGGCGGGAAGGTCCTGAAGTACACGGCGACCACCGGCCTGATGCCAATTAAAAATCAGGCCGGAGACACCGAAGCCAATATATTTTTCATCGCCTACACGCTCGACGGCACGGCGAGCGCGCGCGAGCGGCCCCTGCTCTTCTCCTTCAACGGGGGCCCCGGCTCCTCTTCGGTCTGGCTTCACCTGGGGGCTTTAGGCCCGAAGCGCGTCAGGATGATGGACGACGGGAACATGCCGCCCCCGCCCTACCAGCTCGTCGAGAACGAGCACTCGTGGCTCGACCTCGCCGACCTCGTCTTCATCGACCCGGTCGGCACCGGGTACAGCCGCGCGACGAAGCCCGAGCTCGCGAGCAAGTTCTTCGGCTTGCAGGGCGACATAGCGTCCGTCGGCGAGTTCATCAGGATGTACCTAACGCGGTACGAGCGGTGGTCTTCCCCCCTCTTTCTGGCGGGGGAGAGCTATGGGACAACCCGCGCGGGGGGCCTGTCGGGGTACCTGATCGACCGCGGCATAGCCTTCAACGGGATCATACTCGTCTCGACCGTGATGAACTTCCAGACCCTGAGCTTCGGGCAGGGGAACGACCTGCCGTACGTCCTCTACCTGCCGACCTACACGGCGACCGCGTGGTATCACAAGAAGCTGCCGCCCGACTTGCAGCAGAATTTGCGGAAGACCCTCGACGAGGTGGAGCAATGGGCCACGACCGGGTACGCGATGGCGCTCGCGAAGGGCGACAGGCTGACCCCGGAAGAGCGACAGGCGGTCGTGGACAGGCTCGCGCGCTACACGGGGCTCGACAGGCGCTACATAGAGAACAGCAACCTGCGGATCGAGATACAGAGGTTCGACAAGGAACTGCTGCGCAACATGGGGCGGACGGTCGGCCGGCTCGACAGCCGGTTCGAGGGCAGGGACGCGCTCGGGGTGTCCGAGCGCCCGGACTTCGACCCGAGCATGGCCGCGATCCGCCCTCCCTACACGGCCGCGTTGAACGACTACGTTCGCACGGAACTCGGTTATAAATCAGACCTCGAATACTACATCCTCGGCGGGGGCATAGGGCGGTGGGACTGGGGCAACAACAACAGCTACGCCGACACGAGCGAATCGCTCCGCAGCGCCTTCGCGAAGAACCCTTACATGAAGCTCTTCGTCGCCTCGGGGTACTATGATCTCGCCACGCCTTACTTCGCCGCGGAGTACACCCTGAGCCACATGAATCTCCACCCCGACCTCCGCGGCAACATAAAGACGAGCGTGTACGAAGCGGGCCACATGATGTACATCGACAGGCAGTCGCTCGCGAAGCTTAAGAAGGACGTTTCGGACTTCATGCAGTCCGCGATTCCGGGGAAGTAAGCTCGGGCTCCGCTACTTTCCCGGAACTGTTATTGATCTTTATCGACCTTCATCACCTGTTCCTGTCCGCCGCCCCGGCCTCGGTCGTGAAATAAGAGGGCGGGCCGAGGTCTACCGTCTCCGGCTCCGAGGGCGTGAAGTTGCGGAGCTGTTCGGCCATGCCTGCGCCGCGCTCGCCCTTCTGCCACCGAGCCGCCTCGTAATCGGTCATGGCATCGACCGCGACGGTCGCTAGGCCGTGGATCAGGTGAGCCAGGGTCGCGTTCCTGTTTTTGGAATACCCCAGCAGCCAGGGCGCGCCCGCCGTCATCGCGCCCGCCGCGGCTTCGATGACGCCGTGGACCTTAAACGGGATGACCTTCGCGGCTCCCAGAGGGTACCTCGTCATAAGGGCCATGCCCACGATGGCGGCGGCGGAGCCTACCGAGTAGATGGTCGCGGTCCTGTTCTTCCTGAATCCGAACAGCCAGGGGGAGGCCATCATGGTCCCGGCCCAGGCGTAATCGAGTACCGCGTGCGTTAAAGGGCTCAATCGTTTCATCATCATTCCTTTCGATAAAACCGTCTGCACTGGTGCGACGTAATATTGCTCGGTGAGTGGGGCAAATTTGTTTGCCGTACATGGCCTGCGGATGGCTCGGCCGGTCAAGGCAAAGGCTTTGCCCCCGTCAAGCGATTCCGGGCTTTCGACGTGCAATCGCAGTGCCCGGAAAAAAAGTAGGGATAACAGGACAGACTTTAGAGGTACAATGACGGAATCTTTTTTAGTTAAGGCAGGGAGGCCAGGATGAGATACGCAGTAATGATACTCGCGATTTTGATTCCGGGCGCGGCATTCGGGCAGCACGCTCACCAGTCTCGGGAGCGGACCGCCACGCTTATGCCGGGGCTCGGGAAGCATCACCACCCGGTTTCTACCTCCAACAGAGAGGCGCAACGCTTCTTCGATCAGGGGCTCTCTCTGGTCTACGCCTTCAACCACGACGAGGCGACCCTCTCTTTCAGGCGCGCGGCGGAGCTTGACCCCAAACTGGCCATGGCCTACTGGGGAGTCGCCCTCTCGGTCGGGCCGAACTACAACCTCGAAATCGACCCCGACAGGGCTAAGACCGCTTACGAAGCGATCCAGAAAGCGCTCGCCCTTTCTTCGCAAGCGCCCGCGAAAGAGCGGGCCTACGTCGAAGCTCTGGCCCGCAGGTATTCCGCGGACCCGAAGGCAGACCTCAAACAGCTGGCCCTCGATTACAGGGACGCGATGGGGGAGTTGGTCAAACGCTACCCCGACGACCTCGACGCGGCGACCCTCTACGCAGAGAGCATGATGAACCTGCGGCCGTGGAAGCTGTGGAGCAAAGAGGGCAAGCCCGAGGAAGGCACCGAAGAGATAGTCTCCGTACTTGAATCCGTGCTCAGGCGTGACCCGAAGCACATCGGCGCGAACCACCTGTACATTCACGCGGTCGAGGCTTCTCCCAACCCCGAGCGCGGACTCGCGAGTGCCGAAGCCCTCAAGACCCTCGCCCCTTCCGCCGGCCACCTCGTCCACATGCCCGCGCACATTCAGATGCGGGTCGGGGACTACAACAGCGCGGCGCTCAGCAACGAGGCGGGGGCCGAGGCCGACAGGCTCTACATCAGGAGCCGCGGCGGTCAGGGCGTCTACCCGATGATGTACTACAACCACAACGTCCATTTTCTGACCGCCGCCTACGGCATGGCCGGGCGCTTCGAAGACGCGAAGCGCGCCGCCGCCGAGCTTCACGCCAACCTCTCGCCGCAGGCGAAGCAGATGCCTATGGTCGACGCCATGCTCCCGACTTCGTCTCTGGTCCTCGTCCGCTTCCGCCGCTGGGGCGACATTCTGAACTCGCCCGAGCCCTCGGAAGATACGCCCGCCACGCGCGCGATATGGCGCTACGCCCGCGCCACCGCTTACGTGGGGACCGGGCAGATGGCGAAGGCGGAGGCGGAGCGCGAGCTCTTTCTGGCGGCGGCGAAGGCCCTGAAGCCCGACGCGCAGTGGGGCTTCACTACCGCGGCCAACATCATGAAGATCGCCGACAACGTTCTGGGCGCGCGGCTCAGCCTCGCGAAGGGCGACACCCGCTCCGCCATCGACCTGTTCAATCAGGCGATTGCCCTCGAAGATCAACTCCCTTACACTGAACCGCCTGACTGGGACGCCCCGACCAGAGAATCGCTCGGCGGCGCTTTGCTGAGAGCCCGGCGCTACGGGGAGGCCGAAGAGGTCTTTCGCGAAGACCTGAAGAGGAACGCGCGGAACGGGCGCTCCCTGTTCGGACTGTTCCACTGCCTGCGGGCGCAGGGCAAGCGGTCCGAGGCCGAGAAGGTCGAGAAAGAGTTCAAAGATGCGTGGAGGTATGCGGACACCCCGCTCCGAATAGCCGACTTATGACGATAACGAACGAGATTCGCGCGCGGATGCGCGAGCTGGCGGACGACGAAAGAGCCCACGTACTGCAAAGATTCTTCAAGACCGGACCGGGCGAGTACGGCGAGGGCGACCTCTTTCTCGGCATCACCATACCCGAACTCCGAAAGCTCGCTAAGCAATACAGGTCCGTCCGACTCGAAGAGGTGCTCTCGCTCCTCACGTCTCGGTATCACGAAGAGCGGGTGCTGGCGCTGTTGATGATGATCGATGCTTACTCGAAAGGCGACGAGGCCGCGAAGGAGAGAATCTACCGGCTCTACCTGAAGAACACGCGGTTCATAAATAACTGGGACCTCGTCGACCTGTCGGCCCCCCGCATCGTCGGGGACTTTCTGCTCACGAGAAGCAGGGAGCCCCTTTATACCCTCGCCCGCTCGGAGAGCCTCTGGGAGCGCCGCATCGCCATCATGTCTACTTTCCAGTTCATCAAGAAATCGGACTACTTCGACAGCCTGAAAATATCGGAGATGTTGCTCAAAGACACGGAGGACCTGATCCACAAGGCCGTCGGCTGGATGTTGAGGGAGATCGGCAAGAGCGACCTGCCGGTCGAAGAGAACTTCCTGAGGGAGCATTACCGGCTGATGCCGAGGACCATGCTGCGGTACGCGATAGAGAGGTTCCCGGAGCCGAAGAGGCAGATGTATTTAAAGGGGCAGATATGACCGGAGGAGTGGCCCATGAGTTCGGACGAAGCTAAAAAGCGGATAGCCAGAATCGAGGAGGGGCTTGCACTGTTGCCGGGGCCGCGGGGCGAGCGGTTCGCCAGGGTGTTCGGGCACGGCAGCCTGTTGATCGAGGTCTACGCGCCCCGCGGCACGGACCCGCAGAAGCCGCACACGCGCGACGAAGCATACATCGTCGTGCGGGGCAGGGGCGAGTATGTCGTCGAAGGCGAGCGCTTCGAGTTCGGCCCCGGAGACTTCCTGTTCGCGGCGGCGGGCGAGTCGCATCGCTTTGAGAATTTCTCTGAAGACCTGACCGTCTGGGTGATCTTTTACGGGCCCGAAGGCGGCGAAGCCCCGCTCCGCCGCCCCGCGTGAAAGTTCCCGAGCACGCGACCCGGCCCGGCACCTGACGCCGGGCCGGGCCGCGATCAGAAGCGGATGGTCGCTTCGTTGGAGCACGTCTGGTTGTCCGCCGTGCAAACCTTGTACGTGAAACTCCCGGTCGCGCGCCTGCCGAACCGGTCGGTGTAGCTGCCGCTGTTCGACACGGTCGCTATGCGCGACCCGCTGCGGTAGACGTTGACGCTTGAGCCGGGGGCTCCGCTCCACCTCAGATCGACCAGCCTCGCGTCCCTCGTCGAGCGCGACGAGACCGTCAGGGTTATCTGAGCCGGCGGGGGCGGCGGCGGGGGCGGGGGCGTCACCGAGCCGCCCGAGCTTAACAGGACCGTTATGCTCCCGCTGCCCTGATTGACCGCGACCAGATCGGGCAACGAATCGCCGTCCAGATTCCCGGCCGCCAGGTCCACCGGGGACTGCCCGACCGCGACGGACGTGGGGCTGCCGAAGTTGAAAGCGCCCTGATTAAGTAAGATTGAAACCCTGTGGGTCGACTGGCTGGCGACCGCGATGTCGAGCCGCCCATCCCCGTTGAAGTCCCCCGGAGCTATGCTGCTCGGCGTATCCCCCCCGTGTATCTCGGAGTATCCGGGGAAAGTCCCTGAGCTGTTGTTGAGCAGGATGATTACCTGTGATAAATACGCGCTCACGACCGCTATGTCCGCGTTGCCGTCGCCGTCAAAGTCTCCGGTCGTCAGGTCCTCGGGCAGGTCACCCGCGTAGTACCACCGGTACGGGCTGAAAGTCCCGTTCCCGTTATTGAGGATTACCGTGACGTTGCCGAGGCCGTTGTTGACGTAAGCGATATCTTTGAACCCGTCGCGGTTGAAGTCCGTCAGGGCTATTGATTTCGAGCCGTAGCCATGCCCGTACGTGCCGACCGTGGCGAAGCGGCCCTGCCCGTCGTTGAGCAGGACGCCCGACGTGAAGCACTGGTTCACGTCGGCAAGGTCGTTGTCGCCGTCCCGATCAAGGTCGCCGATTGCGACCCCGGTCGACGAGTAGCAGACGTTGAAGTTGACCGGGGCGGAGAACGTGCGGTTGCCTTGATTGAACAGGGCCGACACGGCCCCCGTCTGGGTCGAGAAGGCGACGGCTATGTCGTTGCGCCCGTCGCCGTTCAGGTCGCCTATGTCAACGTCGAGCGTGTTGGAACTCGTGGGCCACAGCCCGTTCAACGAGACCCGCGAGAACGAGCCCGCGCCATTATTGAAGAAGAGCTGCAAGCTGCCTGGGCGGTTAACGACCGCAATGTCGTTCAGCCTGTCGCCATCCAGGTCTCCGATCTTCGCCGCCCACGGAGTCGTTCCGGCGCTGAAAGACGCGCTCCTGAAACTGGCTTGTGACTCGGCCCGAGCGCTCGTTGAACCCGGCATAGACACGGAGAGGACGGCTGAAATCAGCAGAGCCATAATTACCAATCGCCCCGAGGTCACGGCGAACCTGCTTCGTATCCAGCCGGCCGCGCAGCTTGAGCGTGTATTTTTTTCCATCTCGCAGTCTCCTTTTAGGTCACCAGCTAAATCCATGTTGTCTTATTCATGTCCCCTTCTTACGCCCGCCATCCGTACCGATCAATAAAGCCGTCGCTTAAGCGTTATCACTGCTGGCCTTTATTCGCTCCGCTCGCAGACCGATCCCCGAAAAGAGTAAAACTGGCCGGAGTCCGCACGGGAAAACTCTAGTCACGGGTGCAATCATCGTGCCATTTGTGTAAGGTAGATTTCAGTTAAAGGTCAGTGGTCAAGGAGAGCGCATGATGGGCTTCGCGCGGCGTGGAGTAGGGGCCAGGGCGGGGAACAGTAGCCCTCGCCCCCGTTAATGATTCCAAAATCTCTTTATTGAATCCCTTCCTTCACCGGCCCCTGATCGCCGGCCCCCGGCCCCTGCTTGGTCCTGACTATCTTGGACGTGTCGTAGCCTTGCGCGGCTACCTTGCTGAGGATTTTCTGGTAGGTCTCTTCGTCCATCTTCGCGTACCGCGAAAGTATCCAGAGGTATTTGCGGCCCGGCTCTCCGATCACCGCGTAGGTGTAGTCGGGCGCGATGTCGATGATCCAGTAATCGCCCCAGACCATGGGGAGGAACGAGAAGAGGGAGGGGGCGAACCTGACTTCCAGCTTCGTGTTCGGCTTATCCTTGCCCGAGGGCCGGGCCTTACCTTCGACCTGCTTCAGGTTCCCGTTTTTCTTGCGGCACTGGTTCAGCACCTTGATCTCGCCCTTGTCGAGCACGGTATAAGTCGCGCTGACATCGCTCACGCAATCCTTCTGAAAACTGTTGGGCAGCCGCGCGATCTCGAACCACGTGCCCGAGTAGCGCGACAGGTCGACCGAGGGGACGACTTCCAGGGGCTTCTGACTTTGGCCGGACGCTTCGGTCAGGCCCGCCGCCGAAATCATCGCCAGGGCGACCAGGAAAGTCTTAATCATCATCAGGCTCCTTTACTTGTTCGAAATGGACTTCTTATAATTCAGACTTTTAGTATGCACCATTGATCGCGAAATGGTCTAACACCTCTGAAGCCGCGAGGCGCTGAAATGGAAATTAAGGCCGTGGGGCCGTTCCTCGATTATTTCGAGAAGGTGCGGGGGCGCACGCTCAAAGTCATATCGCGCATACCTCCCGACCGGATCGACTGGACCTACAGGGAGGGTAAGTTCTCCTTCGCCGACCTCATCAGGCACCTGTCGGCGATAGAGCGGTACATGTACGCGGAGAACGTGCAGCTCAAGCCCAGCCTCTATCCGGGCCACGGCAGAGAGCTGGCCGACGGGTACCGGAACGTCCTCGATTTCATGAGCCGGATGCACGCCGAGTCGATGGAGATATTCGGGAGGCTGTCCGACGAGGACCTGACGAAGAAGTGCGTCACGCCCGAAGGCTCTCCGATAACCGTGTGGAAATGGCTGCGCGCCATGGTCGAGCACGAGGTTCATCACCGCGGGCAGATATACCTCTACCTCTCCCTGCTGGAAGTGCCCACGCCCCCGATCTATGGCCTGACGTCCGAAGAGGTCCGCGGCCGGAGCGGGCCACGGAGCTGATCTAGTATGACCGAGTTTGAGCCGCGAGACCCCGACTTCGAAGCGCGCGTGCGCGAGAGCTTCGCGCGGCAGACTTTGATGGGGACCATCGGAGCCCGCCTGGTAACCGTGTCGCCGGGCGCGGTCGAGATAGAGCTCCCTTTCCGGGAAGACCTCTCCCAGCAGCACGGGTACCTTCACGCGGGCGTGGTCACGGCCATAGTGGACACGGCCTGCGGCTACTCGGCACTCACCCTGATGGACGCGGGCGCGGAAGTTCTGACCATCGAGTACAAGATCAACTTCGTCTCGCCCGCCCTCGGCGAGCGGCTCGTCGCACGCGGGCGGGTGACGAGGCCCGGCCGCACGGTCACCGTCTGCGCGGGCGACGTCTTCGCCGAGGGCGGAGGGAAAGTGAAGCTCGTGGCGAGCATGCTCGCCACGATGATCTCTCTCAGGGGAGAGAAGGGGGCCTAAGCCTTCGCCTTCCCGCCGGCGGATGGCGCGGAAAGCTCGGCCATCACCTTCTCGATTCTGCGGGCGCGCGTCTCGGGTTTTTTGGCGCTCTCCACGGCGTAGGCGTACTCCTTGCGGTTGGTGTGGCTGAGCTTGTCCCACGCGGCGCGGGCCGCCTTGTTGCCCTTCATCGCTCGGGCGAGGTCTTCGGGCGGGGTGATCTCCCTCGCCTCTTCGTCGCGCTCCATCACGACCTTGATGATGTCGCCCCCCTTCACCTTCGCGCCCTCGCGGGTGGGCTTGTTCACGACCATGTAATGGCGGCCCCCGGCCATCGGAAAGATCGAGCTTCGAAATGGGAAGCCGTTGATGGTCCCGCGCACGGGCACCCGCGCGCGGGTGCCGAACTCTTTATGAACGTCGAGGGGGATTATGATGCTTGTGACCGTGCTTTTCTCATCTTTTTCTAGCATGACTTCAAAGCGTTTCCTGGCAGCCATATGAGTCTCCTTATCTTGGTTCGGGCCTCGGGCGTCGTCTACCGGCGGAGTCGGTAAGGCGCGTCGCCCGCGCTGAATTGCTCCCTCGCAATGGAGTAGAAGATCGTGTCAAGCCCGTTTACGGTTTCGCGCCTGTCGAAGCTCATCCCGGACTTTTCCATCACGCGCACGGAGGCGACGTTGGGCGCGTCCGTGCTCGCGACCACGCGGTCGAGGGCCAGTTCCCGGAACCCGTACGCGATCATGGCCCTGGACATCTCGGTGGCTAGCCCCCTGCCCCAGTGCTCCGTCGCGACCCCGTAAAGCAGCTCAAGCTCCGGCGGGTCGCGGAAGAACCAGTAGCCGCAAAACCCGAGCAACCCGCCCCCTTCGCGGGGGGACGCGGCCCACAGGCCGTAGCCCGTCTCGCGGAAGTGCGCGAGGCTCTCTCCGACGGCCGCCTCGGCCTGCTCTCTCGAGATCACCTCGTCGTCCCAGATGTATTTGCGGACTCCGGGGTCGGTCCAGAGGCGGTGAATCTCATCCACGTCCCCCGCGGCGAAGGGGCGAAGCCGCAGGCGGGTGGTCTCCATCTCAATCGTTTCCATGTTCAGGGCTCCGAGCATCTGCCGGTTAAAGGCTACAGTAATCTGTTAGGGCCGGGGGCCGCGCGGAGGGCGCTCCTCACCCCCGCCAGCCCATCCGCTCCGCCAGAGAGTTTATCTGCGCCACGTGATGGCGGCCGTGCCACGCATAAAGGGCGACGTTCCTTTCGAGGCTGACTTCCCCGAGCTCGGGGTGGTTGAACGTGCGCGAGTAGTCCTCATCCTTGAGCGACCTGAGCAGCAGCACCCAGCGCCGGTGCAGGGAGTCGAGCAGCGCGAGCGACACTTCGAGCGGCGCGCTTCTGGCGTCTTCGAGCTCGGCCCAGCGGTCTTCGTGATAAGGCCGGATCGTGGGGCGGTCCTCGGTCAGCGCCAGCCGGAAGCGGACGTAGCTGTTGAGGTGGCTGTCCGGGACGTGGTGCACGACCTGGCGGACGGTCCAGCCCCCCTCGCGGTAAGGCGTTTCGAGCTGCTCGGGCGACAGCCCCTCGACGGCCTCGCGCAGCCGGGCCGGGGCCCCCTCTATCAGGTCGATGCACTCTTTGCGCTGCTCGCCGGTCAGCGGGCCATTAAATTCGAAACGACCTATCGGGTATCGAAAATCCATGACGGTCTCTCCTGTCCGCAAATAATCGAAGTCTACCTCCGCGGAGCCCCGCACTCAAACCCCTCGGAAAAAATTCGGGACAGGCCGCCGCCTCCCAATGTATTATGCAGAGGCCCGCGGCTCCACCGAACTCAGTGAATCGCTCGATAAAACTCGGATGAAGGTCAGGAACCAACCATGAATCTTTCGACTACCGTCGGCCTCAGGCTGGGGCCGGTATTGCTGTGGGCGCTCCTTGCGGCGCAGGCGGGGGCGCAGGCCCCCGCGGCCGAGAGCCCGCAGCCGTTCAATCAGGAGCGGAAGCTCGAAGAGCTGAGGCAGAAGATCGCGGATCAAAAAGACAAGCCGGCGGAAGAGGTGTTCAAAAACATCCGGCAGCTCAAAGGCATGCCCGCGGCGCGCCTGCTGAGGGTGATGGAGGTTGGCTACAGCAAGTCGTTAGGGGTCGACTGCGCGCACTGCCACGTCGTCGACCAGTGGGAGAAAGACGACAAGCCCGCGAAGCAGGTCGCGCGCGACATGGCCGACATGGCTCGGGCGATCAACGGAGAGCTGTTGAAGAGCATCAGGAACCTCAAGGGGCCGAGCCCGGCGGTCAACTGCACCACCTGCCACCGCGGGCAGCTGAAGCCCGCGCTGAATATGGGCTGAATATGGGGTGATCCCGAGCGGCCCTCCCCCCGGATTTTCCGCCGCCTGGCGTTGCCCGGCCCTGACGGGAGCGCTACTCTATGGGGGTAGAATGTTATGCCCTTTTTAAGGAGCGCTCGACATGAATGACGCCGAAGGTGATAAGAAGCGCGCGCTGCTGGTCGTCGATGTGCAGAACGATTTCTGCCCCGGCGGGGCGCTGGGCGTGGCGGGCGGCGACGAGGTGGTGGCCCCGCTCAACCGTTTGATGGAGGAGTTCCTGAGGCGCGGGGATCTGGTCTTCAAGAGCCGCGACTGGCACCCTCCGCAGACCATGCATTTTCAGAAGTACGGCGGCACATGGCCGGTCCACTGCGTGCGGGGCACGCGGGGCGCGGAGTTTCACCCGGACCTGCTCGACGACCCGCGCGTCCGGATAATCTCCAAGGGCCTCGGCGACGAGGACTCCTATTCCGCATTCGACGGGACGGACCTCTCGGCCCAACTGCGCGAGAATGGGGTCGAGGAAGTCTGGGTCGGCGGCCTCGCGACCGACTACTGCGTCAAGAACACGGCGCTCGACGCGCGGCGCGAAGGGTACTCGGTGAAGGTAGTCGAAGAGGCCATGCGTCCGGTCGAACTGCGCCCGGGGGACGGCGCGCGCGCCATCGAAGAGATGCGCGAGGCCGGGGCCGAGATCGTCACGGGCCGCGAGAAGCGCCGCACGAAGAGCACGAGCCCGTCTCAGTAAGCGCGAGCGGAATCGAGACCGACTTTCATATGGGAACACTCAATTTCGACCGCTACCACGCCGTGATGGGCGACGCCTCGCACAAGGATGTCACGCGGATTCGCGGCAAGCGCCTGAGCGACGCGGAGGCCACCTTCTACGCGACCCAGCGAAAGCTGAAGTTCGCGCCATGCCTCGGCCACCAGCGCCTCGTGCGGATGCTGCTCGACAGCGAGATCGACAGGCCGCGCCTGAGATTTCTGGAGCAGGACCGGGGCGACCTCGGCCTCTTCGCCGAAGCAATCGAAGACGTGCGCTTCGTCGGGGCCGTCCGCGCGGTGCGTCCGGGGACGATAGTCTTCGCGCAGGAGCCGTTCGCGGACATCACAGGCCCTTTCGGGCTGACGCAGGCGCAGGAGATCAAATTCGAGCATGCCTTCGACTTCCCGATGACGACGGCGAGCCTCGCGATGCGATTCCGCATGGCCGCCGGGGACCGCTGGCTCTCCGACTTCTCCCTGCGCCGCGACGGCGATGTCGAGCGCGCGGTCGAAGTCGCCACCTGCGCCTTCATCGGGGGCTTCAACGACACTTCCAACATGGAGGCCGCCTTCCGCCTCGACATCCCCGCCGTCGGCACCGAGGCGCACTACTGGCAGCAGTCTTTCGTCGAGTTCATGTACGAGCCGGAGGTCGACCCGCGCACGGGCCGCCCGAAGCATTTCGAGCAGGTGGCTTTCGAACGGTGGCTCGACGCGAACCCGAACGGGACCACCCTGCTGCTCGACACGATAAACGTCTACCTGGGGGCCGTCCACGCGGCCATGGCGGCCACCTCGACCGAAGCGCGGCGCTCGGCCTTCAAAGGGTTCCGCGTCGATTCGGGCGACCTGGCTAAGCTCGGCGCGTGGTGCCTCCGCTTCTTCGAGGCGAACGGGCTCCACGGGCTGATGCCGATACTCACGGGGAACCTGGACGTGGAGGGCGTGCGGCGGATCGTCGAGGCCTTCCCCGAGGCCGCCGGCTTCGGGATCGGCACCAAGCTCTCGAGCGAGGTCGAATTCACGGCGGGCGTGATCTTCAAGGAGAGCATGATAGACGGCAACCCCACCCTCAAGGCTTCGCACGACCCTGAGAAGGCCACGCTCCCCGGCAGGCTTCAGGTCTTTCGCGGGGTCGACCCGAACGGGTTTTACGTGGGCGACCGCATCGGGCTGGACGGCGAGCGGGTCGAGATCCCCGGCGCCGTGCGGGTCGAGCGTCTGCTCGCCCCCTTCTGGGAGAACGGCCATTACGAAGTGATCCCGTCGATCACCAAACAGAAGGCTTTCGTGGAAGAGCAGCGGAAGAGGTTCCCCGACATCTCGAACTACAAGGTCGCCCTGAGCGCGCAATTGCGCGGCCTGCGCGACGAGCTGACGGCGAAAATGAGCGAGGACCGCTCGGGCTGGCGGGACGTGTTGAACCTTCCTGAAAGCCTCTCCCCGGAGCTCCCTTGACCCGGCGCTAAGACATGCAAGCACCCGCCTCGAAAGAACCCCCGAAAGAGGAGTCCGGGCTGTGGTCCGGGATACGTGAGGCGCTCCGCGGCTCGCGAAACGACTACACGCAAGGGTCGATAGGCCGCTCGATCATGCTGCTCTCCATCCCGATGGTGCTGGAGATGATCATGGAGAGCGTCTTCGCCGTCGTCGACGTCTTCTTCGTGGCCCGGCTCGGGGCGAGCGCCGTCGCCGCCGTGGGCCTGACCGAGTCGATGGTGACGCTCATCTACGCCCTCGCGATGGGGCTCTCCATCGGGGCGGCGGCGATGGTCGCGCGCCGCACGGGAGAGCACGACCCCGAGGGCGCGTCGCGCGCGGCGATGCAGGCGATACTCGTGGGGCTGCTCATCTCCGCGGCGCTCGGGACGGCGGGCGGCCTGCTCGCCCCGCGCCTGCTCGACATAATGGGCGCGTCGGCCGAAGTGATCGGGATCGGCTCCGGGTACACGAGGGTCCTGCTCGGCGGGAATGCCTCGATCCTGCTCCTGTTCCTGATCAACGCCATCTTTCGCGGGGCGGGCGACGCGGCCATCGCGATGCGCGTGCTGTGGCTAGCGAACATCATCAACATAATCCTCGCCCCCTGCCTCATCTTCGGCGTCGGCCCGTTCCCCGAGCTGGGAGTCACGGGCGCGGCGGTCGCCACGACCATCGGGCGCGGGACCGGGGCGCTCTTCGCCCTGTCGCGTCTGGTGAGAGGCGGGGGCCGCGTGGCCCTCGCGCGCCGCCACGTGCGGGTCGAGCCCGCGATAATGCTCAGGCTCGTGCGGCTGTCGGCCTCGGCCACGCTCCAGGTATTCATCGGGATGGCGAGCTGGGTCGGCCTGATCCGCATCCTGTCGAGCTTCGGGAGCGAGGCGCTGGCCGGCTACACCATCGGCATCCGCGTGATCGTCTTCGCGCTCCTGCCTTCGTGGGGGATGAGCAACGCGGCGGCGACTATGGTCGGGCAGGCGCTCGGGGCCGGGAAGCCCGACCGCGCGGAGCGGGCCGTCTGGATCGCGGGCTTCTACAACATGTGGTTCCTCGGCACCATAGGGCTCGCGTTCGTGGCCTTCGCCGGCCCGATCATCGGGCTCTTCACGTCGGACCCCTCGGTGGCGTCGTACGGGACCGACTGCCTGCGCGTGGTCGCATGCGGGTTCCTCTTTTACGCCTACGGCATGGTGATCACGCAGTCGCTCAACGGGGCGGGCGACACTTGGACCCCGACCGTGATCAACCTCGTCATCTTCTGGCTGTTCGAGATACCGCTCGCCTACCTGCTCGCCTTCGAGCTCGGGCTCGGCCCGCGCGGGGTCTTCTTCTCGATAGCCCTCGCCTTCTCGATGCTGGCCGTCGTGAGCGCGGCCGTCTTCCGCAGAGGCCGGTGGAAGACCAAAAAAGTCTGACCGTTAAACTCGAATCGCTGGTCTTGACGCCCGCCCTCATGTAGTATCGCTTCGGACGCCCAAAATATTCCGACGAGACTGACGAAGGGCCTGATCTGAGCAGATGAGATTAGACGAGATTCGACAGGTATACACCGATTACGCCGGCCACTACGAGAAAGAATTCATCGGAGAGCGCAGGTACACGGTCTACAAAAGACTCCCCCGCCTCGTGACCCGCGAGCTGAAGTCCCGGAGCGCGAAGGTCCTCGACCTCGGGTGCGGCACCGGGCTCAGCTCTCTGCTCTTCTTCGACAAAGGTTACGAAGTCACCGGGATAGACATAACCCGCGCGATGATCCGCAGGGCCGGCGAGCTCCCCTTCGCGAAGCTGATCTGCCAGGACCTCGAAAAGCCCCTCAAGGTCAAAGACGACTACTTCGACGCGGTAGTCATGATCGGCGTCATGGAGCACATCAACGACCCCGCGGCCATCCTGAAAGAGGTGTGGAAGAAGCTGAAGGACGGGGGCCTCTTCGCGCTCACCCTCCCGTGCAAGAATGCGCACTTTTCCGAGTACGGGCTGAAGAACTATTACAAGAAGGAGATCGAGCCCATCATGCGGGAGGCCGGGTTCAAGGTGATCCGCTCTGAGAAGAGTTTCGCCTACGAGGACGACAGCTCTACGATCTATTACTGGAATTATCTACTTCGAAAAATCCCCTGAAGGATACAGGCGGGCGATGCCAGAAATACTAGGCGTGGGAGGCGGGCCGTCGCGCGGGCCAGCGCTTAAATGACAGAGGGAGCCGTGACCTGAGAAATCGGCTCCCTCGTCATATACCTGGGGAAACTTCCTGCGGTTACCGCAGGTGCTTACTATACCGCGAAACCCGAAATTGTCAATCCTCCCCGCCCCCGTTCCGCGAATTTCACCCCTCCCGCCGCAAGTATACTTGTCGGCTTGTATAATAAACTTCTTTATATAACGGAGCCCCGAGATGTAGTACAATCGTCGGGTCGTGCAGACGCGCCTATACTGGACCGCCGGGGGATACGGCGGAAGAGAACAGTAAGGTTGAGACAGATACTTACTTTAAAGCCGCATTTGAGCCTCAGCTTCAAAGAGGCGACCAGCAGTACCCTTTAACCAGGAGAGATTTAAAAAGTTCGCGCGCAAGCGGCGACGCCGTGTCGCCTGCGCTCCCATTCACCTGCGAATCGCCTTCGGGCGAGGGAAGGACGGGCCGGGATGAGTTCAAGGAAAGCCGACGAGCTGAAGGCCCCGAAGGATCCTTTCGGGGAGGTCTCGGGCAGAGTCATAGACTTTCAAACGGGGGCCGCCGAGGCCGTCAAGAAGCGGCAGAGGCAGAGGCTCCTTGAGGAGATGCGGGACATGACGACCTCCGAAAAGCAGGTCTTCCTGCTCGGGTTGATCATGAACGAAGAGACCCTCGGGCGGATATGGAAGAACCTCATCGACGGTCTGATGACCGAGCTCGAAGATTAGGTGGAGCGGGCCTCTCATCCTCCGCGCCGCGCCCGGGCTTACCCCAGGGGGAGTGTTGTCATAAGCGGTCGCGCGCTTTAAAATATGGGTGTACGGATAATTCATAAGTAAGTGTCAGAGGTGAACGTGCGAGAAAGATAGTCGGGGTCGGGGCCGTCAGGCGCGAGCGGGCTAACGGGTCGGGGTGAAGGGGCCGGCAAGGGGTTGTTCCCGGACATTCAGCTTGTACGTAGATAGACCCGCCGGGCGTCCGCCCATCACCCGCCTCTCTCGATCGCCAATAACAGAATGAACGGAGGAAAAAGAGCTTGATAATCAGGTGCAAGAAGTGTGGAGAGTCGATTGACGAATCGAAGAAGTGGACCGTCTGCCCTCATAACCCTCTGGATCAGGCGCATGATTCGGAGTTTTGCAGGGATCATAAGCAGTTCGACTGCCACGCATGCGACGAGTACATGGTCCGGAGGTAGCTCTCTGAATATTTCATAAGTGAGCCGCCTCAGTCATATAACTGTAAACGGCGGCGGGCGTTTTTGAAGGCGGGCGGTCATGCCCTCCGGTTCAAAGACACCCGCCGCCCTTCTTTTTTTACCTATTATTTTCACTCATCTTTTCACCCATCCGGCGAAACCGCCCGCGAATCGGGCCTCATAGCGAATCCCCGATTTCCGCCCGCCCGGCGTAGGGGCGTATTATGAGCTTGCCTATTCGGGCAGACATACTTATTATGCATGGGTCAAATCGCACGCTACGCGGCCCGGCGGTAACATCCCTTACCACCGACCTGTTTGTACCGGATGATTACTTTCATCTTGTAAACATTCATTCTTGCCGTAGTACGTCAAAGAAAAGACAGCGCTGTAGATTCTTGAACGGATCTTCTGAGCGAGGGCTCAGGTCGGCGCGAATAGATAATTATCTTTGCCGGGGCCTGCCTGCCCTCAGAAGCATACCCCGCGCAAAGAGTCAGGCATAAATTTGCAGACCGATAAGGGCGCGGCCGCTCGACCGGCCCCGAACCGCCCCTATTACTTTATCTCTCTTCTCAGGCAGGAAGCCTTGGGAAAGAGGTTACTCGTTACCGCTCCTGAAGAGCCCTTACCCCCGTTATAGGGAAAAAAAGGAACGAAGAGGATGAAAAGGATAACTATTGGTATTTGCTGTCTGGTTCTCACCGTTCTGCTGACCACAGCTTTATGGGCGACGAGCCCCTCCAACGACGCGCAGGTCGCAGACACGGTCAGCCCGTCGGAGACGAGCCTGGCCTTCGACCTCTCGGTCGAAGAGATGGTCGAAGTGTCGGACCTGATCCTCATAGGCAGTTGCGTCGAGGCCCGGAGCATGTGGGTCGACCGCAATCTGGTCACCCTGGCTTCGATCTCCGTCAAAGAGACTTTGAAGGGGGGCGAGTCCTCCGCCGTGACCGTGGTGCTGCCCGGCGGCGCGGACGCGAACCGGAAAATCCCCGTGGCCATGACCTATCCGGGCGCGCCCCGGATCGCGCCCAGCGAAGACGTGTTTCTCTTCCTCACGAAGGACGACGAGCTCGGAGGCGGGTACACGATAGCCGGCTTCTCGCAGGGCAAATTCTCGATCATCAAGGACGAGGAAGGTCGTGACGTCGTTTCGCGCGACCTCACCGACATGACCCTCAAGGGCAAGGCCGGGCTCCGTCGCGGCACGGCCACGCGGTCCACGCTCTCAGGTCTCCGGTCTCAGGTTATGCAGCAACTGCGAAAACAATAGCGTGCCTGATTCATACCCGATTAAAGAGAAAGCCATGAGATTAACCCGCAGGCTTCAAACGGCAGGGCCGTGAAGAGAGCCGCGAGGAGGACATATGAAGAAGATAGCTTCCGTCTGTATTGCAGTAGCCATGATTATAATGAGCGCCGTAACTACCCGCGCGGGCGGGTCGCTCGAAAGCTTCGACATTACCGCACAGGCCCCGTCGCCCATCGCGGGCCACATACTGGCTCGCGTGGTCGGCCTCCGCTGGGACGCCCGCTCCATGCCCCTTCAGTACCGAGTCAACAGCACTCTGAACCCCATCCCGAACCCGCTGGGCGCGCCCTTCCTTTCCGTGGCCGACGCCTCCGCGGCTTTCCAGGCCTCGTTCGACCAGTGGAACTCGATCCCCACGTCCTTCATCAACATGCAGGTCGTCGGGACCACGGGCAACCCTGGGTTGCGCGGCTTCGACTTCGTGAATGAGCTCACGTTCAGGACGGCCGCCGGCTTCAACGCCATCGCCTCGTCCCCGTCCGTCAATCTCATATCCGATTCGACGCTCTCCAACGGAGACGACCTCGACGGCGACGGCGATTCCGACGTGTCGTCCCTCATAACGACCGCCGGAGACGTTGACAGCGATGGCGACATAGAGTTCCCGGCCGGGTTCTACAAAGCCGGCACGATCCTCGACAACGACGTTCAGTACAACACCAAAACCAGCAACGGGTTCCGCTTCACGGTCGACCCGGCGCAGGCGGACACCGTCACGCGCTCGGTGGACCTGATCACCGTCTCGGTGCATGAGTTCGGCCATTCGTTCGGGCTCTCTCACGTCCTCAACAATCAGGACAGCGCCGCCGACGGCAACGGGGCGACGATGTTCCCGTTCATCGACACGGGCGACCCCGCCTCCGAGCTGTCGCAGCGCTCGCCCAACATGGACGACATAGCCTTCGCCTCTTTCTTCTACCCCGAAGGGACGGCCGCTTCCGGGCCCGCCGCGCTTCAGCCGGGCGACGTGGCCTTCAACAAAGCGTTCGGCCTCATCACGGGCGAGCTGCGCCACGGGGTGTCGAATCAGCCGATAGCGGGCGGCAGTGTCTTCGCTGTCAACCGCGACACGAAAGTGGTGGCCAGCAGCGCCTTCAGCGGCACGACCAACCTCTCGTTCAACCCGGCCAACGGAGGGCTCTTCTTCATCAACGACCCGGCCATCGCCATCCCGAATGGCAACTACGTCCTGCCCGTCCCCAAGGGCAACTGGGACGTGAGGGTTGAAGCCGTGGACGGCGAGCCGGTCCCGGCGGCCAACATAAGCTTCACGACTCAGATCGGGAACTTCTTCGGCCAGCAAAACTTCATAGAAGAGTTCTTCAACAACAACAGCGAAGGCGCCGTCGAGCGCGACCCCGGCGACTCCAAGAACGTCCACGTCAACCCCGGCAAGACCGAGACGGGGATCAACATCACGACCAACCGGGTCATCGCCGTCAGCAATTTCGGGGCCCTCAACTCCATCGGGTTCATCAACTCGCCCGCGGGCCGCACGTACGCCGTGGCCTTCCCGGCCGCCCAGATCGGCGCGATCAATCCGGGTCAGGACGTTCGCGTTCAGGCGGGGCTCTTCAACACCTTCCTGCTCGACGCTTCGGTGCCCGCGGTCTTCGCCGACGCATACCTCACGACGGGCGTGATCAACCCCGACGGCTCGGCGAACATCGACCTGGTCAACCCGCTCGACCACACCTCCGGCTTCCTGGGCCAGGACGGGGATTTCGCCTCGTTCTTCTTCAAGAACCCCCATGATCTCGGCGTAAGGATTCGCGCGGGGATCGCGGACGGCAGCATACAGAACCTCTTCCTCGTGCTGCGCATCCCGACCGCGACGCCCTTCGCGGGCGTGAGCGGCCAGCCGCCGCTCGTCGGCCTGAACAACACCGGGACGATCTTCGGCCTCTCGTTCCTCTCCAACGACGGGGGGGTCACGTTCAACAGATTGACGAACGTCAATTTCCGGTTCTCGCTCCTGCTCTCCGAGCCCGAGTAATCAACCGCCAAGAACCGCGCATAAAAGGACCGGC
Organism: Blastocatellia bacterium; assembly: GCA_035634255.1. Lineage (GTDB taxonomy): Bacteria > Acidobacteriota > Blastocatellia > UBA7656 > UBA7656 > DATLMR01. The sequence continues at coordinate 171,176 of DASQDI010000160.1, forward strand.
CCTCAGAGTTTCTCGGACTCTGAGGGCCGGTCTTATTTGCCTCTACCGAGCTATCTGCGCGGGGGTGAAGGCCGGGTTGGCCGACTCGAGCAATCCCGCTATGGCCGCCGAAGTGCCGTCAGCGGCCGTGATGTCGGGCTTCTGCCGCACGTTGTGGGTAGTCTGAAAGCGGCCGCCACTCTAGCACCTGTTTATGGCAAGTTCAACAAGAAGTGAATGAGCCGGGCCATCTTTTCGCGCAGAAAAATATTTCGGCCCGCGGGGGCTTTATAACCGGCCCGGAGTTGCGCCAGCCTTCCTGCAAGTGGCGCTCCCCGGCCCGTTCATCCTGCGAATCGCCGCGAGGCCGGCCGCCCCCTTCGAGAATCCGAACCCGGCCTGACAAATAGCCGTACCAGAAAGTAGCCGCTCCATCCGGGGACGCATAATCATCTACGACGAGACGATTCGATGAGCTTTTTAGTCGAAGGTCGCAGTGGGAAGCAAATAAGTTCCGCGAGCCGTGTTCCGGCCTGGCTCCTCACCTTCGGGGCGTGGACGCTCGCGGGCATGCTGGTCGCCCTGATCACCTACTCCCAGTCGGTCGCGGCGGGCCGCCCGTTCCCCTTCTCCTGGTGGGAGCACCTCCGGTGGGCCCTGGCAGAGTGCTACGTATGGTGGGCGCTCACCCCCCTCGTCGCGCTTCTCGTCAGGCGCTTCCCGCTTGAGCCGAGGCGGTGGCCGCGCGCCCTGCCCGCATACGTGGCCTCGATTATCTTCTTCCCCTTCGCCTGGGCCGTGATACTCGCATCGCTCTACCGCGCGCTCGGGCGGCCTTCGGGCGGCGACCCCGAACCCTTCGGGGAGTTCGTGTGGGTCGTGATGATCGCCCGCTTCCCCGCGCTGATGCTGGTCTTCTTCGCGATAGCTGCGGCCGCCCACGCCGTCGAATACCGCCGCAGGTATCAGGAGCGGGAATTCCTGCTCGCGCAGGCGCAACTGCGCTCCCTCAAAGCTCAGCTTAACCCCCACTTCCTCTTCAACACACTCAACGCGGTCTCGGAACTGGTCTACAGAGACCCCGAAGCCGCCGAAAGGACGATAATCAACCTGAGCGACCTGCTGAGGACCGCCCTGAGCATGGGGGACGCGCAACTGGTCTCCCTTCAGGACGAGATTGATTTCCTCCGCAGGTACGTGGACATCCACCGGACGATAATGCGGGACCGGCTCGCCGTGGAGTTCAACATAGAGTCGGAGACGGTGGGCGCTTCGGTCCCGAGCATGATCTTGCAGCCCCTCGTCGAGAACGCGATCCGGCACGGCATCGACCCGGTCTCGCGCTCGGGGCGAATAGAGGTTTCCGCCGCGCGCGACAACGGCGCGCTCCGCCTCACGGTGAGCGACAGCGGGCCGGGCCTGTCGGAGCAGGGGCAACTGACTTCGGGCAAAGGCATCGGGCTCGCCAACACGCAGGCGCGGCTGGCGCAGCTATACGGGAAGTCGCACCGCTTCGAGCTGAAAAGCTCGCCCGGCCGCGGCCTCACCGTCAACGTCTTCATCCCCCTTGAAAATAGATGACTGAGAGATGACCGAGAGGTGAGCGGGGGCCGGTTATGAAGGCTCGCGCTTCTTTTCGCCGCGCTTCTTGGATAATCGCGTCTCATGTGGGAACATAAGCGGCGCAGTGAAGGCAGTGCCATGAAGTTTCAATGAGGTCAATTCAGGAAGGCGGAAAGAGGGCCGGTCAATGCAGAATCAAACTTATTCATCCAGCGCTTACCGAAAGGTAGGGTGGCTGGTTTTACTGCTCATGGGCGCGGGCGCGCTCGCGATGGTCGTCACCCCCGTGTTGAAGATCGCGCCGTTCAAGGCCCAGACGCCGGAGGCCCTCGCCCTGTCGTACGCCCTGCGAAGCTGGTCTCCCGTGGCGACGGCGCTGGCCCTGCTCCTCTCCCTTCTGATCGTGGCCTTCCTCTGGCGCGGCCTGCGCAGTTGGTGGGCCAGGGCGATACTGGCCCTGCTGCTCGCCCCGGTGCTGGCCGCCGCGTGGTTCGCGCGGCAGAATCATTTCGAGTGGATGTTCGCGCCCCTACCGAACCCCGGCTACGCGGCCGCGAGCGAAGTGGACTTCGTGGCGGACGACGAGATGGTCCTCGCGGTTGAATTGAACGGGGACGCGGTGGCCTATCCGATCCGCCAGATCGCCTACCATCACGTCGTGCAGGACACCGTCGGAGGCGTACCGGTAGTCACCACCTACTGAACGCTCTGTCACACCGGTCTGGTGTGGAATGCGGCGGTAGACGGGCGCGGGCTGAGCTTTCACCTCGCGGGCATCAACAACCAGAACTTCATCATGCAGGATGAAGAGACCGGTTCGTGGTGGCAGCAGGTGACGGGCGAGGCTACCTTCGGGCCTATGAAAGGCCGGAAGCTTGAGCAGGTCGTTCACGACGAGCTGACCTTCTCCCAGTGGAAGCGGGAGCAGCCGCGCGGGCGCGTGCTGAAGCCCGACGACAGCACGCAGTGGAGGGAGTTCTCCGACGGCTGGGAGGAGAAGGCCGGCAGGATGCGCGTCGTGACCCAGACGGACCCGAACGACGTGCTGGAGCCGCGCGCGATAGTCCTGGGGATTAAGATTGGCGGCGCGGCGAAGGCGTACCCTTTGAGTTCGGTCGAGAAGCAGTCTCCCGTGCTCGACCGCGTGGGCGATGTGCCGGTCGTCATCGTGCTGGCCGAGGATAAGAAGTCGTTCCGCGCGTTTGAAGCGATGGCCGACGGGCGGCCTTTGGAACTGTTCGCAAAGCCGGGCGCGACTCCCCTGCGGCTGGTCGACGCCTCGACCGGCAGCGAGTGGGACTTCACGGGCAAAGCGGTCGCGGGCAAACACGCGGGCCTCAGCCTGAAGAAGGTCCCGGTGTTGAAAGACTACTGGTTCGACTGGAAGATCTATAACCCCGGCACCGAAGTGTATGGGTTCGCCCGGCGACAATAGTGCGAGGCGCGGGCGCGCGGGGGGAAAAGGAAAACTCTACATGAAAAGACCGGCTCGACTGAAGGAGATTCTGCTTTGCTGTCTGCTCGCCGCCGCACAGGGCTGCGCCTCGGAATCCCGCAATGCCAACGAGTCCCCGCCCATATCAGGCGGCCACGGCAGCGGCAACCCCGCGCTCGCGCCGGGCGGGGACCCTATCGAAGCCATAGCGAAGTCCATGCGCGCCCAGATGGATGTCCGCTCCTTCCGGGTTCGGATGGAGTTTTCTTACGCGGGCAATGACAACGCGCGCACGGTCGAGTTCGTAGCCCCGGACCGGTTCCATATGATAAGCGACAAGAACGAGGTCTACATCATCGGGCCGGACACATTCATGAAGGATGAGAAGGGGCGCTGGCAGAAGGTGCCGATGGATGTCAACGCGATGATCCAATCCTTCAGGGACCCGACGATCATCGACGAAGTCCGCAGGAGCGCCAGCGCGAAGTTCATCGGCCCGGACGTGCTCGACGGAGCGCCCATGCTCGTCTACGAGTACTCCATGTCGAACGCCTTCGGCACGAACTCGACCAGCACGACGAAATCATGGATAGCCGAAAGCGACGGGCTTCCGCGCCGCCTGGAGATCGACGGGGAGATCAACTCTGTAAAGGCCCGCGCCGTGAACACCTACTACGATTACAACGCGGACATCAGGATAGAGCCTCCGATTAAATGACGCGAGGCCGCCGCCGGCGGAGGTCACACGTCCAGAGGGCTCCTGCCATAAACCTCTTCGATCTCCACGGCCGTCTCGATCCACTCCGGGTACTTCGACGCGAGCGGGGACAGGCAGACCGGGCGAATGTAGCGCGCGGCTTCTTCTATCTCTCCGAGCCTCATCAACTCGGCGGCGATGTTGTTCAGGTAGACGAATCTGAGATGAGGACGCGTCAGGCGGATCATCTCCGTAAGCGGCAGGGCTTCCATCAGCATGCGCAGGGCCAGCTCGTCGTCGCCCATCTTGGCATGCACCGCGGCGAGTTCGACGAGAGCGACGAGGAAGTTGTAAGGGTCGAGCCTGCTCAGACTTCGTTGAAGGCGGAAGGACTCCTCGTAAATCCGGGCCGCCTCCGTGAATTCGCCGCCGATGCACCACGTCGCCGCGAGGTTGCTGACCCCGCGCACCTTGATGTAGGGCAAGACGTTCGGGTCGGCTATCAACTCGTTAAGCGTCGCCCGGGCCCTCCCAAGGTTGCCCTCCTTCTTGTCGATGATGGCCCTGAACAAAAGCCCCGCGCTGTGCGCCTGCTTGAGCGGCATCGAGGATAATATCTCCCCGGCCTCCTTCACCGTCCGGGTGTCGCGGAGGGAGTGAGATTTTTCGGCGATGTCTATCAAAAGGTAACTCAGCTTTATCTGAGCTTCCCCGAGGTCCGCGGCGCGGAGCAGGTTGCGCGCTAACAGGCTCGCGATCAGCTTTGAAGATTTCACCATCCGCAAATCTTCCGGAGTCGCTCCGGGCATGAGCCTTCCGACCATCTCTTCGCCCTCGGGTTGAGGCGCGGGGATCAGGAGAGCGGGAGCCTCGGACCGCCTCCCGCGCGAGCCACCCGCTTGAAGGCCCATCGCGAATCCGGGCCTTACAAAGTCACGGGCGGCCCCCTCCGGCGCGGCGAGCCCTGCGGCGCTCCTGCCCGCTTCTTTCATCCGGCCGAGGTATTGCTTCGCCGCCTCAAACAGACCCGCCTCCCCGTACTCGATGGAGAGAACGGCCCCGCCCATCTCCCCGTCGCCCGTTCTCTTCGCGCGCACTTCGAGGCTTAGCTTTTGACCCCCTTCCAGTTCCACCCCGTATCTTTTAGGCGCCCCCGGCCTGTCCAGACGGTAATCGAGCAGGTGAAGGCCGATCCGCTCTTCGCCATCGTCATCCCGCGCCCGCACTTCGACCATCTCGGCGCTCTCTCCCACTTCGAGCACGGCCCTCGCGCCGGGGGTCGGAGTCAGCCTCGCCCGCTCGACCCCATCGACGACGATGAGCAGCAGTTTCGCCTTCATCCTCTTGCGCCGGTCGGCCCGGTCCGCCAGGCCCTTGAGCGCCCCGCTTATCTGCTCTTCGGTAAGTTCGGGCGGGTGCTCCCTGTCCGCGCGGTCACCCCCGCCGCCTTCCTCATCGTCCATGCTGAACCTCGGCAAGGCGAGGCGCTCCTCCGGCGGGTCGAGGCCGAGGGCCCCGATGAGCCGGGTGTAGCAGACGGGGTCGATGATCGAATGGATGCGGTTGATCTCTATCGGGTGCTCTTTGTCCGGGTCGTTCCCGTCGAACTTAAACATCGGCAGCGACTCTTCGGACGCGTCGAACCTCTCGGGCATCGAGCAGCCGGTGTCCCAGGGCGTGAACATGGCGAGGGCCTTCCTGACCAGACGGGCGCGTGAATTCGGGTCCGGCTCGATCTCGAACCTCTCTTCGCCTCGGGCGAGCGTGACGGTCTTCAGGGCAGGGCCGAACCTCTGCTTCATCTCGTGCATCAACTGCCTCTTGCAGGTGCGGTAGTAGGAGTCCTGCTTCATCCTGGACGGGTCCTGAATCACCAGGTTGTATATCTCCATGGTCTCGGGGGTGCTGTAGGAGTGGAGCAGCCTGCTGAACCCGAGCGCGACGTAGAAGGAGTTCCGCCTGAGCGTGATCTTGACCACGTGCTTGATGAAGCGGATGATCAGGTCTTCTTCGGTGACCGCGCCCCTACCGGACAGTTCGTGATCCCTCTCATGCGCTTCGGACTCCATGTAGACGAGGCGTTGGAGCAGGTGGAGGTCACTCACCCGCACGCGGTTGCGCGGCTTGAAGGACGAGTGCTGCCTTGAGAAGAACTGGCCCACGGGCGAGTAGTAGAGGCGTTTGTCCTGGACCTGAAGCGCGAGCTCAAGGTTGGCCAGCGCGTCCGAGGCGATGCGGAGAGCCGTATCCGTGTCGGGGTGGATGAAGTACGCGAGCCGGAAGGCGCTCGCCAGCAACTGCGACGAGGTGTTGGCGAGGGCGCTCGCGGAGACCTGCGAGCCGGACTGCGCGGACACGGAGGGTGTCCTTTGCGAATCTGCGCGGGAGATGTTCAGCATTATTTTGCCCCCGAAGAAGGCGCGGCCTAGCCGGCGGTGAATCTGTGAAAACCCGACGCCCCCGTGAATCGATGTTATGACGGCGGAGGCGCATGCCCGTGCTTGATATGAAAGGCGGATCGGCTCAGGTGACTCTGGCTTTACGGATGGCCCTGGAGAATACGGTCGGCAGAAACCGCTTCATGTAGACCCCGTTGATCTCTTTCCCCCCGATCAGGACCTCTTCCTTTTCCGAGGCGACGGCGGAGAGTATCTTCGCGGCGCAGGCGTCGGGCGACATGCCCGCGTCCTGAGCCGCGTCCATGCGGCCGTGCTTCCCACCGTCGCCCGCGAGGGCGTTTATCGAGACGTTGGTCCTGATGAAGCCGGGGCAGACAATCGTGACCTTGACGTTCTCGCGCCACACCTCCGCGCGCAGGGAGTCGAAGAAGCCGTGCAGGGCGTGCTTCGACGCCGAGTAGGCCGAGCGCAGGGGCGTGCCGAAGTGTCCGACCACGCTGCTGATTATCACGATGTGGCCCGACTTGCGTTCGAGCATCTGCGGCAAGATGGCCTTGGTCAGGGCCACGGTGCCGAAGAAGTTTATATTCATGATCTCCACGTCCACGGCGAGCGAGGTCTCTTTGACCAAAGACCTCTGGCTCACCCCGCCGTTGTTCACGAGGATGTCGACCCTCCCGAAATGGCGGAGCGCTATGGCCGCCTTCTCCGCGAGCGTCTCGTACTGCGCGAGGTCGAGCGGCAACACGAGGTGATCGCCCGCGTTCTCACAAGCCTGCCTGACGCGCTCGAGCTCGGCCTCCCGCCTGCCCGACAGGATGAGCTTCGCGCCCTCGCGGCCGAAGGCGTAGGCGAGCGCCTCGCCTATGCCTGAAGATGCCCCGGTGATCCAGATGATCTTATCCCTGAAATTCATAAGCGCCCTTCGGTTTTAATGGGGGTGTCAGTTCGGAATAATAGCTCCTGAAAAGCCATACTGCACGCTAAAAAAAGCGGGCGGCGCGGGGCTCTGTTATACTGATCACGCCTGAGTTTCAGGCGCGGAGCCCACGGTTAACGAAGTGATCGAGAGGAGAAATCATATGCTGCCGATTCGAGGACTGTACGAGGTCGCCATCCGGGTGAAAGACCTGCCGACCTCCGAGGCATTCTACAGAGAAGTTCTGGGCTTGCAGGTCGGCCTTCGGGACGAAAGAAGGAACTGGCTGTTTCTGCGGGCGGGCGGCGACGCCGGGATGGTCGTGTTGCAGGAGGACAAGGGGGAATGGCCGACGCAGCATTTAGCGTTCACGGTCGACGCGGGCGACATAGAGCGCGCCGCGGCCCTCCTGCGCGAGCGAGGCGTTGAAGTTGAAGGCCCCTCATTTCACGAATGGATGCCCGCCACGTCTATCTACTTCAGCGACCCGGACGGGCATGAATTAGAGCTGGCCGCCCCCGCGCGCAAAAGCTGAACAATCAGCGCCGGAACACTCTCGCACAAAAGCCTGAAACACTAACCGTCGAACGGCCTCCGCGAAATCACTTCCCGTCGCGGAGGCGGGAAATCTAATATATTAAATGCGCTCGCCGGCGGAATAGAGACAATTTCCGCTGGCGAGCACCGGTCTTTTTGGTGTTTACTCTGGGTGTCTGTATTTTGCAACGACGGGATGGCGAACGGCTGCGGGTAAACCGGCCCGACAGTCGCTCGCAATCCGGGCTCGAATAATTCTCCCCATCGTCACGTGCGAGCCGGGCCGCCTCATAGATCAGGCACTTGCGGAATACAAGAATAAGAATTCCTGTTAAGGAGTGAAGATAATGGTGCACCAACTCAAAAAACGGATCGTCTTCTTTTTGCTCGTTTCGATGGTCGGGCTCTCACCTTCCGCCTTCGCGCAGGCCGACAGGTTCGAGGGCAGGCCCGCCTTCGCCGAGGGGACCGAACTCGGCTACTACATCTGGAAGGACGGGGACACCTGGCATGTCCGGTGGACGACGAGGGGGCAGATGAGACAATTCGCCGGCTCGGTCTCGGCGGAGGGCGGCGAGCTGAAGTCGCTCAAGCGCATCGACGTTGAGTCCGAGCGCCGCGTCCTTTACCCCGGCCGGGCCCCGCGTGTAGTCTATGGCCCCCGGGGTAGGGCTCACGTCCGCCGGGGGAGAGCGCCTGTCGTGGTTGATCGCAAGCAGGACAAGATCGAGAAGGATGGCGACAGGAGGATAGTTTTCCTCGCGCGGACGGACGACGACATAGACGGGTTCGATTTCAAAGTGGATGAGGAGGTGAAGCTCCTGCATTTCGTGCTTGAGATAGATGGCAGGAGGTCCCCTCAGTTCATCGAGGTGGGCAGGGATAATCGCAAGATACAGAGCCTCCCGCTACTGGTCCGGTTAAATTAATAAATCCTGAAAGCGCGTCACAAACGCATCACCCCGCCCCGCCGGTAACGCGGAGCCGGGTGGTGCGTTTGAATCTCGCAACCTGATTCGGAAGATTATGGGTAAAGAATACGTCAACCCGGACGCTCTGTTCCCGAGCGTGGAGCACGGGTTCTCTCAGATCGTTGTCGCCAGCGGCGGAAAGACCGTCTACATATCCGGCCAGACCGCGTGGGACGCGCGGAGGGAGATCGTCGGCGGGACGGACCTGTCCGAGCAGGCGAAGCAGGCGCTCCGCAATGTCCGCACGGCCGTCGAAGCGGTGGGCGGCTCGCTGTCGGACGTGGTCGCTTTGCGCATCTACATCGTCAACTACAAGCCCGAGGAGGCTGGCGCCATAGGAGACGCTCTGAGGGAGTTCTTCCCCGTCGAGAGGCGGCCCGCCAGCACGTGGGTCGGGGTGCCGTCTCTGGCGGTGCCGGACTTCCTGATCGAGATTGAAGCGACGGCGGTGCTGGACTGATCGATTCTTCGGTCCGGCGGGAGGAGTCTGATGAAAATTAGTATTATCGAGGCGCTCGCCGGAGACCTGCGCTATGGCCTGCGAATGCTGGCGAAGAGTCCGGGCTTTACCGCCGTCGCCGTGATCTCTCTGGCTCTGGGCATCGGGGCGAACACGTTCATCTTCAGCCTCGTCAACACCGCCATGCTGCGGCCGCTGCCCGTCGAGAATCCTGAGCAACTGGTGTCGCTCACGAATGCGGCCGAGGGCCGGATGTTCCCGACGTTCTCTTACCCGAACTATAAAGACTACCGCGACCGGAACGATGTATTCGAGGGGCTCATCGCCTACCGCTTCGCGCCGCTGAGCCTGAGCCACGACGGCATCAACGAGAGGCTGTGGGGCTACGTCGTGTCGGGCAATTACTTCGAGGTGCTCGGCGTGAAAGCGGCCCTGGGGCGGGTGATCTCGCCCGACGACGACCGCCTGCCCGGCGCTCACCCCGTCACGGTCATCAGCCACCAGTGCTGGCAGCAGAGGTTCGGCTCCGATCCGGGAGTCGTCGGCAAGAGCCTGATCGCGAATGGCCGGGCCTACACGGTCATCGGCGTGGCGCAGAAGGGATTTTTCGGCACCGAGGTCATCGCCGCGCCCGAGCTCTGGTTCCCGATGGCCATGCAGGCGCAGATCGAAGTGGGCAATGAGTGGCTGGACGAGCGCGACGTGGAGAATGTTTTTATGCAGGGTCGGCTCAAGCCCGGCGTCAACATCGCTCAGGCGCAGGCCCGGCTCAATTCGATTGCCTTGCAGCTTGAGCGCGAGTACCCGGACGCCAGCGAGGGGGAGCGCGTCGCCGTTTCGCCGCCCGGAATAATGGGCGGCATGATGCGGGGGCAGGTGCTCGGATTCACCGGGCTGTTGATGGGCGTGGTCGCGTTCGTCCTGCTGCTGGCCTGCACCAACCTTGCGAACCTGCTGCTGGCGCGCGCGTCCGAACGGCGGAAAGAGATCGCCGTCCGGCTCGCTCTGGGCGCAAGCAGGCTACGGCTCGTCTGGCAGCTGATGTCTGAGAGCATGCTGCTGGCCGTCGTCAGCGGCGGGTTCGGATTGCTGCTGGCCTACTGGCTGATAAGCCTCGCCCCCTCGTTCAAGCCCCCGGTGGACGTTCCGCTTTTTATCGACCTGCACATCGACCACCGCGTGCTCATCTTCACCCTCCTGACTTCGCTCGTGACGGGGGCCCTGTTCGGCCTGCTGCCGGCCTTTCAGTCTACGAAGGTCGACCTGCTGACCGCGTTGAAAAACGAGACTTCTCTGGAAGGCTTTCGCCGCTCGTGGCTGAAGAGCAGCCTCATAGTTTTGCAGGTCGCGCTGTCGCTCGTGCTCCTGGTCGGCGGGGGGCTGATGCTGCGCGCTTTACAGAGGGCGCAGACGATCAACCTGGGTTTCGACCCGAACAACGCCGTCGAGGTGTCGTTCGACCTGCGGTTGCAGGGCTACGACAACGCGCGCGGCCGCGAGTTCCAGAAGCGGCTGCTTGAGCGCGTGCGCGTGCTGCCCGGCGTGCAGCATGCCGGGATCGTCGACCTCGCCCCCGTAGACCTGCATTTCTCAAGGGGCTCCGTTTTCATCGAGGGGCAGACGCCGGAGCGCTCCGCGAGCGCGCCTCGGGCAATGACCAGCCGCATCAGCCCCGGCTACCTTCAGGCGATGAGCACCCGCCTTTTGCAGGGGCGCGATTTCACCGAGCAGGACGACGGGAAAGCGCCGAGGGCGGCTTTAATCAACGAAACTTTCGCCCGCCGATTCTGGCCCGGACAGGACCCGATTGGCAGGCGTTTCAGTCAGGGCGGCCCCGAGTCTCCGATGATGGAGGTCGTCGGGGTGGTGCAGGACGGCAAGTACGCATGGCTTAACGAAGCGCCGCAGCCATTCTTCGCGCGCCCCCTGTCACAGGCCTACTCCGGCTCGAACACCTTGATCGTCCGCTCGGATGGCGAACCGCAAAAGATGATCGCGGCGATTCGCGGCGAGATTCAACAGCTTGACCCGCACCTGCCGCTCGCGAGCGCGAAACGGCTGGTCGAGCGGATGGCCATGCCGCTTCTGCCCGCGCGGGTCGCGGCGTCGCTCCTGGGCAGCTTCGGCGTTCTGGCTCTGGCTCTGGCCGCGATTGGGATTTACGGAGTCATGTCTTACGCCGTAACGAGGCGCACGCATGAGATCGGGGTTCGCGTGGCCCTCGGGGCGCAGGCGTCGGACGTTTTAAAGCTCACCATAGGGCAGGGGATGAGGCTGGTGCTGATCGGAGTGGTGATCGGCTTGTCGGCGGCGCTGGCGCTGGCGCAGTTGATGAAGAGCGTTCTGCTGGGCATGAGCGCGACGGACCCGTTGACCTACATCGCGGTGGCGGCTCTGCTTATGGCCGTGGCTCTGCTGGCCTGTTACTTCCCGGCCCGCCGGGCGACTAAGATCGATCCGATGGTAGCTCTGCGTTATGAATAACTCGCGATTCTACGACGAGCTCACCCCTTTCTATCATCTGGTCTACGACGATTGGGATGCGAGCACCGAGCGGCAGGCGGGCAATCTTGAAAGCCTTATCCGGGAATTCTGCGGAAAAGCCTGACAACCGAGTGTACCAGGACGACCGGGCGAAAGACAGCGGTTATAAAAGCGGGTGGATGCCGTCCGCTCGGGCGGGTATCATATGATTGCTCCGTAGCTATGACGTTAGGTGAGCGCCGGACGCTTGCGCACAAAGAAGGCAGGTGGATTATGGCTGACGAGCACATCGCAACCTATCTGAATGACCACTTGGCGGGCTCCGTGGTCGCGGTCGAACTTTTGGAGCACCTGGAAGAGGCGCATGCCGACAACGCCATCGGGCGATTCGTCGCCGAATTGCGGGCCGACATCGAGGCCGACCGTCAGGAGCTTGAGAGTTTCATGGATCGTTTGAACGTCAACCGGAGCCTCGCGCGAAGGGCGACGGCGTGGCTCACGGAGAAGGTCGCCGAGCTGAAGCTGCGGGTGGACGACCCGTCGGGCGGGGCCCTCCGCCTGCTCGAAGCGCTTGAGGCCGTGGAGGTCGGGGTCGAGGGGAAGCGGGCTCTGTGGACGGCCCTCGCCGCCGCAGCGGAGGACGCGCCCGACCTTCGCCTGCTCGACTACGAACGCCTGACGCAGCGCGCGATGGAGCAACACCGGCGTCTGGAAGAGGTGCGGCTGATAGCGGCAAAAAAGGCCCTTGGAGCCGCCCGCTAGGCCCTACGGCCGGGAAATTTACTCAACTCTGATTCCGCGGGGGCCGCGATTAGCGCGGCAGGTTAATACCCCTGAAGCTATGGCAAGGCCGGCCTACGAAGACAAAATCTGGGTGGACTCCGACCGAAAGCTGAGCGGCATCTGCGACGATATCAGCCTGAGCAGAGCCGGTGACGTGAACGTGCTCGTAATCGCCCACTTCGAGAGCACCCTCTCCGCGGTCGAGGCGAAGCTCCGCGGTGAGTCAATCGAACACCACTCCTTCTTCCCCGGAGACTACGCGGCTTTATGCGGCGGGGGCGTCGATAAAACGGCGAAGGTCTGGCTCGCTCTAGCGCCGTATTTTCAACCTCGCGCTCCCATGACGAGTGAGGGGGCCGGAAGAGAAGGGGTATGCGTCCTCTTCGCAGAGCACCACCCCATGGCCTCCAAAGACCGTAGCCTCATCGAGGCCCTGGCGCGCATGCCGTGTCGGAGCAAGGTGATATTTCACGCGGCCCTGACCGACGGGTTGTTGTCCCACTTCGGCGGGGAGAAACTTCAGGATTTATTGAAGAGGCTGGGGCACAAGGAGAACGCATGCCTGTCGCACCCTCTGGTGACCGGCGTGATACAGAGGGCGCAGGAGAAGATAGATAAGCAGGTGGACCGGGAGATACCCGCCCGGTCCGAGCAGGAGTGGTTCAAATACAACATGGCGGGCGGGGCCTGAGCCAGTCACGGCCTAACAGATCGCTGTACCCATGTTTGTAAACCTGATTCGGAGAGGCTTTTTGATGACTACAGATACTATCGCCGACCTCTACCGGCACATGGAATGGGCTGACGCGGCGGTGTGGAAAGCCGTGCTCGCATCCGAGAGCGCTCAGACGGACGGGAAGCTCCAGGAGTACCTCCTTCACCTGCACGTCGTCCAGCGCGTGTTCCTGCTCGTCTGGCGCGGCGAGCCGCTCGGGACCACCTACCCGAAATTCGACGACGCGAAGTCGCTGATGCTCTGGGCCCGCGGTTACTACTCTGAAGCCTTAGCTCACCTCGCTTCCCTCGGCGACGGAAAGCTGTCGGAGCCGATGGCGCTGCCGTGGGCCAACATGGTGGAGAAGCAACTCGGCCGCCCGCCTGACGTGACGACCGCCGGCGAGACCGCGCTTCAGGTGCCGCTCCACACTATGTATCACCGGGGGCAGGTGAATGCGCGCCTGAAAATTGTCGGAGGCGAGCCGCCCCTCGTTGACTACATCGCGTGGGTGTGGTCGGGCAGGCCCGCTCCGGACTGGCCTTCGGTCGAGTCTTCAGGAGATCTCTGAGAGCGCGGCCTTGACCCTGCTCTCGATCAGGTCGCGCACTTCGCGGAACTCGTCGGGCGGCAGGTTCTTCGGGTCGGGAATGTTCCAATCCTCGCGCCGCGTGGCCCGCACGAGCGGGCACTCGTCGCCGCAGCCCATCGTCGCTACGAAGTCGTACCGTAGGTCGGGGATGTCCTGAAGCGATTTAGATTGGTGCCGCGACAGGTCATAGCCAAGCTCGCGCATCGACTCGACGGCTCGCTGGTTCACCCGACCCGACGGCCTTGAGCCCGCGCTGTAAGCCTCGACCTCGTCCCCGCCGTGGATGCGTGCAAAGGCTTCCGCTATCTGGCTCCGGTTCGAGTTTTCGACGCAGACGAAGAGAAGGTGCTTTTTCTGGGGCATAAATTTCCGCTTTGCTGATAGCTCAAGGTTAACTGCTCAGGCTGACAAACTCACGGGCCTGGGCGCGCTCCGCAACTGGATGGGCGGGTTCGGCGCGCAGCAGACTTTCAGTAGCCGGGCCAGGTCGCGCTGCATCTCTTTATCCTGCGCAAGCCACGCCAGCACGTCCGCGAGCACGCCTGCCGCGTAGGGGTCGGACGGCGTCTGGACGCGGTAGTGCATCCACTTGCCCTCGCGCCGGGCCTCCACGATGCCCGCCCGCCTCAGGTAGGCCAGGTGCCGCGATATCTTCGGCTGGTTGGTCCCCAGGACCTCGACGAAAAAGCAGACGCAGACCTCGCCGCAGCCCATCAGGTTGAGGAGCCGCAGGCGCGTGCGGTCCGCCAGCGCTCGGAACAGCATCTCCATATCAAAACTTTTTTCGGTCTTACTCATGGTAGAAAAAGCTTATCATAAATATGTCTTGACATATATGATTTTTGGAACTATCCTCTCGTCATATTCGTCAAAGCGAATATGAAAGGAGGACGAGATGAGTACTAAGACGTGGAATGAAGTTGCGGCGCTCAAGGCGCACCTGGCCATCAACGTGAAGGACGTGGGGCGGAGCGTAGAGTTCTATAAGAAGATGCTAGGCATAGAGCCGAGCAAAGTGCGGACCGGCTACGCCAAGTTCGACGTGCAGAACCCGCCTCTGAACCTGACTCTGAACGAGGTCCCGTTCGGCGAGCGGGGGGCGCTCTCACACCTGGGCATTCAGGTGGCCTCGACCGATGACGTTCTGGCGATGCGGGAGAACTGGGCCGGGGCGGGGCTTATCACGCGCGACGAGATGCAGACGAATTGCTGTTACGCCCGGCAGGACAAGGCGTGGGTGAGCGACCCGGACGGCAACGAGTGGGAGGTCTTCGTGGTGCTGGAAGACAACCTGCCCGAGACCGCGCGCTCGGCCGCGGCCGATGCGCCCTCATGCTGCGCGCCGCCTCTGGTCGGGCTGGGCCGATGAGGGCTTGAAATGGGCGTTACTATATTCAGGGCCTCGACGGAGGACCGGAGCGACATCTTGGGGCTTCTCGCGCGGGTGGGCCTGCCTCACGAGGGAGTGAAGGAGCACGTCAGTGATTTTTTCGTGGCGCGTGACGAGCAAGGTCAGCTGATCGGATGCGCGGGCCTTGAGCGGTATGACCGGCTCGGGCTGCTGCGGTCCGTCGGGGTGTCGCCTTCATACCGGGGCGCGGGCCTCGGCTCAAAAATTACTGCTGCCCTGCTGGACGACGCGGCAAAAACCGGCATCAAAGAGGTCGTGCTGCTTACCACGACGGCGAGGGACTTCTTCGCGCGCAGGTTCGGCTTCGAGGAGGCGGGCCGCGAGGACTACGACGAAAGATTGAGCGCGTCTCAGGAGTGGTCTCTGCCGCGATGCTCTTCGGCGGTCTTTATGCGGCTCCGTTTGACCTGAGGCTACGAATCAGCTTTGACGAATAGAAGTGACGGGCGGGGGCATGCGTCGCCTTCGTTCGCGGACCCGGCGGCGGCACCTGCTCGCTCGGCAGGTGTCACGGTTGCCGGAATCAGCCCTGTTAAGGATCGAGCAGGAAAAGTTGATGAACGGCCCAATCTTAACTCCGAGGTGTGAGTATGAAATCATATCGTGTAGTGATGACCGTCTGCCTTCTTGCCGCGGCTGCTCTGGCGCAGGATGTCTTTAAGGTCGCCCCCCATGCGTACAAGCTTCAGTTCGAGAACGAGTGGGTGAAGATAACCCGAGTGAAGTACGCCCCGCACGAGAAGCTGCCGGCGCATGAGCACACGGCGACGGCGTCGGCGTACGTCTACTTGAATGACAGCGGCCCTGTGATCTTCAGGCACATAGATAAAAGCTACGGGGCCGTTACCAGACCGCCGACGAAGACGGGCAGCTTCCGCCTCTACCGCGGGCTCCACGAGCTTCACGAAGTGGAGAACACGTCCGATCTGCCGAGTGAGTTCCTGCGGGTAGAGTTCAAAACCGAGCCGGTGAATGAGAAGAGCTTATACGGGCGATTCTTTCGCGAGGCCTACCCGGCGGGAGAGAACTTTCAAAAGGTGCAGTTTGAAAACGAGCAGGTGCGCGTGACCCGCCTCGTCTGCGCGCCCGGCCTTAAGATGGACATCTCCACAAGCGCCAGCGAGCCGAGCCTGCTCATAGCTTTGTCGCCGTCGGATTTCAAAGTTAGCGGGGGGAAGGGCAAGGCCGCGAAGCTGAAGCTCACTATGGGTGACGGGAAGTGGGTCGCGCTCAACCAGCAGGAGCAGCTCGAAAACGTCGGCAGCGCGCCCGCGGAGATGCTGCGATTCGATTTCAAGACGAAGCCTCTTTCCAGAGAAGAACTCGAAAAGAAGAAGAAGCACGAGCACCCGAAGAACTGAATCGAGGCGTGATCAATCGATCACGCCTCCCGAATCTTCCGGGCCGCTCAAGCAGGTGATCGCCGACTCTTAGGGCGTTCGCCATGATCGTGAGGCCGGGATTGGCCGCCGCGCTCGATGGGAAGACCTTCGCTCCGAGCCGCCGAAATTATTCCCGAGCCTGCGCGGAGGGCGTTTGACGGAGGGCGCGCGGCCCCGCGCCCATATTGTTTGCGGTGAGGATCGACAGTCAGTTACCATCAAGCCTGCTGGCACAACAATGAAAGGATCGGTTCTCATAAGAAGCCTCTTCAATATCCGCTCGCTCCTGCTTATCGGAGTGACACTGGGCCTGTGTATTTCCGAGGGGGTCGGCCTGCAATTGCTCCCGGTCCCGTCCGGAGGGAATGCGGATGGCCGCGCGGAAGGGCCTGCTCACATAGGAATCGACGCGGGCTATCCGCGTGCTCCATCACAGAGTCGGTATGTTCCCGGCCGCGTCGAGATCGCAGCCCCGAAGCTGAAGAGGCCGTCATTCCAGCACCTTTCGCAGGATATCGTTGCTGCCGCCCTTACCGCCGAGCACCTGCCGGAAGTTAATTCCTTCCGGCAGGTATTCCATGAGCCACCCCCGTCTGCCTACTCATTCATCTTCGCTTATCAATCGGAGAGTCGCGCCCCTCCACTCCCGGCCTAGCGGCATCCCATTTCCGCGTGGTCTTTGTCCGAAGCGAGGCGGCTTGCATGGGCCGTCTGGCGTGCATCGTTTCTAAAGAGAAGAAACTTTGTATTCTGTTTTTCGACGAAGAAATCGTTTTACCCGGATAAGGAGATGAAGAATGGATGCAGTATTAGCAGTCGCCACGGGGCATGGCGCTGAAATTCTCCTGGCGCTTTTTGCAATGTTAATCTCGGCCAAGATAATGGCTGAGGTCTTTGAGCGGTTGCGGCAACCCGCGGTCGTGGGCGAGATCCTCGCCGGAGTTATCATCGGCCCGAGCGTTCTCAACTTCGTCGCCCCGTCTGAGATAACGAGCACGCTTGCTGAAATCGGAGTCATCTTTCTTTTATTCACGGTCGGACTTGAGATAAAGCCTTCGGCGATTTTTCGGGTCGGGAAACTGGCTGTTATAGTGGCCGTGTTAGGCGTCGCCGCGCCGTTCCTGGGCGGGTGGCTGTTGATGCGGGCGTGGGGGAGCACGGGGATTGAGGCCCTCTTCATAGGCACGGCGATGGTGGCAACGTCCGTCGGCATCACGGCGCGCGTGCTCTCTGGGCTCGGGCTGCTCGATGCGCCTACCAGCCGCATAATTATGGGGGCCGCTGTTATTGATGACATCCTGGGCCTGCTGGTGCTCGGAGTCGTCTCGAGTATGGCCGCGGGGTCAGTGGACTACCTGCAAGTCGGCATGAGCGCCTTGCTCGCAATCGGGTTTACCATCTTTATAGCCCTGGTTGGCGCGCCGGTCCTTACGCGGGTTGCCCCTCGAATAGAAAAGCTGCGCATAGGAGACCCCTTCTTCATTTTCGGGCTGGTGCTTTGCCTGGGCCTGTCGGTGGCGGCGGCATACATCGGCGTGGCGGCAATAATAGGCGCGTTCCTGGCGGGCATGGCTCTGGCGGAAGCGACGGAAGGCAATCACGATATGCACAGGCAGACGGCAGGGGTGACCGAGTTCCTCGTCCCCTTCTTCCTGGTCAATATCGGGATGCAGCTGAAGCTCGATGTCTTCCGCGACATGTCGGTTATGGCCCTGGCGCTCATAGTTACGCTCGTGGCGGTGGCGACGAAACTAATAGGGTGCGGAGCGGGAGCGTGGCCGATGGGGCCGCGCAGAGCCGCGCAGGTGGGCATGGGAATGGTGCCGCGAGGCGAAGTGGGCATCATAGTTGCCCAGATCGGGTTGAGTCTCGCGGTTGTTACGGATGTGCTATACGGAGTCGTGCTGTTTATGGCCGTGGCAACGACTCTGATCGCGCCGCCTTTCCTGAAGATTCTATTCGCGCCGGAAGCCGCGGCGCGAGGCGAGGTAGCCCCTCCCGACGCCGGAGGCATTATGGTGAAAGATGACTTGTCTCAGATCGGATAATGTCTGAGCGAATACAGCGGCGAGGCTCGCCGGGATAGCAAATCATAGCCCGCGCGGCGGGGTCATCTGCTCGTTCGGGCGGGGCCACCCGTTGATTCTAATCTGCCTCCGAGCTGGGTGAAGTTCTTCTTTTGCAGGTTGACCACCACGACGTAAGACCCCGACGCTCCCACGCGCCGGTTCGGGCCATAGGTGATGGGCGGGATCAAGCCGGTCCTGAATTCGGATAGGTTCTCCAGAGCCAAGACCAGCCTCTCGCGGCTCAGGTCCCGGCCCGCCAGTTTCAGCGCGTGTACGAACGTCTTCGCCGCGCAGTAAGCCAGCAATTGGGAAGCCTGATACCCCGAAGGAAGACTGTACTGCCCTGCGAGCGCGCGGTACTCTTCCAGCCCGGCCTCGGTCTGGTCCTGCGGGACGGTGGGGAAGGATAAAAAGATGTTGCCGCTGAGCCTCTCGGGGAGCTCGAAAATCTCTTTGCCCGCGAACGAGCCGGGCATGTAAATCTTCGGCGTCCAGTTAACGTCTCCGCCCTCCTGAAAGATGGATTTCAACTCCTGAGCCTTGCCCAGAAAAAAGACGGCCCGCGCATTCTGGCCGATCAAGCTCCGCGCCAGCGTCGCCCCGTCGAGTCGAGCATGCGAGTATTTATACAGCGTCACCGAATTCCACCCGAAGCTCTTACACTGCTCCGCGATGGCGCTCGCCGCGCCCGCGTCCGCGTCAGAGTAGACGACCGCTATCCCGGGGTCGGGGCCGCTCACATCCTGCGCGGCGAAATTTGCCAGCGCGAGTGATTGTTCCGCCAGCCCCGAGAGCAGGTAGAAGACCCGCCTGTTCAACGGGAAGTTGGTCTGCGGGTAAAGTGTCCACGGGCCTATCAGAGGCACCTCGTCCTTTTCCAGTGAAGAAGTGATCTCCCTGTCCGCGCCCGCTATGAATGCGCCCACCATGGCGAATATGCCTTCGCGTTCGGCGAAAGCCTTCACACCGATGGCGGTGGCCTCCGGGGTCTGCGCCGACTCGACGGAGTGAAAGTCAATCCTGCGGTTGTAGATTCCGCCCTGCCGATTTACCTGGTCGAAGTAAGCCGACATCACCGCATTCATAGCGCGGCCCATCTCCGACATCGGACCCTTCGGCGGCAGGACGGTCCCCACCCTTATGCTCGTGTGGGCGATCCCCGCGTCGGCATCTTTCCCGATTCGCTTCAGGTATGACATCAGGTCCGACAGGTCTTCGGGCGACATCGCGTACCGGGGCATGGCCGCGAGCAGCTTATTGCCGGCGGGGTCTATGCCTCTGGTAATCGCGTCCTCAAGCAGACGGTCCGTGTACGGGGGGCGCTCTCGCCCCGAGGCCGAAGGAGCGCCGTACGGTTTGGTCAGAGCCTCCCAAGTAAGGTCCGGCGGGATCACCCCCCCTTCGGGCTTGCCCGCGCCGTCGAGCCCGTGGCAGTTGGCGCAAGGCATGACGGTCGCCGGCACCACCACGGACCCATCGCCCAGGCGGGCCGTAATCTCCCGGCCCCCGGGGCTGCTCCCCCGCGTATAAATCTCCTTCCCGCGTTTCTCCTGAGCGGTCAGGCCGGGCGGGGCCGGCGTTTCCGCTCGGGCCAATCCCGCCAACTGCGCGGCCCCCGACAAAGCTATGAGAGACAATACCGCCAGTTTCAGAGCCATAAAGCCACCGTCTTCATTTCGCGATACTCTGTCGAGGCTTACTGAGCGGCCTCGCCTTTATCGGTCACCACGCTTGCGACGACTTTCAACAGGTCTTCGGGCTTCGCCAGCCCGAAGGCCTTCTTCCAAAGCCCCGTGCTCTCGTTGCCTATGATGAAGATGTTCGTGTGGTCTTCGCGCGCCTTGACCGCCTGCCCGAGCTTCGCCAAAGCGAACTCGACGTCCTCTTTCCTGCCGGTGATGAAGTGCCAGCCCGGCCTCGCCTTGAATTTCTGGGCGTACTCCTTGAGCAGGGCCGGAGTATCTATCGCGGGGTCCACGGTGATCGATATGAGGTGGGCTTCCTTGCCGAGCCTGTCGCCGAGATGGTCCTGAATCTTCTGCATGCTCAGGATCATCGGCGGGCACGACCCGTGGCAACTGGTGAAGAAGACGTTGATGACGACCACCTTATCTTTGATGAGGTCGCTGTAGAAACGCAGCGTTTCGCCATTCTGGTTCACCAGAGCCACGTCCGTAAAATATTTGTGGGCCGCTTCCTGCCTCCGCTCCTTCGGGAGTGACTTCGCACCTTGCGCCGTCTGCGCCGGGCTCGCCTCGGAGCAGGCGAACAACACGCCCGCCAGCAAAAATCCGATATACGCTCTCGATCTCATGGCTTTATTTCTCCGCACGAATGAAGTCGTCGCTTAGCGCTGGCCCGAGGGTTTACCGCCCCCGGCGGGCGCGGGTTGAGTCCCGGTCGCGGGCGGCGTCGATTCGTCCCTCGCGTCCAGAATGATGTGCCGGGTCTGGTTGTACTTCATATTCAGCGATGGGCACTCCCAGAACACGTAATAGACGCCGGCCTCCGGCGCGGTGAATTCGACCTCATAGACGCCGTCCCCGATTGGGCGCGCCCACTGTCGTTTATTCCACGTGCCCGACGCCAGCAGAGTCAGCACGCCCACGTCTTTGACATCGGCCTTCGGCTCTTTCGTCTGCGGGTCGCTCAATTTGAACTGCAATCTGGTCACTTCGCCCGGCTTTATTTTCGCCTCCTTAAGCAGAGGCTCTACTTTGAAGGCCGGGCGCGGCTGTCGCTTGGCGAGCGCGGGGTCGGGCTTGACCGTCATCTCGAAGCAGTGGTACACGCGGGGAGAATCGAGCAGGAAAGGCACGTCGTAGGTGCCCGCGTTCGTCGGCTTGATGTTGACTGAGTAGACGCCCGGCGAGGTCTCCCGCAGGCTCCTGTCGGAGACGAGCACGGCCCTCGGCTCGCGCCGGTAGTTCTGGAAGTTCCCCATCGGCGCGGCCATCCCCTGCGTGTAGTAGTAGATCGTCTTGTCGGCCGGGTTCGCGACTAAGACGGCGTTCCCTTCGGGCGCGGGCACGATTGCGCTCGCGGTCGAAAGGCCGAATGCTCTGCCCGCCCCCCTCTGCCCGGCGGGGAATGTTGAAATATTGACGGACCCGTCCTTGTTGAGCCCCGTCAATTCGATCATCGTGACGTACTCCGTGCCGACCGAGCGGACGTAAGCGAACCCCTCGGTGAACGACAACTGCGTGGGCTCATGGCCTATTTCCGCGGCCTGAAGCATCCGATTCGTGGCCGAGTCGAATACGTATACGACGCCTTTCTTCGGGTTGGTGACGAACCCCATGCGGCCGCCGGGCGCGAAGCGTATCGTGTTCAGGCCGGGGCCGAGAGTCATGCGGGCTAAAACGTCGTGCCTGCCTCCGTCCACCACAGAGACCGTGCCATCGCCTTCGTTGGCAACGTAGACTGCCTTACTGAGGGACGAGAACGTCAGGCTCGCGGGGTGAAGCCCCACCTTGACATCTTTTCTCTTCGCCAGCTTCCGCACGTCTATTACAGACAGGGTACCCTCCTGTTTGTTGCTCACGAAGGCGAAGAGGTCGTTATCGGTGAAGGCAATCTCGTGGTGCCCGGCCCCCGTAAGAATCTGGGCCACCACCTTGAACTGCTCGGAGTCTATCACCGTTACCCCGCTCTTCTCTTCGCCACTCAGGCCGTCGTTGCACACCCAGACGTACCTGCCGTCGGGCTGTAGGGCGATCCGCGTGGGCTTCCTGCCCACATCGACGTTCGCCAGCACTTTCCAACTGGTCGTGTCGATCACGGCCACCTGATTCACCATAGGCATGGTGACGAAGAGCCTCTTGCCGTCGCGGGTCTGGACCCAGTCCTCCCCCGGACTCTTCAGCAGGACCAGCGTGTATAACTTGCTCGTCCCGTAGCTCAGCAGGGGGTCGATCACAGAGATGCTTCCCTCTTTGTTCAGGGTGAGGATGTAGTACGTGTTCAGGTCGATGTCGGGGCGCGTGCTAAGGCTCCCTTGTAGGAAAGATTGTATCTTGTTGCGGCAGTCTTCAGGGCCGTTCCCCTGGCTCCCGCGCCGCCGGTCCACCCAGGCCGTCGGGCGCAGGTTCGTCAACGGGGCGTTCGTCGCGGTGTCCGTGATCTTCAGCCTCAGCACGGTGTTTTCGGACTCCTTCAAATCCGAAGCCGCGTCCGATTCGCCGGCCGCAGGCTCGATGCTGAGCTCGACGGAGACGCCCTGCTTCACTATTCGCCTTGAGCCCTTACCCTGATCGGCCCCCGACGATGTCACGTCCGAGGCGGGCTTGGCGCGGCCGGCCTCTTCGCCCTTGCCCGCTTGTTGGCCCTTTTGCTGATCCTTTGAAGGCGTTCGGGCCTCGGCCTTATCTTTCGCCGCTTTGTCGCCCTCCTGCGCGCGCGGGTAGGCGGGGCCCGTCAACACCGCGAGCAGAAAGAGCGGAAGGAAAATGAAAGATGCGATCTTCTTATTCATCACCCTTTTTCTCCAATTTCAATCTGAAAGGAATTCGGGGCGCAGCCCATTATTTATTGGGCTGCGCCCTCTACGTTAGACGGCCGCTACTGGGTCACGCGGAATATGCCCCAGATGCCTCCGTCGAACTGGAACGACTGGCCGGTCCTCCACAGGTAGTCGCCTGTGATCCTGAACTTCCCTCCGGCCCCGTTCTTGGGTATGGCATCGAAGTGACTCGATGGCCCGACGCCCGTGAGGACGTCTATCCATTCCGAGCGGGGGTTAGAGCCGATCACCGTGGATGCCTCTACGTACGGCTCCTCCTCCCAGATGTGTCCGTGAATCATGAAGGTGTTGTTGCGCTGGTGCCCCGCGGGGTGCACCACGCGGAACCGCACCGGAGTGCCGGCCCTCGCCGTGAAGACCGGGGTGACGGGGTCACCGCCGACCTGTTGATTGTTCAGGGCGTTGGTGAAGATGATGTCGTTGGTGACCAGTTGTCCGGATTGAGTCGAGCATTCGGTGGTCAGAGGCGTGTCGGGCTCGAAGCCCAGGCGTTTCCACATAGGCTCCGTGCGGTAGTTAACGGCCTTCTGGCCGGAATCCTCGGGGTCTTCTGCCTCGGCCAGGTTCGGCACGGCCACCCCGTCCCCCTCGCCCCGCCTGAGGTTGATGTCGTTCTGGAAGACCGTGACGAACTCCCGGAAGCGCAGAGTGGTTTTCGTGGCATCGGTGAATACGTTCGCCGACGCCCTGGACGTGGTATCTTCGGTCCAGTCGGACCCGCGCGGCTCTATGATCAGAGCCCCGACCGCCCCCTTGTTGCCGTGCTTGATCGGGTCGGACGACATGAGCCCGGTCGCGCCGAACTCTATGGGGACCCCCTGGCCGGTGATGATCCCGGCGTTATTCACTATTTGCATGTCGCCCGCGTACCACTGGTAGGTCTCCGTCCCGCCGGGCGCGACCGTCTGGACGGGGTTGAAGCCAACGTTGACGCCGTTGCTGCGGGTGGGGTCGAAGAAGAGGAGTTGAGGGTGCAGCCCCACCTGATTGGACGGCCGGAGCTGATTGGCGTTGAAGCGATTTATAATCATCGGCAGAGTGTTGAAGCCGGGCAGGTCTCTGGGGGCGCTGGGCAGCTTGTTCCTCAGAGTGACCTCTATGCAATCGCCCGCATTCGCGCGCAGGATCAGAGGCTCAATCGGCACGCCGGGTTTCAGCTTGTTCGTGGCGTCGAGGTCAGTCGACCTCACGAAAAGGATCGCCGTCGGGTCGTGGAGCTTACCGCCCTGGTTGGTGCGGGGGTTGTAAACCAGCGTGCCGTTCGGCAAAGCGAGCTGAGCCGCGACCGCCGATATGTCGAAGTTCCTGACGGGCGCGGTCCTGATACAGACCCCGTTGAAATCGCCTATGTTGCTGATCGGGGGCGCATTCCCGTTCGGGTTATTCGGGAGCGGGAGCAGGTCCGCCTGATTACTGGTGTAGGCGCGCATCAGCCCCCACATCCCGTTCCAAAGGTCGTCGGTCGACCAGCCGGGCGCGTACAGGTAATCCGTGAACCCGCGCACCGTCTGCGCATGCTTGGCCAGGGGCGGTATCACGAATTCGTAGTGCTCGGAGATCCCCATCATCTGCGAGTTGCGGTATCCGGAATTCGGGAACGAAGGCTCGAACAGCCAGTCGATCCCATGCACCGTGAAGTTGTGGCCCTCTTCCTGCGCCCCCACGAGTATGCGTATCTGCACCTTGTCATTCTCGTAGGCCCGCAGGAGCGGGGTGAACGGGTCGGTCGGCAGCACCCCGCCCGTGAGCGGAGGGTAGGGACCCAGCTGGTTGAAGCGAGTGTCCGCGCGCGTGACCCCCGAGCGGAAGACGTGCGAGAGGTCTCCGGGAATGCCGGCCGCCTGGGTGTTGGTGCCGGGGGCCCGCACGCGCAGGGCTATGGGCTCGTTGCGGTAGTTTACGGTCATCGTGCCCGGATCGTCGGCGGGTATGGCTTCCGGGCATGGCCTCGGCACACCGCCGGGGCATTGTTCCGCGGGCTCTAAGAGGAAGGGCAAGCCGACCTCATTTCTGGCGGGCGGATTGACGGGCCTGTCCCCGTCATAGGCGAGGGTGAAGTCTCCGAATTCGAGCAGGAACTCGCGGTAGCTGTCCCGGTTCTCAGGGCCGGTCAGGATGTCCGCGCGCCAGCTGGTCGGGCCGCCGTCGGCGACGGGCCGGTTGATGTTCGTGCCGAAGAATATGCCCGTCTCGGGGTCGCGCCAGCGGGAGCCCTGCGGCTCGATGACGAGCCCGGCGTAAAGGCCCACGAGCTGGTGCTTCGCGGGGGCGAAGTGGTCGTGCGTGAAGACTGTGCGCAGGGTGCGGTCCTGGCCCAGGTTGTTGAGCACGTTGTCCGCGAACCACCGCTGGACCGTCGTCTGCGCGCCGAGCACCTGGAAGAAGGGGTGAGGCTCGGGCTCTAAATGTAGAGGCTGGCAGTTCGGGCAGTTGAATCGCCTCAGCCCCCCGGCCAGGTTGATCGCGTCTATGCGCTCTATGACCTCTCCGGGCGCGAAGGTGCCGTCCTCGTAGTTGTACCCGTTCTCCGCCCCGTCGGAGGCGAGCACGTCGAATTTCACGAGGTGGATGTGCTGGCCGACGATCTCGGTCGGCGCTCTTATCTGAAAGTCATCCAGCTCGTAATCCCTAGGGATCAGGTTCGTGTGGTGAAAGATTATGCAGTCGTTCGTGTTGGCGCGGAAGAACAGGGGCTCCGGCGCTTTCTCGCCCGACACGATCTTCGCGTGGTCCCCCCAAAGGGAGAGGATGCGCGACTGCTCGTAATGCCACTGCGCCTTGTTGAACTTGAGGTTCATCTGGAAGGCGACGGCCTTGTAGACGCGGTTGGTCCCGATTGCATTCCCATTGTCATCGACGCAGGGGTCGGCGAAGGGGGCTCCCGGCATGTTGCCCTGCGTCTCGAAGCGCGGCAGCCCGTTGGTGATGAAGTTGCCCGCCACGCCTTCGGGCGTGAAGCTCGGGTGGCTTCTGATCCTGTGATAATTGATGGCGGCCTGCTCGACGGGGGTGCCGTGCTCCGGCCGCTCCTCGGCGATGGCCGTGATAAGGTTCTTGCTGAAGTCGAGCCGGTTGTGCACTTCAAAGAACTGCCCGCCCCTGATGACATGGCGCGGCAGCCCGCCGTCATCTATCACGTCGAAGGGCGGGGCGGTAGGCTTATGCCCCGCGTAAGAGGGGTTGAAGAAAGGGTAGCCGGGGTTGCCGGTCCCGGTGATCTTTATCTGGCCTCCGGGCAGGCCGGCCAGAGTCACGATCTCGGCCTTGGCCTCCGGCAGCGGCGCAATCGGCCTGGTCGGGAGGGGCACTATCGCCGGGATCGGCGTGCCCTTCGCGATCTCGCCGTCGGGCAGGGCGCGCGACCCGACCGCGGGCCGGCCCCCCGCGTCCAGAACGGTGCCCGCTTCGAACACGTCGTGTACTCGCCAGAGCCCCCACATGCCTTGCGCGAAATGCGGGTAGAAGTGGCAATGGAAGATCGCGTCGCCTACGGTCTTCCCGCGGTTGCCCGCGCCGCCGTGGGCGATCTCGGTGGTGAAGGAACTGCCCGGCCCGATGGCCTGGCTGTCGAGAAAGTTGGAATTATCACTGTCGGGCGTGTGGAGCCACTGGTGAGCATGCAGGTGGTGTATGTGATGCTCCTTGGGCCCCGCGTGTATTATCCTCATCTTCGTATGATCGTTGATATAGCTGTGATATACGTTAGACGGGTCGTCGGGGAAGAGCACCTTCGTAGCTTTGGGGCCGGGGGTCGGGTTGCAGGTGCCGCACTCGATCTGCTCTTTCGTGCAGGGGGCGTTCGCGGGTACATCGACGATCTGGCCCGGATCGCCGATGGCCCATGAGCTTAGGAAGAACTCCTCGAAATAGCACTCCGTGCAGTCATGCATGGGGCCGACGCCTATGCGGTTGGCGAGTATCTCAGCGCCCGCCCCGTTGGCGCTGTAGTTGATCGCGAACCCGTCCCTCACCCCATGTAGCGTGTGCTCAAGCTCGTCATCCTCGAACTGCGGGAAGGCCTGAACCGCCCCTATCTCGTCGTGGTAGATAAGGACGAACTCGCGGAAGGGCTGAAGCCGGTCGGGCTCCACGGGGTTCGGGCAGTAGGTGTTGTCGGGCGGGTTGTTCGGGCACGCGCCCGCCGGCGGGGCCGGGAACCGCCCGGCATTCGGCCCGGTGATTATGGCCGAGAGGTCCGAGTGGACGATCTCGTTGGTCGCGCTGAGTATCCTCAGCTTCGTGTAGTCGATTTGCGGCGTGCCGTTCGGGTTCGTGACGGGCGTGCCATTCG
Source organism: Blastocatellia bacterium (assembly GCA_035634255.1). Lineage (GTDB taxonomy): Bacteria > Acidobacteriota > Blastocatellia > UBA7656 > UBA7656 > DATLMR01. Next base: position 198,385 of record DASQDI010000160.1, read on the forward strand.
ACAGCTTCTTGGCCGCGTTGAGCTGGGCGGCCGTCAGCTGGCTGCGGTACCATTCCGCGCCGCGCTTGTTGACCGACACGGCCCCGAACAGGCCGGCCGGTATCTGCCCCCCATCGCCTTCGCCCCCGGTCATCGCCGCCGCGCTGGAGATCAGGTGGCTGCCTTCGCGCTCCGCGTAGTAAGTGTAGATGATCGACTGGCCGGGGTTGACGAGCCCGCCGATTGGGGGGATCTGGCCGACGTTCGAGCCATCGTCGAGTATGCTCGTGACCAGCTGCAGGCCCGAGACGTGGACCGACGCGGTCCTCGTGGCGGGCTGCTGATTATCCTCGCGGTTCGGGTTCAGCAGGTTTTGAAATTTAATCTGTATGCAATCGCCGATGTTCATGCGCAGGGTCAGCGGGCGCGGGCGCTTGCCGTCCCTGAGCCGAACGTTGCCGGGGGTGAGCGTGGTTCCGCTCGTCGGGACCACGTCACGCCTCAGCGCGTAAATCATCCCCTGCGGCTGGACCGCGCCCAGACGGTTCCAGAAGAAGGGTTGGTCCAGCGCCACGACATCGGCGGTGATGGTGCGCAGACATCCGGCGGGCAGCGCCGCGATTTCGACCGCCTCCTGAGCGGGCGGGCTTTCCGTCTGCGCCCGCGCGAAGCCGGTAAGCGTCAGGAGGATCATGACCGATGTGGCGAACGAGAGTGCGAGATTTCTCCGCCATCGGTGAATACTCATTGAACGCATAGGTCGCTCCTTTCCATTAGGGTTAGAACGGGGCGGGCCCTCTGCCGGAGTCGCGCAGGTCACAGGGCGGCCGGGCGTGAAAATAAGCTCGTCCCATTCGTAAGAGGGTTGAACCGATTCACGGGCCCCCGTAACGGCAGGAATCGCCTGCCGCCGGGGGCCGGGAAACAAAAGAGCTTTGACGAGGGGCGGAGATCATCTGGCATTCAGTATCTGAGCCACCACCTCTATGCAGTCGCCCCGCGACACGTAACGGGTGACGTACGAGCCCGCGCCCGCGGGGATGGTCCCCGTGATGTCGTCCGTGTTCGTGTCCCAGAGCTGGTTGAGCGGCCAGCCATTGATGCCATTGAAATCCGAGGTGTAGTTTCTGGCGCTGCCTGAGCCCCTTATCAACACGAGGCTCGCCGTGGTCGGGCCGATGTAAGTCTTCTCGTCGGTCGCGGCGGAGATGGGCTTGATGCCGGTCCCGATCTGACCGTCCGCCCCGATCCGCGTATGCTTCAGGATCGAGTGGGTGGGGATGGGGGGCGAGAAGTTAGTCGTTATGGTCAGGGTGCTCGAAGTGAAGTGAGGGCCGTGGTAGAGGTAAAACTGCGAAGAGCTCGGCACGCTCGAATGTGAGTAGAGGACCACGAGGCTCGCGCCCTCCGATAGCGGCAGGGTCGCCGACACGGGCGACCAGGGGTTGCTGTTGTTCGTCACTGCGCTGGCGAGGCCCGTCACCTTGTAGTCGCTGTTCACCCCGGCCACCATGAGCGACTTTACATTCGCCCGGTAGACGGCGAACACGCCGGCGCTGTTCCAGCACGGTTGGGTCGAGGTGCCGATGAGAGACCCCGTGACGGTCGTGCCCCTGAACACCGCCGTGGCGCTGAACGGCGCGGGCGAGGCGTATATCGTGCCCCAGTAGAGGTAGGCGAAGATGACGACCGCGCCCGACGGGACTCCGCGGATGCAGATCGTGCCGTGGCCGCTGTTGCGCGTGCCCGTGCCGGCGGCGACGTGATCAATGCCGCCCGTCAGCGCCGCATTAGGGGTCACGCTTGAGGACTCGGCCGCTTCCGCGTCGAGGGCGGCCTGCGCGGAGCGGTTGTCCCATCTCTCATCGGGGGTGACGGTGAGCGATGACGATACGCCCGTGTTCGCGCTCGTGAATCCGAACGGTTCTCCGCCGACCGGCTCCGCCGCGAGCGACTGCTGCTCTATCTTCGGAGCCTGTTGGGAAAGCGCCTGCGTTGAGATCACCATGAAAGCCACCGCGATGGCTATTGATACCGACAGAGGGGAGTTGTGCTTACGCATTTCGGTCAAAGCTCCTTTCATCAAGAGGGTGAAGTCGTTCCCCGGTAATACCTGCCGTGAAGACACACGTATACCGTACTGCATCATCGGGTGTATCCGACGGCACTATGACCCCGGCCGGAAAGCAAAGAGAGGCTTTCGCCGCAATTGCCCCAGGTTAGAATAGTGGCGACATTATCAGGTGGGCACTTGAGAGCAAGCCACTGGTCTCATGTGTCCGCAGGAAATTTGCTGTAGTACTTAACTTGGTTACTGTTTAGAGAACGCCCAATTACCTTTGGAACGTTATGGCTGATTAGTGTCGTAGGGTAGAAACCTCCGCCTTTGACGAAGCGTCGGCAAAGAACAATGCTGCAAGGAGCTCTACCTAAGGATTTTTGACAACAGCGGTCGGCGTCAAACTCGAAGTTTTGCCGAGTGGATTTGCAGGTTATTAGGTCTTAGCGCAGCCACCTGTGACGGTGAAAGTTACTCACAAGAACGCATCCGGTCAAATTAACGCCCGCAGTATAGGCCGGATTCAAAAGGGTGTCAACAAAAAATCGTATTGCATATTACGTTTGTTGAGCGAGCCTCAATAATGAATCTTTGGTTGTGCGCGGAGGCGTGATTACGCTCTCATGCAGGGCCCTCGACGGCGGACCGACGGCCGCGGGCCTTTCGAATCGAGTAAATCGCGTAGGCCAGTAACTTCTATTAAACGGGAATCGAAGGTGTCTTCAAAACTAGAGGTTTCCGACGCACGGGTTTTTTATTACCAACCTGCAATTCACGCTTTCTTAAAGTTCGAGGTTGCTGCGAAGCTTGGCGATGCCACGTTGCGGCGGGGCGCCGAAGAGCTTTTTGTACTCGCGGCTAAAGTACGAGGGGTCTTCGTAGCCCACACGGAACCCGGCGCTAGCCGCGTCCAGGTCTTCGCCGAGCATCAGACGGCGTGCCTCCTTGAGTCGTATCTGTTTCTGAAACTGCAAAGGGCTCATCGCCGTGACGGACTTGAAGTGATGATGAAAGCCCGGAACGCTCATCCCGAGTTCGCGCGCGATGTCATCAACCCTGAGCGGCCGGTCGAAGTGTTCGCGCGATAGGGGAAAAGAATAACTCGACGCCCGCTCAGATAGCGCTCGCCTGGCTGCCGCCCAGAAGCCGTGGATCGTGCCGATTCCGGGCACTACGAAGCTGCACCGCCTTGAGGAGAACATCCGAGCGGCTGAAATTGAACTTACCACTGACGATCTCCGCGAGATCGATAGCGCCGCCTCGAAGATCAGCGCACAGGGCGCGCGGTACCCCGAGCACCTTGAGAGAAGGACCGGCCGCTGAGCGGGCCGGATTGACGAAGGGCAAGAAAGTCGGCGTGGTCGGCCTCGGCGGGCTGGGCCACATGGGGGTGAATTTTGCTCATGCGTTCGGGGCCCACGTCGTCGTCTTCACCACCTCGCCCGGCAAGAAGGAAGACGCGCTCCGCCTCGGCGCCGACGAGATGCAGAAGCAGGCCGGCAGCTTCGACTTCATCCTCGACACGGTATCCGCCGATCACGACACCGACGCCTACCTCGACCTGCTCCGCCTCGACGGCAACATCACCCTTGTCGGTGCTCCGCCGAAGCCCCTGAGCGTCTCGGCATTCGCGCTGATTATGGGTAGCCGGAGTCTGTCCGGCTCTAACATCGGCGGCATCCCCGAGACCCAGGAGATGCTCGACTTCTGCGGCGAGCACGACGTCACGGCCGACGTCGAGGTTATCCCCATTCGGAAGGCCAACGAGGCCTACGAAAGACTGCTCAGGTCCGATGTAAAGTGCCGCTTCTCCATCGACATGGCTTCTCTCGAATCTGAGTAACTGGCATGGCGACGCGGGGCGGAGTCGATCCGAACAGCCGCTGGTTCGGGAACACCATACGCGTCGCGGAAGTCGGGAGGGATCCGATGATCTAGGATTGCCAACATCAGATCGTATGGGGGAACTCGAACTACTACTTGGTCTCTTCGTCGCTGCCGTGATACTGACTGCCCGGGCGCGCCGCGTCGGAGCACCTTATCCGGTATTCCTGGCGCTCGGCGGTGCGCTGCTCGTGCTTCTACCGGGCGAGCTCTCGTTCACCGTCCCTCCCGAGCTCGCGCTTGCACTCTTCGTCGCACCCGTACTGCTCGATGCGGCTTACGACGCGTCGCCCAGAGACCTGAAGGACAATTGGGCGCCGGTGACCGGCTTGGTTGTATTCGCGGTCGTATTCACGACGGCCGCTGTCGCCGTTGTCGCCCACATGCTCATGCCGACGATGCCATGGGCGGCGGCGATTGCGCTCGGCGCGGTCGTAGCTCCGCCCGACGCCGTGGCGGCAACCGGCGTGCTCCGTCAGTTGCGACCACCCCATCGCATCCTGACCATACTCGAATCGGCCAATTCTCCAGAGCCTGGAAGCATCGGATCGGGCGGGATACTTCGCCGTCGCCGTCGCGGTCCTGCTGACCGTGATCGTCGTGCGCGTCGCCTGGCACATGTCCTTTAGGCCGCGAACTGAGCGCGGCGCGTGAACGCGCGTTGCGTGCGGGGCTCGCGAGCTTCGCCCATGACGAGTCGCCGGTCGCGGAGCTCGTCCGGCAGGAGTTCACGGCGCGTCTGACAGACGAAGGACCGGATGCTGACGCGGTCGATGGCACGCGCCCAGTCCGGTCCGGGGTCTGCTATTTCCTGATGCCCCGCTCACTCATATCTGAGTGCCACCAACGGATCTACTCTCGTCGCCCTCCGCGCCGGGATGTAGCAAGCCAGCAGCGCTGCTGCTATTAGCAGGAAGGTTACCAGGGCGAACGTCGCCGGGTCGGTCGTGCTCACTCCAAACAGCAGGCTCTCGATCAAGCGGGTCAGGGCGAATGCTCCTGTCAAGCCCACGGCTACACCTACTAACGCCATCTTCATGCCTTGACCTATTGCCAGCCTCAGCACGTCACGGCTCTGTGCGCCGAGCGCCATCCTTATGCCGATCTCTCGCGTGCGCTGTGCAGCTGAGTAGCTCATCACGCCATAAATCCCCACTGCCGCCAATACCAGCGCCACGGCGGCAAAGATTCCGAGCAAGAGCATGCTGAACCGCTGCCGCGCAATTGATTCGGAAAGGACCTCCTTCATCGTCCTGATGTTTGAGACCGGCTGGTCTTTGTCTATCTCCCACACGGCCCCGCGCACCGCGGCCGCCAGGCTGGCCGGTTCGACATCCGTTCTTACGACAAGGTAGCTCGGCACGAAGAATGCAGGCTGTACGTAACAGTAGTACATCTGCAGCTTCGGATTGGCATTCAGCTCGAATTGTCGGACGTCCTTCACCACTCCGATAATCGTCCGCCAGGGCACAGGAGAATCGGGCGGCCCCGGTTTGATACGCTTCCCGACCGGATCTTCACCGGGCCACAGGCGACGCGCCATTGTTTCGCTAATGACCGCCACGCGCGGAGAGTCGACTCTGTCTTCCTCGCCGAACTCGCGCCCCTGCAGTAACTCAATGCCCATCGTACTAAAGTATTTGGGGCTGATGACTCTCGTCACAACGTCCGGTCTCTCGGCAGGCCCAGGGTCCGGTCGCCCCTCGATGCTGATCCCAAAAGTATCACCCTGGAGGGTTAAAGGAATATAGTTGGTGACGGCCGCCGATTGAACGCCCGGCAGAGCTTCAATACGGCTTAATAAATCGGAATAAAAGGCCGTACGCCGGGCCTGGTCAGGATACTTCATCTCCGGGAGCACGACGTTGATTGTCAACAGGTTGTCCGCCCGGAACCCGGCGTCGACATTGAGCAGCCGCACGAAGCTGTTAATAAACAGCCCGGCCCCGATCAGAAGGACGAGCGAGACCGCAACCTCGGCGATCACCAACAGGCCGCGAATGCGATTGCCATGGCTTCCGGATGCGGAGTCTCTGCCGCCTTCTTTCAGTGTTTCATTAAGATTGACCTTGGATGATTGCAGGGCCGGGGCTAAACCGAATATCAGTCCTGTCAGCAGTGAGATCAGAAGGGTGAAGATCAGTACACTAGCATCGACCGTGATGGCTTGGACTTGAGGGAGGTTCTCCGGGATGAAAGCCTTCAGCAGACTTACGCCCCAAAGAGCCAGCAACAACCCCCCGGCTCCGCCGAGTGCTGCCAATAAGACGCTTTCGATCAGAAACTGTCGGATCAAGCGCAGGCGGCCCGCGCCGAGTGCGATGCGGACGGCGATCTCTTTTTGCCGGACTGCTGCCCGCGCGAGCAACAGGTTTGCGACATTCGCGCAGGCGATCAAGAGGACAAAGCCGACCGCGCCCAGCAGCACAAGCAGTGCTGGTTTAATGTCGCCCATAAGCTGTTCGTGCAGCGGGATTACTACGGAACCATTACTCTTAACCACGTCTGGATATTGCTGTTTAAGGCGCGCGGCGATGGTATTCATCTCCGCCTGCGCCTGTTCGGGCATAACGCCGGGCTTCATGCGCGCGATGACCTCATAGGAATTATTCCCGCGGTTGGCGGCTTCCTGAGAGGTGAAAGCGATGGGCACCCACAGCTCATCCTGAGGACTGGGGAACTGGAACTGTGGCGGCATTACGCCGACGACCGTAAAGCTTTGGCCATTCAAGGTAAGAGGCTGCCCGATAATATTCGCATCGGACCCGAACCGGCGCTGCCACAGGCCATGGCTCAAGATTACCACGCGATTGCTGCCGGGCTGATCTTCTTCAGGCAAAAAGGCCCGGCCTAAGCGTAGCTTCACTCCTAACAGGTCAAATAGATTAGCCGAGACACGCCTGCCGTCAATTCTTTCCGGCTCGCCGACACCAGTTAAGTTAAAGTTCATACGGCCTAATATTGACATGCCTTCAAAGACCTGGTTCTGATCACGCCAGTCAATGTAGTTAGCCGCCGAGACTGAATTGCGCGGAAACCCTTGCGCGGTGCCTTCCTCCCAGACGATCACGAGCCGGTCAGACTCTTTAAAAGGGAGCGGTTTAAGCAAAACCGTGTTGACGACGCTGAAGATGGCGGTCGTCGCGCCGATGCCCAAGGCGAGCGTGATGACGGCGATAAAGGTGAAGCCGCGGCTCTTCACCAGCATCCGCGCGCCGTAGCGCAGGTCCTGCGCCAACTCTCCGGCGGGCCTCCACCCCCACACGTCGCGCGTGACCTCCTTGACCAGGCCCACGTTGCCGAATTCACGGAGCGCTGAATCCCTGGCCTGCTCGGCCGTCTCGCCCCGCCCCATCCGGTCTTCAATAGCCATCCGCAGGTGGGCCTGGATCTCTTCGTCCAGCTCTTCCTCGCGCCTCCGCGACGGGAACCTCATGGCCGGCCCTCCCCGCTCGCCG
>DASQDI010000161.1:0-60084 GCA_035634255.1 Blastocatellia bacterium
GCTGGTACTTGTGATTTATCAGGTGCTCAAGGTTCCCGAGGAACAGCGTCAGGGCGGTCTCGCCCTCGGGGACGAATATAGTGGGCAAGCGGCGCGCGAGGTCCGCGTCTTTTACGAGCGCGAACCCCTCTTCGATGCGGCCCACGTAATCGCTCAGGCGTTCGCGCGACTCCTCTATCCCGCAGGAGTGATTAACCTGCAACTCGCGGAGCCCCGAGAAGTGCGCGAGCCTCTCCGGGTAGAGCGCGTGGAGCACCGCGCAGAACCCGGCCATGCATTCGAGCAAGTGGCCGAGCAGCTCCCCGACGCTCATCACCCCCTGAATGGGCCGGCGGTCGACGGAGGTGGGGGGGACGAGCTCCAGAAGGCGGTTCACGCGGTCGGCCTGTTCGCCGATCTTGGCGAGGAGGGATGAGGCGAGTTCGTTCTTTTCTTCCACCGGTCGAAAATTATGGCTGAAGGAAGCGGCTTCGCGCTTCAGAAATTGCCGAACAGGCGCTCCCTGATGGCCTCCGGGAGCGCGGAAAGCATCTGGCCGAAGACGAACTCGCCCGAAAACGAGGTCGTCATCTTGCGGCTGAAGAGCGCCATGATGGGGACGGTGAAGGTCGTCTCCAGGTCGTAGTGAACCTCGAACCCTCCCGCGACCGTGCTCCACGCGAGACCCGGAATCTCCTGAAGGCTCACCCTGAGCGGGACCGCGACGACCGCCGAGGATTCGGACGGCACTTTGATCTCATTCTTATACTTCCCCTCGGCGATCTGCTTCCCGTTCAGCCTGAGCCGGTAGCTCACGTCCTTCACTTTGAAGGCGGAGCCGGGGTTGTGTATCTCGACGGAGATGGTGGTGTCGGCGGTCTTCTGCTGGAGGTCGATGCTGTTGACGGTGACGCCCTTCAACTCGACCCGAGGCTTCTTCGAATCGGCCGCGGCCTCGCCCGCGCAGCAGGCCGCGATTACTAGGGCGAGTATGAACTTAATAGCGCTGCTGCTCATAGCCACCTTTCAACCTCCCTTCCCCGCGCGGGCGAAGCGGGCCGGCGATCACACGTCGAAATACATCTGGAATTCGAGCGGGTGCGGGCGCATGCGGACCGGGTCCACTTCCTTCTGCCGCTTGAAATTTATCCACCGCTCGATGAGCGTCTCCGTGAAGACATCGCCTTTGAGCAGGAAGCCGTGGTCGGCTTCGAGCGCGTCGAGCGCGCGGTCGAGCGAGCCCGGCAGCGTAGGCACGTCTTTCAGCTCTTCGGGCGAAAGGTCGTATATGTCCTTGTCGAGCGGCTGGCCCGGATCGATCTTGTTTTGGATGCCGTCGAGCCCCGCCATCATCATCGCCGCGAAGGCCAGGTACGGGTTGCAGGACGGGTCCGGGAACCTGATTTCGAGCCGCTTGGCCCCCGCCGACTGCGAGTACATCGGGATCCTGATCGCCGCCGAGCGGTTGCGCCGCGAGTAGGCGAGGTTCACGGGCGCTTCGTAGCCCGGCACGAGGCGCTTGTAGCTGTTGGTCGTCGGGGCGGCGAGGGCCGCGAGCGCGGCGGCGTGCTTCAGGATACCGCCCGCGTAATGTAAAGCCATCTCGGAAAGCCCCGCGTACCCGTCCCCGGCGAACAGGGGCTTCTCGTCCTTCCACAGGCTCTGGTGGCAGTGCATGCCGCTGCCGTTGTCCCCGAACATCGGCTTGGGCATGAAGGTCGCGGCCTTGCCATAATAGAAGGCGGTGTTCTTGACGACGTATTTGAACAGCATCACGTTGTCGGCGGTCCCGAGCAGGGTCGAGAACCTGAAGTCGATCTCGCACTGCCCGCCCGTCGCCACCTCGTGGTGGTGCATCTCCGGCTCGATGCCGACCGACTGGAGGTTCTGCACGATGTCCGAGCGAAGGTCGTGGAGCGAATCGACCGGCGGGAGCGGCACGTAACCCTCCTTGTGGCGGATGCGGTAGCCGAGGTTGCCTTCGCCGCGCCCGGAACTCCATATGCCTTCCGGCGATTCGAACCTGTAGCCGGCGGAGTTAACCTCGTTGTGATAGCTGACCTCGTCGAAGATGAAGAACTCGGCCTCCGGCCCGAAGAAGCAGTTGTCGGCTATGCCCGTGAACCTGAGGTAGCTCTCGGCGCGCTTGGCGACGGTGCGAGGGTCGAGCTCGTAGCCCTCCTTGGTCATCGGGTCGACGGCGCTGGCGAAGAGGCAGAGCGTCGGCTCCTCGTAGAAGGGGTCCATCCAGAAGCGGTCGTACTCCGGGATCAGGAGCATGTCCGACTCGTTTATCGTGGCCCATCCGCGCAGGGACGAGGCGTCGAAGCCGATGCCCGACTCGAAGGAGTCTTCGTTGAAGTTCGAGATCGGAATGGTCAGGTGGTGCCCGGAGCCGATCAGGTCCGTGAATCTTAAATCGACGAATTTTACCTGCTCATCAACCGCGAATCTTAAAACTGTCTTTGGGTCCATCTGGCCTGGTTCCTCCTATCAGGGACGCGACGAAATCAGAGTTAAAATATCAACGCTTGAGCATATAGCCGCCCCGCGGGGGTGTCAAGTTACGGCGCAAACTTGCGGGGCTCCGAACGGGCGTGATAGATTGAGGATCGTTATTTTACTCAATAAATTTAAGGGGAAAACGACATGTCACAACCTGCTACCGCGTCAGAGACGGCTCCGCGGCCTCTGACTTCTCTCACCGACGAAGAGGCCCTGTTCCGCCAGTCGGTCCGCGAATTCGCCGAGCAGCAGATCCGCCCGCTCGCGGCGGAGATGGACGAGCATGGCAAATTCTCCCCGGACCTGATCCGGCAGTTCTTCGACCTCGGGCTGATGGGCATCGGCATCCCCGAAGAGTACGGGGGGCAGGGCGGCAGCTTCTTCAATTCCATACTGGCGGTCGAAGAGCTCTCGCGCGTCGACGCCTCGGCGGGCGTGATCGTCGACGTTCAGAACACCCTGGTCAACAACGCCATCATCCTGTGGGCGAACGAGGAGCAGAAGAAGCTCTACTGCCCGCGGCTGGCGGCCGACACGGTCGGGGCCTACGCGCTGTCGGAGGCGGGGTCGGGGAGCGACGCCTTCGCGCTCGCGACGAAGGCCGAGGACAGGGGCTCGCATTACGTGCTCAACGGGCGCAAGCTCTGGATCACGAACGGCGCGGAGGCGGGGCTCTTCATCGTCTTCGCCAACGTGAGCCCGGACAAAGGCTACCGCGGCATAACGGCCTTCCTCGTCGAGCGGGAGTTCCCCGGCTTCACCGTCGGCAAGAAAGAGAACAAGCTCGGCATCCGCGCGAGCTCCACCTGCGAGTTGATCCTGGAAGACTGCGAGGTCAGGAAAGAGAACGTGCTCGGCGAAGTGGGCAAGGGCTACAAGATCGCGATAGAGACCCTCAACGAGGGGCGCATCGGCATCGGCTCGCAGATGGTCGGCCTTTCGCAGGGCTCGCTCGAATACGGCATCAACTACACGAAGGAGCGCCAGCAGTTCGGCCAGCCCATCGCCAGGTTCCAGGGCGTCCAGTTCCAGATCGCCCAGCTCGCGACCGAGCTCGAAGCCGCGCGCCTGATGGTCTACAACGCCGCGCGCCTGAAGGACGCGGGCGAGGACTACGTGAGGCAGGCCGCGATGGCCAAGCTATTCACGTCGCAGGTCGCCGAGCGCGTGACCTCGCAGGTCGTGGAGTTCTACGGCGGCTACGGCTACGTGAAGGACTACCCGGCGGAGAAGTATTACCGCGACGCGAAGATCGGCAAGATTTACGAGGGCACGTCGAACATGCAGCTTCAGACCATCGCCAAGCTGCTCATCGGGGACGTGTAGCGCCCGCGCAGGGTCGCGTCAAAGCCCGCACGCGCGGCGCTCAGGTGAGCGCCGCGCGTTTGTTTTGGGGCCTGCGCGCTTTTGTCAAAACCGCGCCGCTCGGGGTAAGATATAACTTGCGGTTTAATCGACCAACGCTTGCTGTATCCGCTTTCATTATTCATAGAGGAGTATTAAATGATCGAGAGCTTGCTTCACCGTAAGGTTGAAAAACGCCCGTCCGAAGTGCAGTTGAAGGGGCGAATCCTCTTCCTCGCCGAAGACGCCGACGCCGTAAGGCAGCAGCTTGCGGGGGCAGACCTGGACGTGAACAACGTCCCCCCGCTCAGAAACGACATATCGACCGACGAGATCACGCCCGCCTACATCTGCTACCACTTCGACGAGACGCTCGGGGAGTTCGTCTACCTCGGGCTGAAGTGCGGGGACGAGTTCCCGATAAAACGGTCGGACGTTAAGAACGGCGGCTTCGTCGTGAGCGTCTCCGGCAAACGCAGGGGCAAGGGGTCCAGCCGCGAGCAGTCGCCTTACGCGGAGATCGCTGCGGGCATCAAGCTCGTCGTGGCCGAAAACATCGAGCGCATCTACAAGCAGAACTGCCAGAACCTCGGCCTGCTCGCCTCGACGAATTTCGACCTGCTGCGGCGCGTGGCCGACGGGGAGACCATCCCGCTCGAAGAGTTCACGCGGGGTGAAGACGAGATAACGCGGCAGATCATCGAGTTCGGGGGCCTTTTCCCTTTCAACGTCGCGAGGCTTCAGGGCAAGGCCTCGACCCCCCGCGTCACGACCGGGCCGAGGCCGATGACGCTCGCGGAGAAGATATTCGCGCGCCACTTCGTGACGGACCTCTCGACCGACAGCATCGGCGTCGGGGCGGTTAAGCCGGGCGACACGGGCTTCGTGCGCACGGACATCCGCTTCAGCCACGAGTACGTCACCCCGATGGCCGCGATATTTTACGAGCAGCTCGTGGGCGAAGAGCCGGTCAACGACCCTTCGTCGGTCTACTTCTTCCAGGACCACCTGACGTTCGTCGACGACGTGATGCCGCCCGAGCGCAAGGCGATGGGGCTGCTCGACCTCGCCCACCAGCTCATGCGGAAGCAGGCGGAATTCGCCCGGAAGCAGGGCATCCGGCTCCACGGCCAGCTCGCGGACCGCAAGGGCTCGGAGGCCATCTGCCACAGCCTGATCCTGCAAAACTACGCCTTGCCGGGCCAGATCATCATCGGCTCGGACTCCCACACCCCGCACGCCGGCGCGGTCGGGTGCGTGGCCTTCGGGGTCGGCACGACCGACATCTTCAACTCGTGGATCACCAAGGACGTGCGCGTGCGCGTGCCGGAGCAGGTGCGCGTGAGGGTGACGGGGCGCAAGCCCGACAACGTCACCGCTAAAGATTTCATGCTGGAAATCCTGCGCACGGACTTCGTCCGCAACGGCGACGCCATCGGCCGCATAATCGAGTACACGGGCGAGGCCGTCTCCGACCTCAGCATCGACGAGCGCGCCACGATGACCAACATGGCGGCCGAGGTCGGAGGCTTCACGGGCATCGTCGCGGCCGACGAGAAGACGGTCGGGTTCCTGATGGAAAGGGGCATGTCGCGGGAGGAAGCCGAGCGGCTCTGCGAGGGGATGCAAAGCGACGAGGACGCCGAGTACGCGCTCACCATCGACATCAACGCGAGCGAGCTTCGCCCGATGATCGCGACCCCCGGCGACCCCGGCAACGGGCTCTTCATCGACGAGCTGGGGGAGCGGGTCAGGATCGACATCGCCTACGGGGGCTCCTGCACGGCGGGCAAGAAGGAGGACATGGACATGTACGCGCGGGTCTTCCGCGAGGCGCTCGCGCGCGGCCAGAGGGTCCACCCCGACGTTCAGTGCTTCGTCCAGTTCGGCTCGACCGAGGTGCGCAGGCATTGCGAGGAGCGGGGCTACCTCGACATCTTCCGGGAGGTCGGGGCGCAGGTAATTGAGCCGAGCTGCGGCGCGTGCATCAACGCAGGCCCCGGCGTGAGCACCCTGAAAGAGCAGGTCGTGATCAGCGCGCAGAACCGCAATTTCCCAGGCCGCAGCGGGCCGGGCCAGATGTACCTCGCGTCGCCCCTCACGGTGGCCGCGTCCGCCATCGCGGGCTACATCCTGGAGTACAGGCCCGCGTCGGCGGCATCCGTGTAACGGAGATTGATTCTCGATTTAAGGGGAGCTACAAAGATGGCCGTTCAACCGCAGGAGGAGAAGTATCACGGGCTGGACCGCGACACTCTGCTCAAGCTATACCGCGTGATGTACATGTCGCGGCGGATAGACGATAAAGAGATTCAGCTCAAGCGGCAGAATAAGATTTTCTTCCAGATATCGGGCGCGGGGCACGAGGCGATACTGGCGGCGGCGGGGCTCGTCCTGAAGCCCGGCTACGACTGGTTCTACCCGTACTACCGCGACCGCGCTCTCTGCCTCGCGCTCGGCATGGGGCCGGCGGAGATGCTCATGCAGGCGACCGGCGCGGCGGACGACCCGGCCTCGGGCGGCCGCCAGATGCCGAGCCACTGGGGGCATAAGAGGCTCAACGTCGTCACGCAGTCGTCGCCCACGGGCACGCAGTTCCTCCAGGCGGTGGGCTGCGCCGAGGCGGATTACCGCGCAGAGCGCATAGGCGCTCCGGAGAAGCTGGTCGAGGGCTACCGCCCCGACTCGGTCGTCTACGTCTCTTCGGGGGAAGGCACGACGAGCGAGGGCGAGTTCTTCGAGTCGCTCAACACCGCGTGCAACCTGAAGCTCCCGGTCCTCTTCCTCGTGGAGGATAACGGCTACGCGATCTCCGTCCCCGTGGAAGTGCAGACGGCGGGCGGCAGCATCTCGAAGCTGGTGGGCGGGTACCCCGACCTCTTCATCGAAGAGGTGGACGGCTGCGACCCCCTCGCCAGCTACGACGCGATGCAGAGGGCGGCGGCCTACTGCCGCGAGAGGCGCGGCCCCGCGCTGGTCCACGCTCACGTGATCAGACCTTATTCGCACTCCCTCTCCGACGACGAAGTGCACTACAGGCACGCGGACGAGCGCGAGGGCGAGGCGAAGCGCGACCCCGTGCGGACTTTCCCCGACTTCCTGATCAAGGAGGGGGTCGCGACGGAGGAAGAGATAAAGCGGATCGCCGAGGAGGTGGACGAAGAGGTCAACCGCGCGGCCGAAGAAGCGCTCTCGGCGGCCAAGCCCGCGAAAGGGTCGGCGCTCGATTTCGTCTACTCGCCCGATGTCGACCCGAGGTCGAAGGCATTCGACACCGAGGCCGAGGGAGCGCCCGAAGGCGACCAGAAGACCATGCTCGATCTCATCAACGCCTGCCTCAACGACGAGATGGCCCGAGACGAGCGCATAGTCGTCTTCGGCGAGGACGTGGCCGATTGCAGCCGCGAAGAGTACATCGAAAGCGTCAAGGGCAAGGGCGGGGTCTTCAAGGTCACGCACAACCTCCAGAGGAGGTTCGGCAGCGCGCGCGTGTTCAACTCGCCGCTCGCCGAAGCCAACATAATAGGCCGCGCGGTCGGGCTCGCCACGCGCGGGCTCAAGCCCGTGCCGGAGATCCAGTTCTTCGATTACATATGGCCCGCGATGCAGCAGCTCAGGAACGAAGTGCCCCTGATCCGCTGGCGCTCGAACAATAGCTTCAAGAGCCCGGTGGTGATCCGCGTCGCCACGGGCGGCTACCTCACGGGCGGGGCCGTCTACCACAGCCAGTGCGGTGAGAGCATCTTCACGCACATCCCCGGCCTGCGCGTCGTGATGCCTTCGAATGCGCTCGACGCCTACGGCCTGCTCAAGACCGCCCTGCGTTCGGACGACCCGGTGATGTACCTTGAGCACAAGCACCTCTACCGGCAGACGCACAACAAGGGCGCGTACCCCGGCCCCGATTACATGGTGCCGTTCGGCAAGGCCAAAGTCGTGCGGCCGGGCACGGACCTTTCGATCATAACCTACGGCGCGACCGTCTTCAGGTCTCTCGTCGCGGCGAGGAAGGCCGAAGAAGAGCACGGCGTGAGCGTCGAAGTTATCGACCTGCGCAGCCTCAGCCCCTACGACTGGGAGGCGATCAGCGAATCCGTGCGGAAGACCAGCAAGGTCATCGTCGTTCACGAAGACACGGAGTCGTGGGGCTACGGGGCGGAGATAGCCGCGCGCATCGCCGACGAGCTCTTCGAACACCTCGACGGCCCCGTGCGCCGGGTAGCCGCGCTCGACTCGTTCGTCGCCTACTACCCCGAGCTTGAGGACGAGATTCTCCCCCAGGCGGAGGACATAACCGAGGGCATCCTGAGCCTCGCCCGCTATTAAGATCAAAGCCGAGATCAGGACAGGCTTTCGAGTGCGAGCCCGAGAATTGATAATATGCCAAAGAACAAGCGAAAGAGACAGGCCCAACCCACGCCCTCTTCATCGAGGAAAGTCTGGGTGATCGTCGCGGTGATCGGAGTGCTCGCCGCCGGGGGGGCCACGGCCCTGTTGATGTCGAACAACCGGAACGAGACGCGGAGCGCGGGGACGGCCCCCGCGGCCGCGACCCCGGCACCCGCTCCCGCCTCCGCCACGCCGGCCGCGACTCCCGCCGCCCCGGCGCAACCGGCGGCGCCAGGGACCCCGGCGATGGAAACTATGGAAGTGGCCAAGGCCGTGATGGTCACGCGGGAGCTCGACTTCGGGCCGAGAGTGCCGACCATCGCCGAAGCTCTGAACCAGATCGAGCGCCGCTACGTCCCCGACGACGGCGTGGGTCGCACGTTCGCGATCCTCGATGCGTACGGCGAGCCGACCGCCGACGGCAAGCTCCACATCTCCATGCACGTGAGCAGCGAGAAGCCGGGCATCGGGTCCCTCGTCTTCAAGCGGACGGGGCAGGTGTTGTGGCAGAGCCGCATCAACCCGTCCACCAGCCCCCCGAAGGTCAAGAACCTGACCGTCTACATCGACAACGGCAGGGGGACCGATCAGGTCGTCGATGGGTCGAACAACCCGCCCTCGATACTCGACGCGAGGATCAGAGACCTCAACATCCCCGTCAGAGACTACTGGCCGGAAGGCCAGGAGCGGCAAGTCACGCTCATCTACAGCGCGTGCGGGTGCCCGGTTAAAGTGATGGCGCGGAGGCAGGGCGAGCGGATCGCGCGCACGTCGGACCTGCCCGTGATCTTCCCCGACGACCCGGCCGCCGTCACGACCATCTCGCGCCTGATGCGGTGGTAGAAGCAGGCGGGGAGGCGCCTTCAGTCTATGAGGATAAAATCGATTCTCGAAATACTGATCGGCTTATCGATGCTCGTCGGCTACATCCTGCTGGAGAAGCGGATCAACCAGCGCAAATGTCCCGAGTGCGGCATAAGCTCCTCCGACCAGAACCCGGACGAGACCTGCCGCGGGTGCGGCGCTCTGCTGAAGTGACCCGAGTCTTTGTCGAACGATGAGAAAACATTTAGGGAAATGGCCCATCCTGGCGTTCATACTCGTGCCGCTCGTCGTGGCGGCGGTGGACGCGGCGGTGCTCATCGCCGAGAATCGCCAGCCCGAAACCGAGAAGGCCATCCGGCTGGTCAGGGAGAGCAAGTCACGCAAAGAGAATTTCACGGTCCAGCAGTACCTCTACACGACCGTGTATCACCGCCAGAGCCAGGGCGAGGACGTGACGATAAACGGGTGGAGCGCGGAGCAGCCGGCGGGCCCCGGCACTCCGGTGATCGTCGAGTTCCGCTTTACCGACGGGGGCGGGGAAAAATCCGCCAGGTGGAGGGTTCAGCCGGGCGACAGGAATGCCACCCCGCTCGACGAGGCCGCGAACGACATACTGTGGCATTAGAGGCAGTGGTCAGGGGTCGGGGGCCGGGGCAGAAACGGTAGCCCTCGCGCCCGTTAATCGTTTCGAACTCTTCTCATAGAATCCGATTCGCGTAAATCGAAACCATGGGTTGCATCCCTGAATCCTGACCGCCGACCCCTGACCCCTGATGATTATCCCTCGCCGCGCTCGAAGCCGACTTCCGTGCCGGTCGTGACGGGCTCGGTCGCCGGGGAAGGCTTCTCGGCATTCGCGGCGTCGGCGGGGACCAGAGTGTTCTGCAAGACCTGATCGATGCGCTCGACGAAGATGGCTTCGATGCCCTGCCGAGACTCTTCAGGGATCTCCTTGAAGTCGGGCTCGTTTCGCTTCGGCAGGACCACGCGCTTCACCCCCGCGCGCCGCGCCGCGAGGACCTTGCCTTTTATCCCGCCCACTGGGAAGACGAGTCCGCTCAAGGTTATCTCGCCCGTCATCGCCGTGTCGTTGCGCACGGGGCGGCCGACGCAGAGGGAGGCCAGGGCCGAGACGATGGCGACGCCCGCCGAGGGGCCGTCTTTCGGGATAGCCCCTGCCGGCACGTGAATGTGCACGCCGCTCTGGTCGAGCGTCTCCTTGCAATTTATGCCGAGTTCCTGCCCGTGCGACCAGAGGTAGCTGTGGGCCGCGCGCGCCGACTCCTGCATCACGCTCCCGAGCTGGCCGGTCATCGTGAGCCCCTTGCCCCCGGGGAGCAGGCTCGCCTCGATGAACAACACCTCCCCGCCCATCTCGGTCACGGCGAGGCCCGTGGCGACTCCGGCCGGCAGGTTCTCCCGCGCCATCTCGTGGAAGAACCGCTCGTGACCGAGGTACTCTTCCAGGCCGTCCGGGTTTATCGTGAAGACGTCGCCCTCGCCCTGCGCGACCTTGAGCGCGACCTTGCGCGCGAGCCTCCCGACGGTCCGCTCAAGCTGCCTCACGCCGGCCTCGCGGGTGTACCGGCTGATTATGGCCTGGATGGCCTCGTCGGTTATGTGAAGCTGCTCTTCGCCGAGCCCCGCCTCTTTGATCTGACGCGGGACCAGGTACCGCTTCGCGATGTGGAGCTTCTCCTCCTCGCTGTACCCCGCGAGCTGGATGACCTCCATGCGGTCACGCAGCGCGGGCGGGATGGGCGCGAGCGAGTTCGCGGTCGCTATGAAGAAGACCTTCGAGAGGTCGAAGGGCAGGTCGAGGTAGTGGTCCCTGAAAGAGAAGTTCTGCGCCGGGTCCAGGACCTCAAGGAGCGCCGACGCGGGGTCGCCCCTGAAGTCGGCCCCGAGCTTATCGACTTCGTCGAGCATCATGACCGGGTTGTTGACGCCCGCCCTCCTGAGCGCCTGAATGATGCGGCCCGGCAGGGCTCCGATGTAGGTGCGCCTGTGCCCGCGCAGCTCTGCCTCGTCCCTGACGCCCCCGAGCGACATGCGCTCGAACTTGCGCCCCATCGCGCGGCCGACCGACTGCCCGAGGCTGGTCTTGCCCACGCCCGGAGGCCCGACGAAGCACATGATCGGGGCCTTGGTCGAAGGGTTCAGCTTTATCACCGCGAGGTGTTCGAGTATGCGGTCTTTGATGTCGTCGAGGTCGTAGTGGTCCTCGTCGAGCACCGCGCGCGCGTGGATCAGGTCGAGGTTGTCTTCGGTCGATTTATTCCACGGCAGGTCGAGTATCCATTCGAGATAAGTCCGGATGACGTGGTAATCGGGCGCGGCGGCCGGGAGCCGCTCAAGCCTGCGGAGCTCGCGGTCGGCCTCCTTGCGGACCTCTTCCGGCAAGTCGGCCTTCTCGACCCGCTCGCGCAGGAGCGCGGCCTCGGCCTGCTCCGGCTCGGTCTCGCCGAGCTCCTTCTGTATCTGCTTCATCTGCTCGCGGAGGATGTAGTCGCGCTGCGCCTTGCCGAGCTCCTCCTGCGCCTGGTTGGCGATCTTGTTCCTGATCTCCAGCACCTCGACCTCGCGGGCGAGGTAGGAGTGCATCAGGGTGAGCAGCTCGCTCTCGGTGTTGGCTTCGAGGAGGGCCTGCTCCTGCGCGACCTCCAGTTCGAGCACGCTCCCGAGGAAGTAGGCGAGGCGCACGGAGTCTTCGGCCCCGACGATGATGTTACGCACCTCGTTGGGGATGTTCGGGAGCAGGGCGAGCGCTTTCTGCACGAGCGCGTTTATGTTGCGGCGCAGGGCCTCCACCTCCGGCGACTCTTCCCTGACCGGCTCCGGCAGAATCTCGACGGTCGCGCGCAGGTAGTTCTCCTGCTGGGTGAAGCCGATTATCCTGAACCGCTCCTGACCCTGAACGATCAGGTGGAGGACCTCCTGGCTGCCCGGCGAGCGCATCATCCTGTTTATGACCACGAGGGTCCCGACCTGGTAGAGGTTGGTCGGCTTCGCCTCCTCTTCGTTGTCCTCCCTTTGAGCGACCACGCCGAGCAGCTTCTCCTCGGTGATCAGCGCCGCCTCCGCCGCCGCGAGAGACATGGGGCGGCCGACGGTGAGGGGGGAGATGCCGGACGGGAAGATCACGGTGTTCCTCAGTGGCAGGATCGGTAGCTCTAAAGTTCTATTCTCTGTCATTCTCTTATAACCCCTGTTCTAGAAGGTAGAGGCCGCGGCCGGGGGCGAAGGGCCCGCCGCCCGCGCTCTACGCCTGGCAATCTATGTGCAGAAGGAACCAGCCGTCGATGCATTCGCTCCGTATCTCCGCCTTCGACAGGTCGCAGGGGATCTTCAGGACGCGCTCGAAACGGCTGTAGGTGATCTCCAGCTGGTAGTAGCTCCACCCCTGCGTTATCACGGAATCGCGCCTGACCCCGCGGACGATGAGCTTGTCGTCGGTGGCGAGCAGCTGAACGTCTTCGGCCCGCACGCCCGCGAGGTCGAACTTGATCTTCCAACCTTCGGCACACTTGTATATGTCGACCGCCGGCTGCCACAGAGGGCCGCTCGTGCGGCGATACTGCGCCTCGTTACTGAGGCGCTCCACGAAAACCTTTCCGCTCTTAGCCATTACTTCCCTGCTCCAGTAGACGACTCGCCGGGCGGTTCCAGCTCGCGCGAGGTTAAGACGGAATCGATGATTCCGTAATCCAGGGCCTGGACCGGGCTGAGGATGAAGTCCCGCTCGACGTCCTTCTCGACCTTCTCAAAATCCTGGCCCGTGGCGTCGGCCAGAATCTGCGAGAGGACCGCGCGCATCCTCAGCATCTCTTCGGCGTAGATTCTGACATCCGTGGCCTGCCCCCCCACCCCCTCGATTGAGGGCTGGTGTATCAGGATCCTCGAATTCGGGAGGGCGAACCTCTTGCCCTTCGTCCCGGCCGCCAGCAGGACCGCCGCCATAGACGCCGCCTGCCCCATGCAGATCGTGACTATGTCGGGCTTGATGAAATTCATGGTGTCGTAGATGGCCAGCCCCGCCGTGATCGAGCCGCCGGGGCTGTTTATGTAAATCGAGATGTCCCGGTCAGGGTCTTCGGATTCGAGGTAGAGCAGCTCCGCCACCACGATGTCGGCGATCATGTCATTGATCGGCGTGCCGATGAAGATGATGCTCTCCTTCAGCAGCCTGGAGTAGATGTCGTAGTGGCGCTCGCCCCTGTTTGTAGATTCAACGACCGTCGGTATTAAGGCCATATCTCCCTGCGTAAGCTAAGCGGCCCGGTTCGTGCAGCCTCACCGGGCCGGCTTCAATCGTTTACAATTCGCGGTCAGAACCTCAGGACGGCCCCGACGCCGATGCGCTCAAGCTTGCCCGCGGCCGCCCCCGAGATTATCTGGACCTTGCCCGACTGTTCCAGGACCCGGTACGACGCGCGGTTGATCAGGTCCGGCGCGGCTTCGAGCTTCCCCCCGCAGAATGAGCACTTCTCCTGACCGTCCACGACGAGGACGTGACACGAGTCGCACTCTTTCCCTTCGATGTGGTAATCGCGCGCGACCATCATGCAGTAGATCCTCTGCTGCTGGATGGCTTCGAGGGTGTCGGTTATGCCGAGCACCGCCCGGTCCCCTTTATGGGCCGCCGTGATCATGGACTCGACCAGACGCGACTCGTCCTCCTGCTCGTACCTCTGCTGCACGGCGCGGACCTCTTCCATGAGCCGCTCCGTGTTGGCGTCGATGGGCACGGAGATCGCGCCCGTCACCATCTGCTCAAGCCTCTTCGGCAGCTCGCCCACCAGTATCGAGGCCGCCTCGACCGGGCCCCCGATGATGACCCTGCTGACCCTCGTCCTGTCGACTATGGTAGAAAGCTCTTCGACCACGCGCTTGACGTGGCCGACCACCTGATTCGTGTGGTTGCGCTCCATGTGGCTCTGCGACCAGATGTGGTCGGTGCCGGTGGCCTGATGCCTGTTCGCGACTTCCGATTCTATCTCCGCCTGCTGCGTTACGCCGGTTGCGTCGACCGTCAGTATTCTCGCGCGCTGTTTGTCGAGCAGCACCACGGCGAAGTGGTCGTGCTCTTCGATCAGCTCAAGGAGGGGCCTCACCCACGGGTGCGGGGTCCAGCGCGCGCCGGTCGGCACTTCAACCTGCAGGTCGCGCTGCCACCAGAGGTCGCGCGAAGAGTCGCTGAAGATCACGAGCCCCTTGCCCCCGGCCGTGTAGTTGGCGAGGAAATCGAGCACCCGGCGGCACTCGGCTTCGAGCCTCTCCCTGTGATTCTGCTGCCCCTCCGACATCTGCCGGAACATATTCTCAACCGCCGTTATGAAACCGCGGTTGAGGTTGGACTGGTTAGCCTGGTTGATGTTCACGTACAGGCTGAGAGTGCAAGCGTCGGGGCCGGATGGAACCTGCTGCAACTGGCGTAAATCGTCGTACGAGATCATGCCCTTCCTCCTTGTTCCTGTTGCCGCCAGACTTAATTTAATAGAGCGCCGCGCACGGACACTTCCGAAAGCTCCGCGGGTGGAGAAGGCGCGTCTTCCTCAAAAAAGTCCTCTTCTGGCGTGATTATTCTCCCACTCTTCGGGTAAGCGTCGCACCGGCAAGCGAATTCGAGGGGGTCTCCCGGCAGTTCTCCCCGCTTCGGGTTCAACTCTTCGCACCACAGGCAGCTCTCCCATTCGACTTGACCCTCCGCGATTCACTTGTCAAAAACTGCGTGACATCATGATAGCAAATAAGAGGTGGAAGTAAAAACTTCCGGGCAGCGCCCTCGGGCGAGCCCCCTCCGCGCCCGCGCCGGGCGGGCGCGGAGGGTTCGGAGAAGAGATCAGCCGGCGGCTTCGGCGGCTATCGGCTGGGAGGAGAAGGTGACCTGCCCGTCCGGGGCCGTGACCCTTACGACGGAATTGTCCTTAACCTCCCCCTTCAGGATCAGCCTCGAAAGCGGCGTCTCTATCTCGCGCTGGATCGTCCGCTTCAGCGGGCGCGCCCCGTAGACCGGGTCGTAGCCGACCTGCGCGAGGTGCGCCTTGGCCTGCTCGTCGAGGTCGAGCTTTATGCGGCGCTCTCCCAGCCGCGCGCGGAGCCTTTCGAGCTGGATGTCCACGATCTTCTTCAGATCCTCGACCGTGAGCGCGTGGAAGACGATGATCTCATCCACGCGGTTGAGGAACTCCGGGCGGAAGTGGTGGCGCAGGGCGTCGAGCACGCTCTCCTTCATGCGCTCGTACTGCTCGCCTTCGAGCTTGCCGCTGTATTCGAGTATCAGGTGGCTCCCGATGTTGGAGGTCATGATGATGATCGTGTTCTTGAAATTGACCACGCGCCCCTGCCCGTCCGTGAGCCGCCCGTCGTCGAGTATCTGAAGGAGCACGTTGAAAACGTCCGCGTGGGCCTTCTCTATCTCGTCGAAGAGCACTACCGAGTAGGGCCTGCGGCGCACGGCCTCGGACAACTGGCCGCCCTCCTCGTAGCCGACGTAACCCGGAGGCGCCCCGATCAGGCGCGCGACCGTGTGCTTCTCCTGGTACTCCGACATGTCGATGCGGATCATCGCGTGCTCGTCGTCGAAGAGGAACTCCGCGAGCGCGCGGGCGAGCTCGGTCTTCCCGACCCCGGTCGGGCCGAGGAAGATGAAGCTGCCTATCGGCCTGCTCGGGTCCTTGAGCCCGGAGCGCGCGCGGATCACGGCGTCCGCCACGGCGAGGACCGCCTCTTCCTGCCCGATCACGCGGCGGTGCAGGTGCTCTTCGAGCGAGAGCAGTTTCTGGAGCTCGCCTTCGAGCAGCTTGGAGACGGGGACGCCCGTCCACCGGCTCACGACTTCAGCGATGTCCTCCTCGTCGACCTCCTCCTTGAGCAGGCGGCCCCCGCTGTGCTGCGCGTCGAGCTTGTCCTCGTACTCGCGCAGCTCCTTCTCAAGCTGCGGGAGCTTGCCGTAGCTCAGCTCGGCCGCGCGGTTGAGCTGGTACTCGCGCTGGGCCTGCTCGATTGCCAGCCGGGTCTGCTCGATCTCTTCGCGGGTCGAGCGGATCTTCTGCACGGACTCCTTCTCCGCCTGCCAGCGCGCCTTCAGCTGGTCGGCGCTGGCGTTGAGGTCGGCCAGCTCCTTTTCGAGCTTCTCGAGCCGGTGGCGCGAGGGCGCGTCGGTCTCCTTCTTCAGGGCCTCGCGCTCGATCTCGAGCTGCATGATGCGGCGCAGAATCTCGTCGAGCTCGGCGGGCATCGAGTCTATCTCGGTCCTGAGCTTGGCCGCCGCTTCGTCGACGAGGTCGATGGCCTTGTCGGGCAGGAAGCGGTCGGAGATGTACCTCTGCGAAAGGACCGCCGCAGACACCAGGGCCGAGTCTTTTATGCGGACGCCGTGATGCACCTCGTAGCGCTCGCGCAGCCCCCGGAGGATCGAGATCGTGTCCTCCACCGTTGGCTGGTCGACCATGACCGGCTGGAAGCGTCGTTCGAGGGCCGCGTCCTTCTCGATCCGCTTCCTGTACTCGTCGAGCGTCGTCGCGCCGATGCAGTGCAGCTCCCCGCGCGCGAGCATCGGCTTGAGCAGGTTCGAGGCGTCCATCGCGCCCTCCGCCGCGCCCGCGCCCACTATGGTGTGCATCTCGTCGATGAAGAGGATGATCTCGCCTTCTGACGACTGCACTTCCTTGAGCACGGCCTTGAGCCGCTCTTCGAACTCCCCGCGGTACTTCGCCCCGGCGACCAGGGCGCCCATGTCGAGCGTCACGACGCGCTTGTTCTTCAGGGTCTCCGGGACGTCCCCGCGGATGATCCTCTGCGCGAGCCCCTCGACTATGGCGGTCTTGCCGACTCCGGGCTCCCCGATGAGCACGGGGTTGTTCTTCGTGCGGCGAGAGAGGACCTGTATGACGCGGCGGATCTCGTCGTCGCGCCCGATCACGGGGTCGAGCTTGCCCTGGCTCGCCATCTTCGTGAGGTCACGCCCATAGCGCTCAAGCGCTTCGTAGGTCGCCTCGGGATTCTGCGAGGTGACCTTCTGCCTGCCGCGAATCTGGACCAGGGCCTGCATCACGCGGTCGCGCGAAGCGCCCGCCGTCTTCAGGGCGCGCGACGCGGGGCCGCCCTCGTCTATGATCGCGAGCAGCAGGTGCTCGACGCTCACGTACTCGTCCTTGAGCCTCTTGGCCTCGTCTTCCGCCGCGACGAAGGTCTTATTCAACCGCGCCGTGATGTAGACCTGATCCACCGGGCCGGACGGGCCTGTGACCTTCGGCATCCGATTGATCTCGGCCTCGACCGCCGTCGCGAGCGGCTCGACGTTGACGCCCGCCCTAGTGAGTATCGAAGGCACGAGGCCGCCCTGCTGCTCAAGTAGAGCCAGGAGCAGGTGCTCCACTTCGATCTGCTGGTTACTGTACCTGGTGGCGAGAGTCTGGGCGGCGCGGACGGCATCCTGCGCCTTTTCAGTGAATCTATTTATGTCCATTCTGTTCCCTCCCAAAACCCGAGTTCATGTCCGGGTGATTACATCATGATTGCGAATCCCGTCTCAGAGTACCGCCTCAGTCGCTGCCGCTTCGCGGGTTGAACCGGCTGACTTCAGACAACTCTTCGTATAACTGCTTCTCCCGCTCCGAGGGGTTCCCCGGCACGACCACCTTGAGCTTCACGTACTGGTCCCCGCGCCCGCCCCCGCGCTTGCTGAGCCCCTGCCCGCGCAGGCGGAACCTCTGCCCGCCCTGCGCCGCCGGGGGTATCTTAATCTCTTTCGCTTTGCCGTCGATGGTCGGGACCTCGACGCTCGCCCCGAGCACAGCCTCCCACGGGGCGACGGGCAGCTCGACCGTGAGGTCGTCGCCGGAGGTCGTGAAGAGCGGGTGCGGCTTGATCCTGAGCTTCACGTAAAGGTCCCCGGCCTCGCCTCCCGCCTGGCCCGGCTCGCCCTGCTTCGCGAGCTTTATGACTGAGCCGTCGCGCGCTCCGGGCGGAATCTTCACGTCCAGGGTTCGCGGGCTCATAACCTGCCCCGCACCCCTGCACGTCGGGCAGACGACGTTGCCGGTCATGCCGCTGCCGTTACAGGCGGGGCAGGCGCGGACGCCCTGTAGAGATATTCTCTGAATGCCGCCCCCGTGCGCGTCTTCGAGCGATATGGAAAGCTCGGCCTCCGTGTCCTTGCCCCGCGAACGCGAACGAGCCCCGCGCTGCCTCTGCGTCTGCCTCGAAGAAGACCTGCCGCCCCCGAACAGCGTCTCGAAGAAATCGCTGAAGCCGGCCCCGCTGAACATGTCGTTCAAGTCCCCGTACTCGACGTTCACCTGCCCCCAGCCCGGAGGGGGATTAAAGTCTGCGCCGTTCTTCCAGTTGGCCCCGAGCTGGTCGTACCGCTTCCGCTTATCCGCGTCGGACAGAACTTCGTACGCCTCGTTGATCTCCTTGAAGCGCTCCTCGGATTGCTTGTTGCCGGGGTTGAGGTCCGGATGATGCTTGCGCGCCAGCTTGCGGTACGCCTGCCGTATCTGGTCCTCAGTCGCGTCTCGCTTAACGCCCAGTAGCTCGTAGTAATCTTTGAACTTTACCGCCATCTACCCTCGCTTTTCTATCGACTTTCAGGCCTCCCCTGCCCTCCCGCTCTCCCTAAATTATCGCTTAAATCTTCGCCGGTATAGAGCATAAAATATGAGTATAATATTGTCAACTTTATTCTTTAGACTTTAAGACAGAGAATTTAGCTCGCAACTCGGGTGCCGGGGTCGGGAGGCGGAGAAGCTTTAACCAATTCTTAAAAGAGCAAAGGTTGGGCTGAGGGGGCGAGGTAATTTTAGAGAGTGATAGACTGAATCAGCTTGTTGCGCTATTCTAATGGCGTTTTTTTCGACCGTTTTCAGAAGGGAGGAGGTGTTACCATTCCGAAAGATGAGATGATTCCCGTCGAAGGGACTGTGACTGATTCCCTGCCCAATGCGACCTTTAAAGTACAGATAGGGGAGGGGCACCAGATTCTGGCTCACCTGTCCGGCAAGATGCGAAAGAATTTTATCAAGGTGCTTCCGGGTGACAAGGTTACGGTGGAGCTATCACCTTACGACCTCACGAAGGGGCGCATAACCTACAGGCATCGCAGCTAGTCAGTTCGTGACCGCGGTCCGCAGAAAATCCAGTTGCATTTAAGCATCGCAGTCTAAGTGTGTAAGCCCGAAGGCCCGACGGCGGGGAGATTGTTTCGGCGCAGAAATAAAGGGCCGCCTTCGCAGACGGCCCTTCGGATTAAGCGGATGGCTCCGGCGCGCTCGCCTTAACGCAGAGCGATTCTCCGGATGCGGAAGTTCTCGTAATCGGCCACGTAGAGTATCCCGCGCTGGCGGTCGATTGCGAGGCCCCTCAATTCGTTAAAGGTCGCCCTCGCGCCCGTGCCGTCGCGGAACTTGATGCGGCTGCCCCCGGCAAGGGTCGTCACGTTCCCGTCGGGATCGACCCGGCGAATCCGCGAGCCCCCCACCTCTGAAACGTACAGCACGCCGTCCGAGTCCATGGCCAGGCCGATGGGCCGGATGAAGGACGCCTGCCCCGCTGGCCCGTCATCCCCGGTGGTCCGCCCGCTGCCCGCGAAGGTCTCCACGCGGCGGGTCTGAAGATTCACGACCCTGATCCGGTGATTGCCCGTATCGGCCACGAAGAGGAAGTTCCCGTCGAGGGAGAGGGCGAGTGCGGTGGGAGTGTTGAACCTCGCGCTCTCCGTGACCCCGTCGGCGAAGCCCGGCACTCCCGTCCCCGCGATTGTCTCCACTATCACATCGTTGCCATTCCGGATTATGTGACGAATGGAGTGGTTGATCGGGTCAGCCACATAAAACGATCCGTCGGGCGCGATGATTATGTCGTCCGGGAGCCGGAAGGCGGAGTCGCGCGCCTCCCCGTCCCGGAAGCCGTTCAGCCCGACAAGAGTGCTGTTCAGGCGGCGCTGTTTGCCGCGGTCGGTTATGGCGTTGGCGGTCCCGGCGAAGGTGTCGACCGTGACCTCGTCGCCGTTCACGACGACCCGGCGGATGACGTTGTTGCCGTTCTCGGTCACGTAGATGACCCCGTCGTTGTCCACGGCGATTCCGTTCGGGAACGAGAAGGTCGGCTCGAACCCGGCCGCGTTACCCGAATCGCTGTAACCGGGGAGCCCCGTGCCCGCGATGGTGCAGACCTGATTCGTATCGAAATCGATGGCCCTGATGACGTGGTTCTGCTGGTCGGTGAGGTAGAGCCGTCCGTCCGGCCCGATAGCCATCCGGCGCGGCCTGCGGAACCGCGCGTCTTCGAGGCTGACGCACTCCGCGTCGGGGTTGAACCCTTCGCGGTCCGCGCCCGCAACCGTGGTCACGCTCACGTCCGGGACCACCTGGAAAGAAGCGATGTTAGAGAGGTTCCCGTCTTTGTCTCTAACCTGAATGTTGTGGGTGCCGACGCTGGCGAGTATCTCATCCCTCAGGACCAGAGTGATGCGGCCCTGAGACTCGTTTTTGACCGTGGCCACTTCCCCGTCTATCAGCACCACGTCCTTGCTGCCCAGGTTCGCGCCGACGATGTCTATGGTCTCTTTATCCTCTCCCACGCGGACCTTGTTGGGGGCGACGGTAAAGATGAAGGGCTCGGTGTCGGGGCTGACCGTCAGAATCTCGTCGGCCGACTGGACGCCGTCCTGCTCCACGCGGATGATCAACTGGCCGGGCGAAGAGCGGAACGACGCGGGGACGGTGGCGTCGAGCCTGCCTTCCCTCTGCCTCGTGGTCTCAAGGACGGTGATCTCTCCGTTGGCTTTCTTGATGAGGATCTTCGCGTCGGGCTTGAAATTCTCGCCCGTGAGCCTCAGCTCGAACTCTTCGTCATCCACCTCGACGGAGGCCGGGCTGATGTCGCTGAGCCTAGCAGGGGCCGGGACCACGAAGAACACGTCGAGGTTGGAAAGTCGCCCCTCTCCCCTCCGCACGATGATGGGTATGCGCCCCGGCTCGGTGGTGAATTTCTTCGGGATTTCGAAGGTGAGCCGCGACTCGTTGAGGACGTTGGTCACGGCCTGGGTGCGCCCCCAGATCAGCACCGTCGTATTCGGGCCGAAATCGTCGCCCCTGGCCTCGACCAGCAAGGTCTGCCCGATGTCTTCTTCGACGGCGTTGCCCTGAAGCCTGAGCTGCAATTCAGAGTCGGGCTGAACCACCGTGAGCGTGAGCGGGGCCGTAGGCGCTCCGCCCGGATTGACCGCCTGTATCGTGTGCGTGCCGGTGTTGGCGATGACGGAGGAGTCGATCTCCGCCAGCAGCAGCTTGCCTTTCCTGTTGGCTCTGGAAGACTCAAGCGGCACCCCGTCGAGGAGCACTCTGGCCCCCTGGGCAAAATTGGCCCCTTCGATCCGAACGGTAAAAGTCGCGCCCCCGGCCGTAACCGTGGCCGGAGAGATGCGGTTGGCCACAGGCGTCGCCTGCTGCGCCTGAACGGCGTAGTACCCCGCCTGGCCGGGCAGTAGCACCCATGACAGAGCCAGGGCTACTGTCAGCGTATAAGCGATCACTTTCCTCATCAGATGATTCTCCTTGACTGCTATCGCGCGGGTTGAAACCGTCTCACGCCACCCGTCAAAATCTTCAGACTTTAATCCACCCTCGCTGAAGGTTAACAAACCGCGCCTTAAATTCCCCGGTACCCTACTGGCTCGATCTACGGCCCGCCATAAGTATAGAAATCACTTAAGGCGAAACCTTGCACTGTTATCCGCTAATCGGTAGGACTTGAGCCCCTCACTCATTGCCGCCCCTGAGGGTTGAAGAGCGACTGTAAATTATACCCACCCGCCTCCGCGTTTAACAAGATCAATCTTCTCCGGCGCGGAGACATAAACAACTTGCAACAATTGGGGCGCTGGCGGGCTCAGGGCAGGGGCTTCAGGCGCTCGATGGCGTGGAGGTACGCGGCGTCGACGGCTTCCCGGCCCCTCGAGAGGTCCCTGGGGCTCAGGCGCGGCACCTCGGGCTCGATCCATTCGATCTTCTCAGAAGCGGCTCCGAGCGAGTTCAGGCGGTGGCGCTCGATCTCTTTTCGCGCGGCGGTGAGGGCGGTCTCCATCAACGCGAAGGCCGACCACCTGCGCTCGTCGAACCGGGACGGTTCCTCCTTCGAGGGCAGGTAATGTATCAACACGCGGTCAGGGCGCTCGGCTTCGATCATGGCCTCAAGGGGGACCTTCGCCAAAAAGCCCCCGTCCCAATAATGCTGCCCATCGATGACCTTCGGAGACATCAGGAACGGGTAGCTGCACGAGGCGCGCACCTTATCGGCTATCGTCCCGGCGTTAAAAGTCTCATCGACGCCCTTCGTCAGGTTGAACGCGGTGATGTAGACGGCGCGCGGGCAGTCGGCGAAGGTCTTCGCGCGAAGCCTCCGCTCGATCAGGCTCTCGAAGAGGTCCCCGCGCAGCAGGCCCGTCCAGCCCCGCCCCCGCCTCGCGAGCGCCGTGAGAATCCCCCGCGCGCCCGTGCTGTCCCAGAAGTCTTCGCGGCGCAGGCCGGAAAGCGTGTCGATTATCTCCGCCGCCGGCACCCCCGACCCGTGCAGGGCGGCCACAATCGCCCCCGCGCTCGACCCCGCGATGGCGCAGTAATCCAGCCCCAGCTCTTCGACGGCCAGCATGAAACCCGCGTGCGCGAAGAAGCCGAAGTACCCGGCCGAAAGCACTATAGCCACGCGAGGCCGCCTCGCTCCCCCGCCGCTACGCTCGCTCATAAAGGACATCACCCGCCTCAATCGATCAGAAATCTTACCGCGCCGGGGCATACTACCCCGCGCGTCCGCCTCCTTCAAGCGCGCGGAACCCCTGGTAAAGATATATTCCCCGGAAAGCTTGATTTGCTGACTGCCGCTGCTACAATGTGAGCTTTTCCGGCTCTGCGATCCATCTCCCGCAGCCATTTTTCGATTCGCAAGGAGGGGTTGAGTTTGTTCAAGGTCGCCCTCGTCGGCACGCACGGAGTCAACAAGACCACTATCGCCTATGAGCTTGCGGGGATAATAAAGCGGAAAGGCGGGACGGTCGAGCTGTTGACCGAGATCGCCAGAGAGTGCCCGCTCCCCCTGAACGAGCAGGCCACCCGCGACGCTTACCAGTGGATAATCGCGCGGCAGATACAACTGGAGATCGAGAAATCCCCGCGCGCGCACGTGCTGATCTGCGACCGCTCGGTGCTCGATAATTTCGCCTATTTCGTCAGGCGGTATGGGGCCGAGGGGGACTACTCGCAATCCCTCCGGGCCTACTGCCTGTCGTGGATGGAGACCTACGACCTGCTCGTGCGCCTTCCCGTCACGCACCCGCTCACGGCCGATGGCTTCCGCTCCACGGACGTTTCGTTCCAGACCGAGATAGACCGTCTGTGCGATAATCTCTTCGAGAGCCGCTACAATAAGGAGACGCGGCCGGCGTACGTGCGCGGACCCCTGTCGGCAGGGGAGATATCGGAAATAATTCTCAGGTAACGCCACCGTTTTATGACGATCACGGAAGCCATAAAGAAGGTTGTTGACCGCCGAGACCTGTCGGATGGGGAAGCCGAGTCGGTGCTCGAACAGATCATGAGCGGCGAGTGCACGGACGCGCAGATAGCTTCCCTGCTCACGGCCTTGAGGATGAAGGGCGAGACGGCGGAAGAGCTGTCGGGGTTCGCGAGGGTCATGCGGCGAAGGGCCGCGCCCGTCCGGCCGCAGTTCCTCGTGACGGCGGCCCTCGGCGGCACGGAACGCGAGGCCTTGATCGACACCTGCGGCACCGGGGGGGACGTGAGCGGCAGCTTCAACGTCTCGACCGCCACGGCCTTCGTCGTCGCGGGCGCGGGCGTGCGCGTGGCCAAGCACGGCAACAGGTCCGTCTCCAGCCAGTGCGGGAGCGCCGACGTGGTCGAGGCGCTCGGGGTCAGGATCGAGCTGCCGCCCGAGCGCATCAGCCGCAGCATCGACGAGGTCGGCATAGGATTCCTCCACGCCCCCCTGCTTCACGAGGCTATGAAATACGTGGCGCTCGCGCGCAGGCAGATGGGCATCCGGACCATATTCAACATGCTCGGCCCTCTCACCAACCCGGCGGGGGCCAACACGCAGGTCATAGGGGTTTACGCGCCCCACCTGACGGAGCTTCTGGCCGAAGTCCTGCGGCGTCTTGGCAGCACGCGCGCCCTTGTCGTCCACGGCGCGGACGGGCTCGACGAGATCAGCATAACCGGCGAGAGTAAAGTGACGGAGCTCGCGCAGGGGCGGGTCGAGTCCTACACGGTGCGGCCCGAAGATTTCGGATTGAAGCGCGCCGAGCTTAAAGACATACAGGGCGGCGACGCGCGGACGAATGCGAACATAATCCTGCGCGTGCTCGAAGGCGAGGCGGGGCCGTGCCGCGACATAGTCTTATTGAATGCCTCGGCGGGCCTCGTGGCGAGCAGCAAGGTCGCGGACATGGTGGAGGGCGTCCGGGCCGCCTCCGAGTCGATAGACAGCGGCAGGGCCCTGGCGAAGCTTCGGGACCTCGTGGCCTTCACCAACGCCTAAAAGAAGAACCACTTCTTACGCTTCTGCGGCAGGGAGGGTATGGGCCGCACCGGTATGGAGTTCCCTTCGATCACGGCCCGAGGGTTCGCGTCGGCCATCGCCTTGGCGTAATCGGGGCCTACGAGCCTCGCGACCTCCGCGACGGCCTCGGACATTCCGGGCAGCCTGTTTCGGGTGTTGTGGCAATCGCTCGCGACTATGTGCAGCAGCCCATTTTCCAGCATTACCTCGGCGGCCTGCTTAACCTTCTTTCCGAACTGCCCGGTGAAAGAGCCCGTGTCGGCCTGCCCGAGTACCCCCATCTCCACCAGCTCGTAGAATCGCTCCGGCTCGGCCATCAGAGAGTGGTTGCGCTCGGGGTGCGCGATGACCGGCCTGATCTGGTTGCTGAGCAGTTCGAAAAGCGCTCGCTCGCTGCCGGGCGGGACGACCGTGTGCGGGAACTCGACCAGCACGTATGGCCCCCCCGCGAGCGTCGGCGCGCTCTTGCTTACGCAGACCTGCCTCACAACGTCGTGCGTGAAGCGGAGCTCGCAGCCCAGCTCGATTCGCGGGCTGCCCTCAAGGCGAAGGTTCAGTTCGTCGACCTTCTGCCTCAGGAAGGCCGGGTCGTGGGTCTTGTGGACACTGTCATGCGCGTGCGGGGTCGCGACGATCACTTCGACGCCGTCCCTCGCGGAGACGCGGCACATCTCGATTGACTCGTCGAGGCTGCGCGCGCCGTCGTCCGTCTCAGACAAAATGTGTGTGTGAATGTCGATCATTCGGGCCAGCCAGCAAATTGATGTCGCCCCGCTCCGGTTTCTTCATCGCCCATGTCGGGCCTCTTGAATACTATTTTGTGAGAGGGCATGAGGATAGTACGGCAACGGGGCCATATCGACAATTCTAATTTGGAGGGCGATCATCCGGCACAAATGGCGCGGGGCGGCGTTTAAGGTATTGTGTTGTCTTTATGATGCAAAAATCGTAAAGTCTTGACACCAAATTTTACCGGCGGTTATCATCTCAAAGAGCTTTTACAACGATTAGACCCGTGACCGCAGGCGCTCTTCAGGAGACAAGAGTTCAACCGAAATGGGACTGCAACAGGCGAGTATCTCGACCAGGAAAACTTATGAAGCGATATTTTCTAACACCCTTTTTGATCGGCATGATGATCGGCCTGACCGGCGTAAGCGCGCCGGCGTCGGGCCGGGACCGGGCCACGAGTAACGCGAACTTCATGCCGCTCGAAGAGATTCGGCCCGGCATGAAGGGCCACGGATTCTCCGTCTTCCAGGGCAGCAAGCCCGAGCGCTTCGAGGTCGAGGTGCTCGGACTGCTCGACGGGATGAACAACCCGAAGCAGAGCATCATCATCGCGCGGCTCGGCGGCCCGCTCGTGGAGCGCACCAGCGTCTTCGCGGGGATGAGCGGCAGCCCCGTCTACATCGACGGCAAGCTCGTGGGGGCCGTCGCCTACGCCTTCCCCTTCGCCAAAGAGCCCATCGCCGGGATTCAGCCGATCAAGTACATGGTCGAGATATTCGAGCGGAGCGAAGACCCCGAGCCGAGCACGAGCACGCGCGTCAGCTTCAACACTTTAATGTCGGCGGCTGAAACAGGCTCCCAGAGCCTCCCCCAGGTCACTTCCGCGCGGGTCGGCGCGCAGGCGGCCAGCAGCTCGGCGATGGTCCCATACGTCGGCCAGACCATCATGCCGATTGCGACGCCCGTGACCTTCTCCGGCATCCCGCAGTCCGTGGTCGACCTGTTCGCCGCGGACCTGAAGAAAGTGGGCATCCAGCCCATCGCGGGCATCGGCGGCGGGTCGAGCCTCGCGCCGATGGTCCCCTCGAACGAGACGACCCTGGCTCCCGGTTCGAGCGTGAGCGTGCAGCTGGTCCGCGGGGACTTCACCATCGACGCGGCGGGCACGGTGACCTACCGGGACGGCGAGCGCATATACGCCTTCGGTCACCCGTTCCTGAGCTCGGGGCAGACCTCGTGGCCGATGGCCGAGTCGTCCGTCGTCACGGTCATCCCGAACCTCAACAACTCCTTCAAGCTCTCCGCGAGCGGCAACCTCGTCGGCTCGATCAGCCAGGACAGGTCGACCGGGGTGTTCGGGAAGCTCGGGGAGCAGCCGCGCATGGTCCCGGTCCGGATGAAGGTGCGGACCAGCCGCAACAAGATCGAAGATTATAATTTCGAGATCGTTTCCGACTCCTTCCTGACGCCCCTGCTGATGAAGATCGCGATGTTTTCGGCCATAACGGCGACGGAGCGACAGGTCGGGAACCAGACGATCAAGCTGAACGGCCGCATATCGGTCAACGGCCAGCCCGACATTATTCTGGACAACAGCTTCTCCATGCCGAACGGCGCGTCGTTTCTGGCCGTCTCGACCGTGGAGCGCCCTCTGGCCATGCTCTTCAACAGCGGCTTCGACGCGATAGACCTGCGCGGGATCGAGGTCGAAGTCTCCTCCGCCGATAGCCGTTCGAGCGGGCAGCTCAGCCGCCTGTGGATCGATAAGACCGAAGTGCGCAGGGGCGAGAGCATAGAGATTCAGGCCTTCGCGCGCAACGACAACGGGGCCGAGTTCGTCGAGCGCATACCGTTCGAGATCCCGGCGGACGCCCCGGCCGGGCCTCTGGTCATCATCATAGGCGACGGCGCGTCGATCAACCAGACGGAGCGCTCGCAGCCGTCGGCGGACTTCGTGCCCAAAGACCTCGGCCAGCTGGTCCGGGCGATCAACAAGCTTAAGAAGAACAACCGGCTCTACATGAAGGCGATCTACGCGGGCACGGGCGCGATAGTCAACAACGAAGAGATGCCCACGCTGCCGCCTTCGGTGCTCGCCACCCTCGGCTCTCAGCGCACATCGGGCGGCTACACGCCCCTCGCGATAGCGACCCTCGCCGAGCGGGAGCTTCCGCCATCGCAGTTCATAGTGAGCGGGCAACAGTCGATAACGGTCAACGTCGTAAAGTAAGCGAAGCGGGGCAGGCGGTCTGATTTCCGCCTGCCTCAACATCGATGTCAGGAACCGAAGGAGCCCGCGCGCGCAGCGGGCCTTATTTTTTCTCGGCGCGGCGCGGATTATTTGAGATCGCAGTGAAAGGAAATTCCCGAATGTTTAGACGCTCGGCCCCGATCAGGGCCGCCATCGTTTCTCTCCTGCTGGCGCTCGCGACCGGCCCCGCTTTCGCCGGGGGCCCCGTCTTCTGGGAAGTGTCCAGGCAGCAGGACATCGTAAAGGGCGACGCGCGCGGAGTCTCCATAGCCGACAACGGCACCATCATGCTCGCCCCGGCTTTCTCGCTCGTGTACGACACGAAGGAGGCTTACATATGGTCCAGCGCCTCCGACGCCGCGGGGAACATTTATCTCGGGACCGGGCACGAGGGGCGCATCTTCAAGGTCGAGCCCGGCGGCGCGGGCCGGCTGCTCTACGACGCGGGCGAGCTTGACGTGACGGCGCTCGCGACCGATTCGCAGGGCAACCTCTACGCGGGCACTTCCCCCGACGGCAAGATATACAAGATCGCCCCCGACGGGCGGCAGGCCATCTTCTACGACCCCCCCGACAAATATATCTGGTCTCTTTTGATCGACCCGGCGACTTCTACTCTTTACGCCGGGACCGGGGACAAGGGCATCATCTACAGGATAGATCAGGCGGGGCGAGCCACGACGCTAGCCGACACGACGGAGAACAACATCACCTCGCTCGCCTTCGACAGGAGCGGCAACGTGATCGCGGGCACGGACCCCTCGGGACTCGTGCTCCGCGTGTCGTCAGACGGCAAGACTTTCGCGCTCTTCGATTCGCCCATGCAGGAGATTCACGCCCTCGCGGTCGCGGCGGACGGCTCCATCTTCGCCCTCGGCATCAACCAGCAGGGCACGGCCGCGAAGCAGGCGGGCGGCGGCGCTTCCACGAGCACCACCGCGTCCGGCGAGACGGTCATAACCATCTCCGCGACTGACGAGGCCGACCCCCAGGCCTCGGGAGTATCCGCGGACCTGTCGGGGCTAGCCAGCCGGAGTCGCAGGTCTTCGGCCGGCGCGCGGAGCGCCGTCTTCCGCGTCCTGCCGGACGGGGGGAGCGAGGATTATTGGAGCGCGGGCGACGCCGTGAGCTTCGGCCTTAAAGCCATGCCCGACGGCCGCCTGCTCGTCGGCACGGGCAACAAAGGCAGGGTCTACTCCGTGGCACCCGACCGCTCTTCCACGCTCCTCGTGCAGTCGCCCGAAGATCAGACGTCCACGCTCCTTTCGGTCGGCGAAAATATCTACGCAACGTCGAGCAATCTCGGCAGGCTCTATCGCATCGGGCGGCAGCCCGCGACCGAAGGCACGTACATCTCTCCGGTGCACGACACGAGATTCGCGGGTCACTGGGGGGTGATAAACTGGCGCGGCGCGGGCAACATCGAGTTGCAGACCCGCAGCGGGAACACCGAGAGCCCCGACGCGACATGGAGCGACTGGTCCTCCGCGTACCGAAACGCCTCGGGCGATCAGATAGCGAGCCCGCGCGCGCGCTTCATTCAGTGGCGCGCGACGTTACGTTCGGGCGGGCGAGCGGGCGCGGACGCGGGCGCGACCCTGCAATCGGTCACGGTCGCTTACCTGCCGCGCAACCAGGCCCCGGTCATTTCCTCCGTGAGCGTCCTGCCCCCCGGCGTGGCCTTGCAGGAGCAGCCCCTCGGCGTGGACCCTTCCATCGCGACTTCGGGCATAGACCCGCAGGTGTTCGGGGTCATATCGAGCATCCCTCCGCGCCGCTTCTTTCAGAGGGGCGCGCGAACGGTCACATGGCAGGCGTCCGACCCCAACAGCGACACCCTGACATACACGCTCCTCTACCGAACGCTCGGCGACACGCAATGGCACGTCCTCGGCGAAGACCTCTCGCAGACTTATTTCACCATCGATGGCAACAGGCTCCCCGACGCTGCCTACGTCTTCAAGGTCCACGCGAGCGATTCGCCCAGCAACCCTTCCGACGTCGCCCTGGTGAGCGAAGAGGTCACCGACACCGTCGAGATCGACAACACACCGCCCACGATCAAAGCGACTGGACCGACAAACAGCGGCCGGACGACGGAGGCGGCATTCGAGGTCTCGGACACGACCAGCCGTGTGGTCAAAGGTGAGTACAGCGTGGACGGTGGCCCGTGGCAGACGATCTTCCCTGTTGACGGCATAGCCGATTCCTCCCAGGAAACCTTCCGCGTGAAGGTGACTTTCGATAAACCGGGCGAGCACGTCATAGCCTTCCGCTGCTCGGACTCAAGCTCGAACGTCGGCACGAGTAAGCTGACCGTGAGGTAGGTACGTTTTGAGGCCGACGTGAGATTTAGGGAGAGACCGCCCGGACCGGGCTTCACTTGGTCCGGGCTTCTTATTGGTTTATACTCCCGGGAGGCGGTGACTAACCGAGCTTCTCCAGGTCAGAAAGCAATTACGGAGAACCGCATGACCAACGATAATCCCACGGATAGGATGCCGGGCAATACGTCTGAAATTATTCTGGGCGCGATCAAAAACCTTTCTGACAAAATAACCGCGCTGGACCGGAAGGTTGACGCCCGCCTGCACGATACTCGCCCGCTCTGGGAAGGGGTGCAGGAACAATTAAGCGAGATACGAGCCAGGCTTGGGAATGTTGGAGATAGACTGGGAAATGTGGAAGGCAGATTGGGAAACCTTGAAGACAGGTTCGGAGCCTTGGAGGACAGGTTTATAATTCTTGAAAACCGGCAGGCGGCAATGCATGCCGACTCGGAGAAATGGTTCCGTAGTCTGGAACGAAGGCTGGAGGCCAACACCATCGAGATTAATAAGCTTACCGGCGAGATGCGCGGCGTCGATGAGCGTCTCTCAAGCCTTGAGCCGAAACCTTCTTAATCTCGCGGGCCGATTCACATAAGCCACTCTATATTTGATGCTCGTAACCTGAAGGCGTCAGGACTTCGAGCTGGCCGTCACGGTCCAGGTATAGGCCGGGGTGCTCAACAATCTCCCCGATCATCGTGATGGGCTCATCAAAATCTTTCGATAGCTCGATCAACCGATCACTCTTTTCCTGAGAGACGGTGAAAAGCAGCTCGTATTCTTCCCCTCCGTGCAGCGCGAGGTTGAGCGGCTCGATCTTCATTCCGGCGGCAGCCAGCGTCTTCACGCACTCCGAGACCGGGACGGCATCCGCCTTGATGATCGCGCCGCACCGGCTCTCTTCGAGTATGTGCGAGAGGTCGCCCGACAGCCCGTCGCTGATGTCGATCATCGCCGAGGCTATGTGCGCCTCCCCGATCAACCTCCCCTCTTTCAACCGGGGCGCGGGGGAGAGGTGCCGGAGGAGCGCCCGCATAATCATGTTGTCGGCTGATTCGCCCGCGTCGTCTTTCATGAATTGATCGAGCCTGTGCCCGCTCTGGAGCAGGCCGAGCCCGAGCATGGATGCCCCGAGCGAGCCTGTCACGAATATCCGGTCGCCCGGCTTCGCGCCCGCGCGCGTCACGGCGCGGCCCGTCGCGCACTCGCCTATCACGCTCGTGTCGATGAAGAGAGCGCCGGGAGAGCCTGACGTGTCGCCTCCGACGAGCGAGACGCCCGAGGCTTCTGACACCTCGATAACTCCGCGCATCACCTCGCTCGCAAGTTCGCTTGAGCTTGCGCGGGGCAGGGCGATGCTGACCATCGCGAATTTCGGGACCCCTCCCATCGCGGCCACATCGCTCAGAGTGACCGCCAGAGCCTTGCGGCCAATGGCGTCGGGCGGCATCCAATCCAGCCGGAAGTGAACGCCCTCGATCATCAGGTCGCAACAGGCCAGCAGGTCCGACGGCCCCTCGCAGCTTATGACCGCCGCGTCGTCGCCGATGCCGACGGCCACGCGCTCGCCGGGCCGCGCCCTCTCCCGTATCTTCGAGATGATCTGAAACTCTCCCGCCATAGCTCGCCTCTCCGAAAATCAGATGGTAACACCGCGCCCCCGCGTCCAACAATTAGTCTAGAATTACATACTACCGTGTTATAGAATGAACCCGCTCTGCCTCCACCCGAATTCCCCGTGAGATCGAACGCGATGAAATCGAAGACCGGTGAGCTATCGGTGCGTACGGATGAGATCGATCTGTACGGAGAGCTGGCGACCTACGCCCAGCTTTCGCCCGAAGAGCAGGAAGCCCGCGCGATGGAGATGTCGAAGGCCGAGGAGACGGAGCCCGCGGCGACGCCCGAGCCATCTTTCGAGCGGGCACACGAACTCTCCCCGCCGGAGGTTGAGTGCATTGAATCCGCGCCGCCCGACATGAGTCCCGGCTTAAGTCCCGACATGGGTTCGGATACGGACTCTGCTTTACAGGTGAAGATTGAGCAGGTCCCCGCGAGAATGGGGACCGGAGATTTATTGAGCGCTTTCGCTTCCTTTACGGACGGCGCTCTCCCGCCGAACTCCGTAAGGTCTCAGACGTCAGCGTGCCCGGCTTGCGGCTGCGAGTCGGACTCGGACGACCTCTTCTGCGTCGCGTGCGGGGCGTTCATCGACGAGCCCGCGGCTCTCGAACTGCCCGCCGACCCGGCGCGCGCCACGCCGCTCGCCGACCTCGCCTGCACCGACTGCGGAGAGAACATCACGCCGGACGAAATCTTCTGCCCTTCATGCGGGGTCGTCCTGTGAAGCCCTCCGCGCGATGTCGTCGAGCGCCTCGCGCAGGGCTTCGAGGGCGAGGGCCGCGCAGTGCTTCTTCGCGGGCGGCAGGTGCCCGAGCGCGTCGGTGATGTCGGCCCGGCCGAGCGTCTGAAGCTCTGAGACCGGCCGGCCCGTTATCAGCTCGGTCAGCACCGAGGCGGCGGCGATGGTGGGCGGGCAGCCCTGCGCCCTGACCTTCGCTTCCGAAAGCCTCCCGCCGTCGACCCGCACGGTCAGCCTGATCCGATCCATGCAGACTTCATTGATGACATCGCCCACGCCCGAAGGGCTCTCAAGCTCTCCCACGTTGCGAGGGTTGGCGATGTGCTCGGCGACCTGCTTGCTGTACATAGGGCCTCAAAAAGCGGTGGGGTCCATCAGCTCGGCCCCGCCCGCGGGCAGCATCTCGCGCAATTTCGCGACCGTCTCTTCCAGCACGCCGAGCGCGTAATCGATCTCTTCGCGCGTCGTGTACGCGCCGAGGCTGAGGCGCAGGCTGCCGCGCACCCGCTCGCGCGTGAGCCCGAGCGCGGTGAGCACGTGGCTCGGCTCAAGCGAGCCCGAAGCGCAGGCGGACCCGGTCGAGACGGCGATGCCCTTCAGGTCGAGGGCGATCAGGAGGCTCTCCCCATCGACCCCATGAAAACTCAGGTTGGATACGTTCGGGACGCGGCGCCCGGCGTCGCCATTTATGAGCACGCCGGGGATGCGGCCGATGGCCTCGCGCTCGAAATAATCCCTCAGTTCGCGCAGGCGGGCCGAGCGCTCTCCGAACTGTTCGCGCGCGAGTTCCGATGCGCGCCCGAGGCCCACGATGCCGGGGACGTTTTCGGTCCCCGGCCTGCGGTCGCGCTCGTGGTGGCCCCCGTAAAAGAGCTTGCCCAGGCGCGTGCCCTTTCTCACGTAAAGCGCGCCTATTCCTTTCGGCCCATGAAACTTGTGGCCCGAAAGCGAGAGCAGGTCGACCCCCATCCTCTTAACGTCGACGGTAATCTTGCCGACCGACTGCACGGCGTCCGTGTGAAAGTGGAGGTGATCCATCCCCGAAGCCCGCGCGCGCGCGACCAGTTCCGCGACCTCCTCGACCGGCTGGACCGAGCCCGTCTCGTTGTTGGCATGCATTATCGTAACGAGAATCGTATCGTCACTGATGGCCGACGCCACGTCTTCGACCGCGACCAGCCCGGAGCCCGAGACGGGCAGGTAGGTGAGCCGGTAACCCATCGCCTCAAGCGCCTCGCACGTCGCGAGCACGGCCGGGTGCTCTATCTTGGAAGTGATGATGTGGCGGCCGTGTTCTCTGTGGGCTTCGGCGATACCTCGGATGGCGAGGTTGTCGGCTTCGGTCCCGCCGGAGACGAAGACGACTTCTCCGGGCGCGGCGTTGATGAGCGAGGCCACCTGCCGCCGCGCGTATTCGACCGCGGCCTTCGCGCGCTGCCCGAACGAGTGGACGGACTGCGCGTTGCCGCTCTCTTCCGAAAAGTAGGGCAGCATCGCGTCGATAACTTCGGGCGCGGTCGCCGTCGTCGCGCTGTTGTCGAGATAGATGGGCATAGATCAGGGGTCAGCGGTCAGGAGTCGGGGGCCGGTGAGAGAACAAGCGCGTGGATGATTAGAGGTGCGGGGACCGGGGAGCAGGTGATGAGAGGCTCTCTTTATAGAACCCCTCCCTACCCTGACTCCTGAATCCTGACCCCTAGCCCCCGGCCCCTGCTCACCCCTCCTTCTCTTCCTGCCATTCTTCGTACCAGGCCATTTGAATGGCTTCGAGCTTCTTCTCGTTCGAGCCCTTGGGGTCACCCGTGAAGCCGTCCAGGGCCATTACCCAGTGATAAAGATCGGTGAACCGCACGCTCAGAGGGTCCACGTCCCCGTGCGCTTCCAGCAATCTGATGGCTATCTCTTCGGTATCGGTCCAGTCCAGTTCCGCCATTAAGCCTCCCTCGTTCGGATCAGTCTTCGACTATCTCTACAGTGACATCGCCTCTGACCACGGCCTGGCACCCGAGGCGCGAATGCAGGGTCAGGCCGTCGGCCATGTAGAGCCGGTCGTCTTCGTCCTCCTCCATCGGCGTGAGGTT
Source organism: Blastocatellia bacterium (assembly GCA_035634255.1). Taxonomy (GTDB): domain Bacteria; phylum Acidobacteriota; class Blastocatellia; order UBA7656; family UBA7656; genus DATLMR01. The sequence continues at coordinate 34,375 of DASQDI010000161.1, forward strand.
CTCTTCCCCGGCTTTGACTATAACGTGGCAGGTTGTGCAGGCGCAGTTCCCCCCGCAGGCGTGTTGCAGGTAGATGCCGTTGTTGAGCGCGACATCGAGCAGGGAGCCTTCGCGCCCGTGGTCGTGATAGGGGGTGACGCCCGGCTCGTACTCGACCGTGGAGATCGGCTCGCCCAGCCTGTTCAGAAAAACGACTTTATAGACCTTCTTCTCGGTTTCCGGGCGGCCCTCGTCTATCACCGCCCCGGCGGTTGTGTCTCTTCCTTCCACTTTATTTCCCCTCGGCTACTTCGGAGGCATTGCGGTCCTTCAGGGCCGCAAGCACGGCGTTATCCATTATCAATTCGGCGAGGTGACGAGAAGTCTCGTCGACCCGCTTGATCTTCTCGCGGATCAGGAGGTGGTCCTCGCCCGCGACGGCCTGGCGGAGCTCGTCGAGCGCGCCCCGTATCGCGGCCCTCTCGTCCTCCCCGACGAGCCGGTCGGCCTGCCCCGACAGAGCCTTTTCGGTCGCGCGCACCACGGTCTCGGCCTCGTTGCGGGCGTCGATCAGCTGGCGCTTTCGGATGTCCTCTTCGGCGAATTCGAGCGAGTCGAGGAGCATCTTTTCGATCTGCTCGTCGCTCAGGCCGTAAGAGGGCTTGACCTCGATGGACTGCTCCTGATTGGTCCGCACGTCGCGCGCGGTCACGGTCAGTATGCCGTTAGCGTCGATCAGGTAGCGGACCTCGATGCGGGGCAGGCCCGCCGGCTGCGGGGGTATGCCCTTGAGGGTGAATTTCGCGAGGCTCCGGCAATCGGCCACCAGCTCGCGCTCGCCCTGTACCACGTGAATGTCGATCCCCGTCTGATTGTCGACCCAGGTCGTGAACATCTCCGACGCGGAGGCGGGGATGGTCGAGTTGCGCGAGATGATCTTGGAGACGACCCCGCCCATAGTCTCGATCCCGAGGCTGAGGGGGGTGACGTCGAGCAGCAGCAGGTCGCGGCTCCCGCCCGAGAGTATGTCGGCCTGGACCGCCGCGCCGAGGGCCACGACCTCGTCGGGGTTCAGCTCGACGTGCGGCTCGCGCCCGAAGACCTCCCGCACTTTTTGCCGCACATAGGGCACGCGGGTGGAGCCTCCTACCATGACCACTTCGTCGATCTGACCGGCGTCGAGTCCGGCGTCCCTGAGCGCCTGCCTGCACGGCCCGAGGGTCTTTTCGACGAGGCCCGAGATCAGCCTTTCAAACTCATCGCGGCTTATCTCCCGCCTGTACTCGCCCCCGTTCTCCCGCCCGAGGTCGAGCGAGATGACCGCCGAGTCGGAGTCGGACAGCTCATGCTTGGCCCGGATGGCGGCCCGGCGCAATGACTGGAAGGCCGACGGGTCGTGGTCGAGCCGCCTGCCCGTGCGAGACTCAAGCTCGTCGAGGGCGAGGGTGATCAGGCTGTTGTCGATGTCGTCCCCGCCGAGGTGCGTGTCGCCGTTCGTGGCGAGCACTTCGAATATACCGTCCTTGAGCTTGAGGATCGATATGTCGAACGTGCCCCCCCCGAGGTCGTAGACCGCGACGAGCGCTTCCTGCCGCCTGTCTATCCCATAGGCGAGCGAGGCCGCCGTCGGCTCGTTGACTATGCGTAACACTTCGAGGCCCGCCAGATGGCCCGCGTCCCTCGTCGCCTGCCTCTGCGCGTCGTTGAAGTAAGCGGGCACGGTGATGACCGCCCGCGTCACCTCTTCGCCGAAGAATTTCGAGGCGCGCTCTTTAAGCTCGCGGAGTATGAAGGCCGAAATCTCGGGCGGGGTGAACACCCTGTCGCCCATCTGAAACTTGATGACCTGCTCGCTTCCGGGGGCGATCCTGAAAGGGACGAGGCCGAGGTCTTCCTCAACGTCGGCGCTGCCCATGCCCATGAACCGCTTGACGGAATAGATGGCCTTGCGCGGCTCCGTGACGAGCCGCTCGCGCGCCTCTTCCCCGACGAGCAAACGCCCCTGCCCCCCGTCGTAGTAAACGACCGACGGCACGAGCGCGCCGCCCGCCTCGTCGCGGATGACCTCGGGGCCGCCCTCGCCCATGTAGGCGACGAGGCTGTTGGTCGTGCCAAGGTCTATGCCGACTACCCGCCCCGATTTCGGGCGGCCGGTCATGCTCAATTCTATGATCGGCATTAACTAAATCTCCTCCTTGATGTCGCGGACGAGGGCGCGGACGTAAGACCGGTGCGAGAGCAGCTCGCTCATGCGGTCGAGCACCTTCTTACGTTCGTCGCCGCCCGCGCCTGTGTCCACCGCTTCGTCCCACGCATCGAACAGCCCCGAGAGGCGGGCGTCGAGCCCCCCCATCTTTTCGTTGAGCCCCGAGAGCGCCTCTTCCAGAGCCCCGCGGGCCTCCTCTATCCCATCCTCGTCGGCCATCTTTTTGGCCGCCTTCAACTCTTCGACCTGCATGTTCAGCTCGAATACCTCTTCGAGCAGGTCGGGCGGGGCCTTCTTCTCGGCCTCCTTGTAGCCTTCGAGCGCGAGCAGGTACTCGGCGCGCCTCACCGGGTCGCGCAAAGTGCGGTAGGCGTCGTTGAGCAGGGAGGACCGCTCCATGCTGGCCCGCCGCTCCCGGTCGCTCGCGTTCATGAAGTAGTCGGGGTGGAAGCGGCGGCTCAGGGAGTAGAAGGTCTTCTCAAGCTCCGGCCCGTCGACCATCAGCTTTCTCGGCAGACCGAGGAAAGCGAAGTAATCGACGCCCCGAGCGACCGGCTGTATCCTCTCGCACCCCGAGCAGAAATGCCCGCCCCCGGCGCCGGCCCCGCAATATGGGCAGGCGGCCGTGCCGTTGATTTCCGCGACCTCTTTCATGATCTTCTCTTCTTCAAAGGGACGGCTGCATGGTCAAAAAAATGATGGTTGAGTAACATGGCACCCAACCATCAAGATTAACTGGATACCCGCGAAGGGTAGAAGCCGTCACGGTTCAGACGGCGAACGATTCGCCGCAGCCACAGTCTCCCGCGGAGTTCGGGTTGACGAAGGTGAATCCCCTCTGCATCAGCCCTTCCATCTTGTAATCGAGTGTCGTGCCGTTGAGGTAGAGGTAGCTCTTAGTGTCGACGAACACCTTGACGCCGTCCGACTCGAAAACCTTGTCGCCCGGCCTCTCCTCGGTGTCGAGGGCCAGGGTGTAGCCGAGGCCCGAGCAGCCGCCGCCTTTGACGCCGACGCGCAGGCCGCCTTCCGTAAGGCCCTGCTCCTTCATTATCTCTCGGATCTTCTCAACAGCCACCGGGGTCAATTCAATAGCCATTTCTCGCTCCAAGTCTGCCCGCGCGATCAGGCGTTGACAGCGGCCTCCTCGGCCTTCTGCTGGGGCTCGGCCTGCTTACCTTTGTAATCGCTGATGGCCGCCTTGATGGCGTCCTCGGCCAGCACCGAGCAATGAATCTTGACGGGCGGCAGGTTCAGCTCTTTCACGATCTCGGTGTTCTTGATCGTCAAGGCTTCGTCCACGGTCCTCCCTTTCACCCACTCGGTCGCCAGACTCGAGCTGGCGATGGCCGAGCCGCAGCCGAACGTCTTGAACTTCGCGTCCTCGATGATGTTCGTCTCCGGGTTGATCTTGATCTGAAGCTTCATCACGTCCCCGCACTCGGGCGCGCCCACGAGCCCCGTGCCGACGTTCGGGTCTTTCTTGTCCAGAGCGCCGACGTTGCGGGGGTTGTTGTAATGATCGATGACCTTATCAGAATATGCCATGTCAATTCCTCTCTCTTGTCGTAGTCTTCTCGCCTTCGGTCCTCAATTAATCGAAGCTCGTTCGGGGCGGCCGCTTATTCGCCGGCCCACTGCACCGTGCTCAGGTCGATGCCTTCCTGCACCATCTCCCACAGGGGCGAGAGCTCGCGCAGGCGGTTGACGGCCTCGTTGACCCGGCTGATCGTGTAATCGACCTCTTCCTCCGTGTTGAAGCGCCCGAGCCCGAACCGGATCGAGCTGTGCGCCAGCTCCTCGCCGACGCCCAGGGCTTTGAGCACGTAGCTCGGCTCAAGGCTGGCCGAAGTGCAGGCGGAGCCGGAGGAGACGGCTATGTCGCTGATCCCCATCAGGAGCGACTCGCCCTCGACGTAGGCGAACGAGATGTTCAGGTTGCCCGCCAGACGGTGCTCGGCGTGGCCGTTGATGTAGGTGTCGGGTATCTCGTCCATGATGCCCTTGCGCAGCTTCTCGCGCAGGCCGAAGACCCGCTCGTGATCGCTCTGCATCTCGGCCTTCGCGATCTCCGCGGCCTTGCCGAGCCCGACGATGCCGGTAACGTTCAGGGTCCCGCTGCGCATGCCGCGCTCGTGGCCGCCCCCGTCCATCATCGGCACGAGCACGACGCGCGGGTTCTTCCGGCGCACGTAGAGGCCGCCGACCCCCTTCGGGCCATACATCTTGTGGGCCGAGAAGGAGGCTAAGTCGACGTTCAGGTCGTTGACGTTGAACGGTATCTTGCCGACCGATTGCGTGGCGTCCGTGTGGAAGAGCACGCCCTTCTCTTTGCACACCCTGCCGATCTCCGCAATCGGCTGGATCACGCCGATCTCGTTGTTGGCGTGCATGACCGAGACCAGGATGGTCTTGTCGGTGATGGCATCCTTCACGTCGTCGGGCGAGATCAGCCCGTCGCTGCCCACCGGCAGGTAAGTGACCTTGAAGCCGCGCTTCTCCAGCTTCTTGCAGGTGTCGAGTACGGCCTTGTGCTCGGTCACGACCGTTATGATGTGATCGCCCCGCTCGTAATACATGTCGGCGACGCCCTTGATGGCGAGGTTGTCGGACTCGGTCGCGCCGCTCGTGAAGATGATCTCTTTCGAGGAGGAGCCTAAAAGGTCGGCCACCTGCTTGCGCGCGTTCTCGACGGCCTCTTCCCCTTGCCACCCGAACTGGTGGTTGCGGCTCGCGGCGTTGCCGAACATCTCTGTGAAGTATGGCACCATCGCGTCGACCACGCGCGGGTCGCAAGGCGTCGTGGCGTGGTAGTCCATGTAGATAGGGAGCTTCGGACTCATTGTCATCTCCTTGATTATTTCAGAAAAACTTCTACGGTATAAAAACCGGCCCCGCCTGCTCGAAGGTCAGGCCACCTCCGCCGCCTCCGACTCCGCGACCTCTTCCGGCCCCTTCGCGCGGCCCGACGAAATCCTGCTGGACATCAGCTTCAACCCGTAGACGACCTCGGGCTTCGCCTTGTTACAGAGGTCGGCCACGGTGATCGAATCGAGGAAGTTGTTTATGTGCTCGGCAAGCTGCGCCCAGATCGCCCCGCCTATGCAGGACTCCGCGATGCGGCACTGCTCGACCGATTCGTCCCTGCCGAAACAGGAGCTCGTGTAAAGCGGAGGCTCGACCAGGCGCACGATGTCGCCGATGGTTATCTCCGAAGCCTCGCGAGCCAGCACGTATCCCCCGTGCGGCCCTCTTATGCTCTTAACAACATTCCCTTTACGTAGCTGCTGGAACAACTGCTCAAGAAACTGAAGCGAAATCCCCTCCCGCTTCGAGATAGCCGCCAGGGGCACCGGGGCGCCGTTCGAATGCTGGGCTATGTCTAGCATCGCCCGCACCGAATACTTTCCTTTGGTAGAAATTTGCATGGCGCTTCGTCCCCGGCTTTAATCCGCCCTCACACCGCTTTGTTCGATCAGCTTAAAACCCGCTAGTACTTTAGTAAACCTGACTAAAAAAGTCAAATATATTCTTGACCAAATAAGTCGGGATTGGGCAGGCGGGTTAAGTGAGAGAATGATATAGGTTAGCAAAAAATAAGGGGTGAGATTTAAGGGCCGCTCGAGGCCGCGAAACGGCTACCGGGCCAGGGATTTCAGCTTTTGCAGGCGCTCTTCGGCCGCCGCGAGCGTCTCGTCCTTCTTGCAGAAAGTGAACCTCACCTGAGAGCTTCCCATATCGGGCTCATGATAAAAGCTGCTCCCCGGCACGACCGCCACCCCCACGTCTCTGACCAGAAAGCGCGCGAACTCAAGGTCGTTCGCGTACCCGAAGGCGCTTATGTCGCACATCACGTAGTAAGCCCCGTCGGGGTCGAAGCACCTGAAGCCGACCTCCTTGAGTATCGAGAGGATTCGCGCGCGTTTCTCCGAGTAGAGCGCCTGGAGATTGTCGTAATAGGACCGGGGCAGCCTGAGCGCGTGCGCCCCCGCCTCTTGCAAGGGCGCGGCCGCGCCGACGGTGAGGAAGTCATGCACTTTCCTGATGGCGAGCGTGATCTCGGGCGGGGCTATCGTGTAGCCGACCCGCCAACCGGTGACGCTGTAGGTTTTCGAGAGCCCGTTTATGGTGATCGTGCGGTCGCGCATCCCGTCGAGCGTCGCGATGGCGACGTGGCTCTTCCCGTTGAAGAGGATGTGCTCGTAGATTTCGTCGGTGATGGCGATGGCGTTCCACTTGTTGCAGAGCGAGGCGATGAACTCAAGCTCTTCGCGCGAGAAGACCTTGCCCGTGGGGTTGTTCGGGGTGTTGATGATTATGGCCTTCGTGTCGTTGTTGAAGGCCGAGGCCAATTCGTCTCTGTCGAAAGACCACGCGGGCGGGTGGAGGGTGACGTACCTCGGGGTCGCGCCCGAGAGTATCGCGTCGGGGCCGTAGTTTTCATAGAACGGCTCGAAGACGACGACCTCGTCTCCGGGGTTCACTATCGCCATCAGCGAGGCGATCATCGCCTCGGTCGAGCCGCACGTGACGGTGAGCTGGCGCTCCGGGTCCACTTCGAGGCCCAGGTACCAGGACGATTTTTCGGCTATGGCGTCGCGGAACGTCTTCGCGCCCCAGGTGATGGCGTACTGGTTCACGTCCGCCATTATCGCGTCGCAGGCGGCCAGCTTTATCTCTTCTGGCGCGGGGAAATCGGGGAACCCCTGAGAGAGGTTGACCGCGCCGTGCATGTTCGCCTGCCGGGTCATTTCGCGGATCACGGACTCGGTGAACTGCCCGGCCTTGTGGGAGATGATCTGTTTGGGCATTATCGGTTGTCTGGCTCTTCCTTCAATCGCTCTATTATCGACGCAACCGCGGAAGCATACTGTCCCTCGGGATCGAGCCGCAAGTAATTTCCGTACGCCTCGATGGCCTCTTTGTTGCGCCCCTCCTTTTCCAGAAGGCTGCCGAGCAGGTAGTAGAGTATCGGCTCCGTATCCATGTCCTGGGCGATGCCGACCCTGTACTCTTTGAGCGCCTCTTCAATCTCCCCCGCCTCTTCGAGCGCGATGGCGAGCCCGATGTGGGCCTCGGGCGAGACGTTGCGCGCCATCCGCAGGGCCTTCCTGTATTCGTCAATTGATTCGTCGATCAGCCCTTGATTCCGCCGCAGGTTCGCGAGGACGGTCTGCGCCTCCGCCCAGTGCGCGCGCGACTCCTTCTTGGCCGCGAAGAGTTGATTCTCGGCCTTGTCGTACTCCTGCAAGGCTATGAGGCTGCGGGCCAGCCCGATGCGCGCGTCCGGGAACGGGGTCCTGAGCGAGATGGCCTGCTCGTACTCCTTGACCGAGTCGGGGTACTTCCCCCGGTCCCTGAGCGCGTCGCCTCTCTGATAATGCAGGGTCGCCTCGTCCGAAGTCGGCTGCTGGACGACTTTGAGCGAGCGGCTCCCGCCCCTGACCACGACCACCTTCCCCATCCAGTCGGAAAAGCCCACGGTCCGCACCCGCACGGGGAAAGTCCCGGACTGGACCTGCGGCAGGTTCAGCTCGCCCGCGTCGTTCGTGCTCCCGTGGCGAATATTATTTATGAAGACGACCGAGCCTGCCTGCCCGGTCGAGACCTTGAGCGCCCCGGTCGAAGCGGGGGGCTTCAAAGCCTTACCGGAAGCCGCCTGCGCGCGCGCCTGGGCAGGCATGGAAGCGAGCAGGAAGAGTGCGAGAACGGCGAGAGGGCTCGCCCTGCGGGGGCCGGTCATTTTTCTTATGAACATAAAGACACCTTGCTGCGCGGAGCGCTACTCCTTATAAAACCTCCGGTAATTCGCGGCATAGCGCAGCACGCCCTGGACGTAGCCGCGTGTTTCGCTGAAGGGGATCGACTCTATCCAGTCCTCGATGTCGAGGCCGCCGCGCTCCGCGACCCACCGCTTCGCGCGGCCCGGCCCCGCGTTGTAGCCCGCGGCGGCGTACTCGATGCGCCCGAACTGCCCGAGCATCTGCGCGAGGTAGTTCATGCCCAGCTTGATGTTGATCTGCGGGTTGAAGAGGTCGGAGTTCGTGATGCTCCCGACCCCCTGCCGCTTGGCGACGAGCTGCCCGGTCGCGGGCATAAGCTGCATCAGGCCGCGCGCGCCCACGCGCGAGACGGCCGTCGGGTTGAAGACGCTCTCCTGCCGGATGAGCCCGGCGGCGGTGAACGGGTCGATGCCGTAGCGCTTCGCCTCCTGCTTGATCGTCTCCCAGTGGACCATCGGGAAGAAGATGTCCCAGGCCTCGCGCGGGAGCTCCTGGTCGCGGTAGGAGTAGATGTCCGGGTAGCCCTTGCGCAGGATCAGAGTGGCCTGAAAATTCTCGCCCCGGCGCGAATAATACTGGGCGAGCCGCAGGTTGAGCATCGGCGAATCGGGGGCCTCCGCCAGAGCGTGGTTGATCTCCTTCAGGAAGAGGTCGCTCAGGCCCAGCACCTCGAAGTCGTCGGCCTTCGCCACGTGACCGGAGTGCGAGCCGTCGGCCGTCTCCTGAATCTTCTCGACGTAGGTGACGTTCGCGCGGATGCGCTCAAGGTCGGAGCCCGCCCTCGCCTGCTCCGGCCTCAGGGACGGGTCTTTACGGCGCAGTGCGTCGGCCCGCAGCTTCGCCACGTAGCCGTGATAGCCGTGGCGGTACCGCTCCACGACCAGGTCGTATAGAGCGAGGGCGCGCGCCCCGTTCCCGAGCCGTTCTTCGGACTTGCCCGCCCAGAATGCGGCCTCCCCGATGAACTTGCTCTCCGGGTAGCGGTAACTGGACAGGTGCTTCTGGAGGACGCGCGCCGCCTCCGCGTAATTCTTCGACAGGTACGCGCGCCACCCGATCTCGTAAGAAGCCTCGGGCGCGTACTGGCTCGCGGGGTAAGCCCCTAACAACTGCCTGTAGCGAACGAGGGCCTCGCCGGTCCGGCTCTGTTTTTCGAGGTAGGCCGCGAGGTTGTAAAGCGACTCTTCGGCGCGGCGGCTCCGCGGGTAGAGGCTGAGCAGCCGGTCCGTGACGACGGCGGATTCGGCCGCGCGGTTCGACCGGCGCAGGGCCTCGGCCTGATTGAAGAGCGCCTCCGAGTGCATCTCCGCGTTGCGGCCGCTGACCCTTGAGAGAGGCAGGACCGCCTGCGCCGTCTGCTTGCTGTTAAGCAGGCTCACGCCCCTCTGAAGCTGAACCCGGTCGTCGCGCTCGGCCTCGGGGAATTGCGCGATGAATGAATCATACGCCTGAGCCACGGCCCAGTACTGCTTCGAGGCGTAAAGGGCGTCTATCCGCGCGCGCTCTTCTTCGTAAGAGGCCGGGTTGCTCTTGGGGGAGAGCCCCAGGGCGGTCAGCCGGGCTTCGGCCCGCTCGCTCGCGGAGGTCGCGGGAATCTCGTAGTAGATGCGTCGGTAAAGCTGCGCGGCCTGATCGCCCCTGCCCTTGCTCTCGTGAGCCTGCGCGGAGATGAAGACCGCGTCGGCGTCCCCGGCCTCCGACAGGTCCGAGAGCCCTTTGATCGCGCCGTCGGGGTCCCCGAGCGCGATTGCCATTTCGGCCGCGCGGAGCCTCGCGTCGCGCGCCTTCAGGGAGTCCTGATGTTTCGCGTAGAGGGCCCCGTAATCGCGCCGCGCGTCACTCTTCTGCCCGGCCGCGGCCTCGCTCTCGGCCCGGTAAAAGAGCGCGTAATCACCGAGCGACGAATGCGCTTCTACGGCCCGCACGTCGAGCGCCTCTATGGCCTCGGAGTAGTTCTGCCCGGAGTGGGCGAGGTAGCCGCGCAGGAACTTGGCGAGGGAGGCGGCGCGGGTCTTGTTATAGCGGCGCTCTATCTCCAGCAACTCGCCCGCGCCCGGCTTGCCGCCCGAGTTCGTGACCAGCGCGCGCAGGGCTTGAAGGCCGCGCTCGGAATCCCCGGCGGCCTTCTGGCAGGAAGCGGTCATGGGCATGGTGGACACCAGAAGGAGCGCCATCATCGGCACCACGATGGCCGCGGACTTCCCGTGCCGTTTCATAAGGCCGGAGCGGGTGAGGATCGATTTGAACATTTGAAGCTCCCGATTTCTGCCTGCGAAAAAGATTACGTAGGGCTGATGCAAATTATCATCGAACTGGTTTACTGCCGACAAGTAAAATCAACCGGAAACCACTCGCGGTTCGGAGAGGCGGTGAGTGAAGGTTAAAGAGTCTGCGGCAACACGTCGAGGGCAGCGCGTCGGGGGCTGACGATTAAAGCGACCCGGCCGTCGGGTCGCCCCGTCTCGGAACAGTCTTGAAAGAGGCTGGGGATAGTCCGCGTGCTCACACCTGCACGGAGGGGCCGGGGTGATCCGACCCGAGCCTCGACTTGTCTCCTTCGGCGAGCGTGTTGACCAGCTCGTCGTAAAAATAATCGAATTTGGCCGCGACCGTCGGCGACACGCGCTTCTCGTACATCTGCCGGCTGCGGTCTATGTCTTCCTTGAGCCTGTCGTAAAGGTCGTTATTCCGACGCCCTTCGGCAACCTTCTGCTCGTTGTAGAGCTTTATCTCGCTGACGAGCAGCCGGGCGAACCTGCGCGCGTCTTTGTGAAGCCTCTCTTCCTCGTCGAGCGCGGCGGACCGCGAGCCGGCGGCGGCCGGGCTGCTTTCGACAGGGGCGCGGGTCTCGGGCTGGCGGGCGAAGCCCTCCCGGTCCGGCGGGGGCTCGGCGACGGGCCTGAAGAATTCCGGCGGAGGCTCGGCGGCCGGGTGATTCAGTTCGCCGGAAGCCCGCGAGTTGACCTGGGCGGGCTGCGGGGACTGAGGCGGTCCCGGAAGCGCGCCGGTCGGCATGGGTTGAGCGTTCGCGTTCGCGGCCGCCTGAGACGGTCCGGGGAGCGGCCCGCTCACGGGGCGCGCCGACCCCGCCCCCGCCTCAGAGGACCGCGCGGCCCCCTGAGCGCCTTCGCCCATCCTCGCCCTGAGCGAAACGAGTTCCACTACGAGCCCGGAAGTGTGGACGAGCAGCTCTATCGCCTCGACATTGATCGACTCTTCGCCGCGGTCGGCCGCGTCGGAGTAGAGTATCGCCGCGGTCTTCCCGCGCACTTTCAGCGGGACGACGAGGACCCTTTTCGGCAGGATGTTACCCAGGCGGCTGAATATCAGGTCGTTCTCGGCCTGCTGGTCTGGGGCGCTGTAGAAGGTCTGTTGAGAGTTGATCCCCGCGCGCAGAGCCGTGTCGGATTGCAGCGAGACGGAGAGGCCGCGGATGGCGTTGTTGCTCATGCTGTCGTCGAAGCCGCGGGCGGCCCAGGCCAGGGCGTTGGTCCCTTTGACCACGAACAGGACAACTCGCGGCGCGAAGTTCGCGGCACGGGCGACGAGGGCGTTGAGCACTTCCGCCTGCGTCCTCTGCTCGTCCAGCTCGACGACGGAGTCGCGCAGCAGGGCGATGTCGGCCCCGAGCCGCGCGCTCTCCGCCCCGGCCTTGCCGACCTGAGCATTCACGTCCGCCGCGATCTGCGCCAGGGTTTGATCCGACTCGGGCAGCACGCCCGCCGCGTCCGTCCGCTCCAGCAGTCTGGTGAACGACTCGTTTACTTCTCTCTGTAGATTGCTGATGTCCTGTTCGAGCAAACTGACGCGAGAGCGCACCAGCTCTTCCATCTGTTTGCGAAGCCGCACCACACGCTCGTTTTCCACCGAGTTCCTCCCACATTCCAGAAGATCAATCCGCGGGGACTAAAGGGCTTGTTTTCCAGGCACCCGATTATCCCGCAGCGGTTATTCGTTGTCAATAATCGCCCGTCCCGGTCCCCATTTCAACGGTCCCGCGAAATTTCAGGGACCGGAAGCGCGCGCCCGATTATACCCTCTCCCCGCTCGGGCTGTCCTCATGCGAAAGACTTTTATGCGCCCTCGGCGTGCAGAGAAGCTACTCGAATTCCATGCGCCTGACAAGCATTCCCGTCGATCACCCGGTCGGTCATGGAGTAAATTCGGTCATGGAGTAAATAAGGAGCGGGCCGGGCGCTCGGGGCTTCGGGAGGGTCGGAGAGCTTGATGCGGCTTCCTGCGCGTTAATTTCATTGAGCGCGGAGGGGCGCGGGCGGCGCGGGCGATTCGTTTTGATGGATGCTTGCTTTTTGTTCGGACCTGAATGTATCATAAAAGGCTTGTTGCTGAACAAGTGGGCTCGCGCCCACTTTTTTTCTTGATCGCGCAATGGAAGAACTGGACAGGACATCTATTGAAAAGATTATCGAGCGCGTTACGGCACGTGAGGGGCTTGAGCTGGTCCACTGGGAGCTTGTCGGCCCGCGCAATAATCTCATACTGCGCATTTACATCGACAAGCCCGGCGGGGTCAATCACGGCGATTGCGGGACGGTGAGCGATCAGGTCGGCCTGTTAATGGATGTCGAGGATTTGATCCCCAGTAAGTACACGCTGGAAGTTTCGTCGCCGGGCATAGAGCGGGGTCTTTACAAGCGCGCGGACTACGAGCGCTTCGCGGGCAATAGGATCAGGCTCAAGGCGGCCGAGCCCATCAACAATCAGCGGAATTTCCGCGGCAAGCTGGTAGGTATCGAGGGCGATACCATCAAACTTGATGCCGACGGCCTCGGTGAGGTCGAGATACCTTACGACAAGGTCGTCAAAGCAAACATCGAGTACGAATTCTAACGCGGCCGCCTCGGGGCGAGGGTCGCACAGCAAGGTTTCAGGATTTCGGGCCGCGCGCCACCCCGCGCGGGGCTGGACAGGGCGACACGGCAGCGCCCCTCCCGGTAATCCTGTGCGGGCATTCATTTTCCGGCCCATGACTGTTTGGAGCGAGGAGCTATGTCGACGAGTCCGATACCACAGACGATAGATATTTTGAGCCGCGAGAAGGGCATCGACCCTAACGTCATCATCTCGGCCATAGAAGATGCGGTCGTCACCGCAGCCCGCAAGCAGTTCAAGACGGGCGAAGACCTCCGCGCTCGCTACAACCCGGAGACGGGCGACGTAGAGCTTTACGCCCTGATGACCGTCGTCGAAGAGGTCGCGGACCCGGCCACCGAGATAAGCATCAGTGATGTCGAGGAGATGGGCGTCGAGGGGGCCGAAGTGGGCGACCAGCTTGAGTTCCCCAAGCCGCGCGAGGAGCTGGGCCGCATCGCCGCCCAGACCGCAAAGCAGATCATCTTCCAGAAGGTGCGAGAGGCCGAGCGCAACAACATCCACGACGAGTACATCAGCCGCATCGGGGAGCTGGTCCACGGGTTCGTCAAGCGGTTCGAGGGCGGGCGCATCATCACCGACCTCGGCAAGGTCGAGGCCGTGCTCCCGAAGACCCAGCAGTCGCGCGCCGAGTCGTTCAGCCAGGGCGAGCGCATCCGCATCGTGATCAACGCCGTCTCGAAGGACTCGAAAGGCCCGCAGGTCGAAGTCTCGCGGACGTCGCCCGAGCTTCTCAAGCGGCTGTTCGAGATGGAAGTGCCGGAGATTTATGACGGGACGGTGCAGATCAAGGCCGCCGTCCGCGAGCCCGGGGACCGGGCGAAGATCGCCGTCATCTCCACCGAGCGCGACGTCGACCCCGTCGGCGCGTGCGTCGGGATGAAGGGCTCGCGAGTGCAGGCCATCATCCGCGAGCTGCGCGGGGAGCGCATAGACATCATCGAGTGGAGCGAGGACCCGGCCGTCTTCGCCGCCAACGCCTTGTCCCCGGCCAAGGTCTCGAAGGTGGAGATCAACAGCTTCGAGGACAAGAAGCTGACCGTGACCGTGCCGGAAGACCAGCTGTCACTTGCGATAGGCAAGAAGGGTCAGAACGTCAGGCTCGCGGCCAAGCTCGTCGGCTGGCACATCGACATCCGCAGCGCCGAGGAGGCCGCGCGCGCGGCCGCCGCGCAGCTCGAAGCGGTCATGGCGGGCGGGGAGGCCACGCTCACCGACATTCGCGAGAGCCTGGCTCTGGACCAGATCACCGCCGAGCGGTTGAAGGATCGGGGCATCGAGACCATCGAGCAACTCGCCGCGACTACCGTGGACGAGCTGGTCGACGCCATCGACATAAGCTTCGACCAGGCGAACGAGATCATCGAGAGGGCGCACCGCCTCTGGGCGCAGAAGCAGGCGCGCGAGGCGAGGGAGGCCCGCGAGACCGAAGCCTCCGGGGGCGAGGGTGAAGCTCAGGCGGGCGAGGGCGTCTCCGTCTCCGAGCAGACCTCGGAAGGAAGCCCGGAAGAGTCGGAAGAGACCGAAGCGGAGGCGGCCCCCGCCTCGGAAGCCGCGTCCGGGGACGAGCAGGCGGAGGCGGGCGAGCAGCAGGCCGCTCCGGAATCGGCGGAAGACCGTGAAGAAGATGTCAGGAGTCAGGAGGAAGAGTTCGCGCCCCCTCCGGGGGCCGAGCCCGAGCCGTCGCGTCCAACGGCGTCCGCCGAGCCCGACTTTAACGCGATGAGCCCGTCGGAGGCGCAGATTCAGGAGTTCCTGTCCGATGCGTCCTCCGGCTCGGCCGAAGCGCCAGGCCCCATGCCGGCCTCGGGCCTCGAAGCGTTCGCGCCCGGCGCGCGCGTCGTCGCGGAGAGTCAGGCGGAGTGGGCGGCGGAGGCGGAGGACGCGCAGCCTGAGGTCTCCGAAGAGAGCCCGTCGGAAGCTGCGGAGCGGGAGACGGGCGAAGAGAATACGGACGAGCTTTCGGCCGGGATTTTTGAAGGCGCTGGCTCTGAAACTCAGGCAGACGTAACGGAAGGGAGCAGAGAGGGGGAGCGGCCCGACGACGGCGATGAGTCGGAAAAGTAGTGGCCGAGGTGTCGGCAAACCGCTTCGGACGATTGCAGGGGCGCAACCGGATTTAATATGGCAACAGGGCAAAAGATTAGAATTTACGATTTAGCGAAGGAATTGAAGCTCGACAACAAACGAGTGATCGATGACGCGCGGCGCGAGGGCATAGACGTGAGCGTGCCTTCGAACACCGTACCGTTTGAGGTGGCCGAGCGAATTCGCACGAAATACTTCCCGAAGAAAGCGGCCCCGGTGACCGGGCCGCGCCTCGTTAAACACGCCAAGCCTGTCGAGGCGGCCGAGCCTTCCGCCGCCGGGCCCGCCGAAGTCCAGATGACTCCGCCGCCCGCCGAACCCGAGGCGGAGCCCCCGGTGCCGAGCCCGGCGTCCGAGTTCGAGCAGACGAAGTTCGACGCAGCCAGACCGAAAGTCCTTAAGCTGAGAGCGGCGCCCGCGCCCGCGGCGGAGCCGGAGCCGTCTGCGGAGCAGCCCATCACGGAAGCTCAACCTGAGACGCCCGCGGCGGTCGAGCAGCCCGAAGAACCGGCGGCGGCAGCGCCTCCGCAGGAGCAGGAACCGGCCAGACAAGAGCCTCCCGCTCCCTCGTCACCCGGAGCAGCGCCCAAGCCCGCGCCCGCGCCCCAGCAGCGCCCGCGCACGCAGGTTCGCGTGCTGAGGCCCCAGCCCGGAATGACGCCCCCCCCGCCCCCGTCGGCGAGGACGGTGTCGCCCGCGGCGGGAGGCCGCCAGCCGGGAAGGTATCCGGCGGCGATGGCCGAGCCCGCGCCTTCTCAGGAAGCCCCGGCGGTAAAACCGGCCGCGCCGCGGACCACTTACATCCCGCAGGACACGGGACGCCCGCGCAAGCGCACGCGCAGGGGCAAGCGGGGCCCCGGGGAGTTCGGGCCGGAGGAAGGCAGGCGTCTGGACACGCCCCGCCCCACGCGGGGGCTCACGCCCGCCGTCCAGCAGAAGCCCAAGCCGGTCTTCACCGAGCTGAAGTCCATCAAGCTCGTCGAAGGGACCACGGTCAAGGAGTTCTCCGAGCGGCTCGACCTGAAGGCCAGAGACATAGTGCAGATGCTGTTCCAGCGCGGGGTGATGGCTACCATCAACCAGACGCTCAACCCGGAGACGGCAAAAGATCTGGGCCGGGAGTTCGGCTACGACATCAGCTTCGTCCCGTTCGAGGAGATGATCAGCGACACGGAAGAGGAGAAGATGATCGAGTCGGGCGATGAGATGCGCACCCTCCGCGCGCCCGTCGTGACCGTCATGGGCCACGTCGATCACGGCAAGACCTCTCTGCTCGACGCCATCCGCTCGACGCACGTGGCGGAGGGGGAGGCGGGCGGCATCACCCAGCACATCGGCGCGTACTCGGTCGAGGTGCCGGACCCGGATGACCCGGAGCAGAAGCGCCGCATCGTGTTCCTCGACACGCCGGGCCACGAAGCCTTCACGATGATGCGAGCCCGAGGCGCGCGCGTCACCGACGTCGTGGTGCTCGTCGTCGCGGCCGACGACGGGGTGATGCCCCAGACCCTCGAAGCGATTGACCACGCGAAGGCGGCCGAAGTGCCGATCATCGTGGCCATCAACAAGATCGACAAGCCCGACGCTAACGTGGACCGCGTCAGGCAGGAGCTCGCCGACAGGGGGCTCCTCTGGGACGGCTGGGGCGGCGACACGGTTATGGTGGAGGTCTCGGCCAAAAAGCGGCTGAATCTCGACAACCTGCTCGAAATGATCATCCTGACTTCCGACCTGCTGGAGCTCAAGGCCAACGCGGAGCGGCTCTCTTCGGGCGTCGTGCTCGAAGCCAAGCTCGACAGGGGGCGCGGCCCCGTGGCCACGGTGCTCGTGCAGCAGGGGACGCTCAAGGTCGGGGACCCGTTCATCGTGGGCCAGGTGTTCGGCCGCGTCCGCGCCATGTTCGACGACCGGGGCAGAAGCATTCAGATCTCGGGCCCCTCGACCCCGGCGGAGGTGCTCGGCCTGCAGGGCGTGCCGCACGCGGGCGACCAGTTCCAGGTAGTTCAGGACGCGACGCAGGCGCAGCACATCGCCAACCAGAGGCAGATGCAGGCGCGGCAGGCGGCAATCGCCCGCACCTCCGCGCGCAGCCTCGAACAGCTCTTCTCCGACCAGACGCAGGTCAAAGAGCTGCTCATCATCCTCAAGGGCGACGTGCAGGGCTCGGTCGAGGCCGTACGCGACGGGCTCAACAAGCTCTCGACCGACCGCGTCAAAGTCCGCATCATCCGGTCGGGCGTGGGCGCGATCACCGAGTCCGACGTGATGCTCGCGGCCGCTTCGGCCAAGGACATGAACCGGGCCGCGGTCATCATCGGCTTCAACATCAGGCCGGAGGCGAGGGCCCGCGAGATCGCGGAGATCGAGGGCGTGGACATAAGGCTCCACACGATCATCTACAAGGTCGAGGAGGAGATGCGCAACGCTATGCTCGGGCTCCTGGAGGCCACCAAGCGCGAGGTCATCACGGGCCACGCGGAGGTGCGCCAGGTATTCCGGGTCCCGCGCATCGGGCAGATCGCCGGCTGCTACGTGACCGACGGATTCCTCAAGCGCTCGTCGGCCCGCGTCCTGCGCGACAACGTCGTCGTCTACGAAGGCAAGATCGAGTCTCTCAGGCGCTTCAAGGACGACGTGGGCGAAGTCAAGCAGGGCTACGAGTGCGGCATCTCTATGGAGCGGTTCCAGGACGTAAAAGAGGGTGACGTGATCGAGGCTTACATAACTGAAGAGGTGGCCCCGACTCAGTTATAATTCAGGCTTTCGATTTCCGGCCCGGACATAATGACAGGCGCTCATGCCCCCCCGCGCGGCCGCTCGATCTGGTTAAATCGAGCGGTTGCGCACAATAGCTGCCCCAATCCCGAACAGGTTGATCTTGAAAGCTCAGGTTGCATGTTGGCCGTTTTGTAGTTAGCATAAACGGTTCACGGCGTGGGCGAGAACGTGACCGGGGGAGATATGTCGGGAAGAAGACCTGAGCGATTGGCCGAGCAGATCAAGGAAGAAGTCAGCCTGATCGTAGCCGGGGAGGTCGAGGATCCGAGGGTCGGGTTCGTAACCATCACCGATGCGAAGATCACTCCTGATTTAAAGCACGCGAAGATTTACGTCAGCGTGATGGGTACCGAAGAGGAGATCAAGGAATCGCTGAAAGCGCTCAACCACGCGTCGCGATTCATCCGCACCCAGCTCGGCGCGGCTCTGAGGATACGGCGGGTGCCCGAGCTGCATTTCGTGTTCGATGAAACTTTACGGACTGCCACGAGGATCGAAGAGTTACTCAGCGAGGAGGTTGAAAAGGCGCGGGAGCGAGAGCAGGAGCAGGATTCGTCCGGAGAAGCTTCGAGTTCGGCCGCTTCTCAAGATCGCGAACAGTGATGACCGGGAGGGGGGCAAGCTCTCCGAAGCGGGCCGCCCCGAAAGTTTTGGGATGCGCTTTGATTCCGGGCCTGTAGTTCTACCATGTTAAGCGAAGTCGTACAGCTCATAGAACAGAAGAACCGTTTCATGATCACCTCCCACATCCGCCCGGACGGCGACGGCCTCGGGTCGGGGCTGGCCCTCTACTGGATGCTCAGGAGCCTCGGCAAGGAGGCGACGGTGCTGTTGAGGGACAGGGTCCCGCCCTCCTACACGGTGCTTCCGGGCTCGGATACGGTCGTCGTGGCGCAGGACGTGACGGAAGATTACGAGGCCGCCTTCATCATCGAGTGCAGCGACGTGATGCGGCCCGGCCTCCCCGGCCTCAAGGACCAGTTCGTCGTCAACATCGACCACCACTCGACGACGACGCCGTTCGGGGACGTGAACTGGATCGACCCGACGGCCGCGGCCGTCGGCGAGATGATCTACAACCTCTGCAAGGCGCTCGGCGTTCAGGTGACGAAAGAGATAGCCGAGTGCATCTACACGGCCCTCCTGACCGACACGGGCAGCTTCCACTTCTCCAACACGACCGAGCGGACGCTGAAGATCGCCTCCGAGCTCGTCCGCCTCGGGGTCGAGCCCGCGCGGATATCGCAGGCGCTCTTTTACTCCTACCCCTTCTCGAAGATCAAGCTGCTGGGCCTCGTGCTCTCGACAATCGAGCGGGACGAGACGGGCCGCCTCGCGTGGGTCACGGTGGACCGCGAGACGATGTACGAGGCGGACGCTTCGGAGGAGGACTCGGACGGGATAGTCAACCACGCCCTCTCGGTGGGCGAGGTGGACGCGGTCGCCTTCTTCAAGGAGCTCTCGCCCGGCGTCTACCGCGTCAGCCTGCGCTCGAAGGGGAAGAACAACGTGGCGAAGGTCGCGGAGATGTTCGGGGGCGGCGGGCACCGCAACGCGGCCGGGTGCCGGATAGAAGGTGATTTCGAAGACGTGAAGCGGCGCGTGATCGAAGGGCTTCAGAACGCCATCGGCGTCGCGCCCGTCTCCGCCTGAGATATATTTCGGGCACCACACGTTGACGCCGGACATGCCTGAGATGTCCGGCGTCAGTAGTTTTCGGGCCGTGTCATTAAAGAGATGGGCTACTCCGATAGCTTCTCCCACCTCGCCTTCAAATCCCGCAGTATCTCCCGGTAGCGCGGGTCGTCACGCATCCCGTCCCAGTTGGCGTCCGAGGCGAGCCACGGGTAATTCTCGTTCCCCATCGATATGGCGCGTTCGAGCCACTGGATGGCTTCGTCCTTCTCGCCCGCGAGGGCGTAGACTGACGCGAGCCAGTAGGCTATGTCCTGATCGACCCTCGCGTTGGTTATCACGCGGTCGTCTATCAAATCCATAGCGCGCTCGCGCTCGCCGCGCGACAGGTAGCAGAACGCCAGAAAGAGCCTGTAAGAGTAGAGGTCCGGGCTCTTCTCAAGCAGATCCTCTATTACGAGCGTGGCCTTCTCTATCTCGCCCTGATAGTAGGCGACCATCGCCCCGAACGCGCGGAGCGAGGGGTGGTTCGCTTCGAAGGCGAGCCCCATCGCTATCTCGGCCTCGGCCTTCCCGTACTCTTTCTGGTACATGTAGATGCGCGCGCGGTTATAGCTGGCGAAGACAACGTCGGTCGGGCTTATCTTCAGCAGCCTCTCCCACTCCGAGAGCGCGCGCTCGTACTGGCCCGAGAGTCGGTAGACGTAGGCCGCGGCCGAGTGGACCGTGGGCTCGTTCGGCGCGTGGCGGAGCAGGCGGCGTATCTCGTGCCGCGCCACGTCCGACCGCCCCTCGATCAGGTCTATGTAGACCAGCCTCACGCGGGGCTCGATCAGGGTCGGGTCGATTGCGAGGGCCTGCTCGAATTCCGCCTTGGCCCGCGGGTAATACTCCCCGCCGCCGATCCCCTTGAGCACGTAGTTGAGGTAGCAGACTCCTATGCCGCTGTGCGCGAGCCCGAAGCCGGGGTCCACGCTCAGGGCTTTATCGAAGAGGTCTATCGCGGCTTCGAGGTCGGTGATGTCGAGGGTCTGCGTGGTGAACTTGTAGAGGAGCGTGCGGCCTTTCAGGTAGCTCTCGTACGCTTCGGCATTCTCGGTCGGAGACTTGACCAGCCGCTCCTCCTCCTTCGAGCTGGTCCTCACCCGCAGGCCGTCGACTATCTGGCGCGTGATCGTGTCCTGGACCGTGATTATGTCTTTCGCGTCCACGTCGATCTTCTCGCTCCAGACGATCTCCCCCGAATTCGTGTCGACGAGCTGGGGGGTGACGCGGAAGCGGTCTCCCGATTTTATGTACCCCCCGATGAGCACGGCGTCGACGGCGAGCTGCGCCCCGACGGAGCGCGGGTCCACGTCCTTGTTCTGGTACTGGACGATGTAAGAGGACGGGCGGACGATAAGGTCCCGGAGCTGCGCGAGCTCGGTTATCACGCTGTCGGCGAGGCTGAAGCTGTAGAAATCGTTCTCCGGGTTCCCGGACAGGTTCTTGAAGGGCAGGATCGCGATGGCCTTCTTGTCGCGCGACTGCCACATGGAAGGGGTGATGTCGGGGGTGCCCGACCCGGTGCCGGAACTCTCCTCCTTGCCCGCCTCCGGCTGGAAGGTGCGGTGCACCCACGCGGTCATGCGGCCGAAGAGCCCTTTGGGTCTGGCGGGCTGCTTGGCCGCGTGTAAAGACGCGGACTTGTCCGCCGGCAGGGTCCCCTGTTCCGAATAATGCGAGCGGACGAGCGCGCGCAGGTCTTCCAGCATCAGGTCGGCCGACTGGTAGCGCGCGTTCTTGTCCTTGGACATCGCCTTCGATAGGATCTGCTGGAGCGCCGCGGGCATCCCCTCCCCGAGCGCGGGCGGCTCTTCGTGCATCACCGCGTGCATCACGTCCACCGAAGCCTTCCCCCTGAAAGGCAGACGCCCCGTGAACATCTCGTACATCACGATGCCGAGCGAGAATATGTCCGAGCGCGCGTCGGCGACCTCTCCCCTGGCCTGCTCGGGAGACATGTAGCTCGCCGTGCCGAAAGGCGAGCCCGCCTGCGTCAGGTCCCCCCCGCCGATGATCGGCTCGGCGCTGTTGTACCCGCCCGAGGGTTTCATGAGCTTGGCCAGGCCGAAGTCGAGGACCTTAACCTGGTTCCGCTCATTCAGCATGATGTTCGAGCTTTTTATGTCCCGGTGCAGCACGTTGCGCCGGTGCGCCTCCGCGAGCGCGTCGCAGAGCTGGAGGGAGAATTCGAGCGCCTGGTCCAGGGGCAGGGGGCGGCCCCCGACGTACTTCTTCAGGGTCTTGCCCTCGACGTACTGCATCACGAAGAAGAGTATGTTGTCGACCTCGTTGATCTCGTAGACCGTGCAGATGTTCGGGTGGTCTATTGCCGAGGCGGCGCGCGCTTCGCGCATGAAGCGGGTGCGGGCCTTGTCATCCCCAACGAGATCGGCCGCCAGAGCCTTTATCGCGACCGTGCGGTGCAGCTTGGTGTCTTCGGCCTTGTAGACCACACCCATTCCGCCTTTGCCTATCTCCTTGATGATGCGGTAGTGAAGTATGGTAGTTCCAACCATTTGCTTGAACCTGAGCTGATCTGATTATACACCTCAGGAGACGGCGGGCAAACGAAAATGGGCCGCCGCGCCTCTCGCGGGTCCAACGTTCTTGACAGTCCGACCGACCTGTCCGGTAAAATAAAATGTTTTCGTTTGAAGCAGATTCGTAACTATCCGGACCGGGGTTTAATGGCAATAGATAAAATCACAATTCGCGGAGCAAGGCAGCACAACCTCAAGAACGTCAGTCTCGAAATACCTCGAAATAAGCTCACGGTTATAACAGGTCTTTCGGGCTCGGGCAAATCGAGCCTCGCTTTCGACACCATATACGCCGAGGGGCAGCGGCGCTACGTCGAGTCCCTCTCGGCCTACGCGCGGCAATTCCTCGACCAGTTGGAAAAGCCCGACGTGGACGCGATAGACGGCTTGTCGCCCGCCATATCCATCGAGCAGAAGACCACGACGCGCAGCCCGCGCTCGACCGTGGGGACGGTGACGGAGATTTACGATTACCTTCGCCTCCTCTTCTCCTCCATCGGCCAGCCGCATTGCCACAAGTGCGACCGCCCGATATCCCGCCAGTCGGTAGACCAGATAGTGCAGCAGCTCGCGACGCTCCCCGAGGGTGAGCGCGTGATGATTCTGGCCCCGATTGTGCGCGGCCGTAAGGGCGAGTTCAAGAAAGAGCTTGAGAAGCTGACGAGGTCGGGCTTCACAAGGGCGCGCATAGACGGGGAGTTGAAGCAGCTCGACGAAGACATAAAGCTCGATAAGCGCAGGAACCACTCCATAGAGGTCGTGGTGGACCGCCTGCTGATCAAGCCGGGGGTCCAGAAGCGGCTCGAAGAGTCGGTGGGCGTGGCCGCAAGGCTCACCGACGGGCTCGTGCTCGTCTCAATCGTGGACGGGGAGGAGAAGCTCTACTCCGAGCGCATGGCCTGCCCCGAGTGCGGGGTCTCCGTGCCGACGCTTGAGCCCCGCTCCTTCTCCTTCAACAGCACCTACGGCGCGTGCCCGGCCTGTCACGGCCTCGGCACGCGCGCGGAGATCGACCCGGCTAAGATCGTCCTCGACCCCGAGCAGCCGATCAACGAGCAGGACCCCTTCCCCCCCGACGCGGCCATCAGCAACTACCTGCGCGACGCGATGAAGGCCCTGGCGCGCCAGTCGGGGGCCTCGCCGGACGGCCCTTTCTCGGCCCTGCCTCAGAAAGCTCAGGATGCTTTTTTCTACGGGTCGAAGGAGCGCCTCGCCCTGCGCTACGGCGCGTACGAGTACAAAGCCGAATGGAAGGGGGCGGTCGCTTACCTTTCGGCGCGGGCCGAGGAGTCGAGGAGCGAAGCGGTGGGCCAGGCCTTCGAGGCGCTCATATCCCCCATCGTCTGCCCCGAGTGCCACGGCCGGAGGCTACAGCCCGCGTCGCTCTCGGTCCGGGTAGCCGGGCGCACGATTGCCGACTACACGATGCTGCCGATCTCCCAGGCGGCGCGCGTATTCGACGGCATCCGGCTCAACAGCCGGGAGGAGAAGATCGCGGGCCTCATCCTCCGCGAGATTCGCCAGCGCGTCGGCTTTCTCAACACGGTCGGGCTCGGGTACCTGAGCCTCGACAGGGCGTCGGCCACCCTTTCGGGTGGCGAGGGGCAAAGGATCAGGCTCGCCACGCAGATCGGCTCGCAACTCCGAGGGGTGCTCTACGTGCTCGACGAGCCCTCAATCGGCCTGCACCCGCGCGACAACCTCAAGCTGCTCGACACCCTTGAGCACCTGCGCGACCTCGGCAACACGGTCCTCGTGGTCGAGCACGACGACGAGACCATCCGCCGCGCCGATCACGTGGTGGACCTCGGGCCGGGCGCCGGCGCGCACGGGGGCGAGCTGGTGGCGCAGGGCACCCCGGACGAGATCGCCGGGTCGGACGAATCGCTCACGGGCCGGTACATCTCGCGGCGCGCGGAGATCCCGGTGCCGGAGTCGAGGAGGCCGTCGAACGGGAAAGCCATAACCGTCCGGGGCGCGCGCGCGAACAACCTCAAGAACATTGACGTGACCTTCCCCCTCGGCCTCTTCATCGTCGTCACAGGGGTCTCCGGGTCGGGGAAATCGACGCTCGTCGATGACATCCTCTACCGAAGCCTCGCGCGCAAGCTCTACCGCAGCCTCGAAGAGCCCGGCGAGCACCGCGAGGTCACGGGGCTCGAACACATCGACAAGATCATCGAGATCGACCAGTCGCCCATCGGCCGCACCCCGAGGTCGAACCCCGCCACCTACACGGGCGTCTTCACGCCGATCCGGGAGCTTTACGCGATGCTGCCCGAATCGCGCGAGCGCGGCTACAAGCCGGGCCGCTTCTCGTTCAACGTCAAGGGGGGCCGCTGCGAAGCCTGCCAGGGCGACGGGATGAAGTGCATCGAGATGAACTTCCTGCCCGACGTGTACGTCCTGTGCGACGTTTGCCGCGGCGCGCGGTACAACCGCGAGACCCTCTCCGTCCACTACAAGGGCAAATCAATCGCAGACCTGCTCGACACGACGGTGGAAGAGGCCCTGCCGGTCCTCGAAAACATCCCGCAGATAAAGACGAAGCTGCAAACGCTCCTGGACGTGGGCCTGAGCTACATTAAGCTCGGGCAGTCGGCGACCACGCTATCGGGCGGCGAGGCGCAGCGCATCAAGCTGGCCAAGGAACTCTCAAAGCGGGCCACCGGGCGCACGCTCTACATACTGGACGAGCCGACGACGGGCCTGCACTTCGAAGACGTGCGCAAGCTGCTAGACGTGCTGCACCAGCTCGTCTCTCTGGGCAACACGGTCCTCGTGGTCGAGCACAACCTCGACGTAATAAAGAGTGCTGACTGGCTGATAGACCTCGGCCCCGACGGGGGCGAGGAGGGGGGCCGGATAGTCGCGGAGGGCACGCCCGAAGATGTCGCCCGCTGCCGCAGGTCGTACACGGGGCAGGCGCTCCGCCCGGTACTCAATGGCCACCGGCCTCGCAAATCGGCCTGATCTCTCTGCTTGTGTTTTGCAACCCGGGCCAATACACTAGGCCCTTGCTATGATAGAACGGATTCAAGAGCTTGCCCGCCGCAGCCTCGACACCAAGCGCGCGTTCTTCGACTCACACTCGGAGAAGGTGGCCGCCGCGGCCGAGTTGATGATTCGGTCGATCAGGTCCGGCGGCAAGGTCTTAATATTCGGCAACGGGGGGTCCGCCGCCGACGCTCAACACATAGCCGCGGAGCTGGTCAACCGATTCACGTACGACAGGCCGCCCCTGGCGGCTATCTCGCTCACCACGGACACCTCGATCCTGACCTCCGTCGCCAACGACTCGAGCTTCGACCAACTCTTCGAGCGGCAGGTGCGGGCGCTCGGGCGCGCGGAGGACGTGGCGCTCGCCATATCAACCAGCGGCAACTCGCCCAACGTGCTCCGCGGAGTGGTCGCGGCGCGCGAGATCGGGATGAAGACCGTGGGGCTCGCTGGCCGCGACGGCGGGAAGCTCGCCCCCGAGGTCGATGTCGCCTTGGTCGTCGAGAGCGACTCGACGCAGCACGTTCAGGAGACGCACATAACCATCGGCCACATACTTTGCGATCTGATCGAGGGGGCCATCCATCCCCGCGAGAGGTGATCCGGTCACAATGTCGCGTTACGATATAGAGCCTCTGGACTTCGGCGGAATCACGACCTACCCGCTCTCCTCGCGGCAGAGCAAGGTGACGGCGGGCGACCTCGCGCGGCCCGCCGGCGAGAACCCATCACTCAAAGAGTTCTTCGACAGCCTGCCCAACAT